>NZ_JBQTHN010000040.1:0-54360 GCF_052389815.1 Bradyrhizobium sp. | reverse complement strand
AGAGCCGAGCCGGGCAGCACAAGGGCGGCCACCGCGACGGCGCTGAGCAGAGACTTGCGCATTGTTGTTCCTCCCTGTGACGCGGAAGGAAGAATCCGGCCGCGACGCCGGACCTTCCCATGCGCGCTTCGTAGCGCGTCCCCCTCGGGCGCGCCTTCGGGCAAAGTTGCCGCCAAAAGCTGGAACCGCCCATATCCAAGCGTCTTATTTTCGCGGGCGCGCTCGTCCGGGGGAGTGCCCAAAGAGGACGGCGGCCCACCCCTGGGCGACCGATGCCGTGCATGGGCTCGCAGACGCCGTGATTCGTCTCAAGTCCGCCGCGCTGGCGGTAACGCGCACGTGCAGACCGATCCTCGTGCGACGTGTGTGCTGAAAATGCGAAGGTTGCGATTTTCCTGAAGCCCGGACGCGGATGAACCGGCATGCCGTCCGTCCTTGCTGGTCCAACCCGCGACATCACGGCGGCATGCGCCTCGCGGGAGCGTGTCCGTGCGTTTTGGCAGGTTCCGTTGGCGACATCGAACTCTTGCGCATCAGCGCGCTGCTCGAGGCCGCAGGTCGTGTCCCTTGTGGTGGTGTAGCTCGGTAGAGCAAAGCCGCCCGAGGCAGTTGCAAGAACGCGATCGCCGACTGGATGCCGGCTCACCCGGGCGCTGGGCATATCGCACGCTTATCGCTGTCGTAACCGGCGCCGCCCGCGACCCGCGATTCCTCGTTGATAAGCTGTTTGAGATTCGGCACGCGTCCGAGCGCGACGCACTGGTGAGTAACGGCGCTCGATTCTCCACCTACGTCATCGAAGCTCCTGCTGGCTCTGGCAGCATAGGGCTTAACGGAGCGGCGGCGCGTCAAGCGATGGTAGGCGACAAGGTCATTATTGTTGCCTACGCCAAATTTCAACGACGATGAAGCCGGGAAGTTCCAGCCGCGCGTGGTGCTCGTCAATAAGCAGAATCGCAGGCTCTGACTCTTGCTCCTTTCTGTTCTGGTTGAGAGCTGGTCCAGTCGGCCATGAGAGTCGCCTGCATCAGGCGCGACGTGGCGCGCCGGCGATGCCAGTCACCATTTCTCGATCCACGGCCGGAGCACGACTTCGAAGCCCACGTCGAACGATGCTGGCGATGCAGTTGCAGATAGGTTTCGGCGATATGGTCGGGGTCGGCCATATTGTCGTCGACAGTCGTTCCTGCCAGCCGGTGCGCCCGGGTCCCGTTCTCCTGAGTCCAGCCGATCGCGGCGTCGATCGGCACATTCGCTACGTGGATACCCTGCGGCATCAGTTCTCGTGCCATACTCTGCGCGAGTCCGGACTTGGCATGACATGCCATCGCAAAGGCACCGCTCGACGGGAAGCCTTTGAGCGCTGCGCTGGCGTTCGTGAGGATGATCGTTCCCTTCGCCCCGTTGGCGTCGAGTTTGTTTCCAAGCATGAGCCTGGCTGCCTGTTGACCCACCAGAAAGGCGCTGAACGCCGCATTTCGAAGTGTTTCGAGCGACATGATCGGGTCGGCTTCGATCGCGCTCTTGCGGAAAATGCCGGGGACCCGGCCATCGATATTATGCACGACAAGCCTCGGCGTCCCAACGTCCTGCACGACATTCTTGAACAACTGATCCACGGCCGCCGGTTCGCTCGCATCGCAAGCGAATCGACGCACGCCATGCATCTTTTCGAGTTTCTCAAGGACTGCTTTTTCGGGATTTCTGGCTGCCACAGCAACACGCATACCGTTCTTCGCGAACAGCCTCGCGCAGCTTGAGCTGATGCCCGGACCTCCACCGACAATGAGTGCAACATCCTGGACGGAAGGTTGGGCGTCGCGCTTGGACTGCGTCATGTCGCATACTCGCATGCGTGCTGGGAGCTGGCAAAGTAGTGGTAAGGGTCGCGTCGACGGCGTTTAGTATGCGGCCTCATTGCCAATGTCGAAAGATAACGCTGGCGTTGACGCCCCCGAAGCCGAATCCATTCGAAATCGCATGCTCCATCGTCATGCGCCTGGCCTCACGGGACACAAGATCGACGCCTTCCGCGGCTGCGTCGCCATTTTCGAGATTGAGAGTGGGCGGTGCGACTTGGTCGCGTAACGCGAGGATCGTGAAGATCGCTTCCGCTCCGCCGGCTGCGCCGAGCAGATGACCGGTCGCCGACTTGGTGGCGCTCACGGCAATTTTTCCGTCGCGGCCGAACACGGCTTTGATCGCTTCCAGTTCGGAAACGTCGCCAACCGGCGTCGAGGTGGAATGGGCGTTGAGATGCTGGACATCACTGGGCCTGAGGCCGGCCTGACGCAATGCGCCTTCCATGGCGCGGCGCGCGCCTTCGCCGTCCTCGGGTCCCGACGTGATGTGGTAGGCATCAGCAGTCGTGCCATAGCCGGCGATTTCGGCGATCGGCTGGGCGCCCCGGTGGAGCGCGTGTTCCAACTCTTCAATGACGAGAATACCCGCACCTTCGCCCATGACGAAACCATCGCGGTCGCGGTCGAATGGGCGGGACGCGCGAGTCGGCGTTTCGTTGAAGCCGGTCGAAAGAGCCCGGGCGGCGGCGAAGCCGCCGAGGCTCACGAGATCGATGCAGGCTTCCGAGCCACCGCAAATCGCAACGTCCGCTTCTCCGGTTCGGATGAGGCGTGCGGCATCGCCAATCGCCTGTACGCTTGCGGCGCAAGCGGTAACCGGCGTACCGATGGGACCCTTGAAGCCGTAGCGGATGGAGATATGACCGGCCGCAAGGTTTGCGAGAAAGGACGGCACCGTGAACGGCGAGAGGCGCCTGACCCCGCGCTGATCGGTGGTGCGAACCGATTCGACAATTGCCGGAAAGCCTCCGATGCCCGATGCGATCACGGTCGCCGTGCGCTCAAGCGAATGCGCGTCGGAAGGAGACCATGCCGCTTGTGCAATGGCCTCGGCCGCAGCGACCAGTGCAAACAGGATGAAGCGATCCATCCTCCGCTGATCCTTGGGAGGAACGATCAGATCCGGATCGAAACCTCCATCCGGATCGTTGGCCTTTACTGGCACGATGCCAGCCACGCGTGCGGGAAGGGCAGCCGCCCATTCGGGAAGAGCAGCCAAGCCTGAACGGGCCGCGAGCATCCGGGACCATGCCAACTCAGTGCTGCAGCCGAGCGGCGTTACCAATCCCAACCCCGTAACGACGACGCGACGCATGATGAGATTACCTTTTTGAGTTACCCCTGAACACCTCGTCGATCCGCTCGGGGCGTGAGGTTGGCTCCGAACAGTATTGGAGCCCCCGATAGCCGTCGGACAAAGTCGCAAGCGGCCCCTTACCTCGTGCCTCCTGAATACCTCGTCGCCGGCCGACCCGACTTCGTGAGCGCACGACTCAACGCAGTACGAGAGTCCTCGAAGGCCATCCAGAACGATGCATCCTCCAACGATGGAAAGCAGATGAGGTCGCGCTGATCCAATGCCTGGAGAGCGGCGTCGACTAGTTCCTCAGCGGACATGAAGAGTTGATCAGGGAAGGGAGCCTCGCTAAGACCGGATGCTTCAAAAAATTCGGTGCGAACCGGACCGGGAAGCACCGCTTGTGCAATGATGTTTGTCTTGGAAAGCTCCATCTGGAGCGATCGCGTGAAATTTAAAACATATGCCTTGGAGCCGGAATAGCTCGCGCCGGAAGGCGTCGGCATGACCGCGATGATGGAGGCAATGTTGACGATCCTACCTGAATTGCGCCGTAGGAAGCCCGGCAGGACAGCATGAGTCAGTCGTGTCAACGCCAGGATATTGAGCTTTATCAGGTTCTCCAGCGCGTCCGCAGTTACTTTCGAGGTCGGCCCAAGAGCTCCGAGACCGGCATTGTTGATCAGGACGTCGATGTCCTCCCGCTTTGTCAGCAGAGCCTCAATGCGCAACAAGTCGTTCGCATCAGCGAGGTCAGCAGTCACAATCTCGACCGTACGGCTCGTCTTGACCTCAATTCTCTTGGCAATGTCCTCAAGTCGATCTCGACGACGGGCGATGAGAATCAAGTCGTAGCCGCGTTCCGCCATTCGTTCGGCATAAACAGCGCCTATCCCCGACGACGCACCGGTGACGACTGCAAAACGGTGATGTTTGCTCATCCTAATCTAAGCCTCCGACAATCGGCATGGATCTAAACCGGTTCTTGAATGGGGTACGGCACCGGCTTGTTTTCTTCGCGCCAGCGCTTCTCATATTCGGAATTCGGGGGTGGCGGGGGCATGCCTTGGATCTGCCAAAGATCAAAAGGCGTTTCGTCGATATGGATTTCCCAATCCCTGCCGCGGTCCTTGATGTAGGGCGCCAGCGCCTTTTCCGCCCAACCCATCCATTTGGCCTTCAGCTTCTTGGCATCGGGCGGGAATGACCGCGCGATGTGATCCGCCCAGATACGAACGAAATTGTGAGCCTCCTCACCGCCCATGTAGAAGGAGTCGGGGGCAACCTCCTGAAAGACGACGATGACGTAGAATTTTGGTAGCCCGCGATAGAGTTCGGTAATTCGCTTTGACAAGGCGCGTTTGTCTTCAGCGGTGAAGGCGCCAACCGGATGATATATCTTCCAAAATGGCATTTTTCCTCCTGAATCCGGCGCTTGTTCAGTGCGTTCAATAATGATCATCATCATTATTACATGACGTTGTCAATATCAATGATGACGTATATCATTATTAGATGGGCGGTGGTTCGGAGACTTGATCGTGCGGATTACGGAGAGCCAGGCCGAGAAGAATCGGCAAAGGGTTATCGCGAAGGCCTCGAAGCTGTTTCGCGAAAGTGGTTTCGATGGCATCTCGGTAAACGACCTGATGAGGGCCGCGGGTTTCACGCATGGCGGATTCTACAATCATTTTGAATCGAAAGGCGCGTTAGCGGGAGAGGCACTCGACTACGCATTCCGACAGATGGATGGCGTGCGGGAACGAATGCCGACCTTGGACCAGTTCGTTAAGTCGTATCTGTCGGAGGAGGCCCGGAACTCGCCCGGCTCGACATGTCCCGCAGCTGCCCTGGCAGGCGAGGTCGCGCGACAGCCGGATGCCGTCAAAAGCATCTTTGCCGATGGTGTTGAGCGAATGATCCTATCGGTTGAAAGTCTGCTGCCCAAGACGCCGTACGCGCGCGATGAGGCGATCGATGTGGTTTGCCGTATGCTCGGGGCGCTGGTCCTGGCCAGAGCAATGCCGGCGTCGAGCAGTCTTGGCCGTGAATTGCTTGGGACCGCAACAAAGCGGTGCCGGAAAAGCGCGATGACTTCAAACAAGGCGCGGCTGGGCGGGAGCGGTCCAGGAGGTCAGGGCTGATGCTTTGTCAATAAATGTGGGTCGCCCAATCTGCGAGCCCGGTTGTGCTGCGCCCCATGAGGTCCTTCCGTCCAGACTGCATTCGACCGTCGTGGGCCAGGGGAGAAAATCGAACGAGACCGAAAAGTATGTCTTCTGCAGGGGGAATATCGTGAAGCGCTTTTGGCTACAGCAGTATCCGGAGGGGGTGCCCGCCGATGTCGATGTCAACCAATATTCTTCGTTAGTCGAACTGTTCGAAGAAAGCTTTGCGACGTTTGCGGGTCGCAAAGCTGCGATCTGCATGGATAAGGCGATCACCTACGACCGGCTTGACAAGATGTCGGCCAGTATCGGCGCTTACCTGCAAAGCAGGGGTCTTGCGAAGGGCGCCCGCGTTGCGATCATGATGCCGAACGTTCTGCAAAACCCTGTTGCGGTAGCTGCTGCCTTGCGTGCAGGTTATACAGTCGTGAACGTCAATCCCCTTTACACTCCGCGGGAACTCGAGCATCAGCTCAACGATTCCGGCGCAGACGCCATTATTATTCTGGAAAATTTTGCGACGACCCTGGAAAAGGTGCTGCCGCGGACGAGCATCAAGCACATAATTGTCGGTACGATGGGAGATCTGCTTGGTCTCAAGGGCGTTCTTGTCAATTTTATTGTGCGCAAGGTCAAGAAAATGGTCCCCTCGTATTCGCTGCCAGGCGCCGTTTCGTTCAAGGATGCTTTGTCTGCCGGCCGCAAGATGAAGCTGAACAAGCCGAACATTGGTCCGAACGATGTTGCGTTTCTCCAATACACCGGCGGCACCACGGGCGTCTCTAAAGGAGCAGCGTTGCTCCACCGCAATATGGTGGCCAACGTGCTTCAAATTGTTGCGTGGACCAATCCGGCGTTGCGCAAGCCACCTGTGGTCGAGCCCTTCCTGACAGTCTGCGCGCTACCACTCTATCACATCTTCGCACTCACGGCCTGTTTCCTGTTTTCAGTGCGAGTGGGCGGCACCAACCTTCTGATCGTGAATCCGCGGGATATTCCAGGATTCATCAAGGAGCTTCGAAAGCACAAGGTCCATAGCTTCCCGGCCGTCAACACATTGTTCAATGGTCTTCTGCACCATCCCGACTTCAACAAGGTGGATTTTTCGGAATTGAAGATTGCAATCGGCGGCGGGATGGCGACCCAAAAGACCGTTGCAGATAAATGGCTCGCGGCGACCGGATGTGTCCTTTCCGAAGGCTACGGCCTGTCTGAGACTGCTCCGACTTTGACGGTGACACCGCCAAATCTTGCAGAGTTCTCCGGGACGATCGGATTGCCTGTCCCATCAACCTACATTTCGATCCGTGATGATGATGGCAAGGAAGTGCCGATCGGCGAAGCCGGCGAGATTTGCGCCAAGGGGCCGCAGGTGATGGCCGGTTACTGGAACAGGCCTGACGAAACCGCCCGGGTGATGACAAGTGACGGCTTCTTCCGGACAGGTGATGTAGGCGTGATGTCGCCGAATGGCTTTACTAAGATCGTGGATCGTAAGAAGGACATGATCATTGTCTCCGGCTTCAACGTCTACCCAAACGAAGTCGAAGAGGTGATCGCCAGCCATCCGGGAGTTCTGGAATGCGCCGCGATCGGCGTCCCCGATCCGAAATCCACCGAAGCCGTTAAGGTGTTCGTGGTTCGCCTCGACTCGAATCTGGATGCCCAGGACATTGTTGCCTTCGCCGGGACGCAATTGACTCCATACAAGGTACCGAAGCATGTCGAGTTTAGGTCCGAGCTGCCGAAGAGCAACGTCGGAAAAATTTTGCGCCGAGAACTGAGGAACGAAACTCGATAGGCCACCGCAACTGGTTAATTTGCACACAAATCTACTCCTGATCAGGACTGCGGCGATGATCTGTCCGGCTATCACATCATCATGATGGCACCGGCCCGCGCAAGGCCATTGCGCGAGCGCTTGGCAGAAAGGCCCTGCTGAGAACCTAACCGGCACATCCAAGCACACAAAGCTGAGGCGAACACCGGCCGCGATCACACGAGCATCGAATAGCGGGTAAGAAGCAATTTCCTGTTGGCATGCGTCAGTCCGCACCCACGATAGCTTCAAACGCCAACCCAACCAGATGACCGCGGCGACCGCTGCCTTTCCAGCGGGTGTTTTCCGTCCCAAGTATCAAATCAGAATTAACCCGGCCAGTCCGGTCATGGGAAATTTGGTATTCGAAGATCCTGCGAAGGGAGGTTCCAATTCAAATTATATTGACTATATATCTGCAAGGCAGTGAGCTGGTGTTGCGAGCACGGAATGGCAAAGAACAGTCTTGATGCGTCCTGTCCTGTAGCGCGAACGCTCGACATTGTGGGCGCGCGCTGGACGTTGCTGATTATCCGTGACCTTCTTCCAGGCACCATGCGATTTCAGGACCTTCAAGCCGGTCTGCCTGGCATGGCGCCTAATGTCCTTTCTGATCGTCTAAAGACACTTGAGGCACACGGCCTTGTGCGTCGCGAATTCTATAGCGACCATCCCCCGCGAGCCGCCTATACCCTTACCGACCGTGGCCGTGAGCTCGGCGTCATCGTTCTGGCTCTTGGCCGATGGGGCATGCGGCACCTCGGTGGCAGGTTGAATCGCGGCCTCCAGCACGACGAGGCTTTTCGTCACCTGCAGCAAGCAGCCGACGCCATAGCCCGTCGGCCGGTTCAGCGGACAAAATCCGGTGCCAAAGCCGTTTCCCTGAAGAACTGAGGGGATTGAGCCAGCCAGGGGCGGTTTGCCCCCGCCGCCCGTCGGAGCCAGCCGGGTTGCACTCGGCCGATCGATCTGCCAAGCCTCAGGACGGTTGCTTGTCGCACTACGCTCCCCTCAGCCGTGATCTCGTTCTCGCCGCAGGCCCTAAGCGTCCCAGCTGGACGGTGCAGATCTGACTTTGCCGTCGATGAACTGTAGCATGATCATGCGGCCTCCAGTGCTTTGCGAACGCGCGGATTTCGTTCGAGTGCCCAGCGGACGACCTTGGGAGCACGTCCGAGTAAGCTTTCAAGTTCATCGTTGACAACATCATAACGTCCGCCTGCGACCAAGCGGGTGATGGTTCCCAGGTGGTCTGCAATATGCGGACTGCGAGACGCGATGGCACTATTGATGTACGTCTCGATCCAGTCATCGAGGTCCTGCGGTACATACGAGATACGTCGTCCCAGCGCAGCGCCGTAATCCTCTGCAAACCCATGCATGTCCTTCAACTCCGGTCCGGTGAGCTCATATGACCTCGATATGTGCGCTGAGGGATCGATGAGGACCCTCGTGCAAACCTCCGCAACATCATAAGCGGCGATTGGCGCGATCTTTTGCGTGCCAAAAGGCAGGTGGAGTTCACTCGCACCGAGCAACTGCTTTAGCGGAAACCAGGAAAGGATTGGATTCTCGACGAACATGGTCGCGCGGATATTGACGACCGGCAGGCCGGACCACTCTAGCGCCTGCTCCGACGCCCAATGGGCTCTCTGTTGCGGTGACCATTCGGCGACAAATCCTCCGAGCCAGCCGAGTCGCGCCTCGCGCGCGCTGGTCATTCTATCGAAGGTCATGAAGGACTGCTCGAATTCCGAAATGTTCACGAAAACCTCGATGTCGCCTTGCGCGCGCGCAGCGGCGGTCATGAGGATGCTCGCGTCGGTATAGTACGGGTTTAAACTCATGCTGAAGTAGACCCGGCGGCAACCCATCAGGGCGGCGGCGACATCGGCGACGTTGAGTAGATCTCCGACGAATACTTCGGCTCCGATCTGTCGAAGCGCCTCCGCCCGCTCGTCATCTCGCCTCACGAAAGCACGCACCGGATATTGCTTCTCCAGTAGCATGTTGATCATCGTCTTGCTTACGGAACCGACTTCGCCACCAGCTCCCGTGATCAGAATGGGATTTCGTTTCGACATCGAATTGTCCTCTTCGGCCGGGCCACTGGATGAGTGTTCGATGAACCGAAGCCGGTATGGGCCATCGAGGTACGGGCGACCGTTCGCTCTCAGAGACCGCTCAGCATTTCAGGAAGCGCAAGACGTGGCTCAACACTGCATCGGGTTGTTCAAGATGCAGGAAATGACCGACGCCAGGCATCACGATGCGCTCAAATCCCTTCGTGAACGCCACCTCCATGCTTTCGCTGAGCTGCGTGGACATGCAGCCGTCATCCTCCCCATGCAGATAGAGCGACGGGACACCAATTGGACCGCTCGCGCGGGCTTCAAGGACCAGGGCTGCCGGGTCAGACGGCGGCGTGAACAACTGCCGGTAATAGGCCAGGGTCTGCGTCAGCACTCCGGGTTGGCCAAACGTCTCGTGGAGCGCAGAACGGTCCGTAGGCGGGAGCACGTACCCAGGCGACCATTCCCGCCAGAGCCGGTCGAGAAATGCAAAGTCGTTGAGCTGAACAGCCGTCTCCGCCAGACGGGTATGGAAGAAGAACATATACCAGCTCCGCCGCTGTTGATCACCATCGGCGACGAATGCTGTTGTCAGTCCCTTTCCATGGGGGACTGCCAATCCGACAAGCTTTCGGACGCGGGCCGCATCGAGGCTTGCCGCGGCGTAGGCTGCACGTGCGCCGAAGTCATGGCCGATGAGATCTGCCTGCTCGGCCCCCAGCGCTTCGATCAGTGCCAATACATCCTGCCCGGTCGCCAAGGCGCGGTAGGATCCGTCGGGTGCGGCGCCACCGGCCCAATACCCTCGCAGCGCCGGCGCAACGGCCCAATATCCTTCCCCCGCGAGACGATCCAGGAAGTGGGCCCAGCTTCGTGCATGATCGGGAAAGCCGTGCAAGCATAGAACAAGGGGGCCGCTACCCGCTTCGAGAATCGGGAAATCGAGCCCGTTGGCGCGGACCGTCCGCTTGCGGATGTGGTCCAGGGAAGGGGGCGCGCGGCTGTCCGGCATGGGCTACACGATCCTCGTTATCATTACTTGGATGATGATAATCATTCAACACAGGAGGAAAAGACGGCGATGCCGGATTTGCCAATTCAACCATGAATAAGTGCGGTACCGAGTCGGCGATAGCTGTGCGCCCCATCTCCTTTAAGCAGGCAAATGAGTCTCCATGCCTTTCGCGGGCGATCTTGGCGCATGCCGCAAGCACGCTTCTGCCGTCAATGCATGTTGCCGGTTTCTGGACGGGTACGCACGCAGCGACTGCAGCCAGGCGGCATGCCCGATGATCGCGATTAGATCGGGCGCATGCGATCTGTCGCTGTTCGAATCCATCGCTGAATAGCCGTTCTTCAATATTTCGTTTTGCGGCACGATAGCCTTGTGGTGCGATTGCATCCAATCATGCCGACTATGTCCGGGAAGATAAATGGACGCGTCAGCAAATTTCGGAGCATCCCGTGCTGGGCTTAATGCAAGAGTGGCCGTTGCTGTGTCAGCGGATCATTGATCATGCCGTGACTTGTCATCCGGACCGGGAGGTGGTGACTCGGTCTGTCGAGGGGCCGATACATCGGACCAATTACCGCCAGATCAGAGGACGCGCCCTGAAAGTCGCCCAGCGGTTGGATCGCGACGGCATTGTGCTTGGCGATCGGGTCGCGACCCTGGCTTGGAATACTTGGCGACACCTGGAAATCTGGTACGGAATTATGGGTATCGGTGCCGTCTGCCACACCATAAACCCGCGCTTGTTTCCCGAGCAGATCGCATGGATCATCAATCATGCACGTGACCGAGTTCTCTTTGCCGACATCACCTTCGTACCACTTCTCGAGAAACTTGCATCTCAGATCGAATTCGTCGAGCGCTTCGTCATATTGACGGACCGCGATAGCATGCCCGGCACTTCCTTGCGTGGTGCGATCGCTTACGAGGACTGGATCGATAGCGTAGACGGTGACTTCAGCTGGAAAATCTTCGACGAAAACACCGCCGCCGGGCTATGCTACACGTCAGGCACGACGGGGAATCCAAAGGGTGTCCTTTACTCGCATCGGTCAAATGTACTCCACTCGCTGATGACCGCGCAGGCGGACATTATGGGCCTTAGCTGCAACGACACGGTCCTGCCGGTTGTCCCGCTATTTCATGCCAACAGCTGGGGGCTCGCGTTCCACGCCCCGATGGTAGGGAGCAAGATTGTTTTCCCCGGCGCGAAGCTGGATGGCGCGTCCGTATACGAGTTGCTCAGGGACGAAGAAGTAACGTTTACGGCCGGCGTGCCGACCGTCTGGCTCATGCTTCAACAGTATATGGAATCAAACAATTTGCGTTTGCCAGCGCTTCGGGACTTGACCATCGGTGGCGCGGCGCCACCGCCTGCGATGATTGCGGCCTTTGAGCGGATGGGCATCTCTGCACGGCAGGGGTGGGGTATGACGGAGATGGGACCTATCGGTTCGATCGGAAGCCTGAAGCCGCCGTTCGCAGATTTGACCGGCGCGGAGAAGATTGGCCAGCTTTCCAGCCAAGGGTTTGCACCTTTCCTCGTTGAAATGAAGATCACCGATGACGCCGGCGAGAAGCTTCCCCACGACGGAAAGGCGTATGGCAGGCTAAAGGTCCGTGGCCCAAGCGTTGCTAAGGCCTACTACGGGCTGAATGACGAAATCCTGGACAAGGAGGGCTATTTCGATACCGGCGACGTCGCGACGATCGACGAGCACGCCTACATGCGCATAACGGATCGATCCAAGGACGTCATCAAGTCGGGCGGCGAATGGATATCATCCATCGAAGTTGAAAATGCCGCTATCGCTCATCCTTCCGTACAGGAGGCCGCGGCGATCGCGGTTTCACACCCGAAATGGGGCGAAAGGCCGCTTCTCATCATTCAGCTTAAGCCGGGCATGGAGACGACTAAGGCTGATATCCTTTCATTTCTTGAAGGCAAGATCGCTAAGTGGTGGATACCCGATGATGTTGTCATGGATTCAATCCCCCACACGGCGACGGGAAAGATCAGGAAGTCGGAGCTTCGTGAGCGTTACAGGAACCACCTGCTGCCCAGCGCATCGGTTGCGTCCGGCAACCGTTGAATGACCAATGGGCTAGGGCGAGGGAGTGTTTTTCTGTGACATCCGTTAAATTCGAAAAGCTGGGTAACGTTGGTCTCATAACGCTGGACAATCCTCCGATCAATCTCGTCGATGACGACCTGTTGCTGGAGCTCGGCAGGGCTCTCGATGAAGTGGAAAGCTCGGGCGTTCGAGCGGCACTTCTACACGCGACAGGAGACCACTTCGGGCCAGGCGTGAACGTCAAGACCACCTTTTCGGGAGTGAACAGTAAGGGTGCCCGAAAAATGCTGACCACGGCTATTCCGATTGTGCTGCGGCTGGAGCAGTTGGATGTACCGATCGTGTGCGCGGTTCAAGGGTTTTGCTTCGCGGCATCGCTCGAAATTGCGTTGCGATGTGACGTAATAATCGCATCTGAAGATGCAAAATTTGCCCAGGTAGAGCGTGATATCGGAGCAGCAACCTATTTGGGGGGAATTTATCTGCTCGCCGAGCGATGCGGACCAGCGCGGGCCCGGGAGATTTGCCTGACAGGCGAACGCTACGATGCTGCGGCCTTCGAGCGGTGGAATATCGTCAATCGCATCGTACCGCGGGCATCGCTATACACCGAAGCGCTGGCGTGGACGCAAAGGTTTGCGGACGGTCCAACAAAAGCGTATGCGGCGAACGAGCGTTTGCTGCGAGGATTTCTCGACTACGGTACTAGAGGCGCCGACGAGTTTCTCCTGGAAATTGGGCCTCCCCTGTTCGAGAGCGAAGATTTCAAGGCCGGGGTTCAGTCTGTGGTGGAACATGGAGCCAAGAATTTCCGGGGCAAAGTAGTCTTCCGGGGATCGTGATCGTCGCGACAGAGTGGCCACGCTAGTCGTCGCCGCGATCACCGCTACCGTTTGTGGCACCGACAACGTTCACACGACCGAGAGAGCTGAGATCGAGTCACTGCGTGCGGTGCGTCGAAGGAACGCTCGCCTAAAATCGCGAGGCTATCGCCATGACGTTCAAACTCCCTAATGACATCGCCACCCGCCCCATCGCCGTTCTGGGCGCCGGCACGCTTGGCCGCCGCATCGCGCTGATGCTGGCGACGCGCGGCGCTGAAGTGCGCCTGTATGCCCGCAGCGCCGCGACGCGCGATGCGGGCATCGCCTTTGCAAGAGAGCAATTACCTGCCGTGCTCGCTACGCTTCCAGACAGCAAGGCAGGCACCATCATGGGGATCGACGACATGACTGCCGCGCTAAAGAATGCGTGGCTCGTCGTGGAGTCAGTGCCCGAAGATCTTGAACTGAAGAAGGACATCTTCAAGCAGGTGGATGCGCTCTCTGAACCCGACGCCATCCTGGCCAGCAACTCCTCATCCTATTCCTCGAGCGCCTTTGCCGACAGCGTGACGAATCCGGCGCGCCTGTTGAACACGCACTTCCTGATGCCGCCTCGCATCACGCCGATTGAGTTGATGTCGTGCGGCCAGACCGACCCGGCTGTGATCCAGTTGCTGGTCGACGTGCTGCCCGGCTATGGCCTGACGCCCTACGTGGTGCAGCGCGAGAGCATGGGCTTCATCTTCAACCGCATCTGGGCCGCCATCAAACGCGAGACGCTGGCCGTGGTAGCCGAGGGTGTTGCTTCGGCGGAGGTGGTGGATGCCATCTATAGCCAGGCCACCGGTTCAAAAAACGGCCCCTTCCGCCTCATGGACGCGGTGGGTCTGGACGTGGTGCTGAGCATCGAAGAGAACTATGCCCAGCGCCGGCTCGGCCTGCCCGAGGGGCCGCGGATTTTGCTGAAGAGGATGATCGCCGAGGGCCGCCTTGGCGTGAAGAGCGGTCGAGGGTTCTATGACTACCAGTGATGCGACATCCATCAGCCTCCTTGAGGATTTTGGGTGGCAAGCCGAAGAGACCGGCGCGACAGCCACTTCCTGAAGATCATCTCTTCTCAGAACACACCGTTTGGAGCAGCCAAGTATCGCCACCAGCCTCAAATCCCCAACATTGCAGACTCCGCCTCGAGGTCCCTGGCTATGAGCTTCAGCCACTGGTGCACAGCGTTAATCCTGCTCGATGTTTCATGCACTTTTCGATAGGTAAAATAGAAGTCACGCGAGTCAAGCTTGAAGGGCGGCCAGAGCGTAAGGGCCTTGAGAGCCCCGCTGGTAATCATCGGCGAAACCAAGGGAAACGGTGCAAGAATTACTCCCATGCCGGACCGTGCCATTTGAAGTGCTGTGAGCAGGCTGTCGCCGAGCAGTTCCGGTTCGACCGACGGGAGATCAGGGTCGTTTGCCTGAAACCATGCACGCCAGCTATGCGGCACAGTGCTGAACTCGATCAGGGGCAACTTAGTGAGGTCCTTGACCGTGCTGATAGGCCCAAATCTATCAAGTAGGTTGGGCGCGGCGCAGGGCGCTGCGCGGGAGCGAAGAAGCCGATGGAATGTCAGGCCAGGCGCTGGCGGCGTTCCCAGTTGCACCGCGGCATCAAGATCGTCCTTTGCAAAGTCGACCGTGGTGTTGCGCGCTTCCAGTCTGAGATCGAGGTTGGAAGACGCCTTGCGGAACTGTTCCAAGTGGGGCAACGCAGCGAGCATTGCAAACGTTGGAGTCACGCTGACGCGTACAACGCGATCGTGCTTTCGGACACCCAAGATGTCGCTCGCGCGAAACAATTCGTTGAACGCGTTCAGCACGGAGGCGGCGTAGACTGCACCGCTTTCGGTCAGAGCGATGGTGCGTCCCTTCCGCTCTACCAGTTGCACCCCGAAGTGCGCCTCTAGCGATCGAATCTGATGACTGACAGCGGACGGCGTCAGATTAAGGCTCTCGGCAGCAAGCTTGACGCTGCCAAATCTCGCGATCGCTTCGAAGGCGCGCAGACTCGTGAGAGGTGGAAGAGCCGGGCTAGACATATTCTGGTTTGAGCCTGCTTCAACAATCAGCAACCGAATTCAATTGTGCTTTGGATGGCCATCCGTCAGCTTCCTCGACAGATCGATGGAGCCCAATTGTAAGGCTGGCATGTGTGAAAAGCCAGCGAACCTCCAATTTCGCATCGCGAAACATACAAGACAAAACGGGAGAATGCGATGAACGCCCACTCAAAACATGCTCAGCAGGCGGATGCGACGGAGAAGATGACGCACGGTCTACCTCAACCGCCGGTTTTTTCAACATTGGCCGAAGAACGGCAACATCGCAAAGAGCGCCTCGCAGCTGGCTTCCGGTTGTTCGCCAAGTTCGGGTTCGATGAAGGCGTGGCTGGCCACATCACCGCGCGCGATCCGGAGTTCACCGACACATTCTGGGTGAATGGCTTTGGCATGAGCTTTAGCCAGATCAAGGCGTCAGATCTTATCCGGGTCAACCACAAGGGCCAGGTTGTCGAAGGCAACCATCCCGTCAACGCTGCTGCTTTCGCGATTCACGCGAGCGTTCATGCTGCACGTCCCGATACTGTCGGTGCGGCGCATTCGCACTCCACATACGGCCGCGCGTTCGCGACACTAGGCCGGAAGCTGGATCCGATCACGCAAGACGTCTGCGCCTTTTACAATGATCACGCCCTGTACGAGGATTACGGCGGGGTCGCAGTCGAGCTGGATGAAGGTCAGCAAATCGCCCGGGCGCTTGGGCCTCACAAGGCGGCTATTTTGCAGAACCATGGACTTCTGACGGTCGGCCAGACCGTGGATGAAGCTGTCTGGTGGTTCATCACGATGGAGCGCTCGTGCCAGGTGCAGTTGCTCGCTGAGGCGGCGGCTGCGCGAACAGGGCAATCTCTCAAGATCATTCCCGAAAAGTCCGTGCAGCAGGCATTCAACATTCTCGGTGCGCCGAGGACCGGCTGGTTTCAATTCCAGACCCTCTATTCGAAGATCGTGAAGGAGCAGCCGGATCTGCTCAACTGACGCTGTCGGCGCATGCCGGGCCATGCACGGACGCCGGTGAGGTCTGGCTGTCTATCCCCGCCGCCTGCTGTGTCGCATCAACGGCTGGTTTCGATCGCCGGCGCTCGTATGAAATAGGAGATCAACTTTGCGGATGTTAGTGATCGGGGCTGGAGCCTTGGGCGGCTATTTCGGCGCAAGGCTTTTGGCTGCCGGGCGTGATGTCACGTTCCTCGTGCGGCCAGCCCGCGCAGAAGCGCTCAGGAAAAATGGACTTGTCGTCAGGAGCCCAGCCGGCGATCTCAATCTGCCATCACCGCCGACCGTGACATCCGAGCGGCTGAAAGGCTACTACGACCTGATATTGTTGAGCTGCAAGGCCTATGATCTCGACTGTGCCATTCAATCGTTCGCCCCCGCGGTGGGAGACAACACGGTCATCATTCCCTTTTTGAATGGTCTGCGTCATATCGAAGTGCTGAACACCCGCTTCGGGGCGGAGAAGGTCTTTGGTGGCCAATGCGCCATCTCGGCCACGATGTCTGCAAATGGTGAGGTTCTCCATCTCGTCGATTTGCATACGTTGGGGTTTGGCGAGCAAAACGAGGCGCGATCGAAGCGCCGCGATGAGATCATCGCTGCATTGTCAGGCGCCAATTTTATTGCCGAGTCCAGCCACAACATCCTGCAGGACATGTGGGAGAAATGGGTGTTCATCGCCACCGCCGCGGGCTCGACCTGTCTGATGCGCGCCTCGATCGGGGATATCGTCGCCGCTGGCGCATCCGGCCTTGTGATGAATTTTCTTGACGAGTGCAGCGGGATCGCGGCCGGGGCAGGATTTGAGCCCCGTCCGGCCTTTATGGAACGCACGCGGTCCATCTTCACAATGCCAGGCTCGCCGCTGATGGCGTCCATGCTGCGCGATATTGAGAAAGGATCGCAGACAGAAGGCGATCATGTTCTGGGCGACCTCTTGGGTCGGGCGAAAGCAGGACAAGTTCCTGCCCTTCTCAACGCGGCCTATGCGCATGTGAAGTCTTATGAGGCGCGTCGCGCCAGAGAAGCCGGCAAGTAGGAACGGAGCTGGAAGGCCGGGATCAAGCTCGTGCGTTCTCGCCGTCGTCTCGGACCCGAGGGGAATGAACCCGGCTTTCAGCCGTTTCGGAGGGAGGCGGCTTCAGCGCGTGGGCCTCGCTATTTCGGCTAAGCGGCCATTCGCAGCAGATCGACGATGTCAGCTTCGTTTTTGAACGGCCGCGGATTGGCTTGGATGAAGCGATGATTGATTGCAATCTTGCTGATCTTGCCAAACTTGTCTTCACCGATACCGACATCGGCAAGGCGGCCAGGTAATCCAAGGCGTTTGGTGAATTCCGCAAAGGCGTCTGCGGCCTCCATACCTGGTCCGCCAAGAGCCGCCGCTAAACGCTTCTGCGCATCCTCGGTGAATGGCTTGTTGTATCGAAGCAGGCTCGGCATGATGACAGGTGTGCAATAGTAGTGAGGAACGTCGAAAGTCCCTCCAAGCACATGGCCAATGCCGTGACTTGCTCCCATCGGGACGCGTGCCTGGAGGCCGAAAGACGCAAGCCATGAGCCATGTTGAGATAGTCGCCGCGTCTCGAGATCGTCAGGGTGCTGCAAGGTCCGGAGCATTCCCTCACGCAGGATGCGGATACCCGCCAAGACGACCTCGTCGGCTAACGGGGTGCCGGCGGGCGAGCACAACGCTTCGATACCGTGATCCATCGAGCGCGTTCCCGATCCCATCCAAAGGCTCGAAGGCGTATGAAGGGTGAGGGCAGGGTCGAGAATAATCGCCACTGGCGACATTTGGGGGTGGAAGAATATCTGCTTCAACTTATGACGTTCATCGGTGACAAGCGCTGCTGCATTGTATTCGCCACCATTCAGCGTTGACGGGATCGCGATTTGTCGGACTGCGGGCGAGCGGAACGGAGAGACGTTTACGCCGGGGCCCATGGGGAATGGATCGAAACCCGCTTCATCGCGGATATCATGTTCCATCGCCATTATGACTATTTTTGCGAGATCGATGGCAGAACCTCCACCGACGGCCACGATCAGATCAGCTTTTGCGTCTTTAGCTTGACGGGCAACCTCGGCAGCTTGCCTGCGCGTCGTGTGCTGTGCAATTCCGTCAAAGGTCGCCACATGTTTGTCGCCGAGCGTACGCCGAATCTTCTCGATCTCATCGGTCTTGGTGTTCAAGGTTCGACTGGCGAGAAGGAGGACGCGCTTTGCGTTCAGTCGCTCTGCCTCTTCGTTCAGAGCTTCAGACGCAGCTTTGCCATAGATGACACGGTCAATTGTTGGGAAGTTGTGTACACCAGCCTTGCGCATCTTTTGTCCTCCCGTCGTTAAAAAGCAAGTAACTATATTAGCAATAGTGACGGAGGTGCAACAAGAACTTGGAGCGATAGGACAGGCGAACTCCCGCCAGGAAAGCCGCTTTGGCCTAAGCGCCCCTGCCATCCTGTTTGCCGATCAC
The DNA here is from genome assembly GCF_052389815.1 of Bradyrhizobium sp. GTDB lineage: Bacteria > Pseudomonadota > Alphaproteobacteria > Rhizobiales > Xanthobacteraceae > Bradyrhizobium. The sequence continues at coordinate 35,652 of NZ_JBQTHN010000040.1, read as the reverse complement.
ACAGCGCCACGCCAGCAGCTGCTCGGCGGGTTGCTGCTTCATCCATTCGGCGAGCTGCGGGGCACCAATCAGGCAGGACAGCACCGAGAGGTCGGCGAAGTCCGAGGTGGTGACGATCTGCTCGTGGCAATTTGCCGGAGAGGAGAGACTGCAAAGTACGGCAATGATCTTGATCAAGACAGGAGAACCTCGTCGCCACGACAGATATTGGCGCCGCTGAGCGTATGACTCACCGGTGCATTATTCCGCTTCTCGCCGACTGGATCGGATGGCGGGAAGATGCTGTCATAAATCGCGCGCGCCTCCCGAATGAGACGGTCTCGCTCGCGCTCAGACTTTGGCACAAATCGAATAACTTCGCCCATACTTGCTCCAGACAACCTAAGAGCCCGAATCCGCAGTTAGCGAACCGCCCCGCCACCATATGATAACCATCATTCTATCGCGATCTAGTATCTCCGAACGAGCTTTGAAGCTCTGCAGGCGAAGAAATAAACAACTCGTGACAACCGTCTTCGCTGAATTGGCGGCGTTCATTGTGGAAGATGACTTTGCTGTTGATGGACGCGCTCAGTCGCTGAGGCAGCCGGCGTCATTCGGGATTTGATCCGAAGACCTTCGACTTCGCGCTCAAGCTTTGAGACGCGATCTTCCAGCCTGAACATGTAGTCGCCGCGCGGATCGTCCATGCTGAGGGCCTCAGCCCAGTAATTCAAACTCTCCCAAAAGCGCTTAAACATCGTTGCGCACTCCTGTGTTTGATCATTGCGGTCATGCTGTCGCCAGTATCACGCGAGCCAGGTCCGACGGATTCTCGACAGCTGAGAAGTGGCCGGTATTCTTCAGCGTCACCATCTGCGCGGCAGGGATCAGCGACCGTGTGCGTTCGCGCTCGTTTGGCCGAGACCAATCGCTATCGCCATAAATGAGCGTCACCGGCGCCGAGATCTGCCGATAGTAATCGCGGGCCCTGCTCCAGGATCGCCACTCTGCCAGCACCTTGCGTGCGATCCGCTTGTATCCCGGGCGGTGGGCTACTTCATCGAACTCGGCGAGCAGATCGGCCGGCAGTTTGCGCGGGTCGTGGTATCCGCCGCCCATGATCTTGCCGAGAATCATCTTGTTTTCGAGCGATGCATTCACCGCGCCGAGCACCGGGATCTGCAAACTTCCGATGATGAAATTCGCGAGCCAGTTGCCGCGTCGAATACCGTCCCCGTAGCGGGTCTCGTAGTCGTAGGGGTTGATCGCATAGACCCGCTTCACCCGCTGCGGAAGCGCCGCCGCCACCGTGAGAGCCAATGCGCCGCCGATCGACTCGCCAACAATCGTCACCGCCGAGAGGTTTAGCTCCTCGATGAAGCGAATGACGGCCCGCCTGAAATAGGGTTCGTCGAAGCTCGCACTTGGATCGATTGGTGAGTGTCCGTGGCCAGGGAGGTCAATGGCGTACACCGTGTGCGATGTCGCGAGCAGGGGCGCAAGACTGCGGAAATATTCGAGCTGCGTCCGGATCGTATGTACGAGAAGCAGTGGAGGCCCGCTGCCGATCTTTTGGAAACGTACGCTTAGCGTATCCGATATCTTGAGCAGACTTGGTTTGACTTCAGTCGCGCTACGCATTCGATCTCTCGCTGCTTTGAAGGCGACGATCTTTCAAGCGGCAGCGGCTTCGCGAACCTGTTCGACCGCCGCATCCAAGAGGGCCTGGGCCAGATCAGGGTCGTTGACGACGCGCGATAGCGTCACCGCGCCGACCATCGTCGAGAGAATGGCCATGGCCTTGCCACTGGGTGCCTCGCCGCCGGTCTCGGCAATGAGGCGGCCGAGCACTTCGAGATATGCCTTGATCCCCGCTTCGAAGGCCGCTTTCACGTCCGGCCCCTGTCTGGCGGCATCTGAGCCGAGCGCTACGATCGGGCAGCCATCCATCTTTTCTTCGCGATGGTCGCCATTGAGGTAGAAAGCGAGCACTGCGCCAAGCGGATCGTCGGGATTCTGCGCGGCTGCGTCCGACCATCGGTGGGACGCGCTTTCCAATGCGCGCCTGGACGCCTCTACCGCCAAATCCTCTTTTGACGCGAACTGCTTATAGAAGGCGCCCTGGGTTAGCCCGGCACCCTCCATCAGATCCTTGAGCCCGATGCCATCAAAGCCGCGCTCCCTGAAGAGGCGACTCGCCACATTGATCACGGTTTGGCGGTTCTCCGCGGCTTGAATGCGACTCACCCGCATCTTGCAGCTCCATTTGGATTTCGGTTGAACTCTATAACTTAGATAGAGTGCGAACGCAATCTATCAAGTGGCATAGCTGGATTTGGCGTCGCCAGAGGGTCGAAAAGGCCGGTTTCCGGGGATCACATTCCCGTCAGCACTCCGATTTAGATTGCGATCGACCTCTAATCTGATTATAGAGTTCGAACGAAATCTAAATAGCATGGAGACGGCAATGAGAATGAACAGACTTGCGGCCTTGGCTGGTGTCCTGATCGCGGCGTCCGGAGCGGCCGTCTTCGCTACTCTTGCCATTTCCGCTCAGAAAGCCTCCGCGGCGCGCGACCCGAGGCAGGAACCACCGATCGTCAGCCTGGCGACGGCAGCACCGGTGATCGGATCCGAACGCGGTTTCACGGGGACCATAGGGGCGAGGGTCCAGAGCAATCTTGGCTTTCGCGTCGCCGGTAAGATCGTGGAACGGCTCGTGAATGTCGGCCAGCAGGTCAAAGCCGGTCAGCCGCTGATGCGGATCGACGAGACCGACCTTCGCCTTGCGCTCACCGCGAAGCGCAACGCCGTTGCCGCAGCGCGTGCATCTCTCGTTCAGGCCGACGCCGATGAGCAGCGATACGCCAAGTTGGTGAGCGACGGATGGGCTTCCCGACAGCGCTACGAGCAGGCGAAGGCGGCTTCGGACACGACGAAGGCGCAAGTCGCCTCCGCCGAAGCCGAGGCATTGGTAGCCGAGAATCAGGCCACCTATTCCGTCCTGGTCGCGGACGCGGACGGAACGGTCATCGAAACGCTTGGCGAGCCAGGACAGGTCGTCTCCGCCGGTCAGACCGTCGTTCGGCTTGCCCAAGCCGGTCCTCGCGAAGCGTTGGTCGCGCTTCCCGAAACGATCCGGCCAGCAATCGGCTCCGTGGCCGAGGCCAGCGTGTATGGGGCCGATGGGCGGCGCTATACGGCGCATCTCCGGCAGTTGTCGGATTCCGCCGATGCTCAGACCCGTACCTATGAGGCCCGCTATGTGCTCGACGGTGAAGCCGCGGCAGCACCACTCGGCGCGACGGTCACCATTCGGTTGGCAAGCCAGGCGAGTCAGCCGGAAGTTCAGGTGCCGCTGGGAGCCGTGCTCGATGACGGCCGCAAGACCGGCGTTTGGATCTTCGACAGCGGTACCTCGGCCGTACACTTTCAGCCCATCAAGCTTGTGCGTGTGACCAGCGAAACCGCCGTGATCTCCGGATTGAGTTCTGGTGATCCGATTGTTTCCCTCGGCGCTCACCTCCTGCACGAAGGCGCTCGCGTCAGGACTGCCTCTGAAAGCAGGAGCAACTGATGAGCCTCAATCTTTCCGCGATCGCCGTCCGCGAACGGGCCGTAACTCTGTTCTTCATCATTCTGCTGGCGGCCGCAGGCGCTTATGCCTTCCTCATGCTCGGGCGGGCGGAGGACCCTTCCTTCACCATCAAGACCCTGACGGTCACGACGGTATGGCCAGGCGCGACGGCGCGCGAGATGCAGGATCAGGTCGCCGAACCGTTGGAGAAGCGGATTCAGGAGCTGACCTGGTACGACCGGGTGGAGACGACCACACGGCCAGGTTATGCGTACATGACGGTTACGCTGAAGGACAGCACACCGCCATCGAGCGTGCAGGAGGAGTTCTACCAGGCCCGCAAGAAGCTTGGGGATGAAGCGCGCAAGCTGCCGTCCGGCGTGCTCGGCCCCTTCGTCAACGACGAATATTCGGACGTGAGCTTCGCCCTTTATGCCCTCAAGGCCAAAGGCATGCCGATGCGGGAACTCGCCAGACAAGCCGAGATCATTCGGCAGGACCTCCTGCACGTGCCCGGCGTCAAGAAGATCAACATCCTCGGGGAACGGCCCGAACAGATATTCATCGAGTTTTCCTATGCCAAACTGACGACCCTCGGCGTGTCGGCACAGGATATCGTTGCCGCCTTGCAGCGGCAGAACACGGTCACGCCGGCAGGCTCGATCGATACCAAGGGGCCGCAGGTCTTCATCCGGGTCGACGGCGCTTATGACAGCGTCCAGGCGATCGCCGACACTCCGATCGTCGCTGCGGGACGGACGCTGAAGCTCTCCGACATCGCCGAAGTCCGCCGCGGCTACGAGGATCCCCCGACCTATCTCATCCGTCATCAGGGTGAGCCCTCCATCATGCTCGCGGCGGTTATGCAAGAGGGCTGGGATGGCCTCGCGCTCGGCAAGGCGCTGGAAGAGAGGTCCGCAGCTATCGCTCGGACGCTGCCACTCGGGATGACTCTGGCCAAGGTCAGCGACCAGGCCGTCAACATCACCTCGGCGGTTGACGAATTCATGATGAAGTTTGCGATGGCGCTCGGCGTGGTGCTGCTGGTGAGCCTGCTCAGCCTCGGCTGGCGCGTCGGCATCGTCGTGGCGGCCGCGGTCCCTCTGACGCTTGCCGTCGTGTTCCTCATCATGCTGGAAACCGGCCGGTTCTTCGACCGCATCACGCTCGGCGCCCTGATCCTGGCGCTTGGTCTTCTCGTGGACGACGCCATCATCGCCATCGAGGTGATGGTGGTGAATATGGAAGAGGGCATGGACCGCATCAAGGCGGCGGCCTACGCGTGGAGCCATACTGCGGCGCCGATGCTGTCCGGAACATTGGTGACGGTTGCCGGGTTCCTGCCGGTGGGCTTCGCGCGCTCGACGGCCGGTGAATACGCCGGCAACATCTTCTGGGTCGTGGGGTTCGCCCTCATCGTCTCCTGGATCGTCGCGGTGGTCTTCACGCCCTATCTTGGCGTCAAGATGCTGCCCGCGATCAAGCCGATCGAAGGCGGTCACCACGCGATTTACGGCACACCGAACTATCGGCGCCTGCGTGCGCTGATCACCTTCGCCGTGCGCCACAAGTTCGTAACCAGCGGCATCGTCGCCATCGCTTTCGCGCTTTCCGTCGTGGGGATGGGCGCCGTCAAGCAGCAGTTCTTCCCGACGTCCGACCGCCCGGAAGTGCTGGTGGAGGTTCGCCTGCCGGAAGGCACCAGCATTGAGACGACGACCGCCACAGTCGAGAAGCTCGAGCACTGGCTTGACCGCCAGTCGGAGGCCAAGATCGTCACGAGCTATGTCGGCCAGGGGGCGCCCCGCTTCTTCTTCGCGATGGCGCCGGAGTTGCCTGATCCGGCCTTCGCCAAGATCGTCGTGCTGACGCCGGACGCGGAGGCGCGCGAGGCTTTGAAGCACCGGCTCCGACAGGCGGTGTCACATGGGCTTGCACCTGAGGCCAATGTGCGCGTCACTCAGCTTGTGTTCGGGCCCTACACGCCGTTCCCGGTGGAGTTTCGGGTCATGGGGCCTGATCCTGCACAACTGTACAGCATTTCCGAGAAAGCCCTCGACATCATGCGCGGCGTTCCCGATGTGCGGCAAGCGAACCGCGATTGGGGCAGTCGTACGCCGGTACTCCGCTTCATCCCGGATCAGGATCGACTGAACCTCATCGGCCTCTCGCCAGCGGAGGTGGGCCGGCAGCTCCAGTTCCTCCTTACCGGCATCCCCGTTACGCAGGTCCGCGAGGACATCCGCAATGTCCCCATCGTGGCACGCAGCGCGGGCGGCGAGCGGCTGGATCCGACGCGCCTGGCGGATTTCTCACTGATGAGCCGGGACGGCCGCCCGATTCCGCTCGACCAGATCGGCCGTTCGGAGGTCCGTCTGGAAGAGCCGATCATGAAGCGCCGCGATCGCACGCCCGTCGTCACCATTCGCTCGGACATCAATGAGGCCACGCAGCCTCCAGAGGTTTCCAAGGAGATCAAGACGGCCCTGCAGCCGTTGATCGCATCTCTTCCGGCCGGCTATCGCATCGAATTGGGCGGATCGATCGAGGAGGCAACCAAGGCCAATGACGCGTTGGCCACGGTCTTTCCTGCCATGATCGCCGCCATGCTGATCGTCATCATGCTGCAGGTGCGATCCTTCTCGACGATGGCCATGGTCATGCTGACGGCACCCCTTGGTCTCGTCGGCGTCGTGCCGATGTTGCTCGCCTTTAACCAGCCCTTCGGCTTCAACGCCATTCTTGGCCTGATAGGACTGGCGGGCATCCTGATGCGCAATACTCTGATCCTGACCGAACAAATCAAGGAGAACCGGGCTGCCGGCCTTGATGATTATCACGCCGTCATCGAGGCCACGGTGCAACGCACGAGGCCGGTGATCCTGACCGCACTTGCCGCCGTGCTGGCCTTCATCCCCCTCACGCATTCCGTGTTCTGGGGATCGATGGCCTACACGCTGATCGGAGGCACGGCGGTCGGCACGGTGCTGATCCTGCTGTTCTTGCCCGCGCTTTACGCTGCGTGGTTTAGGATCAAGCCGACGGCAGATGAGGTCCATGAGGAGTCTACGCAGGAACCGGAATTGCGAACAGCAATAGCTGCCGAGTAGGGCTCTGTTGTATCTATGAATCGTCCGGTCCGAACGGGAACTGATTCCGACGAGGCGCGTGCGCGCATCCTGGAGGTGGCGGAGGAGCACTTTCGCCGCATCGGTTACCACAAGACGTCGGTGGCCGACATCGCCTCCGAACTCGGCATGAGCCCGGCGAATGTCTACCGTTTCTTTCCCTCGAGAGATGCGATCAACGAGTCGATCTGCGGGCGGGTTTTGAACGAGGTTGCTGACATTGCCTTCGCGATCGCACGCACGAACGCGTCCGCCATGGATAAGCTCGACCGGCTCCTGACCGCTGTTCACCGCCACAACAAGACGAAGCTGGTCAAGGAAAAGCACATGCACGACCTGATTGTCGTCGCCATGCAGGAGAACTGGACGATCATCAGGGCGCACGTCGAACGGATGGTGGCGAACTTCGAGGCGATCATACGCGAGGGCATCGAAGCGGGCGAGTTCGAGGTCGAAGATGCCGCGAAAGCCGCGCGAGCTGTTAAATCCGCCTTCACGCCGTTCTTCCATCCGATTCTGATCGAGCACTGCGTTCGACGCGGCGAAGATACCGAAGCAGACCTGCGCGACCAGATTCGCTTTATCTTGAAAGCTCTCGGCAAGTCTGACTAGGGAGTGGGTTCACAGAATAGTCGGGCAGAGACGGTCTTGCCGAAGTGGAACGGCTTGCCGTGTTTCACGGATTTTGCAGTCGACGGGATGGCAATGGTGTTGCAATGGCTAACTAGTCCGGTGCTTTGGACGCTGATCGCGTTGATCATGTCCGGCCTCGGGATCTATCGCGAGCTGCTTTGACTCTGACTCTTGCCCGGACAGGGGCCCGATCCGGCGGCGGCAATTGAACGTCGCCAACGTTTGAGCGCGGAACCACGCTCCTATGTTGCGTTCAGAGATCAACTGCGAAACGTCGACGCCGCCTGCGCGACGGGCGCGCCTACCTGATGGGCGGCCAGTTCACCACGGCTGACATTCTCTTGACCACCTGCCTGACCTGGGCGATCGACCATGGCGTAGGAATCTGCGAGAGCGCGGAGCCATATTTGGCGCGGACGACGGCACGAGAGGCCTACCTTGCCGGCGAGGAGGCAAATCTGCCGAAGGCACCGCCTGCTGATTGCCAATCCAAAACATGAGAACGATGCAGTCGGGACCGCGTGTTGTAGAAATGGGCCGGCGACATTCCTCCACCAGGCACGAGGTCAGAAGCACACCGCCGCTCAACTGCCAGCATCGTAGGTGACATTTTAGAATGTTGCTGAGGACGATAGAAGCGGCGCAAACCAGCACAAAACAGGGATCTTCATTGTTGACAAGTTCAAAAATAGAACTCAAGATCGCGTAAAGAAACTGGGGAGGAGATGATGAAATTCCGCAGAACCGCAATGCTGGTCGCGGCGTTGATCGCCGCATTGTCCACTCCGGCGCTTGCGTCGCAAAAGATCGTCTTGACCGCTGCCAGCGGCTTTCCGCGCGGCCATCTGTTCTCGCAGAACTTCGAGCGCTTCGTCGAAGAGGTGAATAAGAGGGGCAATGGCACGCTTGAGATCGATTACAAAGGCGGTGCGCCGACGATCGGAAGTCCATTCACGCTGGGTCAACGCGTCCAGCGTGGGCAGTTCGACATGATGTCGAGCACAGGACCCTACTACGAGTCGACTGTTCCCGAGGCGCTCGCGCTGATCCTTACTGAACGTAGCATCACAGAACTGCGGGCTAATGGTGCGATTGATGTGGTCCAGAAGATCCATGCCGACAAGGGACTGTTCTTCCTCGGCAGGACGCTCGAGGGCACGACTTTTCACCTCTATCTGCGCAAGCCGATCGAGAAATCGAACCTGACTGGCTATCGGATCCGGGTTGCGCCGCATTACCAGGCATTCTTTGGATCGCTTGGCGCCACGACTCTGCGTTCCGATCTCTCGGAGATCTACACGTTCATGGAGAACGGCTCTATCGACGGCTTCGGCTGGCCGCTGATCGGCTTCCTTCCAGATTGGTTGAGGGTCACAAAGTATCGCGTTGAGCCCGGCTTCTATGACGGCGACATCCAGACCATCATCAATCTGGAGAGCTGGAACAGGCTCTCGCCGGCGCACAAGAAGCTGCTTCAGGAGACTATGCTCGAGTTCGAGGCGCGTCTTCCCGATGAAGTCAAATCCATAAACGCCGCCGCAGCAAAGGCCCAGGCAGAAGCAAACATTCAACCTCTCAAGCTCGATGCAGCAGAAGCAAAAAAGTTCACCAGCGCGGCGGTCGAAACGGCCTGGAAGGCGGTGATCGATCGTAGTCCAGAGCGTGGGCCGCAGCTCCGCAAGCTGTTCTCGAAGTAGCGGCGCTTCGACATGTACAGTGGAGAGCCGGCGTTGCCGGAAAGTATGAAGCGGGGAAACCCTGCGGTTCAACGTGGTGTTCAAAGCCTCGTTGGCGCGTACGATTCACTGATCAGTAGCCTCGGTGCGCTGGTAGCGCTGGGTCTGTTACTCATGCCGCTGTTGATTGCGGTCGACGTGCTGCTGCGGGCCACCAACATCGGCAGCATCAAATGGAGCGTCGATATCTGCGAATATATCCTGTTTATCTCCACGTATCTCGGCGCGCCATGGCTGCTTCGTCTGGGCCTTCACGTTAGGGTGGACATTGTAGTGCAGTCGCTGCCAAAGCGCTTCGCGCGGCGCTTCGAGCAGTTCCTGGACCTGAGCGGCGTGATCGTTTGCTGCATCATGACCTATTACGGCGGCCTCGCTGCGATTGACGCTTACCGACTAGGCTTGAAGCAATACAAGTCAATCACCGTCGCGGATTGGCCGTTCCACGTCGTCTTCACATTTTCCATGGCGCTGCTCGTCCTCGAGTTTGTCCGACGGTTGCCGAGGCCGGAGGAAGCGATCGAGACCAAAGACGTCATCGTTGGAGTGTAGAATGGAGTGGTATATCGCCCTGTCGATTCTCATGGGAGGCGTTTGTGTGCTGCTCTTCCTCGGTCTCCCGGTTGCGCTGGCGTTTCTTGCCGTCAATGTCGCCGGCGCGATCATCTTTCTTGGTGGTGCAAAGGCGCTGATTTCCTTCCCCTCGGAATGCCTTGAGGCGGTCGCAAAATTCAATCTCACGCCGATCCCGCTGTTCATCCTGATGGGAGAGATGCTGTTCCATACCGGGGTCGCGTTTCGCGCGATCGATGCGGTGGACCGCCTGATCGTGCGCGTGCCGGGCAGACTCTCGGTTGTCTCCCTGTTCGGCGGAACGATCTTTGCAAGTCTTTCTGGTTCGACGATCGCGAGCACGGCGATGATTGGCAACACACTGTTGCCGCGGATGATGAAGGCCGGTTACGACAAGAAGATTTCGATGGGGCCGATCATGGCGGTTGGAGGCATCGACATGCTGATTCCGCCCTCTGCTCTCGCGGTGTTGCTCGCCAGCCTTGCCGAGAGGTCGGTTGCGGCGCTCTTGGTCGCCGGCATCGTCCCTGGCCTTGCCATGGCGGCGATCTTCATCGGCTACGTGGTGGTGCGCTGCTATCTCAATCCCGCTCTCGCCCCTGCGGGGGACATCGACGTCCGAAGGAAGGCAGAATGGCTGCCAATGCTCGTATACGTCGTGCCTTTGCTCTCCATCTTTATTGTCGTGGTGGCGACCATGTTCTGGGGCATCGCATCGCCGACCGAAGCGGCCGCATTGGGCTGCGTTGCGACTGGCGCTGTCTGCGCGTGCTATCGAGCATTGACGCTCAGGAACCTGATGACGGCCGCAATCGAGACCGCGAAGATATCGGTGATGATCTTATTCATCATCGCTGGATCTCTGACCTTTGCGCAGCTGTTGGCGATCTCGGGCGGGACAAACGGTCTGCTGGTTCAGTTGAAGGACTTCGACCTATCTAACCTCGCGCTCGTTCTCGTGATGGTGGGAATCCTGCTCGTGCTGGGGTGCTTCATGGACCAGATCAGCATGATTCTGCTGACCCTGCCGTTCTTCATCCCGCTTGCGCTATCGCAACAGATCGATGTCACGTGGCTGCTTCTGCTGACACTGGTCGCAATGGAGCTCTCACTGCTGACGCCGCCGTTCGGGTTGTTGCTATTCGTCATGAAGGGCGTCGCGCCTTCGAACGTAACGTTGATGGATGTTTATGCAGCGGCGCTACCGTTCGTCGTGATGAAGCTTCTCATCCTCGCGCTGCTGATCGCATGGCCGGAGTTTGGACTGTGGTTGCCACGCAAGGTGCTTTAGCGCAAAGGCAGTGGAGACCCGCCGATCCAGCTGTGCAGCTTCATGGCGGCATGGGCATGACCGACGAGTCTCAATGAGGGACACTGTTCCAAGCGAATCTCTTCCATCAACATTCAGTTCGGCGAGTCGCCTAACGCAAGATTGGTGGTGACCATGACGGAGGTGTGCTCGTAAAGCTGGCTGACGAGGTAGAGAGAAGCGGATTGCTGGATTACGCGAACTTGACACCCTTGTTTAGGGGCAGTTCGCGGACACGCTTTCCAGTGAGAGCAAAGATGGCATTCGCAAGCGCTGGTGCCGCTGGCGGAACGGGGGGTTCGCCAATTCCGCGCACTTCACTCCCAAGCTGCAATCCCTTGACGATGATTTCTGGTGCCTGATGGAATCTCATTGCCTCGAACATGTGAAAGTTCGTCTGGACCGGCGCGAAGTTGTCGTAGGTCAGCTCACAATTCATCGCATGACCCAAGCCCCAGATGATGCCTCCCTGGATTTGCGCCTCAAAATTGATCGGATCGAGAACACGCCCCACCTCGCAAACGGCGTATACTTTGTCGATTCTGATGCCTTGAGCCGTATCGCTCACTTCAACGACTTGGGCCATCGGTACGCCAAACGATAACGTCAGGGCGACACCACGGGCGCGCTTGCTGTCGATTCGCGGTCCCTTCCATGCGGAGATATCTTGCAGGGTCTCCAGGACTGCCTTCGAGGTCTTATGATCGCATAGACGAATAAGTTCCGACATCGGATCAGCGCCGGCGGCATGGATCAGTTCGTCCAGGAAGGAGGCGTGATGAAACCCATTCGCCGAGGCTCCAACCGATCTCCACGGGCTGACCGGCACCATTTCCTTCGCCCGGTAACCTGTCACCCGGTAGTTCGGTATTGCGAAAGGTTGGTCCCAAACGCCATTGACACTAGTAGTATCGGGACCGGGAGGAACGGGCGCCTGCAGACGGTTAAACCAAGAGGCCCCCATTGATTGGCCAGCGATATCGATGCTCATGCTCTCGACCTTGCCATCGCGAACTGTTCCCTTTGCGCGCGAGAGCTGGATCGGGCGCGGATAGTCGTGCGCCATGTTCTCCTCTCGGCTCCAAGTCATTTTGACCGGAACGCCTTCCATCGCAATCGCAAGCTCGATGGCCTGCAACGCGTAGGTGTCGTCGAGTCGCGCTCCGAAGCTGCCGCCGATTGGCTGAGCGTGAACATAAACCTTGTCTTCCGGCAGTTGGGTCAGCTTCGCGGCATGCACCTGGAGGAATAGCGGGATCTGCGTTCCCGTCCATATGTCGAGCCGTTCCTTCGTATAGAGTACCACCGCATTCATGGGCTCGAGCGGCGCGTGAGCTAGATATGGCGTTCGATACTCTGCCTCAATCGGTTTGGGTGCGGCGGCCAATGCCTTCTCGACGTCTCCGTCGTTGCGAAGTCGGCTGTCCTGCATGTCTTTGGAGAACGAATTCTCCAATACCTTCCACATTCCAGCCGAGTTGGCCGGGTAGGGAGGATCGTTCCATTCGATCTTGATTGCGGCCGCGGCCTGAAAGGCTCTCCACGTGTTATCGGCAATGACGCCCACACCGTCTTTGACCGGGACGATCTTTTTCACGCCCCTCATCTTTTCCGCGGTAGAGGCATCATATCGTTTGATCGTGCCTCCCATACCGGGATTGGCCCGCACGGTGGCATACACCATTCGGTCCAGACGAATATCAATCCCATACTGCTGTGTACCGGTAGACTTCGCAACGATATCGATCCGGCGCATGCTCTTGCCAATGTAGCGCCACTCATGTTCTGGTCGGAGCGTGACATCGGTAATGGGTGCAAGCTGCGCTGCCTCAACGGCTAGTTCCGCGTAAGTAACGGACTTGCCATCGGGCAGGATGACCTGGCCATCCTTGGTTTTCAGTTCTGATCGGGACACTCCCGACCTTCGGGCGGCCGCCTCCTTCAAAGTCTCGCGCGCAACAGCCCCCGCCATGCGAAGTTTATGATAACCATCGGGTACAGTGGAGGAACCACCAGTGATCTGCATACCCAGCACACGGCTCAACACTTCGCCGCCACCACGCGCACCCCGTGCCAAGAAGCCATCATCGATTGTAGAAAAGGGCAGGCTGTCGTCCATGATCCGGCTGTTGAAGTATGCCGGACTGGGCGGACCAGGATCGATGCGAACTTTATGAGGATCCACATCGAGCTCTTCAGCAATCAGATGTGCTTGGATGGAATAGGAGCCTTGGCCTTTATCGGCTCGCGGAGCAATAAGCGTGACGCCCTTCGCATCGATGCGAACATAGGGCGTGATCGCGGCTTCACCCGGCTGGAGGTGTTTGAGCAACGGATTGAGAGGATCCTTGCGCAAGCTATAATAGCCGAACGCGACGCCTCCGGCGATCGCCGCGGATCCAATCAGAAACGTGCGTCGTGCAATTTTTCCAAGCCGAGCCACGTTATTTCCCCTTCGTCATCTGGGCTGCAGTTTTGACGGCGCTATGGATGCGAGGATAAGTTCCGCATCGGCAAAGATTCCCGCCCATGGCGTCGGCAATATCGGACTCAGACGGATCGGGGGTTTTCGACAGGAGGGCTGCCGCAGTCATCATTTGGCCGGACTGACAATAGCCGCACTGCGCAACTTGGTGCTCGATCCAAGCCTGCTGAATCACGTGTGGGTTTGCCGGCGTTCCGAGGCCCTCGATCGTCGTAACGTTGCCGCGAACCTCGCCAGCACTGATCGAGCAGGAGCGGACCGCCTTGCCGTCCACGTGCACGGTGCATGCGCCGCAGAGGCCGGCGCCGCAGCCATACTTCGGTCCCGTAATGCCGAGTTCATCTCGAAGCACCCAAAGAAGCGGAATGGCCGGTTCGATGTCCAAGTCGTGCCGCTTGCCATTGACGGTCAATTGCATTGCGAGTGCTCCAGCGATTGAGAGAACGACGATTGGCGCCCATCCGCTCTTCAGGAGCTCCCAACACCTTGGCAGGAGGTCCTGCGGACAATTTGCGGTCATTCCTATGAGTTGTTCCTCGTCCATTACCAGACTTGACTAGTTTTTTGCAAGTGACTAAGTTTTGTTTGGATATCTTGATTTGATCGAGATCGGGGCCGATTTGCACCTGCTGATGAGGGAGTTGGTGTGTGGCCGATTTGGCGAGTCATCCAACCGTTGTATCGCATCGAGCTGAAGCAAAGGCGTCTCCGCCGCCCACATTGGATGCCGATCTGCTTAGATCATTGTGTTTGGAAGCGGGGGCAGATGACGTAGGTTTCGTCGAGGTCGATCGGGAAGATCTCGCGGCGCACCGTGCAGATATCGTCGGTGTGTTCCCCCGCGCGAAATCCATCATAAGTATTGTGTGTCGGATGAATCGCGAGAACATCCGAACTCCGATGCGCTCCATCGCAAATATCGAATTTCACCACGTCGTGCACAATACAGACGGCGTGGTTCGAGAGGTCGTTAGAAGACTGGAAGACGTTGGCGTTCGAGCGATAAATGCAGCTGCCGTCGGCTTTCCGATGGAAATGGACCGGTTCGGCGCAGGCAAGCAGTGGCTGGTATCGCATAAGCCCATTGCCGAAGCGGCCGGCCTTGGTCGGATGGGCATTCATCGCAACGTCATCCATCCAAAGTTCGGCAATTTTATTCTTCTCGGGACAGTCTTGTTGGACACGGAGATCAGTGCTTATTCGCGACCACTCGACTTCAGCCCTTGTCTGGAATGCAAGCTCTGCGTTTCCGCCTGTCCCACTGGTGCGATCGCTCCGGATGGGCATTTTGATTTCGCGGCCTGCTACACGCACAACTATCGTGAATTCTCAGGCGGTTTCACCGATTGGGTAGATGCGATCGCCGACAGTCCGAGTTCGCGTGCCTATCGGGATAGAGTCACGCCGGCAGAGACGGCCTCAATGTGGCAAAGCCTTTCCTTCGGGGCGAACTACAAAGCCGCTTACTGTATTGCGGTGTGTCCGGCTGGTGAAGATGTGATCGGTCCGTATCTTGCCGACCGTAAGCAATACATGGAAGAGATAGCCAGACCGCTAACCGAAAAGGCTGAGACCGTCTATGTTGTCGCCGGATCTGACGCTGAGGCCTACGTGCCCCGCCGCTTCCCGCACAAGCCAATCAAGCGCGTTCACAACGGACTTTCGAATCTACGTTCGATTTTTGCCTTTCTGAGATCGCTTACGTTGGTCTTTCAACGGGGGCGTTCTGCCGGCCTCAATGCCGCGTTTCATTTCACGTTTGTGGGTCGCGAACCCGCGGAAGTCACCGTCGAGATCAGGAACAAGACGATCAAGGTTACCAATGGCCGTCACGGTGCGGCAGATTTCACTATGACAGCCGATAGTGACGCGTGGTTGAGCTTTGTCCGCAAAGAGGTGAAGCTGCCTTGGCTACTGCTGCGCAGGAGACTTCGCTTCCGCGGTTCACCGAGATTGCTGCAGGCCTTTGGCCGGTGCTTTCCGTCTTGATCCTTCTGAACGAGGACGAACGGCGCATGAAGCCGTACAGATCTGATGCCCGAGCGTCTAAGCGTGGCGGGGTAGCGTCCCTGGTCGCCAGTGTATCCTATTCCGTGAAAGCACCGCAGACGGATGATCAATGCACTGCTTTACGAATCAAGATGGTCGTCGAGACAAACGTTTTGCCTTGACGTTGTGCATGATGATCATCATTCTCATTGATGAAGAATGAGGATCGAGTCAGAAAGCGCGCCGAACTCGGGGCACTCCGGCAACTGTTCAGTCATCAACGTTGCCCGTGCGGAATGTAGCAGATGCGCGCTGAATGTCCTGGAGGCGGCGATGGCGGTTGAGGTTCTGACGCAATCTTCCGGAGGCGACAGGGACGCTTGCCGGACCGTCGAGTCGACTATCGAAGCTTCAAGCGTTCAGGTCCAGATGTCGTCGCCGAGAGCAAGAGGACGAGCTGCGGAAGTAAACTGGGATCTCTTTCGACTTTTCGTTTCCGTCGCCAAGATCGGCAGTCTCAATCGGGCGGCTCGCGAAATTGGTATGAGCCAGCCGACGCTCGGTCGGCGATTGAAGGAGCTGGAACGCTACATCGGAGCTCCGCTGTTCTTTCGAGTGTCTTCCGGTGTCAAGCTCACACAGGAAGGCGAACAACTCCGTCAGTCGGCGGCTGACATGGTACGTTCGTTCGAGTTGTTTCAGCGCGACCTGTCATCGCGCGTCGGGGACAGATCCTACTCCATCAAGATCTCTGCTACGGAAGGCCTGACCAAGCATTGGTTGTTGCCTCGCGTCAAAAAGCTGCGTGCGCTAGACGACCAGATCCGGCTCGAGATAAGCTCAACGGTTCTGCAGCAGAATCTTGCCGCAAGCGACCTCGATTTCGTTCTCAGGATGGGACATCCGGGCGACAACGAGCTGATTGGGCGGCGGGTGGCGACGGTTGCATTCGGCTTGTTCGCATCCGAGGCCTATCTGGCTGAGCATCCCACGCCACGGTCTGTTGCGGATCTCGACAAGCACGAGATTATCGGGAGTCCGGTAGACTTTGCCGACCTTCGCAGCGAACGTGCCGGACAAATGGTTCTCCTCACGCGCTTCAAGGCTGCCGCGGATGCCCGCGGCGCATTGAGAGTAATGCCGATCGCGAATCATTTCTCCGCCGCTGCCGCGGGACTGGGGTTGGCATTCCTGGCGGTCCCGTTCGCTCTAGCAGAGGGTTTGGTGCGTGTTCTTCCTCACGAATCGTCGTCAATGGATCTTTGGCTGTTGCGCCGACGCGAGAGCGATCTACGCAAGCTGACACGGCAGGTCCGTCGGTGCCTCGAAACAGAGTTTGCGGAGTCTCGTGCGTGGTTTCTGGGACAACAAGGGCCTCGAAGGCGTTTGCAGCGCAGTGCGTGACGGCGTTAAGCTGGCTTTAACACGGGCGCGCAGGATTGTCCGCGACCAGCAGAATTCGCTGCGGGTTTGAGGGCAATCAGTTCCTTTGCGAGGACCCGATGGATGAACATAGCGCCGGTTATGCGCGGAGAGATCGGCGCATCTCCGCGTAGTCGAGGAATGACCTCGCGCGCCCAGCAGATCTTTCGATGCTTCCTCATCCCTCATTACGCGGGGGGTCGTGGCACCAACGATCGTGCACATCACCGTCTCCAGTAAGTGTAGCGATGGCGGCGAGGAATTCTTCGAGATGCGCCGTCGTGATGAGGATCAATTACGACTTTGACAAAATTCGCTTCGTGACGCCGGTGCGTTCGGGAAGCCGCGTACGGGCAAGGTTCAAGCTGGTGGAGGTTACCGCCCGCGGCGGAAAGGAGTCCATGACAAAGTCGGAGGTCGTCGAGATCGAGGGCACCGACAAGTCTGACTTGGTCGGGGGGTGGCTTGGCGTGTCGCATTTCGCGGAGCCTGTCGGCGTCTAATGTTTCGATGGCCTCCAGGTAATGTGAGACCTGGCGCATTTGCTTGAGCTGGATTTCAAGGCTTCCAGATCAAAGCATTGCCATTGATGCTGGAGAAAACGCCGACAATTCGGCGAATTGCCGGTCGCGGACTTTCGATGTCCAGTACGGATCGGCGATCAGCGCCCGGCCCACCGCGACAAGATCGAACTCGCCACGTCCAAGGCGGGATTCAAGATCGTGCAGCTCGCCGACTTCGGCGCTCTTGCCCTTGTAGGACTCGATAAAGTCGGCACCTTCGAGGCCAACGGATCCAACGGTGATCGACGGTTTGCCGGTAAGCTTTTTGCTCCACCCGGAGAGATTGAGATTGGAACCGGAGAACTCGGGCTCCCAAAATCGTCGCGTTGAACCGTGGAATATATCGACGCCGGCGTCGACCAGCGGAGTCAAGACAGCGGCGAGCTCGTCAGGCGTGTTCGCAAGTCGAGCGCCATAGTCCTGTTGTTTCCACTGGGAGAAACGGTGAATGATGACGAAGTCCGGTCCGACTCGCGTTCGAATTGCCTTGATGATCTCAGCGGCGAACCGGGTTCGCTGCACCAGGTTGCCTCCGTAAACATCATTTCGTTTGTTGGTCTGCGCCCAAAAGAACTGGTCCACCAGATATCCATGCGCCCCGTGCAACTCGACAGCGTCGAAGCCGATCTCTTTCGCAACCAGTGCAGCTCGTGCAAATGCATCGATCGTGTCGGCGATATCCGAATCGGTCATCGGTTCGGCGACTTGCTTCCCAGAACCCGATAGTCCCGAGGGCCCGTCCGATCTGCCGTCTGGCCGGGGACCGGTGCCTGGCTTGCGCACCATGCCCCGATGCCAGATCTGTGGCGCGATTCTCGCGCCCGCGGCATGGACGGCGGCGACGACCTTACGCCAGCCATCGATGCTTCGGGGTGAGTACAGATTCGGGATATTGGAATCGTTTGAGCTGCCGGCCCGGTCGATGGTCGTGCCTTCGGTAATGATCAGCCCGACCCCGCCTTCCGCTCGCCGGCGGTAGTATGCGGCTACATCTTCTCCGGGCGTCTCGTCGGGACTCTTGGAGCGGGTCATGGGCGCCATGACCACTCGATTCCGAATTTCAAGCGATTTCAGCTTGAAAGGCTCGAACAGCGGACTGGTCGTCATGATGCGCCTCTGCGGTAGGTGTTGGGGTTTGCGGCGCTGCCGCCGGCTGCTGGCGCCGGGAGAGTAAACGACCAGCCTGTCACCGCGAAATTCATTCCTGAATAAGCTAGGCACAAGAATGTTGTAGCCGGCGTCGGGCACAAATTGTCATGTGACCTGATCGAGCACACCGCAGTGGGCTGCTATCCCTGTAGGTGTCAAGCGCTGCGTGGAGGGAGCAAATGACCGAGCAGAAGCCCCCGCTGGGCCAGATCCGCACTGAAGTTCACGGGCGGGTGCTAAAGGTCATCATCGACAATCCGGCAAAGAAGAATTCGTTCAACCCGCAGATGATGGCGCAGATCTCCGAAGCGATGACCTTGCTGGACCGCACTGACGATTATTGGGCCGGCGTGGTCTGCGCCGAGGGCAGCGACTTTACCGCCGGCCTCGACATGCCCAAATTCTTCGGCCCGAAGGCCGAAAAGATCGATATCCCGGCCGCCAACATCGACGTGTTCGCCCTCAAGGGGCGTTGTCGCAAACCGGTTGTCACCGCGGTGCAGGGAATTGTCTACACCATCGGCATCGAAATGATGCTCGCCGGGGACATTGTCGTCGCCGCGTCAAACAGCCGGTTCTGCCAGATGGAATCGAAACGGGGTATTGCGCCGCTCGGGGGTGCTCACTTTCGCTTTCTGACTCGGGCCGGTTGGGGCGATGCAATGTACCACCTGTTCCTGTGCGACGAGTTCGATGCCGCGCAGGCCCATAGGATCGGCCTAGTGCAGGAAGTGGTCGAGCCCGGAAAGCAAATTGAGCGTGCGATGGAGTTGGCGCAAACCATCGTCAAGAACGCGCCTATCGGAATTCAGGTCACCAAAGCAGCTGCGTTGAAGTACATCGAGGCGGCCGAACGTTCCGCGATCGACTACATCCCCAAGATCAAGGATCGTGTCTTTAACAGCCAGGACATGATGGAAGGTATCCAGTCCTTCGTCGAACGCCGTGCCGCGGTCTTCAAGGGACGCTAGCCGCCTGCGCCTGAGGCTAGTTCGGCAGTGAAAGGCATTCGATCCTACGAAGATCGCGTTCGTAGCAGACGGCTCACGTTCGATTGGACGCCAAGTCGCAAGGCGCTGGGTGAGCAACGCGCCAAGGTGATCTTGTCGTCGCGGAATAGGGTGCTTAAGCAGAACCGAAGGAGCTATGACTTGCCATGATTGCCGCCCGCGAGACTTTTGGTGGGACTTGGCCCTTCAAGCCGCGCTTTTTTGAGGGAGCCGGCTTTCGGATGCATTACGTCGACGAGGGAACCGGCGACCCCATAGTTTGTTTGCATGGTGAACCGACTTGGGGCTACCTCTATCGACGTTTCATCCCACCGCTTTCCGTTACGCATAGAGTTGTCGTTCCTGACCACATGGGTTTTGGTAAGAGCGAAACTCCTCAAGGTCGTGAATATTCACTCAGGGCGCACGTCGACAACTTGACCAAATTGATCGAAGCGCTCGAACTCACCAACATTACGCTCGTCTTGCAGGATTGGGGCGGGCTGATCGGATCAGCGTTTGCGCTGCGCCATCCCGACCGAGTGAGGCGCCTGTTTCTCCTCAACACGCTGACCGGCTATGGCAAGGCGCCGCCGGGATTGACACCTTGGTTCCAGCTCATCCTAAATCACCACAGAGCCGGTACGCTCGGTGAGGTGTTGGGACACCTGGATGTGAACATCCTCAGCATTATGAAGACGCAAGGCTTGGAGAATTTATCGGTGGTCGATTCCGATTGGCTCGCGGCCTATCGCTCGGCGTTTCCAACCAAAGAGGATTGCGTCGGGGCAATTGAGTTTCCGCTCGATGCGTTGCTCGGTCGGATCAGACCATACCTTGAGGAGGGCTTTCCGCTTCTCGAAAACCTGAAGTCGAAGCCTGCGATGCTAGCGGTAGGCATGAAGGATCGAGCTATTGCGCCGGAGAACCAGATCTCTGAATTCAAAGCAATATGGCCAGAGGGGCCCGTCATCAAGCTCCGGAATGCCGGTCACTTCAGTCAGGAAGACGCACCCGACACGCTCATTGCATTGATTGAGCTGTTCATCGTGAGCACCAGGTGATTGTGCAAAACGGACCTCGCCGGTCTTGGAGTAGCGGCGATACGTATCTGGCTGTGAAGAGTAATCATATGAAAGGAATCGCACATGGGAAGCGTGAAGAAGGCACTCGATCTTACGGGCAAAATCGCGCTCGTAACGGGAGCCTCTCGTGGATTGGGCCTGCAGATTGCCGAGGCACTGAGCGAGCAAGGCGCCAAGGTGATTTTGTCGTCGCGGAAAGCCACCGATCTGGAGCAAGCGTGTTCGCACCTGTCAAAGCTCGGATATCAGGCGGAGGCGATCGCGGCCGACAATTCCAGGGATGATGATGTTGCGCGTCTGGTCAATGAGGCGCTGGGCAAGTTTGGCAGGATCGATATTCTCGTCAACAATGCCGGCGCTACCTGGGGAGCTCCAACAGAGGATCATCCCATCGAAGCATGGGACAAGGTGATGAATCTCAATATTCGATCCCTGTTCGTGTTGAGCCAGCAGGTCGCGAAGAGGTCGATGATTCCGAACAAGTACGGGCGCATTATCAACATGGCGTCGATTGCCGGATTGCGAGGTCATGTTGGCGAGCCGCAGATGATTGCCTACAACACGAGCAAGGGAGCGGTTGTCAATTTCACCCGCGCCTTGGCGGGCAGTTGGGGTCAATACGGCATTACGGTCAATGCGCTTGCTCCGGGTTTCTTCCCATCCAAAATGACGGCCGGAACCATTAAGGCGGTTGGGCTCGACAAGCTGACTGCGGGTGTTCCGCTGCGTCGCATCGGCGATGAAGACGATCTAAAGGGGGCGGTCGTCCTGTTCGCCAGCGACGCCGGCAAACACATTACGGGCCAGATATTGGCGGTGGACGGCGGCATCATGGCTGTCTGACGCAATTGCTCAGAACGCTCGACAGCTCCAACCTTCGCGTATTTCCGGGAAAGGCCAATACGCGGAAAGGACCATGCTGCACATAGGTACAAAAGACGGTCGCGGGTCAGCGGCGGCGTCCGCGCACTCAATTCAATGCTGAATAGCCGCTCGTCAGATGCGCTGTGGCCAGGACTGACCAAGCCGAACTACCAAGCTGGGACCAGTCCAAGGCCGCCCGACCGGTTACGAAGGCGGCTTGGCGGCCGATTGGAATTGCCGCCGGTGCCGGATCCGGACGCACTGTTCTTCCCAAGGAGATAGCCGATGACCAGCCCCGTTAGCATCGAGAAGCACGGCACTGTGGCCGTTCTTCTGGTCGACAACCCGCCGGTGAACGCACTTGGTTCGGCGGTGCGCCAAGGTCTGCGCAACGCCATGCGGGAGGTGCTGGGCGATCAGCAATACGCAGCCGTCGTGCTTGCCTGCGCTGGCCGCACGTTCATTAGCGGGGCCGACATTCGCGAGTTCGACCAGAAGATTGAAGGACCGAGTCTTGATGAAATCAACCGCCTATTCGAGAACCGGTCCAAACCTGTCGTCGCTGCCATTCATGGCGTCGCGTTTGGCGGCGGGCTCGAAGTTGCGATGGGCTGCCATTTCCGTGTCGCCTCGGGCGACGCCAAGCTAGGGCAACCGGAGGTCAAGCTTGGATTGATCCCGGGTGGTGGCGGTACGCAACGTCTGCCGCGCGCCATCGGACCGGCAAGAGCTGTGCAATTGATCGTGACCGGCGATCCGATCGGCGCGGAAGAGGCGCTGCAGCTTGGGCTGGTCCATCAAATATTCGAAGGGGACCCTGTAGCGGCGGGTGTGGCCTTTGCACAGAAAGTTCTGTCCGAACGCCGTCCCTTTCGGTCGCTGCGCGATGACGATTCGAAGCTGGAAGCGGCGCGCGCTGACAGGAGCATACTGACGAAGGCGGCAGCTGAAGCGATGAAGCGCAATCGCGGGCTGGAAGCTCCGGCGGCCTGCGTGGAAGCCGTTGCCTGGTGCCTGGACGTACCGTTCGATGAAGCGATCCGGCGCGAATGGGAGCTGTTCACGCGATTGAGAGGTGGCTCTCAGTCAAGAGCGCTGCGTCACGTGTTCTTCGCGGAACGCAGCAGCAACAAGATCGCTGGTGTGGAAGCGGGCACGCGCCCGCGCAAGATCGACTCGGTCGCGATCATCGGCGCGGGCACCATGGGTGGGGGCATCGCCATGTCCTTTGCCAACGCCGGCCTCCCGGTGAAGCTGATCGAGATCGCAAAGGACGCGCTCGACCGTGGCCTTGCTATCGTACGGAAGAATTACGAGGCGACCGCAGCGCGCTCGGGGATGTCTTCTGACATGGTCGCTAAGCACATGGCGCTGATTGAGGGTGCCGTGGGCCTGGAGCACGCTGCGGAAGCCGACCTCATCATCGAGGCTGCTTTTGAGACTATGCAGATAAAGAAGGACATCTTCTCCACGCTCGACACAGTTGCGAAGCCGGGCGCGATTCTCGCAACCAATACTTCCTTTCTCGACGTCAACGCGATCGCAGCTGTCACGAAGCGGCCCCAGGATGTTCTCGGGATGCACTTCTTCAGCCCGGCGAATGTCATGAAGCTGTCCGAGATCGTGCGTGGCGATAAGTCGGCGCCGGACGTGCTGGCTAGCGCCGCCGCAGTCGCGCGGCGCATCGGCAAGGTTCCCGTCGTCGTGGGCGTCTGTCACGGCTTTGTCGGCAATCGAATGCTCTTAGTCCGCCTGCTCCAGGCCCGCAAGATGTTGCTTCACGGGGCGCTTCCGCAGCAGGTCGACGCTGTCGCGGCGCGGTTCGGAATGATGGGGCCGTTTGCGATGGGGGATATGGCAGGTCTCGATATCGGCTGGCGATCGCGCAAGGATAGCGGCGAGAAGTCGCCGATCGAAGATGCGCTGTGCGAAGCGGGACGATTCGGTCAGAAGACCGGAGCCGGGTATTACCGGTACGATGCGGGATCCAGAACGCCGATTCCGGACGCCGATGTGGACGCCTTGATTGTGGAGACCAGTCGCAAACTCGGCATCACTCGACGCGAGATCAGCGACAGCGAGATTCATGAGCGCCTGATCTATCCGATGATCAATGAAGGGGCACGAATTCTCGAGGAGGGGATCGCGGAGCGGGCAAGCGACATCGATCTGGTCTGGCTCTATGGATACGGCTGGCCGCGGCAGACCGGCGGTCCGATGTTCCTTGCTGACCAGACAGGGCTGCCCGTCGTGGCTGAGCGGCTGGCCTATATGGCCGCACTGGACAAGGACGAAACACTTCGGCCGGTGCCGCTGTTACATCGCCTTGCCATGGCCGGCGGGGCGCTTGGGGCTTCAAAGTAGATACACCGGGCGCGGATGCGTCGGGGAAAGGCACGGGACAAGATGGTCTATGTGATTGCTACGCTCATGGTGAAGCCGGAAATGAAGGCGGAGTTGTTCTCTGCCGCGAAGGAATGCATTGCCGCCACCCGTCAGGAAGATGGATGCATTTCCTATGAACTGTTCGAAAGTACCACCGATCCGAACAAGCTCGTGTTCGTCGAACAGTGGCAATCGGCAGAGTGCCTCCCTCTGCATTCCAAGAGCGATCACATGAAGGCGTTTGGCCGCGTCGCGGTCAAGTGTTTTGCGGCGCCCGTACAGGTCCAGATCATCACTCCGGAAAAGGTCGAGAAGCGGTAGCTCGGAGGTTGGTGGGGCCCACGAAGTCGTGCTCGTGGTCACTCGCTGCGAACAGTTTCGAGCACTGGACCTGGAAATTCGCAGGGCGTTCGCTTGCCCTGGCGTCCAAAACCAATTGATCAGACATAAGTACTTTATAGGAATTTACGGCGCCCTAGCTGGAAAGATCCGATTGCGACCCCTCACGTCCGCTTGTCATTCAAGGCTTTACGCTGGATCGAACGCCGCCAAGCTGGGTTAGCGGGAAGCAGTTCATTTCAGCGAAATCATCGAACTCAGAACGGACGGTTGGCTTCCGGGAAGAGGATGCCTCAGTGCCGGAACCCCTGGCCGAGAGAACTCACCCTTAAAGCGGCTTGACTAGTTCTAAAAAAGAACTGTACGATAGGGGAAAAGGCCGGCGCACGTTGGAACCTTTTTGCCGAAGTAGTCGAAGCCTCCGCGGAGTGACGTGGGGAGGAGGCGCAGCAAAACAAAACCACGTACCGGGAAGGGTACGCGTTTGGAGGAAGAGCAATGCTGATGAGATGGAAGACCGTGGCGGCTCTGGCGCTACTTCTGAGCGGCCCGGCATTCGCGGCTGAGGAGCCGGGAATTTCAGCGACCGAGATCAAGATTGGCGGCGTGTTTCCCTTCAGCGGACCGGCGTCCTCAATTGGTCTCGTGGGCAGGGGCCTCATGGCCTACATTCAGTCGGTGAACGACCGCGGCGGCATCAACGGCCGCAAGATCAACTACATCGCATATGACGACGCGTACAGCCCGCCCAAAGCCGTGGAGCACATCCGCAAACTCGTCGAGAGCGATGAAGTGTCGTTCATGTTCGGTCAGCTCGGCACTCCCGGTATCTCAGCTACGGCAAAATACCTTAGGTCGAAAGGGGTGCCCGGCATCGCAATCATGAGTGGCTCATCCAAGTTCACGGATGTCGCCAATTATCCGCTGACCACCACAGGTCTTGTCAGCTATGACACCGAAGGAAAAATCTACGCCAAATATCTGACGAGAGCACTGCCAAACGCCAAGTATGCCATCCTGTATCAGAACGACGACCTCGGCAAAGATTATGTCAACGCTTTCAAGGCGTTTCTCGGCAAGGAGTTCGACCGAAAAGTCGTGAGCGCCTCCTATGAGGTCACCGAACCGACGGTTGATTCTCAGGTCGTCAATCTAAAGAGCTCTGGTGCGGACGCGCTTGTGATTGCCGGCACGCCGAAGTTCGCAGCGCAGGCCATCCGGCAAGCCTCAGTGATCGGCTGGAAGGCGACCGTGATCATCAATTTCCCCTCCGGCTCGGTCGGAGGCACGCTCACGCCCGCCGGTCTCGACAAATCTGTCGGCGTGATCGTCGGCACGACCAACAAGGATATTCTGGATCCGGCATGGAAAGACGACCCGGGCGTGCAGGCCTACCGAACGTTTTTTGACAAGTATTTGCCGGGCGCCGATATCACCAACGGCAGCTATCTGACCGGCTATCAGCAAGGCCTCCTGCTCGAGCAGATTCTAAAGCAATGTGGCAATGATCTGTCCCGCAAGAATATTCTTGCGCAGGCCAAGAATCTTAAGAACTTCATCATTCCAACTGCGCTGCCTGGCATCAAGGTCAACACCTCCGACGCCGAGAACATGATCTGGACGCAGATGCGGTTGCAGCGATGGACCGGCACGAGCTGGGAAGCCTTCGGGGAAGTGCTGGATGCCAGGTCCGAGTGACCTGGCCAATCGAAGCTGCGAGTAGGGCAGTGGCTCGATGCCCGGTTGACGGCTCACGCATCCAGGCGGTGGGCCCAGCGGCGATGAGCATCAGGAGTGCCGAAGCGCGTGCAGCGCGTGCGATCGGCTCCACGCGATAATTCAGGAGATCAGTTGCGATGTCGACGAGGGCACTGACGTTTGCGCCGAGGGAGCTTTCCATAGAGCGTCGAACCGGCGGCACGCTGATATTGAGCTCGCCTATTGAGTTGGGACATTGCGATTGGCGGATCACGGACTTCCTTTCGACCTGGGCAAATTCTGTACCGGATAGGATTTTTCTTGCCCAACGCAATGCGAAGGGTGACTGGGACGAGATCACCTATCGCGAAGCATGGTCGCAGGTTCAGTCGGTTGGCCAGGCTCTGATCGATATGGGCGCAAAGCCCTCCGACAAGCTGGCGGTGCTTTCAGGAAACTCGATCGAGAACGCGGTGATCTCGTTTGCCGCGATGGCGATTGGAGTAATCCTGGCGCCGATATCGCCAAACTACACGCTGATGCCCGGAGGCCTGGCTCGTCTAAAGGACATAGCGGAGGCGCTGCGTCCGAATTTCGTTTTCGTTCAGAGCGGACGCGACTTTTCTGCCGGCCGCTCTATTGCTGATCTAGCAGCCGCGACCTGGATCAGCGTCGACGGGGCGCCGGACACCGTGCCTTTTCGCGCCCTGACGTCACGAGCCGGGGTTGACGGATTCACAGATGCTTCGCGTGCGGTGTCTTGCGACGCTGTGGCAAAGGTTCTCTTCACGTCCGGTTCGACCGGTTTCCCGAAAGGCGTACTCAACACCCACCGCATGATGGCCAGCTCCCTGCAAATGGGGAGTCTGCTGGTGTCGCCTCAGGATGCACCGGTCCAGGTTGAGTGGCTACCGTGGCACCATACGATGGGCAGCAATGTGATCCTTCACGGAATTCTCAAGAACGGCGGGACGCTCTACATCGACGATGGCCGGCCGCTGCCTCAGCTTTTCCACAAGACGATCGCGAATCTCAAGGAAATTTCGCCGACCGCAATGTTTAACGTACCTGCCGGCTATAATCTCTTGTGTGACGCGATCGAGAACGATCGCGACCTTGGCGCCGCCGTGTTCGAGCGGCTGGACAGATTGAGCTACGCCGGGGCTGCAATTTCGCAAGATACGCTTGAAAAACTCTATCGGCTGATGTCGTCGATCACCGGCCGGCGCATTCCCGTCATGTCCGGCTACGGCACCACCGAAACGGCTCCGACAATCAGTACGACCCATTGGGCAACCGAGCAGCCGGGCGAGATTGGTCTTCCCGCGCCGGGGCTGCAATTGAAGCTGATTCCTGTTTCCGATACTTACGAGGCGAGGGTGAAGGGTCCTAACGTTACCCCCGGTTATCTTGGAAGAACGGATTTGACGGAGAAGGCCTTCGATGAGGAAGGCTTCTATCGCATCGGCGATACCGTCTCGTTTATGGATCCTCAGAAGCCGGAACTCGGGCTGCGGTTTACGGGCAGAATTTCCGAGAACTTCAAACTTGCGAACGGTACGTGGGTCTCGATCGGAAATGTGCGTGCGGCAATCCTGGCTGCAGCGCGCGGCGTATTGCTGGATATTGTCGTTGCGGGAGAAAATCGTGAATCGTGCTCGCTGCTCTGCTGGCTCAATCCAACCGAGGCAGCGCGGATTTCTAAGACTCCAGCCGCGGACCTAACCCGTGACCCTCTCGTGCTTCAATTTCTGAAGGATCGTTTTCAGGAATACAACGAAACGGTTGGAAGCAGCGAACGAATCTGTTCGTTCTCCGTGTGTAAGGATCCACCATCGCTGGCGGCAGGAGAAATCACCGACAAGGCTTACGTCAATCAACGCGCTGTGCTGAAAAATCGTTCTGAGCAGGTCGAACGCCTCTACTGTAACGTAGCCAGTGAAGATGTGATCCGGGTCTAGCGGCCCCGCGGCGGCACATCTCGTGTCAGCCAGAGGCGCCCGCCGATGCTCCTGTACGCTGCGACCTGCCGAGGGATGCCTTCGTTACGATTGTTCCCGGTCGCCACCTCAAGCGGCCCGGGAGCGCGCCTTGGCCTTCGAATTCTCTGACACTTTGGCTGCTGGGGTGCTTCGGGCGCCTGGCCCCGGGTGGGTGTGAACCTCCTTGGCCAAAAGTGGCTCGCCGCATTCGGAGCATACCATGACCGGATCGAAGTTCTTTCCGCACTTGCGGTGCTCATGCAAGAGCGGCCGACCGCGCTCGTCGACCATGTGGGTGTCTCCCCAATGCACAATCGCCATCATGATCGGGTAAAGGTCGAGTCCCTTTTGTGTTAGGATATACTCGTGGCGTTTCGGCGAATCTTGATACGGAATGCGTCGCAGGACGCCCTGCCGGACCAGCTTCTTCAGCCGCTCGGCGAGTAAGTGGCGTGTAATTCCGAGCGCGGACTGAAATCCCTCGAACCGGCGCGTGCGCAGAAAGCATTCGCGCAGGATTAGAAGAGTCCAGCGGTCACCGATCACGCCAATGGTTCGGGCCATCGAACATGGCTCTTCCTCGAGTTCTTTCCATTTCATCAATGGTCTCCAGTCATCCGGGCCCGCCTCCCCTCGAATCGTCCAGGGAACCGCAGCGGCCGTACCATTCTAGATAGGTACTAAATTCTAAACAATCCCTCGCGTTTCAAGCCCAAACTAGCCGAAATCGACCGCAATTGACAGTTCGAATTTAGAACTGTATGACTCCCTGTAACAAGCCCGGGTAATCGGACCGATACCCGACCGTTCAACGCGCTCTCCGGGAGAAAGCCGACATGACGCTGAAGGTTGAATTCCAGTTCGATTTCGGGAGCCCGAACGCCTATCTCGCGGAAGTGGCCATTCCGGGGATCGAGCGGCGTACCGGCGTGAAGTTCGAGTACGTCCCGGTTCTGCTCGGCGGCATCTACAAGGCAACCGGCAATATGTCGCCGTTCGATTCGCTTCGCGGAATCAAGAACAAGCCGGAATACCAGGCGCTGGAGACCCAGCGCTTCATTCGCCGTCACAACGTGACGAAATTCCGCCAAAACCCTTTCTTCCCGGTCAACACCCTGATGCTGATGCGCGGCGCAGTCGCGGCCCAGTTCGAGGGCATGTTTGAACCCTATTTCCGGGCCGCCTACCACCACATGTGGGAAGAGCCGAAGAAGATGGATGATCCCCAAATCTTCCGGAACGCGTTTGTTTCGTCGGGAATCGATATCGACAGGTTGATCGCCCGCGCACAACAGGATGACGTCAAGAAGAGGCTGATCGATCTGACCAACGACGCCGTCAGCCGGGGAGCCTTCGGCTCACCGACCTTTTTCGTTGGAAAGGAAATGTTTTTCGGCAAGGATCAGCTCCGCGACGTCGAGGAGTCGATTATCGAGCAGACCAGGAAACCTGTTTCCAAGACAGCCTGACAGTGGGACTGTTCGGGCCGAGCGAGAAATCCGGACTCCGGACCTAATGCAAGAATAAACTCAGGGAGGCTGCCCAATGCCTGGCCCGCTTAGCGGTGTTCGTGTCCTCGATCTGACCGGCGTGGTGTCGGGCCCGTTCGCGACTATGTTTCTGGCGGATCAGGGCGCCGACGTCCTGAAGATCGAGCCGATCGGCGGCGACATCACGCGCCGCAGCCGTGCCACCATCGACAAGGACGGCGAATTCTCCGCCCTGTTCATTTCTTCCAATCGCGGGAAACGTTCACTGTCGGTCGACGTCAAGAGTGCGGCTGGTCGCGAGGTGCTGACTAGGCTGGTCGCGCAGGCTGACGTGCTGGTGCAGAATTTTCGGCCCGGCACCATGGAGCGCCTTGGACTAGGCGTGGAGGAATTGCGTCAACGCCATCCGCGCCTGATTTACGTCTCGATCAGCGGTGTCGGCGATACCGGCCCTTACGTAAAGAAGCGTGTCTATGATCCGATTATTCAGGGCCTTTCGGGCTTTGCCGATATCCAGTCGCAACCGGTAACGAACCGCCCGCAAATGATCCGCACCATCGTATGTGACAAGACAACCGCCGTATTCACTGCGCAGGCAGTGGCGGCGGCGCTCTATGCCCGCGAGAAGACGGGGCAGGGCGATCACATCCGGGTTGCGATGCTGGATGCGATGATTTCCTATCTCTGGCCGGAAGGCATGATGCAGTACACCGTAGTCGGTGCCGAGGCTGCCGCCGCGGATCCCAACGATCGGCCGGATCTGGTGTTCAAGACCAGCGACGGCTACATCACAGCCGGCACCATATCGGATTCCGAATGGCAGGGTTTTTGCCGCGCGACCGGCGACCCCGAACTTGCCAAGGACCCACGGTTTGCGACGCCATCGGCGCGGTCCGTCAACGCTACTGCACGCATCAACAAGATGGCGGAATATATCGCTCAGCATACGACCGCTGAATGGCTGGAGCGCCTCGACGCAGCCGACGTACCTTGCGCGCCCATCTTGCGGCGGGGAGAAATAATTCAGAATGAACAGGTCGTCGCGCGCGGCATCATCGCGGAATTCGATCAGCCGAAGGTCGGGCGGGTGCGGCAGCCCAAACCGGCGGCCCGCTTCGAAATCAACGAGGCCGCGATCGGTGGACCGGCTCCCCGCATCGGTGAGCATTCGCGTGATGTCCTGCATGAACTCGGCTACGACGATGGCGCCATAGACCGGATGGTCGCCGAGCGCAGTGTGCGCGTGGCCGTCTAAACCTCTCGTGTCGGCGAACGGCTCAGACCTTCGCCGCCGCCGGCGTAATCGGTGCTAGCGGAGTATTCGCAGTGAGGGCTCTCTGATAGGCGTCCCGGCCCTGGATGTGCTCAAGGTAGGGCTGCGCGTTGTCGCAGATGCCGACGCCGTAGGCGATAGCCCAATCGAGGCATGTGGTAAGCAGGATATCGGCGCCTGTGAATTGGTCGCCCATCAAGAACGTACGTCCATCCGACAGTGCGACCTCCACGTGCCGCAGCTGCTGGCGGAAATAATCGCCGGCTTGTGCGACCACTTCTGGCGCGATTCCGTAGATGTGTCCCAGTGCATCCGCGCGGTGGCGGCGCATGACGTAGAGGCTCGTGGAATCGAGTTCAGCCACGATAAAGAAGCACCACTCGAGCCACGCCGCATAGTCGCGCGCAGCCTCCGGAATCAGCGAGCGTTCCGTAGTGGAGTAGGTTCGCGACAGGTAAGCGACGATCGCTGCGCTCTCGCCGATGCTGAAGTCGCCGTCCTGCAACAGGGGCACCTTCTGGCGAGGATTAAGCTTGGTGTATTCGGCAGTCTTGGTCTCACCGGTTCGCGGGCCGATGGGCTTGGTCTTATAGGTCAGGCCCAGTTCGTGCATGGCCCAGTGCGGGCGCATGGTGCGGCTCGTCCCAACACCCCACAGGGTGAGATCGGGCGCTGCATCCATCACCATTTCTCCACGGACGGACGCAGATCGAGCTCATGAGTCCAGCCATCCCGGCTTTGCTGGTGGGTGAACCAATAGGCATCGGCGATCGAAGAGGTCTTTGTCAGGCTGTCCGGCGGAATCTCGTTTGCCTCGATCCCTTTAGCCGCTTTCATGCGCTGATGGATGGCTTCGCTGTCCACGCCGGCGTCGATCAGGAGATGAACGACGTGGATATTCCTCGGCCCAAGCTCGCGCGCCATAGCCTGGGCTACCGCGCGAAGGCCGAACTTCGCCGATGAAAATGCTGCAAATCCCGGGCCGCCACGCACACTGGCCGTTGCGCCTGTAAAGAAGATGGTGCCGCGTCCGCGCGGCAGCATGACGCGCGCAGCCTCACGTCCGACCAGGAATCCGCCATAGCAGGCCAGCTCCCAAGCTTTGAAGAAGAGCTTCTCCGTGGTCTCCACTAGAGGCTTGTTAACGTTCGAACCCGCGTTGAAGAGGCAGACCTCGATAGGGCCGATGTCGCGTTCGATCTCCCCAAACAGCTTCTGGACATCCGCTTCCTGTCGGGCGTCGACGCTGAAGGCGTGAATTTTTTGGCCGGCAACTGTGAGTTCATCCACGAGGCCTTGGGATTTGCTGGCGTCCCGCCTGCAAATGCAAACGGTGTAGCCGCCCTTGGCGAATCGCCGCGCGACGGCCGCGCCGATGGCATCGCCAGCGCCCACTAGTATCGCCACGCCGCGACTTTCGGGCATTCCTGCTTCCTCCGTAAGTTCCGATTTGGTATGTATAGTTAGCCGCTCTTGACCGCTTTGTAAACGCGCCTCACAGAAAACCGTTGGAATAGGGCAACCAAGTTGCCATTTCCTCATGAGAAATTTATGAGTTGACGAGTTCTAAAAAAGAACGCTATACGATGGGGCATGCCGCGGTGCAGTGTGGGCACTCGCTGGTCGGGAGGTTCAGTCGTGGCCGAGCTGTCGCAAGCGATCGATATCGACGAGATTGCTCTTGGGCTGCCGCACCGCATCCATCAGGTAACCGCCAATCACGTTGCTAAAACGTCGGATCAGATCGCGTTGATCGAGGACGGCGCATCCTGGACTTACCGTGACTTGGATCGGCATGTCAGCGAGATCGCTAACGTCCTTTCCTCGCTTGGGGTAAGGGCGGGAGACCGGGTGATCCTTGTCAGCGAAAATTGCATTGCACTGGCGGCGTTGCTGCTTGCGGCAAGCCGACTCGACGCCTGGGCAATCGTGGCCAACCCGCGATTGTCGGCGCGGGAACTGGACCAGATTCGCGATCATAGCGGCGCCCGCCGGTTGCTCTTCACATCGGGCGTTTCGAAGGAAGCTGCGGCGCACGCATCCCGCTATGGCGCGGAGAAGCGGCGACTGGGTGCGTTGCCGGAAATCGGCGTTGGTCCCCTGAACGAAAGCGCGACTGTCGAGCCGGTGGAGGCCGATCCGGCAAAACAAGTTGCGGTGCTGATCTACACCTCAGGGACGACGGGTACGCCAAAGGGGGTGATGCTCACGCACGAAAACCTGCTGATCAGCGCCAGGACTACAGCGCATTTCCGCCAAATGGATCGCGCCGACAAAATCTACCTGGTGCTGCCGATCTCGCATATCGTCGGCATCTCGGTGCTGATCATGACGCTTATGGTCGGCGGCACAGTGCGGATGGCCAGCGAATTCGATCCAGCGGCAGCCGCCAAGGCGATTGCGGAGGAGGGCATAACCATACTCAATGGTGTTCCCGCCACGTATCAGCGTCTGCTGGAGTACAAGGGTGTGTCGGGTGTGAAGCGGCTCGATCGAGGCTCGTTGCGGCTGATTACCGTTTCCGGTGCGTCGCTCGATCTCGGTCTGAAGGTGCGCGTGGAGAGGGAGTTCGGTTTGCCGCTGCTCAACGGCTATGGAATGACCGAATGCTCGCCGGGTATATCAGGCGTTCGCTTCGATGCGCCGCGTTTTGACCAGGCTGTGGGTACGTTGCTGCCCGGCGTGGAGGGGCGCATCAGAACACTCGACGGCATACCGCTGTCGAGGGGCGAGCTCGGAGAACTTCATGTCCGGGGACGTAACGTGATGCGCGGCTACTACGGGGCGCCCGAGCTGACGGCACAGGTGATCGATAGCTGCGGTTGGTTCAACACCGGCGATCTGGCACGCTTCGATGGCGATTGTCTCTACATTATGGGCCGCACCAAGGAAATGATAATCCGCTCGGGCTTCAACGTTTATCCCGCCGAGGTCGAGACGGTGCTCAGCTCACACAAGGACGTGGTGCAGTGCGCCGTGGTCGGCCGTGTCATCGACGGCAATGAAGATGTTGTCGGCTTTGTGCAGCTTCGGCCTGGGTCACGGGCGAAGCCGGCCGATCTGATGGGTTTCATTCGATTTCAGCTCACCCCCTACAAGCGGCCGTCCGAAGTCATCGTTCTCGATTCTTTGCCTGCTACTTCGAGCGGCAAAATACTCAAGCATGTGCTCGCGGAGTCCCTGGGCGGGGCAACCGCCTCCGGCGCAGGCCGGCCCGCCTCGCAGGCAACTACCTAACTTGACCGGGAGAAGATCTTTGCAGAAGAGAAATGCGACCGTGGCCGTGATCGGTGCCGGTGACTATATCGGCGGCGAGATCGCGAAGAAGTTCGCCTCCGAAGGCTTCACGGTGTTTGCCGGGCGCCGCAACGGCGCCAAGCTCGAACCGCTGGTCAAGGAGATCGAGAAAGCCGGCGGCGAAATTCATGCGCGCTCGCTCGATGCACGCAAGGAGGAGGAGATCATCTCCTTCCTCAACGATGCCGACAAGCACGCGCCGCTGGAAGTCTGCATCTTCAACATCGGCGCCAACGTCAACTTTCCGATCCTCGACACCACCGAGCGGGTGTTCCGTAAGGTCTGGGAGATGGCCTGCTATTCGGGCTTTCTCGCCGGCCGTGAGGCGGCGCGGCTGATGCTGCCGCGCGGCAAGGGCAACATCTTCTTCACCGGTGCCACCGCAAGCCTGCGCGGCGGCACCGGCTATGCAGCGTTCGCCAGTGCCAAGTTCGGCCTGCGAGCCGTCGCCCAGGCAACGGCGCGTGAGCTGGGTCCCAAGAATATCCACGTGGCGCACCTCATTATCGATTCCGGCGTCGACACCGAATGGGTGCGCCAGCGCCGGATCGAGGCGCTTGGTCCGACCGCGCTGGACGACCCCGATGCATTGATGCCGCCGTCGTCGGTCGCGGAATCCTATTGGCTGCTTTATCAGCAGCCCAAGAGCGCCTGGACCTTCGAGCTGGAGATTCGTCCCTTCGGCGAGAAATGGTAACAGGAGCCTCGCAAGATGGAGCTCAATCTTTCCAGCGAGGACGCTGCGTTCCGTGACGAGGTGCGCGCCTTTATTGCGGAGAACTACCCGCAGGAAATGCGCGTTCCGAATCCCGAGACCGATTTGACGAAGGAGCAGTCGCTGCTCTGGCACCGGATCCTGCACAAGAAGGGATGGATTGCCCCCCTCTGGCCCAAGGAGTACGGCGGCCCGGGCTGGTCGGTTACGCAACGCTTCATCTTTGAACAGGAGACGTCTCGGGCCGGAACGCTGCCGCCGCTCGCGTTCAGCATCACCATGGTCGGTCCGGTCATCTACACCTTCGGCAACGAGGCGCAGAAGAAGAAGTTTCTGCCGCAAATCCTTTCGGGCGAGGATTGGTGGTGCCAGGGCTATTCGGAGCCGGGCTCGGGCTCGGACCTTGCCTCTGTACGCACCAAGGCGGTGCGCGACGGCGATCACTACATCGTCAACGGTCACAAGACCTGGACGACGCTGGCCCAGCATGCCGACTGGATCTTCTGCCTGGTGCGGACCGACCCTGCGGCGAAGCCCCAGGCCGGCATCTCCTTCCTGCTGATCGACATGAAATCGCCCGGCATCAGCGTGCGGCCCATCATCACCATCGACGGATCGCACGAGGTCAACGACGTCTTCCTCGAAGACGTGCCGGTGCCCGTCGAGAATCTGATCGGCGAGGAAAACAAGGGCTGGACTTACGCAAAATTTCTGCTCGGAAACGAACGCACCAGCATGGCCGGAATCGGCCGTTCCACGCGCTATCTGGACCGGCTGAAGAAGATTGTGAGGGCCGAAATTCCGGCCGATGATCCGGCGCATCTCGAGTTCCGGCGGGACATCGCCCGCATCGAGCTCGACGTCCTGGCGCTGGAGGCGACCGAGCTGCGGGTGGTGGCGCAGATGGCGCGTGGTATCGATCCGGGCCCTGCGGCATCCCTGTTCAAGATACGGGGCACCGAGATCTTCCAGAGCATCACGGAGTTGACCCA
>NZ_JBQTHN010000039.1:0-6679 GCF_052389815.1 Bradyrhizobium sp. | reverse complement strand
GGCCCTGGGTCGGGTCTTGTGTTAGTGGGGGGGGTTGGGGGGGGCCCGCGGGTCCACCCGCCTGACGGGCCCCGGGGGTGGCGGGGGGTATTTCTTCATGGGGGGGGAAACGCCGGCCGGGTCGCTTGCGCCTTCGCTCAAGGCTTTCGCCAGCACCGCGGCGTCCTCGATCGCCATGCCGGCGCCCTGCGCGGCAAAGGGCAGCATCGCATGCGCGGCATCGCCGAGCAGCGCGATCTGGCCCTCATGCCAATCGCCGTCCTCGGGCAGGGTGTAAAGCGCCCAGCGCTTCCACTCGTCCACCGCGCTTGCCAGCATGCGCGCGGTCGCGGGCCAGCGCGCGCTGGCAAAGAACTGCTTGATCTCGTTGGTCTCGCCCGGCGAGGTCCAGCCGGGCCTGTTCCAGGTGCCGGCGACGATCGCCACCACGTTGATCTGCCGGCCGCCGGAAATCGGATAGGCGACGAGGTGCGCGTTCGGTCCCATCCACAGCTGCACGCGGGGCGAAGTGTATTCGCGCGGCAGCGCGGTGGCCGCCAGCGTGCCGCGCCAGGCGATCAGGCCCGAAAACTGCGGCTGCACTTCCGGAAACAAATGATGCCGCACCGACGACCAGATGCCGTCAGCGCCGATCAGGGCGTTGCCGACCTCCTGATGCCGGCTCAAGCCCTGGCGCTGCACGATGGTGAGCCCGCGTGCATGTTTCGTCACGTCCTCGAACTGGCAGCCGAGCCGCAGCTCGACGTCGGGCGTGACCTCCACCTGCGCCAGCAGCGCCGCCTGCAGGTCGGCGCGATGCACCACCCAATAGGGCGCACCGGCGCGGAAGGTCGCGGCCCCTCCCAGCGGCAGGCGGCAAATCTCGCCGCCGGCCCGCGCGCTCATGACGTTGATGGATTCCGGCACCACCGCGCGGCCCAAAAGGCGCGGCTCGAGCCCGAGCTCGACCAGGATGCGGCTGGCGTTGGGGGAGAGTTGCAGGCCGGCGCCGGCTTCTTCCAGCTTCTCGGCCTTTTCCAGCACGACGGCACGAAAGCCCTTCCTGGCAAGTGCCAGCGAGGCCGTCAGTCCCCCGATGCCGGCACCAGCCACGAAGATGGTGCGCGATACTGCCACGGAGCGGTCAGGCGACCTTGTCCTTCAGCACGCATTCCGGCGGCCGGGCTTCGCCGGCCTTCAGGTCCGCGGCAAAGCGGTACAGCGTCGAGCAGTAGGGGCAGATGATCTCGTTGTCGTTGCCGAGGTCGAGAAACACGTGCGGATGGTCGAACGGCGGGTTGGCGCCGACGCACATGAATTCCTGCGATCCGATCTCGATCACCGGAACCCCGGCATCGTTGTGGAAGTGCGGAACGACGTGGTCGGCCATAACCTGTTCACCCTGGGTAGCAATCTGATGCAAGCGCAATCAACGCGTGGCGGCTTTTGTGAATTGTGCTGCGCACCATACTGAGGGGAACGGATGATTCCTAGATGCCCAACGGCTGATTTACTCATGCAAATTCGACACAATCTTGTCGTCCCCGGAAAGCCCTCCTTTCGTCGGGGCAGTTGTGTCACGAAAATGGCATACCATCTTGAGGGCAGCAGAAGGACCGGTTTTCAGGCGATGAAGCGGGCAGGGCTCAGTCTGGCAGTGGCATGCGTGGCGCTCAGTGCGGGCATGGCTGCCATGCTATGGCCGAATGCCCGCGACGCCTTGGCGGTGCTGGCGGCGAAGGACGACCCGGCGGAACTTTCCAGCCTTGGGGTCAACGCAGCCCTGCGCAACAACCCCGGCCTGATCCACGAGCAGATCGAGGCGGCGCTCGCTGCCGGCGATGCCGATCTCGCCGGCAGCTTCGCCGAGCTCGCACACGACAACAACGTGGTGCTGGGCGATGAATTGTCGAAGCGCGTGAGCGATGCGGTGGCCGAAGACAATTCCACCGCGCAGTTCGCCAAACGCTTTGCCAGGGGCTTCGTCACCGGCTCTGTCGATGACGTCGCCAGCTTCTCCGGCACCGTCGCCGGCGACCTCTTCGTGTGGGGCGACATCAGGGACGTGGTGCGCGAGGGCAAGCATCTGGCGACGGGTGAGGAGACCGATCATCTTATCCTCGGCCTTGCCACCGTGGGACTCGCGGTGACCGCCGCCACCTATGTGTCGGTCGGCGGAGTCGCGCCGCTGCGCGCCGGCCTCACGCTGGTCAAGGACACGCGAAAGGTCGGCCGGCTCAGCGAGGGGCTGGTGCAACATGCCGGCCGCTCCGCGCGCGAAATCGTCGATGCGCCCGTGCTGCAGAAGGCGGTCGCCTCCGGATCGGTGCTGCGTCCGGGCGAGACCGTCAGTGCGCTGAAGGCGGCCTTCCGCGCCGAGAAGGCGGGCGCGCTGGTGCGCCTTGCCAAGGATGTCGGCCGCGTCGGCGAGAAGGCCGGCATCAAGGCCGCACAGGACACGCTCAAGCTCGCCGAGAGCCCCAGGGAAGTCGCGCGCGCCGCGCGGATTGCCGAGAAGAAGGGCGGGCAGACTCGTGCCATCCTGAAAACGCTGGGACGCGGTGCGCTGCTCGGCGTATCCGGGCTGTGGACGCTTGCCGGCTGGATCTTCAGCGTGGCGATGGCGGTGCTTGCCTTCGTCTCGTCGGTCAAGGCGACCACCGAGCGGTTGACCTATGCCTGGCTGCGCCGCAAGAAGGCCCGGCGCGCGCGTCGGCTGGCCGCCACGCAGCAAGCGGCGCTGGTGGCCGTCCCGGTCGCCGGTTAGCTTGGGCCGGATATTCGCCGCGCCCGATCCTTTCCCTGACTCACGGAATTCCCGATGCCGAGCTTTCATCACGGCGACGTCGAAATTACCTATCTCGACGAAGGCGAGGGCGAGCCGATCCTCTTGGTGCACGGCTTCGCCTCGACCAGGAACGTCAACTGGGCCTATCCCGGCTGGGTCTCCGAGCTGAAGCGGCTCGGCCGCCGCGTCATTGCGCTCGACAATCGCGGCCATGGCGAATCCGCCAAGCTCTACGATTCCGCGCAATACGAGATCGCCATCATGGCGAGCGACGTGCTCGCGCTGATGGATCATCTCGACATCGCGCGCGCCGACGTCATGGGCTATTCGCTGGGCTCGCGCATGACCGGCGTGCTGGCGCTGCGAGAGCCGCAGCGGCTGCGCTCGATCATCCTCGGCGGCATCGGCATCGGCATGATCACCGGCGGCGGCCCCGGCGAGAACGTGGCGACCGCGCTGGAAGCGCCATCGCTCGACGACGTCACCGATCCCGTCGGCCGCACCTTTCGCGCCTTTGCCGATCAGACCGGTTCCGACCGCCGCGCGCTCGCCGCCTGCCTGCGCGGCTCGCGCCGGCTGATGACGCGCGAGGAGGCGGCTGCGATCGCAGTTCCAACGCTGATCGCGGTCGGCACCACGGACGAGATCGCCGGCTCTGCGTCCGCGCTCGGCGCGATCATCCCCGGCTCGAAGGTGCTGGATATCCCGGGCCGCGACCACATGCGCGCGGTCGGCGACAAGGTCTACAAGGCCGGCGTCGCGGAATTCCTGTCGGCGCGGCCGTGAGAGGCGGGTTCGTCTTCCCCGGAATGGTGCTTGATGGCGGCGATCAGTAGCGCGAAGGTCGCAACCCAGGCCAGCCGCGCGCCGTAGCGGTCGTGGGGGCCGGAGATGACGCCGCACACGAAGGCGTTGCCGAGCACCGCAAAGACGGCGGTCGCCGCCAGTAAAGTGATGTCGTCCAGGCCGCGTTGCCGCCACCGCCAGGCGCAGATTCCGGCGAGCAGCAGCACGGACGCCAGCGCCACCGGGACGTGCAGATAGTTGATCGGCGTGAAATCGAGCTCCCAGCGCTGCTGGTGCGCCGCGCGCATTGGCCTCGTCTGGGACGGGATATAGCGCTCGATGATGCCGTAGGTGTGGGCGACCCAGCCATTGATGCCTTCGCCCGTCGCCACCATCGCCAGTTGCTTCGCCGTCGCCGCCAGCGCCGCCTTCGCTTGCCACGCCGGATATTCCCTGAGCGATCCCTGCACGATCGTCTTCATCTCGTCGTCCAGGCCCTTGAAGCGGCCCAGCGTGTCGAACATGCTGTGGCCCCACAGGAACCGGTCGGCGGTCGCGGGCAACTCGTTGCGATAGGGGCAGAGCTTGAATTTTTCGCGCCCGCAGTGATCGCGCAGATACTGCGCGACGATGCCGTCCTGCAGCATGCGCCCGAAGGTGACGCCATAGCCGCCGGGCGTCCAGGCGAGCTCGCGCGACAGCGCGAAATTCGCCGCCAGCAGCATGCCTGCTCCGGCCACCAGGGATAGCCAACCCAGCAGCAATCCGGCGCCGGAAATTCGACCGCGCAGCCGCCACCATGCCACGAGGCCGAGGCAGCACAGCCCGAGCAGCACCGCGAGCGTCGCGCTATGGGTGGCGGCGGAGAAGGCGACGAGAACGAGCAGGGCGCATTTCTCGGCCCTGGAAACCTTCCCGCCATGCAGCATCAGCAGGAACAGCGCGAGCACCGACAGACCCGTGAAGATGTCGGTGAGCAGCATGCTGACCAGCCAGGGCAGGGCAGTGGTCACGGCCAGCACCAGGCCGATCCAGAGCAGCCGCCGCGGCTCGCTCATGCCGAGCACGCGCAAGGTGAGCTGCAGGATCCACAAGGTGGTCAGCGCCTGGATGCCGAGATTGATCCAGAACGAGGAGCCCTCGCCGAAAGTCAGATAGAGGCCGAACACCGTCGAGCGGCTCGGCACCAGATATCCCTCATACCAGCGCGCCAGGTAGCCGCCGGTGTCCCACTGAAGCAGCGGATAGCCATTCCAGATCGCGGGCGCGACCAGCAGGATCGGAATGCCGATGGCGGCGGCCCAGACCAGGCCGGATTCGGCCCTTCGGGCGCTCGAAATGTGCGTATGAATGTGGCGTCCCCCCGGTTTTGACTCACCTTAGCGCGGAACCCGCCCGGTTCCAAAATCACCCTAAAGTCGGGTTCGTTCTGCTTGAATTCCTGAAACGGCCGACCACCTGCAATAAACCGCCGGCCGGACCGGCCATTTCGGGGTGGTTTACCCTAGTACCCGGAATCAGAGCTAAGTGACACGGTTAAGCGCTGGACGTACCAACGAATTCTGAATCACCTTTCGACGATAGAGGGTACTAGCGCGGCCGGCCCGGGACAGCGGAACGCCCGCCGTGCTATAAAACGCCAACCAAACAAGCGAGAGCAGTCCATGGCCGTGCATCACGTCAGTCCCCAGGGCGGCAAGCTCACCGCGCTCGATCCGATCTGGGAGCGCATCCGCGGCGAGGCGGAAGATATCGTCCGGCGCGAGCCGGAGCTCGCCGCTTTCATCTTCTCGACCGTGCTGCATCACGACCGGCTCGAACAGTCGGTGGTGCATCGCCTTGCCGAGCGGCTCGACCATGCCGCGCTCTCCGGCGACCTGATCCGCCAGACCTATGACGAGGCGCTGCGCGACGATCCCGATATCGGCAACGCCTTCCGCGCCGACCTCGTTGCGGTGTACGACCGCGATCCCGCGACCTCCCGCTTCATCGATCCGCTTCTCTACTTCAAGGGCTTCCACGCGCTGCAGACCCATCGTCTCGCGCACTGGCTCTACAAGAAGGGCCGCAAGGATTTCGCCTACTACCTGCAGAGCCGCTCGTCCGCGGTATTCCAGACCGACATCAACCCGGCCGCCCGCATCGGCCGCGGCATCTTCCTCGACCATGCCACCGGATTCGTCTGCGGCGAGACCGCCGTCATCGAGGACGACGTTTCGATCCTGCACGGCGTCACGCTCGGCGGCACCGGCAAGGAGAACGAGGACCGTCATCCCAAGATCCGCCATGGCGTCCTGATCGGGGCGGGCGCCAAGATTCTCGGCAACATCGAGGTCGGCCATTGCGCGCGCATCGCGGCGGGCTCCGTCGTGGTCAAGCCGGTGCCGCACAACGTCACGGTGGCGGGCGTGCCGGCGAAAATCGTCGGCGAAGCGGGCTGCGCCGAGCCCTCGCGCACCATGGACCAGATGATCAACGCCCTGGGATTGTGATGCAGCGTTGATTTTCCACACAATTTGAACCGCACCTTTTGCCTGATTTCAGCTGGCGGTTCGTCGCGTCTCGTCCTAAAACCGCGCTCGGAAAAACAAGATCCGATTGGAGAACTGCCGTGGACGTTCAGGAAGTCAGGAAGCTCGACGCCTATCTCAAGCGCGTGTTCGGCAATCCCAAGATCCGCGTCGTGCCGCGGCCGAAGAAGGACGATTCCGCCGAGGTCTATATCGGCGAGGAATTCATCGGCGTGCTGTTCGTCGACGACGAGGACGACGACCGCTCGTTCCAGTTCCAGATGGCGATCCTGGAAGAGGATCTGGTGGAGTAAGTCAGGTGCTTCCGTCGTCATTGCGAGGAGCGTGGCGACGAAGCAATCCATGTCTCGGCTCGCGGCTCGATGGATTGCTTCGCTTCGCTCGCAATGACGATTGAGAGCGTACAGATTGCGTAGGGTGGGCAAAGGCGCGATAGCGACGTGCCCACCTTCACGTCCGCGCTTTCAGAGGTGGGCACGCTTTCGAGGCTGGGCAAGTATTCGGAAGGCCTGTCAACTCGTAGAAAGTTCATTCTCTGCACTGCTTGCGCAATGACGGCAACAGAATATTTTCGGCGCTATGGCGTCGGACTGCG
>NZ_JBQTHN010000038.1:0-43038 GCF_052389815.1 Bradyrhizobium sp. | reverse complement strand
CAAACCATTGCGCGGGGAAGGTCGGGATGTCCTGGCTGTACCTGTCAAATCCGTGTGCGTTTTCTTACTACCGTTGCACACGGTGCTGCGGGCGCAGCCGGCGCCCGGCCTTCTCCGCGCCCTCTTTTCAAAGAGGGAGCAAACGAAATTGCAGAACCCGGACAAAAACGAGTCGCGGGAATGAGAGCGCATGTCCTCTTCACCGCCATTGCGAGCGAAATCCGTAGGGTGGGCAAAGCGACTTGTCCGCCGTAGCTCGAAGAGCGAAGGCGGAAGCGTGCCCACCTTGCCGGGCACATCGTGAATGGTGGGCACGGCGCAAGAGCGCCTTTGCCCACCTACACAACTTCGTTTCGCTCGCAATGACGGCGCGGTTACGCCTTCAACGTCTCCAGAAACCGCACCGGCTCGCCGGTCGACGGCGCGACCACCTCACCCTGCCACATCACGCGCTTGCCGCGCACGAACGTCCCGACCGGCCAGCCGGTGACGCGCACGCCGTCATACGGCGTCCAGCCGGCCTTCGAGGCGATCCACGCGTTGGTGATGGTCTCGCTGCGCTTCATGTCGACCACGGTGAGGTCGGCGTCGTAGCCGGCTGCGATGCGGCCCTTGCAGGCGATGTTGAAGAGCCGCGCGGGGCCGGCGCTGGTGAGATCCACGAAGCGCGCCAGCGTCAGCCGGCCGGCATTGACGTGATCGAGCATCAAGGGCACCAGCGTCTGCACGCCGGTCATGCCCGAGGGAGAGGCCGGATAGGTCTTCTGCTTTTCTTCAAGCGTATGCGGCGCGTGGTCGGACCCGAGCACGTCGATGATGCCCTGCTCGATGCCCACCCAGATGCCCTCGCGATGATCGGCCGAGCGCACCGGCGGGTTCATCTGCGCCAGCGTGCCGAGCCGCTCGTAGCATTCCGGCGCCGCCATGGTGAGGTGGTGCGGCGTCGCCTCGCAGGTGGCGACGTCCTTGTGGTCGCGCAGGTACTCGATCTCCTGCTTGGTCGAGATGTGCAGCACGTGGATGCGTTTGCCGGTCTCGCGCGCGAGATTGACCAGGCGTTGCGTCGCCAGCAGCGCCGCGGTCTCGTCGCGCCACACCGGATGCGAGCGCGGATCGCCCTCGATGCGATGAGGCTTGCGGTCGTTGAGCCGGTACTCGTCTTCGGCGTGGAAGGCGGCGCGGCGGCGGATCACCTGGAAGATGCGGCGCAGGCTCTCGTCGTCCTCGACCAGCAGCGAGCCGGTCGACGAGCCGATGAACACCTTGACCCCGGCGCAACCCTCGGCGCGCTCCAG
This sequence comes from Bradyrhizobium sp., assembly GCF_052389815.1. GTDB lineage: Bacteria > Pseudomonadota > Alphaproteobacteria > Rhizobiales > Xanthobacteraceae > Bradyrhizobium. The sequence continues at coordinate 41,743 of NZ_JBQTHN010000038.1, read as the reverse complement.
CTCCGGCAGATGGTTGACGTTCTCCCGGGTGCCGCCGATGAAGAAGGCGAAATCGCAGTGCATGCGATGCCGGCCGGCCTCGACCTTGGCGGTGAACGCTTCCTCGGTAACGGTCAGCGGATTGGTGTTCGGCATCTCGAACACGGCGGTAACGCCGCCCATCACGGCACTTCGCGAGCCGGTCTCCAGATCCTCCTTGTGGGTCAGCCCGGGCTCGCGGAAATGCACCTGCGTGTCGACAACGCCGGGCAGGATATGCAACCCCCTGCAATCGATCACCTCGTCGGCCGAATCCGTGTTGAGCCCGCCGATCGCGGCGATGCGGCCCCTCGTGATACCGATATCGCGGACGCCCTCGCCGTCCTGATTGACCACGGTGCCGGATTTTAGAATGGTGTCAAAACGCTGATTCATCGGTCCTCATCGGTCCGCTTTGCCTGTCGCGCGGGCCTTGTTCGGCGTACTCTAGCGCCTTAACTTCGCAGGGGATATTGGCCCGGGGCCTTTCCCAAAGGAACTTGAAAGAGAGCAATCGAGGGTATGAAAGCAGCGTTTTTGCCCGATCGCGGCGTCGTCAAGGTGAGCGGCGAGGATGCCCGCAGCTTCCTCAACGGCCTGGTCACGACCGACGTCAACCAGGTTCGTCCCGGCCTCTCGCGCTTCGGCGCGCTGCTGACGCCGCAGGGCAAGATCGTCGTGGATTTCCTCATCACCGAGGCGCCTTCGGGCCATGGCGGCGGCTTCCTGCTCGACGTCTCGCGCGCCCTGGCGCAGGGCCTCGCCGACAAGCTCAAATTCTACAAGCTGCGCGCCAAGGTCGCGGTTGAGAACCTCTCCGACACCATGGGCGTGCTGGCGGCCTGGGAAGGCGAGCCCGCGATGAAGCCGGATCTTTGCTTTGCCGACCCGCGCAACGCCGCGCTCGGCTGGCGCATCCTGATCCCGGAAGAGCTGAAGCAGAAAGTGGCCGACGTGATCGGCGCCGGGCTCGTCGATGACGGGGAATACGAAGCCCACCGCATCGTCTCGGGCGCGCCGCGCGGCGGGCTCGACTTCATGTACGGCGACGCCTTTCCGCACGAGACCAACATGGACCGCCTGGGCGGCGTCGATTTCGACAAGGGTTGCTATGTCGGCCAGGAAGTGGTGTCGCGGATGCAGCATCGCGGCACCGCGCGCACGCGCACGGTCAAAATCATTCTCGACGAATTCTCGCCGGAGCCGGGCCAGCCGATCCTCGCCGGCGACAAGCAGGTCGGCACCATGGGCTCAACCGCGGGCAAGCACGGGCTGGCGCTGATCCGCACCGACCGCGTCAGCGATGCGCTCGAGGCAGGCGTCCAGCTCACCGCGGGCGGCCTTCCCATTCGCATCGCCGAGCCCGGTGAATTGCAGCCCCCGCCGAAGCAGACCGTCGCATGAGCGCATTGCCATGAGTAGATCTGCCGCACGTCTGCATCCCGACGGCAAGACGCGCTGCCCCTGGCCGGGCGAAGACCCGCTCTATGTCGGCTATCACGACACCGAGTGGGGCGTGCCCGAATATGACGACCGCGCGCTGTATGAAAAGCTGATCCTCGACGGCTTTCAGGCCGGCCTGTCCTGGATCACCATCCTGCGCAAGCGCGATAATTTCCGCCGCGTCTTCGACGATTTCCAACCCGAGAAGATCGCGCGCTACAACGCGAAGAAGATCCACGCGCTGATGAACGACGCCGGCATCGTGCGCAACCGCGCCAAGATCGAAGGCGCGATTGCCAGCGCCAGGTCGTATCTCGACATCATGGAGAAGGGCCCGGGCTTCTCGAAGCTGCTGTGGGACTTCGTCGACGGCAGGCCGAAGGTGAACCGGTTCAAGACCATCGCGAGCGTGCCGGCGTCCACGCCGGTGTCGGTGCAGGTCTCCAAGGAGCTTTCCTCGCGCGGCTTCAAGTTCGTCGGCCCCACCATCGTCTACGCCTTCATGCAGGCGACCGGCATGGTCAACGATCATCTCGTCACCTGCTTCTGTCACGAAACCTGCGGCCACAAGCCGCGCTCACCGCGCCTCAAGGCGAAATGAAGAAGCGGTCGGCAATACAGGATCGCGCCTGGCAGCGGATGCTGTCGGGCCGCAGGCTCGACCTGCTGGATCCCTCGCCGCTCGACATCGAGATCGCCGACATCGCCCATGGCCTGGCCCGAGTGGCACGCTGGAACGGCCAGACCTCCGGCGCGCACATCTTCTCGGTAGCGCAGCACACGCTTTTGGTCGAATGCGTGATGCGCAAGCAGATGCCGCGCGTCGATGCGCGATTTCGCCTCGCCGCGCTCCTGCACGATGCGCCCGAATACGTCATCGGCGACATGATCTCGCCGTTCAAGGCGGTGATCGGCGGCGACTACAAGGTGGTGGAGCGGCGGCTGCTGTCGGCGATCCACATCCGCTTCGGGCTGCCGGCCGCGCTCGCCGACGAGATCACGCAGGCGATCAAGGCCGCCGACCACGGCGCGGCATATCTGGAGGCGACGCGGCTTGCCGGCTTTTCCGAAGCCGAGGCCCGCCGCCTGTTCGGCCGCGACCCCGGCCTGCCCGCAACCACCGAGCGCGAGTATTTGACGCCATGGACCGCCGCCAGGGCGGAAAAGCAGTTCCTGGCGCGGTTTGCCGGCCTTCACAAGTGAATATCCGGCCTATGACTGCTTTCTCCACCCCGCGACGGGCCTTATAGTTCGGGAAAAACAGGGAACGCCATGCTTCACGTCTGTTCGCTCGCCGCCCTGCCGGAAACCGTGCGCTCCACCGGCGCGAGCCACGTGCTCACCGTGATGGCCAATGTCGAGCAGGTGGCACGCCCGGTCTCGGTGCTGCCGGCCAATCATCTCAAGGTGTCGATGGACGACATCACCGAGCACGTGGACGGCTTCAATGCGCCCTGCGAGGCCCATGTCGAGAAGGTGCTGGCCTTCGTCCGCGACTGGGACCGTGCAGCGCCGATGGTGGTGCATTGCTATGCCGGCATCAGCCGCTCCACCGCGAGCGCCTTCGCCGCGGCGTGCCTGCTCAATCCGCAAAAGGACGAGGTCGCGATCGCTCGGGCCATCCGTGCCGCCTCGCCGATCGCGTCGCCGAACCGGCTGATCGTCAGCCTCGCCGACAGGCTGCTCGGGCGCGACGGGCGCATGCTGCGCGCGCTCGACGAGATGGGCCCCGGAAGCATCATGGCCGAGGGCCGGCCTTTCCGCATCGATCTCGATTGAGGGAAGAAACCGACGCCGGATGAGCGACAAGCTTCTGACGCCGATCGAGATAGGGCTGACCGCGGCAATCGTCGCGATCGAAGGCAGCGAGCCGACGATCCTGATCGCCTCGGGCGGGGCGCCGGACGATCTCGCAGGGCTGCCGTTCGGCCCGTTCGACGCGGTCAAGCACCGCACCTTCGAGATCGGGCTGCGCGCCTGGGTGCAGGAACAGGCAGGGCTTCGCCTCGGCTATGTCGAGCAGCTCTACACCTTCGGCGACCGCGGCCGGCACACCGGGCCCGGCGACACCGACGTCCACGTCGCCTCTATCGGCTATCTCGCGCTGACCCGCATGGCCGACAACGCCCAGCGCGCGCCCGGCGCGCATTTCGAGCCCTGGTATCGCTACTTCCCGTGGGAAGACTGGCGCACCGGGAAGCCCGCCATGATCGAGCGCGATATTCTGCCCGAACTCACCCGCTGGGCCGCGCAACCGGCCGAGGCGGAAGCGGCGCGCGCGCTCTCGCGCAAGGACCGCGTGCGGCTCAATTTCGGCTGCGACGGTTCGCAATGGGACGAGGAGCGCGTGCTCGACCGCTACGAGCTGCTCTACGAGGCTGGCCTCGTGGAGGAAGCCAGGCGCGACGGCCGTGCGGCGGCTCTGTCGCGCAAGGCCCTGCCCGCGCTGGGCGTCGCCATGCACTTCGATCACCGGCGCATCCTCGCCACCGCCATCGCAAGATTGCGGGCAAAGCTGAAATACCGCCCGGTGGTCTTTGAACTTTTACCCAACGAGTTCACACTCACTGAATTGCAGCGTACGGTCGAGGCCATCTCGGGCCGCCACCTGCACAAGCAGAATTTTCGCCGCCTGGTCGAGAGCACCGCGCTGGTCGAACCGACCGGGGTCATGTCGACACAGACCGGCGGCCGGCCGGCCGCCTTGTTCCGCTTCCGCCGCGAGGTGCTGCAGGAACGGCCCGCGCCGGGTCTTGGCGTGCGCGCACGCCGCTAGAAAGGTCAGAGGCGACAGGCCCATCGGGCTGGGGGAGATTTGATCTTGGAACTCATCGCATTGGTGATTGCTATCGTCGCGGTGATCGTGGCGTTCAAGTCATACAGCCAGATGGCCGCGCTGCACGCGCGCATTCAGGCGCTGGAAGCGGCGCGAACTATGGCAGCACCAGCTGTCGCGCCGCCGCCACTGCCGCCGCAGGCTGCGCCTTCCGCAACGGAGACCATATCCACGACCGCAGAGGCCGCGCCGCCGATTGCGCCGGAGCCGACGCCGCAACCCGCACCACAAGCAGCCGGCGCCGAGATGGCTCCCCCACCGCTGCCGGAAGACCAGCCGGGCTTCGAGGAACGCATCGGCACGCGCTGGGTGGTCTGGGTCGGCGGATTGACGCTGGCGCTCGGCGGCTTCTTCATGGTGCGCTATTCCATCGAGGCCGGCCTGCTCGGCCCCGGCGTGCGCACCATCCTCGGCGGCCTGTTCGCCTTGGCGCTGCTCGCCGCCGGCGAATGGACCCGCCGCAAGGAGAGCATCTCGCAGATCGCCGCACTGCCGATCGCCAACATTCCGGCGATCCTCACCGCGGCAGGCACGGCGGTTGCCTTCGCCACCGTCTATGCGGCCTATGCGCTCTACGGCTTCCTCGTGCCCGCCACCGCCTTCATCCTGCTCGGTCTGGTCGCGCTAGGCACGCTCGCGGCTGCGCTGCTGCACGGGCCGGCGCTGGCCGGGCTCGGCGTCGTCGGCGCGTTCGTCACACCGGTCCTGGTTTCGTCGGACAAACCGGACTACTGGGCGCTCTACATTTATCTCGCCATCGTCACCGCTGCGGCGTTCGGGCTGGCGCGGGTGCGGCTGTGGCGCTGGCTCGCCGTCGCCACCCTCGTCTTCGCCTTGCTCTGGACATTCCCTGGCCTGGGCCCGTCGACCATCGGTCCACACCTGTTCCAGGTCATCACCGGATTCGTGCTCGCCGCGCTGCTGGTCGTCTGCGGCTTCATGTTCGGACCCGCAGCAGAGGAAGGCCAGATCGAGCCGTTCTCCTCGAGCTCGCTTGCCGTCTATCTGTTTGGTGCAACCCTCATCGTGCTGAGCGGCCATCATGCCGACCCCGCGATGATCGGATTCGGACTGCTGGTGGCCGGCACGCTGTTCGTTGCCTGGCGCGCGGAATCCGCCACCGCGGCAGTTGCTGTCGCGGCCGGCTTCGTCTTCATCGTGTTCACCGAATGGGCAGTGCGCGCCAACCCCGACATGCTGGTGCTGCCCGGCGGAGCGCTGCCCGGCATCGGCCCGTCCGCCACCGACGGTTCCGTCTCGCTGCATCTCGTCGCCGCCGCGGTGTTTGCCGCCGGCTTCGGTGTTACCGGCTTCCTGGCGCAGGGCCGCTCGAGCAATCCCGCCATTCCGATCGTCTGGTCGGCTTCCGCGGTGTTCACGCCGCTGGCATTGCTGGTGGCGCTGTACGCACGGATCGCGCATTTCGACCGCTCGATCCCGTTTGCGATCGTGGCTGTCATCCTTGCGGCTGCGTTCGCCGCAGCGACGGAAACCTTAAGCAAGCGCGAGGACCGGCCGGGACTGCAGGCGGCAATTGCGCTGTTCGCCACCGCCACGCTCGCCGCGCTGGCGCTGGCGCTGACCTTTGCGCTGGAGAAAGGCTGGCTCACCATTGCGCTGGCGCTGATGTCGCTCGGCACCGCCTGGATCTCGCTACAGCGGCCGATCCCCTTTCTGCGCAACCTGGCCGCGATCCTAGCCGTCATCGTCGTGATGCGGATCGGCTACGAGCCTCGCATCGTCGGCGACGCCGTCGGCACCACGCCGATCTTCAACTGGCTGCTCTGGGGCTACGGCATTCCGGCACTGTGCTTCTGGGGCGGCGGCTACTTCCTGCGCCGCAATGGCGACGATCCGCCGCTGCGCGCGGTGGAGGCTGCCGCGATCCTGTTCACCGTGCTGCTCGCCTTCATGGAAATCCGCCACTTCGTCAACAACGGCGATGTCTACCGCCAGAGCGCGGGCCTTACCGAGGTCGCGCTGCAGGTGTGCGTGGCGCTCGCGATGGCGATCGGGCTGGAGCGGCTGCATCTGCGCTCGGGCAGCATCGTGCACAATTTCGGCGCCGTGGCGCTGACGCTGTTTGCGGGTGCGGCCGTCGTGCTCGGCCTGTTCATGCTGGACAATCCGCTGTTCTGGCACATCGACGTCGGCGGCACGATCTTCAATCTGCTGCTGCTCGGCTACGCCCTGCCCGCGCTGCTGGCGCTGTCGTTGTCCTATGCCGTGGCGGGCCATCGTCCGTCCGAATATGCCAACACGATCGCCGGCGCCGCGCGCGGCCTCGCGCTCGCTTATGTGACGCTGGAAATCCGCCGGCTCTATCACGGCCCGGTTCTCTCGACCGGACCCACCACGGACGCCGAGCAATACACCTATTCGATCGCCTGGCTCATCTTCGGCGTCGCGCTGCTGGGCGCCGGCATCGTCTTCAACTCGCAGCGCGCGCGGCTCGCCTCCGCCGTCGTGATCGCGCTGACCATCGGCAAGGCGTTCCTGATCGACATGTCGGAGCTGACCGGCGTGTACCGGGCGCTGTCCTTCATGGGCCTCGGCATCGTGCTGGTGGCGATCGGCTGGCTCTACCAGCGCATCCTGTTCCGGAAAGCACCGCCGCCCGCCCCCGCCGCAGCGCAAGGAGAGCAGGCATAGTCGGTCAATCGGGGTTCACGCGATTTTGCGTCATGAAATAATCCAGTCGGCGCACGATGTTAGCGCCGGCCCCTCGCCAGACATCTTGCGACCACAGTTCCGATCTGCAACAGCGGTGTTCGTGCCTATATAGTCAGCAGAGCATATTCGCGGAGTTTCACATGAGAGGTCACGCCTGGATGACGTGCCTCGTCATCTTATGTGCGACGGTCGGCGTCCGCAGTGCGACCGCCCAGCAAGCACCGGCGGGCTGCACGTCGGAGCAGCGGCCGGGCGCGGCGCAAACGCTGCGTTGCCGCGACGGGCTCGTCATCGTTGCCGAGGACGGCGCCAAATTCACGCTGCAGAGCTATGGCGGGGGCGGGGTCGAAGGCGTCGACCTCCAGAGCAAGGCCGTGCTGGTCGATGCGCCCAGGCAGAAAGCCAGGAGCCGCTTGCAGGTCATCACGCCCCAGGCGATCGCTGCGGTACGCGGCACCAAATGGGCCGTCGACGCCCAGGAATCGCGGACGTCGGTTCTGGTGCTGAACGGCCGGGTCGCGGTGCGGCGGCCCGGGGGCGCCGGCGGGCAGGTCGTGCTCGGTCCCGGCGAAGGCGTCGACGTCGATCCCGGCACCGGCGCACTTGAAGTGAAGCGTTGGGGGCAACCGCGCGTCGACGCCCTGCTCGCGCGACTGAGGCAATGAGCTTGGCAATCGCTCCGCCGTGACCGGCAGAAAACTTCAGACATTGGTTGCACTGGTGCTTGCGTTCGCCTGGGCGATTGCGCTCGGGTTCGGACACCTCAACGGCGACACTCGTTTTCTCGACCGCACCGAGGGAGCCCTCACCGATCTGCGCCTGCTCGTCCGCGGCGAGAGGCCGGCGCCCGATCTCCTCACGATCGTCGCCATCGATGACGATACCGCCGCGAAGAAGGGCGGCTACCCATTGCCGCGCACCGAACTTGCCCGCCTTGTCGAAGAAGTCGCGCGCTTCGAACCCCGGGTCATTGCACTTGACCTGCTGTTGGTCGATCGCGGCGACGATGCCGGCGACGCAGCGCTGGCGCGCGCGCTCGGGAGGCGACCGAGCGTGATCGCTGCGGCGGCCGTGTTCCCGGATGCGATCCAGTCGGTCGACGCGAGCGCGGGCGGCGCGATGTCGCGCCTGCCGCGTGCGGAGAAATTCCTGCTGCCGCTCAGGACATTCGCCGACCATGCGGCGAGCGGCGTGGTCAATCTGAATACGGATGCTTCGGGCACGCCGCGCGGCGCCCCGATGCTGTTCAGAACCGGCGACAAGGTCGAGCTGTCGTTCCCGTTACGCGTCGCGGGGCTGGCCGAGGCTGCGGAGCCGGTCATCCGGCGCGACGGATTGTCGATTGGAAAGCAGCGCATATCGACCGACATCGATCACGTCCTGCCCCTCGGATTCTATGGTCCACGCAGCACCATCCGGACGGTAAGCGCCGTTTCGCTGCTGAACGGTGAGGTTCCGCCCGCTCTCGTTCAGGATCGCATCGTCGTCATCGGGGCGACGTTGACCGGCGGCGGCGACACCTTCTCCACCCCGTTCGATCGCATCACGCCGGGGGTGGAGATCGTCGCCACGGCGATCGCCCATCTGATGAGCGGTGACGGACTGAGGCGCGACCGGTCGACCCGGGCCGTCGATGCCGCCCTGGCGGTGAGCCTCACGGTTGCGCTGGTCGTCCTGCTGGCCTGGCAGCGCAGCGCGATCGCCTTGCTGCTGATCGCGGCCGTGCTGCTGATGGCGGCGGCCGCCAATTATGCGGCATTCTCGCGCGGCATCTGGCTCAGCGGCGCGTTGCCGGTCGCGGCGGCCGGACCGCCCGTCATCCTGTTCGGCGCGATGCAACTCTGGCTGAACCGGCGGCAGGCACAATACTTCAGAAGGAAGAGCAACCTGTTGCAGCAGTTTCAGGCGCCCGCCGTTCGCACATGGCTGACCAGAGATCCGGATTTTTTGCTTGTGCCGGTCCACCGTGACGCGGCCGTCGTCTTCATCGATCTGTCCGGCTTTACGGCGATCAGCGAGACCCTGGGATTGGACGCAACGCAGCGCCTGCTCACGGATTTCCACACGCTGATCGATCGCGTCGTCGAGGACCATGGCGGCCTCATCACCGGCTTCATGGGCGACGGGGCGATGATCCTGTTCGGCCTGCCCGAGAGCAGGCCCGACGACGCGCGCAACGCCGCCCGTTGCTGCGTCGACCTTTGCGACCGCAACGAGAAATGGATCGCCTCGCTACCTCCGGCGATCGGATCGCGCATCGGCATCAAGGTGGGCGCTCATTACGGCCCGATCGTCGCCTCGCGGCTCGGCGGCGACAGCCACCAGCACATCACTGCGACCGGCGACAACGTCAACGTGGCGAGCCGACTGATGGAGGTTGCCGCGAAACACGGCGCCGCACTCGCGGTAAGCGACGATCTCCTGCGTCAGGACGGCAGTGGATCGGCATTGCGCGAATCCGGAGTTCTTACCGGACCGAAAGAAACGCGTATCCGCGGGCGCTCGCGCGCGATTTCGGTCTGGTTCTGGCGGAGCGACAGCAGCGGCCAGGACGAATCCGCATTGCTGCGATAGCTCAGGCGGCGCGAACCGAATTGACGAACTTGGTCACCTCGACCTTCAGGCGGTTGCTGTCGCCGGACAGCATCTGCGCCGCCGACAGCACCTGCGAGGAGGCCGATCCGGTCTCGCCCGCGCCGCGCTGGACATCGGTAATGTTGGCCGAAACCTGCTGGGTGCCTTGCGCAGCCTGCTGCACGTTGCGGGAGATCTCCTGTGTCGCAGCGCCCTGCTCCTCGACGGCCGCCGCGATCGTCGAGGAGATTTCCGACAGGCGCTCGATGGTGCCGCTGATCTCCCTGATCGCGTTCACCGACTCATGCGTCGCCGCCTGGATGCCGGCGATCTGCTGGCTGATCTCGCCGGTCGCCTTCGCCGTCTGCTCGGCCAGCGCCTTCACTTCGGACGCGACCACTGCAAATCCGCGGCCCGCTTCGCCGGCGCGCGCGGCCTCGATGGTGGCGTTGAGCGCAAGCAGATTGGTCTGGCCCGCTATGGTGTTGATCAACTCGACGACGTCGCCGATGCGGCCCGCCGCCTTTGAAAGCTCGCCGACGCGATCGTTGGTGGTGCGGGCCTGGTCGACGGCCTCACCGGCCATCCGCGCCGATTCCTGCACCTGCCGGCTGATCTCGTTGACGGAAGAGCTCAGCTCTTCGGTCGCCGACGCCACCGATTGCACGTTGGTCGAGGCTTCCTCGGAGGCGGCCGCCACGGTCGTCGCCAGCTCCTGCGAGCGATCCGCCGTCGCGGTCAGCGTCCTGGCGGAGGCTTCCAGCTCGGTCGAAGCCGAGGAAACCGTCTCGACGATCTCGCCGACCCTGGCCTCGAAATCATCGGCGAGGCGGTTCATGGCGGCGGTCTTCTCGGCCTGCGCCGCCTTCTCCAGCGCCTCCCGCTCCGCCTGCATGGCCTGCACTTTTTCCGCATTCTCCTTGAAGACGAGCAATGCACGCGCCATCGCGCCCATTTCGTCGCGGCGGTCGACACAGGGCACGGCAATCGACGTATTGCCCCGGGCGATCTCGTCCATGGCCCCGGTCATCTGGCCGACCGACCGAACGATGCGATTGAAGACGATCCAGAGCGCACCGGCGGCAAGAAGGATCGAGAAGGCCAGCAGGATGCCGTTCACCAGCAACGTATTCAGGCTGCTGAGCTGGGCAGACTCGGCCATCTTCGCGGCTTCCTGGCTGGCGAGCGTGCTGAGCGCGATCACGTCGTCGATCGCCTTTGTCGCCTGGCCGAACCATTCGGCGGAGTTGACCGGATAACTTCCGCCGCCAAGTCCCGCCGCGTAGACGCCCTTGCGGGTTTCCTCGAAGCGGCGGAACACGCTCTCGCGCACGCGCTCGGTGCCCGTCACCACGCTTGCCGGCGCCGACGATTTGGCGGCGTAGGCCTGCACGTAGTCCCAAGCAGCCTCCAGCCGCCCCCGGAAATTGGCCAGATTGCTGATTTCCTGCGAGTTCATCGGCTTGCCGGACGCCACGAGCGCTGCCACCGCGGCCCGCTCGCGGCCGAGATACTCGCTCATGATCCAGAGAAAATGTTTCAGATTCTGCAGGCTCGACAGGCGGGACTGGATGTCGTCTTCCTCCATCGCCGCGGCGACGCGGAGACCCTGGCTCGAGATGATGAGCGCAGTGATGGTCGGAGCCCACTGCGAAACGATGGCCTTGTCGCGCGCGGCAGCCGGTTTGGCGATCTCGGCATCCGCCCGCGCGCGAAGGGCCACGAGTTGCTCATGCGCACGCTTCGCACCGGCGATCATCTGGTCCTTGTTGGCGAAATGCCGCGCGGCCATGCGCATGAGCGCCTGCTCAAACGGCTGGTCGCCGAGCTTGCGGGAGTTTGCGATCGAAGCCTTCTGGGCGTCGGCCGCCGGATCGGCCGCGTTGAGCGCCAGATTGGTCGCGCCACGCTCGCGGGCCCATTGACCGGCGCTTTCCAGCAGCAGGTCCGCCGTCTCGTTCACCGAAGCCGCATCCGAGGCCGTCGCGCGCACCATGCTCGCATTGCGCAGGACGTATCCGGAGAGGCCAATGCCGAAGAGCGCCAACAGCGCCACCGCTGCGACAAGAAGATTGCGAATACTCAATATGGTCCCGGCTTGCGCGGGCGCATTGATCGCTGGCATTTCCATATCCCCTCGATGCCTTCGGATGGCCTCGTTGGACCGAGCGCACTCAGTCAGCGCTTTGGGGAAATGGTAGGCGGCAGGTTCGACGTTAATCTTAACGGCGGCTGCGTAGAACTACCGGAAAATTGGTCGGAAAATAGCTGAAAACAAACAGCTTTTGCGTGCCATTCATCTGCCGTGCACGCCAAGATCAGGAACCGATTATCTTGGGTTGTTTGAGACGCCCGCCACCGCTGCGCAGTCTTTGTGCGGGCCGGCTTGCGATTGCTAACCGATGGATTCCGCGACCAGGCGGATGCGGAACACCGGCTTCCTGGCCTCGTCCAGCAGCACCATCTGCCACTCGCCGTTCTGCTTCAGATTGCGGGACACGCCGCGCAGGAGGTCCGAGCAGATCCGCGTCATCTCGCGCCAGGCCGCATCCCGACTCTCGAATTCCGTACCTTGATCGGACGTTCCGGCATAACGGCCGTGACTGATCTGGAAAAAATATAGCGGCATGATCGCGCTCGTAGCTTACGGCCTCGGCGAGGCTCCGCACCCAAGCTGCCGCGCGATTGCTACCAACGCATGAAGACGCCGGTCCGTACAACTACGATCCCGCGCCAACGTCCGGCAGGCGGGCCAGCGATCAATCGGTCGAACTGCGAAGCTCGGGCGCGCTCTCGGCCTTGGCCGGCTCGGGCTTTGCCTCCAGCTTCACCGGCTCGAGCTTGGCACTCTCCACCGCGGGCGTGGCAACGCTGGCGGAAACCTCCGCCCGTGCATCGGCCGGGCGGGCCTGCGCGGCGTGCAGCGAGCGCGGCCGCGCCACCGAGCGCGCCATCAGCATCTGGTGACCGCCCCGATGGTGGAAATCGCAATAGGCGAAGCCCATGCCGGAGACCGAGCCGCGGAAGCTGCGATCATCGCGCTTGTCGAGGTTGAAGCAGGGCTGGAAGGGAACGCCCTTGAGCGATGCGCAGACCGACTGGCCGCGGATCTGCAACGTGTTCCCGGGCAGGCGGACATGCCGGACCGGGCCAGCGCCTGCGAACTGGACTGACCCCGCAGCCCCCAAGTCATCGAGGATGCGGCCGGCGCCGCGAGTACCATCGACACAGGTGAAAGCGAAGATCTTGCCGGCGACGAACCTGCGCGCCTCATCCGCCGTCATCATCCCGGCGAGCGCAGGGACGACCATTGCACCGGCCAGAACGGCTCCCAACACCAGACGCGCAAACATTTTCCAACTCCAACTTCACCAGAGCGGCGGGGCAGAAGTCTCTTTACCCGCTGCTTACCATACCAACCGTGGCGAGATTGAAGCAGGTTGGTTGGCAAAGTCTGAATAACGTTAGGCTATTTTTACCACGATTCGTCCGCGAACCTGGCCGGCAAGGATTTTCGCACCCTCGCCCATGACATCGCCAAGGCCAATTTCGTGAGTGATTTCAGCTAGTTTTGCCCGGTCCAAGTCGGTGGCCAGACGGCTCCAGGCGACCCTGCGCTGCTCGATCGGGCACATCACGGAATCGATGCCGAGAAGGCACACCCCGCGCAAAATGAAGGGCGCAACCGAAGACGGCAGGTCCATGCCGGCGGCAAGACCGCAGGCGGCAATGGCGCCGCCGTATTTGGTCATGGAAAGCAGGTTGGCGAGCGTCGTGGAGCCGACGCTGTCGACGCCGCCGGCCCAGCGCTCCTTTGCGAGCGGCTTGGCCGGCCCGGAGAGCTCGTTGCGGTCGATTATCTCGGCGGCGCCCAGGCCCTTGAGATAATCGGTTTCCGACATGCGGCCGGTCGAAGCGATGACGTGATAGCCGAGCCTGGACAGCACGGCGATGGCCACCGAGCCGACGCCGCCCGCCGCGCCGGTCACCACGACGGGACCGCTCGATGGCGTGAGGCCGTGCTTCTCCAGCGCAAGCACCGAGAGCATCGCGGTGTAGCCGGCAGTGCCGATCGCCATGGCGTCGCGCGCCGATAGGCCCGAGGGCAGAGCGACCAGCCAGTCGCCCTTGACGCGCGCCTTCTCCGCATAGGCGCCAAGATGGGTCTCACCCATGCCCCAGCCGTTGCAGACGACCTTGTCGCCGGCCTTCCATTGCGGATGCGAGGATTGCTCGACGGTGCCGGCGAAATCGATGCCGGCAATCATCGGGAAACGTCGTACCACCGGCGCCTTGCCGGTCAGCGCAAGGCCGTCCTTGTAATTGAGCGTCGACCACTCGACGCGGACGGTGACATCGCCCTCCATCAGTTCGGCTTCGTCAAATTGCGTCAGCGCGGCGGTGGTACCTTTTTCCGCCTTGTCGATCCGGATGGCCTTGAACGTTCCCACGGTAAACTCTCCCCGACAGATTTTTGCCGGGGATGTTTAGCCGATCAGGCGGCTTGCGCAACCGGGCGTTCGACCGGTTTTTCCACGATCGGCAGGTTGATCAGCGCCGAGAGCACGCCGAACAGGATCGAGAGCCACCACAGCCAGGTGTAGGAGCCGGTCTGCTCGAACACGATGCCGCCGAGCCAGACGCCGAGGAAGCCGCCGACCTGGTGGCTGACGAAGGCGAAGCCGTAGAGCGTGGCAAACCAGCGCGTGCCGAACATCAGCGCCACCAGCGCCGAGGTCGGCGGCACGGTGGAGAGCCAGGTCAGGCCCGAGATGGCGCCGAAGGCGATCGCCGAGAAGGTGGTGATCGGGAACGAGATGAAGACCAGGATCGAAAGCGCGCGCGTGAAGTAGATCGCCGACAGGATGTAGCGCTTGGGAATGTAGTTCTGCACGTAGCCGACGCTGAGCGAGCCGATGATGTTGAAAAGGCCGATGGCCGCCAGCACCCAGCCGCCGGTTTGCGTGGGAATGCCGCGGTCGACCAGGTAGGCCGGCAGATGCACGGTGATAAAGGCGAGCTGGAAGCCGCAGGTGAAGAAGCCCAGCACCAGCAGCACATAGGAGCGATGGCCGAACGCTTCCGCAAGCGCAGTCTTGAACGACTGGTCGTCGGCGGATGGAGTGTTGCTCGTGGTCGTAGGCGGCGTCACGAGCGCCAGTGCCAGCGGCACGATCAGCAGCATCAGCCCGGCAAAAACCGTGAGAGCGGCCTGCCAGCCGAAATTGTCGATCAACGCGACGCCGAACGGCGCGAACAGGAACTGGCCGAACGATCCTGCCGCAGTGCCGGCGCCGAGCGCAATGCCGCGCTTTTCCGCGGGTAACAACTTGCTGAATGCCGACAGCACCAGGTTGAACGACGATCCGGACAGACCGAAACCGATCAGCACGCCGGCGCCAATATCGAGAGAGAGCGGCGTCGAGGAATAGCGCATAAGCAACAGGCCGCCGGCATAGAGCAGCGCGCCAACAGCGATCACGCGGAAAACGCCGAAGCGATCGGCGATGGCGCCGGCAATCGGCTGGCCGAGACCCCAGAGAAGATTCTGCAGCGCCAGCGCCAGACCGAAGACGTCGCGGCCCCAGGCGAATTCGCGGCTCATCGGCTGCACGAAAAAGCCGAGGCTGGAGCGCGGGCCGAAGCTGAGAAGTCCGATGATGCAGCCGCAGATGATGATCACCAGCGGCGTCCGCCAGTTTGCGGCGGTGCTGGCCGGACGAAGATCACCTGCGGTCGTGGACATCGGGCATTTCCCTTCTCTGCTCTTGCGACTCACGCTGGCGAGCCGGCGGCGAACATTGCGGGGAGTTAATGCATCCGCATGAAAATCCCAGAGGCGGCGTATCCAAAAAGCGCCGCGCATTGCAGCGATGCAAATTGGCGCGGTCGCACACGCCGATTTGTTGAGCGCGACCTCTGGCGCAGCGCCCCGAGGCATGATATCTTTTGATTTACTCTAATTGAGTATAAGAGAGCACCGGCCCGCTTGTGGCCGGATTTCTCAAAGCCTTAATATACTCACTTAGAGTATATTCAGAGTAGCAAGGAGGCCCACCATGCCAGTCGCCGAACTCTACGGCCCCGAAGACTTCGGAAACGCCACTCGGCAGAACCCGGTGCCCGAACGGGCTGCAATGGGTTCTGCCGAGCGTGCACACGCGCTGCCGCTGCCCTCGCTGGAATGGACGAGCGAGGTGGAGCGCGCCACCGCGCACCTTTATGAACGGGTGAAGCACGTGATCTCGCCTGTCGAGTGGCCGCTGATGGCGCCGCAGGTGAAGGCAATCAACGAGCTGAAGCGCGAGCGCGGCGCGGTGATCCTCGCGCACAACTACCAGACGCCGGAGATCTTCCATTGCGTCGCCGACATCGTCGGCGACTCGCTGCAGCTTGCCATCGAAGCCAGCCGGACGAAGGCCGGCACCATCGTGCAATGCGGCGTGCACTTCATGGCGGAGACCTCGAAGATACTCAATCCGGAGAAGACGGTGCTGATCCCGGATTCGCGCGCCGGCTGCTCGCTCGCCGCCAGCATCACCGGTGCGGATGTGCGGCTCTTGCGCCAACGTTTCCCCGGCGTACCCGTGGTCGCCTATGTCAACACCTCCGCCGACGTGAAGGCGGAGGTCGACATCTGCTGCACGTCGTCGAATGCCGTCCAGGTGGTCGAAAGCCTCGGCGCGCCGACCGTGATCTTCCTGCCGGATCAATATCTGGCGCGCTATGTCGCCTCGAAGACCGACGTGAAGATCATCGCATGGAAGGGCGCGTGCGAAGTGCATGAGCGCTTCACCGGCGACGAGCTGCGCGCCTATCGCGAGGCGGATCCCTCGGTGCAGATCATCGCGCATCCGGAGTGCCCACCGGACGTGCTGGCGGAAGCCGACTTCACCGGCTCTACCGCCCACATGATCAAGTGGGTGCGCGAGAAGCACCCGAAGCGACTGGTGATGATCACGGAATGCTCGATGGCGGACAACCTCCGCGCCGAGCTCCCCGATGTCGAGATGGTGCAGCCCTGCAACCTCTGCCCGCACATGAAGCGGATCACGCTGGCGAAGATTCTGGAGAGCCTCGTGTACCTGCGCGAGGAAGTGACGGTCGATCCCGCGGTCGCTGCGCGCGCGCGGCGCTCGGTCGAGCGGATGATCAATCTCAGGAATTAAAGCCGCTGTCGTCCCTACGAAAGCAGGGACCCATAACCACTGATGTCACTTGTTGCACGAGATAACCGCTCCATCGCTCCAACGGATAAGCCGCGCGTATGGGCCCCTGCTTTCGCAGGGACGACGAAGGAAGATAGGCCATGACAAGCCAACGCAACGACTCTATCACAAGCGACGTCGTCATCGTCGGCGGCGGCCTCGCCGGATTGTTCTGCGCGCTGAAGCTGGCGCCGCGCCCGGTGACCGTGATT
This sequence comes from Bradyrhizobium sp., assembly GCF_052389815.1. Classification (GTDB taxonomy): domain Bacteria; phylum Pseudomonadota; class Alphaproteobacteria; order Rhizobiales; family Xanthobacteraceae; genus Bradyrhizobium. The sequence continues at coordinate 24,779 of NZ_JBQTHN010000038.1, read as the reverse complement.
TCGGCGGCGCCGCTCGGCCTGGGCGCATCGACCGCCTGGGCGCAAGGCGGCATCGCCGCGGCAGTGGCCGAAGGCGACAGCCCGGGAGCGCATGCGGCCGATACCATTGCGGCGGGCGCAGGGCTGGTCGATGAGCGCGTCGCGCTCGCCCTGGCGCGCGAGGCTCCCGCGCGTATCGACGACCTGCTGCGCTATGGCGTGCCCTTCGATCGCGACCTCGAGGGCCGGCTCGCGGTCGGCCGCGAGGCGGCACATTCGGCGCGGCGCATCGTGCATGTGCGCGGCGACATGGCGGGAGCGGCGATCATCGCTGCCCTCACCGAAGCGGTGCGAAAGACGCCGTCGATCCGCGTGATCGAGGGCTTTGCAGCGGAGAGCCTGCTGACCGAAAGCGGCGCGGTGACCGGCTTGCAGATCCGCGACGCAACCGATCCGCTCGCCTCGCCGGCCGTCGTTGCCTCCCGCTCGATCGTGCTGGCAACCGGCGGAATCGGCCATCTTTATGCCGTGACGACCAATCCGGTTGAAGCGAGCGGCATTGGACTTGCGATCGCCGCCCGCGCGGGGGCCGTCGTCGCCGATGCCGAATTCGTCCAGTTCCACCCGACTGCGATCATGGTGGGCCGCGATCCGGCGCCGCTCGCCACCGAAGCGCTGCGCGGCGAAGGCGCAATCCTGATCAACAAGGCCGGCGAGCGCTTCATGGCGAAGCTGCACCCGCTGGCCGAGCTCGCGCCGCGCGACGTCGTTGCACGCGCCGTGTTCGCCGAGATCGCCGCCGGCCGCGGCGCGTTGCTCGACGCGAGCAAAGCGCTCGGTACGCGCTTTGCGGAGAAGTTCCCGACAGTCCATGCGAGTTGCGTCAATGCGGGTATCGATCCCGCGACACAGCCGATCCCCATTGCACCCGCCGCGCACTACCACATGGGTGGCATTGCCGTGGATGCGAGCGGTCGCACCTCGCTGAAGGGCCTGTGGGCCGGCGGCGAAGTGTCCGCGACCGGCGCGCATGGCGCCAACCGCCTCGCCTCGAACTCCCTGCTGGAAGCCGTGGTCTATGCCGCGCGCATCGCCGAAGACATCGGCGGGCAATGGGCCGCGCCGCCAGCGCGAAAACTGACTGCGGTTGCCGCCCGGAACGCCCTCATGCCGCGGGTCATCGAATCCAGCCTGCGCACGACGATGGCTTCCCATGTCGGCGTCGTCAGGGAGGGCGAGCATCTCGCCAGGGCGGTGCGCATGTTCGCCCATATCGAGCGCAGCGCCGGCAACATCGCGTTGCGCAACATGGCGACCGCCGCCCTGCTGGTTGCCGCATCCGCCTGGTCGCGGCGCGAAAGCCGCGGCGGGCACTATCGCGCCGATCATCCGGCAGAGAGCCCGGCCATCGCTCGCCGCACCATGACGACCATCAAGGCCGCGCGCGAGGTGGCAGCCTTGCTTGCTGCGCCCTTGCGCGCCGTCCAGCCTGAAACCGTTTGAGCCGATGCGATGACGACGCCCTCCTCCCTGCTTCAGCCCGACGCCTTCCTCTCACCGCTCGCGATCGACGAAGCCGTCGTGCGCGCGCTCGACGAAGATCTCGGCCGCGCCGGCGACGTCACCTCGATCGCGACCATTCCGGAAGCGACCGCAGCGCGCGCCGTGATGGTCGCGCGCCGGCCCGGCCGGATCGCCGGCCTGCCGCTGGCGGTGGCGACATTGCAGAAGCTCGGTCCCGACATCCGCATCGAAGCGCATGCCCGGGACGGCGGCAGCGTCGTCGCCGGCCAGCATCTTCTGACCATCTCGGGTTCCGCGCGCGGCGTGCTGGCGGCCGAGCGGACAGCCCTCAACTTCGTCGGCCGGCTCTCCGGCGTCGCCACCCTCACGGCCGACTATGTGAAGCGCACCGCAGGGACCAGGACGCGCATCTGCTGCACCCGCAAGACAACGCCGGGCCTGCGGGCGCTGGAAAAATATGCGGTGCGGTGCGGCGGCGGGTTCAACCACCGCTTCGGGCTCGACGACGCCATCTTGATCAAGGACAACCACATTGCGGTCGCAGGCGGCGTCCGCGCGGTGCTGGAGCGCGCGCGCAGCCATGCCGGGCACCTCGTCAGGATCGAAATCGAGGTCGACACGCTCGATCAGCTCCGCGAGGTTCTGGATACCGGCCTGGCCGACGTCGTGATGCTCGACAACATGGAAGTCGCAACGCTGAAGCAAGCCGTGAGCATCGCCAAGGGCCGCGTCGTGCTCGAGGCCTCCGGCGGCGTCACGCTCGACTCGATCGCGGACATCGCCGCTACCGGCGTCGATTACATTTCGTCGGGTGCGCTGACCCATTCGGCGCCGAATTTCGACGTCGCGCTGGATATCGAGACGAAGCGATAGAGATTAGCGCCGCGCCGTTTTCAGTTCGGCCTCGCTCTTGGCCTCTTCCGCGAGCTTCGCCGATATCGCCGCGGTTTCCGTCGGGCTGCCCCAGCTCGGCGCGTCGCTGCCGTCGCCCCATTTGCGCGGCCGATAGAAGGTGTGGACGCCGAACTTCCAGTTCCGCTTCATCTCGCTGACCCAGGACGGACGTACCCAATAGGCATGGTAGTGGGTGGAGCGGTCCACTTCCGGCAGCCAGAGCCGGCCGTCGAGCATCGCCTTGGCGATCTTCTGCGCACGGTCCCACATGTCGGGCTCGCGGATCACCTCGGGATGCCGGTCGCAGGCGAAGGTGAACTGGCAGGCGAGATAGCGGTGCTTGTTCTGGTAGACCACGCCGCACACGTTGTCCGGATACTTGCCGGAGAAGGCCCGATTGAGGATCACCTGCGCCACCGCGATCTGGCCGCGCACGGCCTCGCCGCGGGCTTCGAAATAGATCGCCTCCGCAAGGCACTTTTCCGACTTGGCGCGCGAACCTTCGTCGAACAGGCCAAGCCGCTCGGCCGGCGTTTTGCCGCGCTGATTGTCGGCGTTGACCTCGCCCTTCGGCGCAAAGCTGATGCCCTCGCCGATCTTCACCGGGCCGTCGGCGTCGACCGGAAGCGAGGCCATGATCTTCATGTCGGGGTCGGCGACCGCGCCCGGCATCACGATAGTCGGCTCCTCGCCGGGCTGCCAACGCTCGATGCTGCCGGGCGCGCCGAGCGAGGTACCGAAGAACAGCGACGAAGTCTTGACGTTGAAGCCGTCGCGCGGCGCGCTCGCCTCGAGCGCTGCCGGCACTTCGCCGGAACGCTTCGGCTCATCGGCCGGCCTCGTCTCCAGCGACAGCGAAAGGTCGTACCGCTTCAGCGGCGGCGCGTTGAGCGCCTCCTGCAATTCGGGATCGAGCGGGGCTTGGTCGGACTTCGGCGGCAAGCTTGCGGTCTTTGCGCCCCTCACCGAGGAGTTGGAGGTCGCGGGGTCCTCCGGTCTTGCGTCGGCCGGAGGCGCGGAATCCGCAGGCGCAGGCGGGCGCACGACCAGCCGGTCGCCTTTCAAGGTGCGATCCACCTTGGGGAAGTCTGCGGCCAGATAGCGCGGCGGCGGCACCACCAGCGGATTGCTGCGCGTGATCGAGCCGGTGATGTCCCTGACGTCGAGGCTCGCGAGATGATGGCTCGGCAGCTGCGGCCGCGAGGTGCCGATCGGACGACCGAAGCTATATGTGGCGAGCTGCACCCTGGCGGCGGCGGATGACACGCGCTTCTGCCAGCGTTCCGCCGCGCCGGATTGGCGGGCCAGCAGTGAGCCAATGTCCTGATAGCCGGCTTCCGTCGGCATCAGCGCGAAGATGCAAAGGCCGAGCACGAAGGACGCATGAATACGCACGTCCTTCGGCCGGGTACGCAACCCAAACATGGTACGCTCACGCAACGCTTACTCGGTACGCGATCGATGTGCAGTACATCCGTGCAATTCGACCAAAATTGTTGGTATCGAATTTAGGTTGCCGCGGAGTTAATCGGCGTGGCGTGCGCGATACAGGCAAGCAGTTGCGGAGAGTTCCGCTGAAGCATCGAGGATGCTGGTAAATGCGGCATCGACGAAACTGGTAAACATCCCGTCAACGGAAATGATGAAGAAAGACTTCCGGCCGTATCAATACGGGACGGTCAATCCACGTCATTGCGAGCGACCTGTCCGCCGAAGCTCAAGAGCGAAGGCGGAAGCGAAGCAATCCATCCATCCTCGCGGGGACAGATGGATTGCTTCGTCGCTTTCGCTCCTCGCAATGACGGTGGAGAGACTTACGCCTGGCTCGCGACCGCCTTGCCGAGCGCGGCTTGCGCGGCGGCAAGGCGCGCGATCGGCACGCGATAGGGCGAGCAGGAGACGTAGTTCAGCCCGATCTGGTGGCAGAACGCCACCGAGGCGGGATCGCCGCCGTGCTCGCCGCAGATGCCGACCTTGAGGCTCGGTCGCGTCTTGCGCCCGCGCTGCACACCGATCTTGACGAGCTCGCCGACACCGTCGCGATCGACCGAGATGAAGGGATCGATCTCCAGAATGCCCTTGGCGACGTAGGTCGACAGGAAGCTTGCGGCGTCGTCGCGGCTGATGCCGTAGGTGGTCTGCGTCAGGTCGTTGGTGCCGAAGGAGAAGAACTCGGCGGTCTCTGCGATCTGACCGGCCATCAAGCAGGCGCGCGGCAGCTCGATCATGGTGCCGACCTGATAGTCCAGCTTCTTGCCGGTTTCCTTGGCGACCGCTGCGGCGGTAGCGTCGATGCGCGCCTTGACCAGGTCGAACTCGGCCTTGGTCGCGATCAGCGGCACCATCACCTCGAGCCCGACGGGCTTGCCGGTGCGCTTGCCTGCTTCGACCGCAGCCTCGAAGATCGCGCGCGCCTGCATCTCGGCGATCTCCGGATAGGCGATCGCGATGCGGCAGCCGCGGAAGCCGAGCATCGGGTTGAACTCGGCGAGATCGCGGGCGCGATCGGCCAGCTTGCGCGGGTCGGTGTTCATCGCCCGCGCCACTTCCTCGACCTCGGCCTGGGTGTGCGGCAGGAACTCGTGCAAGGGCGGATCGAGCAGTCGGATCGTGACGGGCAGGCCCTTCATGATCTCGAACAGCTCGACGAAGTCCGCGCGCTGCATCGGCAACAGTTTCGACAGCGCGGCGCGGCGGCTCTGCTCGTCCTCGGCGAGGATCATCTCGCGCACGGTGCGGATGCGGGTCTCCTCGAAGAACATGTGCTCTGTGCGGCAAAGGCCGATGCCCTCGGCACCGAACTTGATGGCGGTGCGGGCATCGTCGGGCGTGTCGCCGTTGACGCGCACGCCGATCTTGCGGACTTCGTCGGCCCAGCCCATCAGCGTACCGAACTCGCCGGACAGTTCCGGCTCGATCATCGGCATGCGGCCGGCCAGGACCTGGCCCACCGTGCCGTCGATGGTGATGACGTCGCCGGCCTTGAAGGTGCGCGAGCCGATCGCCATGGTGCCGCGGCCGTAATCGACGCGGATGGCGCCGCAGCCGGAAACGCAGGGCTTGCCCATGCCGCGCGCGACCACGGCGGCGTGCGAGGTCATTCCGCCGCGCGTGGTCAGAATGCCTTCGGCGGCGTGCATGCCGTGAATGTCTTCCGGCGAAGTCTCGATGCGGACCAGGATGACCTTGCGGCCGTCGGCCTGCAGTTTCGCGGCTTCATCCGAGGAGAACACGATCTCGCCGGACGCAGCACCCGGGGACGCCGGCAGGCCGGTGGCGATCACGTCGCGCTTGGCGTCGGGATCGATGGTCGGGTGCAGGAGCTGATCGAGCGAGGCCGGATCGATCCGCGTCACCGCATCCTTCTTGGAGATCAAACCTTCATTGGCGAGCTCGACCGCGATGCGCAGCGCGGCCTTGGCGGTGCGCTTGCCGCCGCGGGTCTGCAGCATCCATAGCTTGCCGCGCTCGACGGTGAACTCCATGTCCTGCATGTCGCGGTAATGCTTCTCCAGCATCGTGTAGATGCGGGTTAGCTCCTTGAAGGCGTCGGGCATCGCGAGTTCCATCGATGCCTTGTCGGAGCCGGACTCCTTGCGCGCCTCCTCGGTGATGTCCTGCGGCGTGCGGATGCCGGCGACGACGTCCTCGCCCTGCGCGTTGATCAGGAATTCGCCGTAGAGCTTGCTTTCGCCGGTCGAGGGATTGCGAGTGAAGGCGACGCCCGTTGCCGACGTGTCGCCCATGTTGCCGAACACCATGGCCTGGACGTTGACGGCGGTGCCCCAGGATTCCGGAATGTCGTGCAGCTTGCGATAGGTCACCGCACGCGCGTTCATCCAGGATGAAAATACGGCACCGATGGCGCCCCACAGCTGCGCATGCGGATCCTGCGGGAAGTCGGCGCCGGTCTCGCGGGCCACGGCTTCCTTGTACTTTCCGACCAGTTCGACCCAGTCGTCGGCAGTGAGGTCGGTGTCGAGCGAGTAGCCCTGGCTGTCCTTGAAGGTGTCGAGAATGTCCTCGAAGTGATGATGCTCGAAGCCGAGCACCACGTCCGAATACATGGTGATGAAGCGGCGGTAGCTGTCATAGGCGAAGCGGCGGTCGCCGGAGAGTTCGGCAAGCGCTTCCACCGTCCGGTCGTTGAGACCGAGATTGAGCACGGTGTCCATCATGCCCGGCATCGATGCGCGGGCGCCGGAGCGCACCGAGACCAGCAGCGGGTTCCTGGAATCGCCGAATGCCTTTCCGGTGAGCTTGCCGACGTAGTCGAGCGCCTTCTCGACCTGCGTCTTCAATTCCTTCGGATATGTTTTGCCGTGGGCGTAGAAATAGGTGCAGACCGAGGTCGGGATGGTGAAGCCGGGCGGCACCGGCAGGCCGAGATTGGCCATTTCGGCGAGGTTGGCGCCCTTGCCGCCGAGCAGGTCTTTCAGGCCTGCCTTGCCCTCGGCCTTGCCGTCACCGAAAGTATAGACCCATTTGCCGGCCTTCGCGGCCGTGGCTGCGGGCCTGGCGGCGGGCTTGGCCGCCACCTTCGGCGGGGCCTTCTTCAATGCCTTCCGCGCGACGGGCGCCGGCGCCTTCCGGACCGGGGCAGATGGCTTTGATTTTGCTGCAATTTTCTTCGACTTCGCGACGGCTTTGGCCATGGCCTACAGAATCCGAAAGAGGGATGGGAGTTTGCGCGCCTTACACCACTTTGGCGGGTTCCGCGCAAGCCGCGCGGGGTGCATTTCCAGCACGACCTGTAGCTCCGGCGTTACAGCCGCAGCCACTTGAATACACCGAGACCGTGCAGGCCGATGACGATGAGGTAGATGGCGACGACGAAGTTCAGGAACCGCGGCATGATGAGAATCAAGATGCCCGCGAGCAGGGCCAGGATGGCAGGGATGTGCGTGGCGGTGATAACCATTGCAGTGTCTCCAGCATGTTGGGGAATCGCATCGAGGGCGGGAACTTAGCCGCATAGCGTTTTCAAGCGAAGCCTGTCCCGCACTTGATGCGGGATGGGTACCGGTTCGCGTCAAGAAAACGCGTCAAACAGCCGAGTCGCGGAATATGGGAGACGCTTTCACCTCGGGGCGGGTTCCGCCAGAACCCACGAAAATTGCCCGAAATTGCCGCGTATGCGGCCGTCCCTTCCCGGAACAATGCTGCGCGCGAGGCATTGGCCGCATAACGACTTCAAGCGAGCCTGGAAGGAACGAGCCATGCGAAAAAATATGTTTCTTGCGACGGCCGCCGTGGCCAGCGCTCTGACTGCACCGATCGCCGCGCAGGCGCAAGGCACCGTCGGCGTAACCGGCGGCAACACCGTCGTCATCGAATCCGGCGGCGGACTCACGGCCGATCAGCGACCGGCGTTCCAGGAGTATGTGGTGAGCCAGCGCGTGCCGGCCTTCACGATTCCCGACCGCATCGTGGTCGGCGCCGTTCTGCCTGAGGCCGGCGTAACCTACTATGACGTGCCGCAGCGCTTCGGCAGCACACCCTATCGTTACACCGTGGTGAACGGCACGACCGTCCTGGTCGAGCCGCGCTCACGCCGTATCGTTCAGGTGATCGACTAAGCCGCAAGCACCTGAACGAGAGAGCCCGGATGACGCGGTAGCTGATTTGCGCGAGTCCGGCTCGAAAGCCTCGTCCGGTAATCCCCCGCCGGGCGGGGCTTTTCGTGTGCGCCCGTCATTCCGGGGCGCGTCGAAGACGCGAACTATGGCGCGCAGTTGCGCGCCTGAGAATCTCAAGATTCCGGGTCTGGTCCTGCGGACCATCCCGGAATGACGGCAAACCTCAATCCTGTATCTTCGAGAAATCCGCCACCGCGCGCGTCGCCGCGCGGATTTCATTGAGCAGCTTCAGCCGGTTCTCGCGCACCCTCGCATCGTCGTCATTGACGCGGACCTTGTCGAAGAACGCATCCACCGGTGGCCGGAGCTTTGCCATCGCGCTCATCGCGGCGGCAAAGTCTTCCCTGGCAACCGCAGCACTCGCTTCGCTCTTCACCTGGTCGATCGCCTTGGCCAGCGCCTTCTCTTCGTCGAGCTTGTAGAGAGTAATATCCGGCGCGCCGTCGAACGTGCGCTTGTCCTTCTTCTCCTCGATGGAGAGGATGTTGCCGGCGCGCTTGGTGCCGGCGAGCAGATTCTTGCCATCGTCACTGTCGAGGAATTTGCCGAGCGCTTCGACGCGGCGGACAACCATGAGGAGGTCGTCCTGGCCACCGAGCGCGAACACGGCATCGACGAGGTCGTGACGCGCGCCCTGGTCGCGGAGTTGGACCTTGAGGCGGTCGGCGAAGAAGGCAAGCAGATCGGTGGGAAGTTTTTGGGTGTCAATCACCGCCTGCTTCGTCCCAATCTCCAACAATCCGCCAATTGCTGACTTGGCGATTTTCAGGATCGACATCCGAAGCGCATTATCCGTGATCAGCCGGATCACGCCCAGCGCGGCACGGCGCAGCGCATAGGGGTCCTTGCTTCCCGTCGGCTTCTCATCGATCGCCCAGAACCCGACCAACGTATCGACCTTGTCAGCGAGCGCCACCGCAACACTCACCGGATCGGTCGGCACGCGATCGGCGGGCCCTTGTGGCTTGTAATGCTCCTCGCACGCGGCAGCGACAACGGCATCCTCGCGCTGGGCCAGCGCGTAGTACTTGCCCATCAGACCCTGCACCTCGGGAAATTCGCCGACGACTTCGGTCAGCAAGTCGGCCTTCGCCAGCCGCGCGGCGCGCTTCGCCGTCTCGACGTCGGCGCCGACCAGCGGGGCGATCTCGGCGGCCAGCCGCTCGATGCGCTTGATGCGCTCGCCCTGGGTGCCGAGCTTCTCGTGGAACACGATGTTGTCGAACTTCGGCAGCCGGTCCTCGAGCTTCGTCTTCAGGTCCGTCTCGTAGAAGAATTTCGCGTCCGACAGCCGCGCGCGGATCACGCGCTCGTTGCCGGCGACGATGGCCTTGCCGCCGTCGCTCGCCTCGATATTCGCCGTCAGGATGAATTTGCTCGCAAGTTTCCCCGTCTTGGGATCGCGCACCACAAAACATTTCTGGTTGTTGCGGATGGTGGCGCGGATCACTTCGTCCGGAATCGAGAGGAAGTCCGCGTCGAACGAGCCCATCAGCACGACCGGCCATTCGACGAGGCCGGCGACCTCGTCGAGCAGGTTCTGGTCCTCGACCAGCTCAAAGCCTTGCGCGAACGCGAGCTGCTTGGCGTCGGTCAGGATCGCATCCTTGCGCCGGTCGGGATCGAGCACAACTTTGGCTTCCAGCAGCTTGGCCCCGTAGTCCTCGAAGCGGCGCACGGAAATCGCGCTAGGTGCCATGAAGCGATGGCCGAAAGTGGTCTGTCCGGTCTCGATGCCGTCGATCGAGAACTTCACGACGTCGGGCTCTTCGGTTTCGAGTCCGAAGGTCGCGGTGATCGCGTGCAGCGGCCGCACCCAGGAGAGCGAGCCTGATTTCGCCGAGCGCTCGCCCCAGCGCATCGATTTCGGCCAGGGGAAGGTGCGGATGACGACGGGCAGGATCTCGGCGAGCACGTCGATCGCGGGCCGGCCCGGCTTTTCGATCAGCGCGATGTAGAAATCGCCCTTCTTGTCGCTCTGGATTTTCGCCTCGTCGATCGAGGAGAGGCCCGTGGCTTTCAGGAATCCCTGGATCGCGGGTTCCGGCCCACCGACGCGCGGGCCGCGGCGCTCTTCCTTGAGGTCCGGCTGGCGCGTGGGGATGCCGTGCACGGTCAGCGCCAGGCGGCGCGGCGTGGCAAAGGCCTTGGCGCCTTCATAGACCAGGCCCTCGGCGACGAGCTTGTCGGTGACCATGCGGCGCAGATCGTCGGCCGCCTTCGCCTGCATGCGCGCGGGAATCTCTTCCGAGAACAGTTCGAGCAAGAGATCGGGCATCAGACCGCCCTGCCCGCTTCAGTGTGCACCCAGGCTTCGCCGCAGGCTTTCGCAAGCTCGCGCACGCGCAGGATATAGCTCTGCCGCTCCGTCACCGAGATCACGCCGCGCGCATCCAGGAGGTTAAAGGCGTGGCTCGCCTTGATGCACTGGTCGTAAGCCGGCAGCGCCATCAGATGTTCCCTGCGGTTGCTGCCCTCACGCCATCCGGCGGCGAGATATTTCCGGCAGGCCTCTTCGGCCATCTTGAACTGTTCGAACAGCATCGCGGTGTCGGAGTGCTCGAAATTGTGCCGCGAATATTCCTGCTCGGCCTGCAGGAAGACGTCGCCGTACGTCACCTTCTCAGCGCCGTCGCGGCCGTTGAAGTTGAGATCGTAAACGCGGTCGACGCCCTGCACATACATCGCAAGCCGTTCGAGCCCGTAGGTGAGCTCGCCCGAAACCGGCGAACATTCCACGCCGGCAACCTGCTGGAAATAGGTGAACTGGCTGACTTCCATGCCGTCGCACCAGCACTCCCAGCCGAGGCCCCAGGCACCCAGTGTCGGACTCTCCCAATCGTCCTCGACGAAGCGAATGTCGTGCACCGCGGAGTCGATGCCGATGGCGGCGAGCGATTTCAGGTACAGCTCCTGCAGGTCCGGCGGCGACGGCTTCAGGATCACCTGGAACTGGTAATAATGCTGCAGCCGGTTCGGGTTCTCGCCGTAGCGGCCATCTTTCGGGCGCCGCGAGGGCTGCACATAGGCCGCGTTCCATCGCTTCGGCCCCAGCGCGCGCAGGGTGGTGGCGGGATGGAAGGTGCCGGCGCCGACCTCCATGTCGTAGGGCTGCAGGATCACGCAGCCGTAGTCAGCCCAATAGCGCTGCAGCGTCAGGATCAGGCCCTGGAACGAACGTTCCGGGCGCATATGGGCAGGCAAGGCGTCCATCGTCAGAATCGGCTCTCGCGAAGGGGGTGTAAAACGCGCGGGACCGTATCGGCGGGGACGCGGGGAATCAAGGCGATGCCGGTGGTCCGGCACCGCCAAATTCAATCGAGTCGGTTGGGCTTTAGCCCGGCCGATAGGCCCCGGTGACGGGGTCGCGGCGGAGCGTTGGAATTTCGCTGGTTCTCATGCTCTCGGCCATGCGGGCGAGGCGTGCTTCCTCCAGCTCCTGGTTGACCCTCTGGGCCGTCTTGTATGCCCAGCGGACTACGGCGAGCCCCCCCAATACCCCTGCGAATGCGATCAGCGCTGGCATCGGACGATCCTTGTCGTTCACTTGGTCACGCCCCCGACTCGCATTGTCGCCGATAGCGGCCCGGGTCGCAATTGGCTCGCCCGGGACCAAATACCGCGGGCGTGCCCGCTTGCTAGAGCCCGAATTTGGCCCAGATCGCCCTGGTTTCCAGCGCCGAGATCACCTCGTCCGGCAGCGCCCGGATACCGTCGAGGCCGCCGAGCGCTCCCGCGCCCGGCGCCCTCCGGCCCAAGAGGCCCGACAGCATGCCGCTGGCGGGCGCAATCAGCGGCGTCAGCACCTTGTCGCCAAAGCGTGCGCGCAGCGTGGAGCGCAGATCGCCAATCCCGTCGGCAAGACCGAGCGCAACGGACTTCTCGCCCGCCCAATATTCGCCGGTGAACAGCACATCCTCGGCGCCCTTGAGCTTGCCGCCCCTGCTCTCCTTCACCAGCGAGATGAACAGCGCGTGGATGTCGCGCTGGATCGCCTTCAGCCGCACGACATCGTCGGGGTCTTCGGGGAGGAACGGATCGAGCATCGCCTTGTGCTCGCCCGCGGTATACAGCCTGCGCTCGACACCGATCTTGCGGATCAGCTCCTGGAAGCCAAAGCTGCCGCCGACCACGCCGATCGACCCCAGGATCGATGACGGATCGCAGAAAATCTCGTCACCCGCGCAGGCAATCATGTAGCCGCCGGATGCCGCGACGTCCTCGACGAACACCAGCACCGGCAATTTCTTTTCCGAGGCGAGCTGGCGGATGCGCAGGTAGATCTGACGCGACTGCACCGGGGCGCCGCCCGGTGAATTGACCATGAGCGCCACCGCTTTGGCGTTGCGGGTCGCAAAGGCCCGCTCGAGCGTCTTTGCGATGCCGGCCAGCGTCAGGCCGGGTCGCAGCGGCGTGATCGCGCCGATGGTACCGGAGAGACGGACCACCGGCACCACGGGGACGTCGCGCCGCAGCCGGGCCGGAAGGTATTCCCTCACTCTCGACCAGAGGTTCGGCAAGCCATCTCGATCACTAAAATGTTCAGTCATGCCGTTACCCCAGTTTAACCATTTTTTTATCGCCCCACTGCCATCGGAGGTCGGAACGAATGGAACGTCCTTTGCATTGCTGCGTGGTGGCCGCAATGGCGCAGCGGAGAGCGACATGAAGATTTATCTCCTCATCTTGCTGATCGGCGCCCTTTTGGCCGCCGTACACTTCACGTCGGCCCCGGAACGGCAATCGGAAACGCTGCCGCAATAGGCGTTCTGCTGGGAAACCGTGCGGCGGAACAGCCCTCATAACGTCGCAAGCGGCAACACGCCGTTGCCAGCCAGTATCTCCTGAACCTGCTTGTTGGGCAGGCCTGACAGATCGTTGAGCATCAGGGCGGGAAGCAGTTGCGTGGGAGCGCGGCCGCCCTTCACGGCACGAACCAATATCCGGATCGCCGGCGCCCCAGCCTCGCCATGAACCGGCAGGATGGCGAGGCTTCCGAAGCCGCGATCGAGCACGGCGAGCACCTCGGCAATTCCATCCGCGCGCCAGATCAGCGTCAGCACGCCGCCGGATTTCAGGATGCGCCGCGCAGCGTGAATCCAGTCGGCCAGCATGCCCTCGCTTGCGACATGCGCGGACGCCCGCGCGATATCGGGCGAGGAGCGATGCCGAGCTGCATCGTTGAAAGGTGGATTCATCATCACGGCATCGACGCTGTCGGGCACAAGGCCTGCGGCGGCGAAACTTTCCGCGCCGGACCCGATGTCGAGGACGATCACATCGGCGGCAATCGCATTGGCCGCAGCGTTGCTTCGCGCAAGACCGGCGAGCGTCGCGTCGAGCTCGACGAGCACCAGGCCGACGGATGCAATGCGCCGCGCCAGCGCCAGCCCCGCAGCGCCGACGCCGGCGCCGAAATCCACCACGCGGTGGCCGGCGCGTGCGGACGTCGCTGCCGCCAGCAGCATGGCGTCATGGCCGGCGCGATGACCCGCTTTCAACTGTCGCAGGCGCAGCCGTCCGCCGAGGAAAGCATCCTCGGTGAATTCAAGGAGCCGTTCAGTCATCGTCGCGCAATTCATGGGCAAGCCCGGCGTCGGTCAGGAGCTTGCGCGCCGCCTGATTGTCCTCGTCATTGACCAGGATGCGCCGCTGCAAGAGGCCGAGCGAGCCCTCGACGATGCTCATGTTCTGGTCCAGCACCAGATGATGGATGCTGGCGCCGTCGAGCAGCGCACCGACAGCAGAAATCAGAACGATGTCGTTGGTCCGTACCAATTCCCGCAAATCCATTCTCCTGTACCCGCCGGCAACGGGGTAAGCTCGCCGATTGTCAACCGGTTCCGGCCCCTTGCCGCCTTACGCGGCACTTTCTATTGTAGCCTTAAGGATAGTGCGAATTCGGCAAAAGTGGAGACCAGCGTGGCGGTTATTGTACCTTTCGAGAGCCCGCAGAACGCCTCGATAGAACCGCTGGTAGGGCTGGTCGCCGCCGACATGGAGCGCGTCAACGCGGCTATCCTGGCGCGGACCGGCTCCGAGGTGACCATGATCCCCGAGGTCGCCAACCACCTGATATCTTCCGGCGGCAAGCGGCTGCGCCCGATGCTGACGCTGGCGATGGCGAACCTCACCGGCTATTCCGGCGACGGCCACATCAAGCTTGCCGCCGCGGTCGAGTTCATGCACACCGCGACGCTGCTGCATGACGACGTCGTCGACGAAAGCGAGCTCAGGCGCGGCAAGCTTTCCGCGCGCATGCTCTGGGGCAACGAGGCGAGCGTGCTGGTCGGCGACTTCCTGCTCGGCCAGGCGTTCCGGATGATGGTCGAGGTCGGCTCGCTGCGCGCGCTCGACATTCTCTCCGCCGCCGCCGCCACCATCGCCGAAGGCGAGGTGATGCAGCTTGCCGCCGCCAAGAACACCGCGACCACCGAGGATGAATATCTCGCCGTGATCCGCGGCAAGACCGCCGAGCTGTTCGCCGCAGCCTGCGAGGTCGGCCCCGTCATCGCGGGTCGTCCGAAGCCGGAGCAGACCGCCTGCCGTTCGGTCGGCATGAATCTCGGCATTGCTTTCCAGCTCGTCGACGACGTGCTGGACTATGGCGGCAAGGCTGCAAAGCTCGGCAAGAACATCGGCGACGATTTCCGCGAGGGCAAGATCACCCTTCCGGTCGTGCTGGCGTTCCGCCGCGGCAATGACAGCGAGCGCAAGTTCTGGATCAAGGCATTGGAGCGCGGCGAGATCGGCGACGGCGACCTCGACCACGCCATCGGGCTGATGACCAAGCACCGCGCGCTGGAAGACACCATCAACCGCGCCCAGCACTATGGCGCGATGGCAGTCGATGCGCTGGCGCTGTTTCCGTCGTCACCGATGAAGAGCGCGCTTGAGCAGGTGGTGGCGTTCTGTCTGGCACGGTCGCACTAACGCAGTGCGTAGGATGGGTTGAGCTCTTCGCGAAACCCATCAATTTTTTTCCGCGGAAGGATGATGGGTTTCGCTTCGCCTTCATCCGTGGAGCCAGCGCGGACCTGGGCGCTCAACCCATCCTACAAGTCCTCTTAACTCAGCGTCCCCGCGTGCACCCACCAGGAGGGATACTCCGACCGGATCTTGTCCGCCGCACGCCCCGCCTCGGCGGTGTTCTCATAAAGTGCAAAGCAAGTCGCACCTGATCCCGACATGCGCGCCAGCCAGGCGCCATTGGTTGCGTTGAGCGCCGTTATGACCTTGCCGATGACAGGCTCGATCCTCATTGCCGGCTCTTCAAGGTCGTTGGTGCCCGAAGCCAACGCTTCAACCCATTCTTCCAGCGACCCACCTTCTTCAGGCCACGACGACGCTTCCGTCATGACGTCGGCGACGCCGACACGAAGTTCGCCGTGGCGCAGGCCGAGCGCCGCAAACACGTCCTTGGTCGCAACCGGCACACGGGGATTGACGAGCACCGACGGCATCTTGGGCGGACTCAGCGGCAAGAGCTTGTCGCCGACGCCGGTCATGTCGCAGGCGCGCGAGGCAAGGCATACCGGCACGTCGGCGCCGACTTCCAGCGCGACCTCCTGCATGCGCTCGTCATCGAGCGAAAGATCGTTGAGTCTAGCCAGCAGCCGCAGCGCCGCTGCGGCATCCGCCGAGCCGCCACCAATGCCGGCAGCCACGGGAAGAAGCTTGTCGAGGACGAACGCGCCGGTCTTCATGCCGGGCACGACTTCGCCGAGAAGCCGCGCCGCCTTCAGCACCAGATTGTCGGAAACCTCGCCGCAAGCCGTCGCCAGCGGACCGATCATCTTCAGCGACAGCTCGGGCCCGGGTGTCAATGTGAGCTTGTCGGCGCAATCGGCGAACGCCACCACGCTTTCGAGATCGTGATAGCCATCCGTGCGCCGCCCGACCACCCGCAGGGTCAGGTTGACCTTGGCTCGCCCCTCTTCCACCAGCCCCGACATGAAACCCTGCGATCAGCCGCCCTTGCCGTCTTCTTTTTTCTTGCCGGCGGAGGCCGAGGAGGAAGTGTCCTCGGGCAAGCCGTTCTCGAGCTTGGCCTCGATCTTGGGCAGCTCTTCCGGCTCCGGCTTGAGATCGCGCGCATGCGACCATTGGAACCTGGCCTCCAGCGTGCGGCCGACGCGCCAATAGGCATCGCCGAGGTGGTCGTTGATGGTCGGATCTTCCGGCTTCAGATCGATGGCCCGCTCGAGATGCTTCACCGCGTCCTCGTAGTTGCCGATCCGGTAGTAGGCCCAACCCAGCGAGTCGACGATGTAGCCGTC
The DNA here is from genome assembly GCF_052389815.1 of Bradyrhizobium sp. Lineage (GTDB taxonomy): Bacteria > Pseudomonadota > Alphaproteobacteria > Rhizobiales > Xanthobacteraceae > Bradyrhizobium. The sequence goes on along the minus strand of NZ_JBQTHN010000038.1, from coordinate 8,464 downwards.
GTCGGGACGCTGATCGACGGCACGCTTGATCATCTTCATGCCTTCGTCGAGGTTGACGCCCTGGTCGATCCAGGAATAGCCGAGATAGTTCAAGACATGCGGCTGCTCGGGCTGCAGCTCCAGCGCCTTGCGCATGTCGGCCTCGGCCTTGCTCCACTGCTTGGAGCGCTCCTCGCAGATGCCGCGATAGTAATATGTGACCCAGGCGTTCTTCTCGAGCGTCGCCGGCATGGCGTCGATGCCCTTGGAATAGGTCACGGCGCAATCGGCGAACTTCTTGCGGCCGCGCTCGATATTGCCGAGCGCCATGACGGCCTCGATGTCCTTCGGCGCCTGATCGATCACCTGTTTGAGTATCTTGATGCCGTCCTCGCTGCGATCGACTGCGTCGAGATTGGTCGCGAGCTGGATCTGCGCGTTGCGCTTCAGCGGCGAGTTCGCCGGCACCCGCTCGTAGACCTTGATCGCCATCGCCGGCTTCTTGACGGACTCATAGAGATCGGCGAGCGACAGCAGCGCCATCGGATGGGTCGGCGCCAAGTACAGCGAAAGCTGGAGATAGACCAGTGCGAGATCCTCGCCGCCGCGCCGGGTCAGCGTGGCGCCGATGCCGTAGAGCGCCTCGGCAGCGCCGGCCTGCGCACTGTCGACCAGCGGCCCCAGCTTCTTGCCGGCGCGAACCTCCTTCAGGCCTTCCTGCACCAACGGATGCCGCGGCAGCTTCTTCTCGAAGGCTTCATAGATGGCCGCGGCCGCCGCGCCATCCTTGTTGCGCGAGTTCCAGCGCGCATAGGCATCGACCACGCGCAGCATGGAATCGTCCAGTTTGTAGGACTTTTCCAGTCGGCTGCCCGCGTCCTTTTCGCGGTTGGCCAGTTCCAGGATCAGGCCGGCATGCAGATCCTTGAAGATCGGATACCATTCCGGCCCGGCCAGCTTGTCGATATTGGCAACCGCGGCCTTGCTGTCGCCCGCGCCGAAGCTCGCCCACGCCGACAGCAGCGTCGCGACGAGATCGGTGATCGGCCCGCGGATCGACTGGTTGATATTGAGCTGCGCGGCTGCGTATTTCTTCTGCTTGAGGTCGCGCACGCCGACGACGAGACGGGCCACGCGATTGGACTTGTCCTGGGTCAGAAGGCGGTCGGCGAGCTTGACGGCCTCGTCGATATCGCCGTCGGCAAGCGAGGAGATGAAGGCGCGGTCGAGCAACTCGTTGTTCTTGGGATCGGTGCGCAGCGCCGAGCGGTAGAATGCTGCGGCAGCACCTGCGTCGCGCTCCACGCTGGCGTGGCGCGCGGCCAGATAGCTGCCGGCCTTCGTCATCGACTTCAAGTCATTCTTGGTGGGAAACTGCGCCGCGTTGTCGGTCGGATGCTCAGGCGTCTGGGCCAGCACGTGTCCTGGCATCGCCAGCGCGGAAACGGTGAGCGCGGCAATCGCCAAGCGACGGAAACGGGTGGAAAGCATCACGACCTGCCTGGCTCCAGGATTTTGCGGGTATACGGCAATCAGCAAGGGCAGCCCCGACCCAGCGGCCTCTAAGGCCTGCGACAATGCCGCTTTTGGCGCTGAACCGCAAGGAAAAGCGCTGGCGAATCAAGTGGCACATCGTCCGGCCGCCGCCGATTCAGCCGACTTCGCCTGCAAACCCTCGCAGTGTGGCGGTATCGTGGCCGGATACCGTCATCGCTTCACGCAAAGGTGGTTACATCGCTTCGTAGTTCGGCCCACCGCCACCCTCCGGCGGAACCCAGGTAATGTTGCCATTGGGATCCTTGACGTCGCAGGTTTTGCAGTGGACGCAATTCTGCGCGTTGATCTGGAAACGCGGCCCCGACGACTCCTCTACCCATTCGTAGACGCCGGCCGGACAGTAGCGGTTCGAAGGACCGGCGAAGACATCATGCTCCGACGTCTTCTGCAGGTCCATGTCGGCGACCTTGAGGTGAACCGGCTGGTCCTCTTCATGGTTGGTGTTGGACAGGAACACTGAAGACAGCTTGTCGAAGGTAATCTTGCCGTCGGGCTTCGGGTACACGATCGGCTGATGCTGCTTTGCCGGATCGAGCGTCTTGCGGTCCGGCTTGGCATGGGACTGCGTGCCGAACAGCGAGAAGCCGAACAGCGTATTCGTCCACATGTCGATGCCGCCAAGCGCGACGCCGATAATGGTGCCGAACTTCGACCACAACGGCTTGGCGTTGCGGACCGTGTAGAGGTCCTTGCCCACCGCCGAGTCGCGCCAGGTGTTTTCGTACTCGACGACCTCGTCGCCGGCGCGGCCGGCGGCGAGCGCAGCCGCGACGTGTTCGGCGGCGAGCATGCCGGTGCCCATCGCGTTGTGCACGCCCTTGATGCGCGGCACGTTGACGAACCCTGCGGCGCAGCCGACCAGCGCGCCGCCCGGAAAAGTCAGCCGCGGCACCGACTGGTAGCCGCCTTCGGTGATGGCGCGCGCACCATAAGCGAGCCGCTTGCCGCCCTCGAACACGTTGCGAACGGAGGGATGGGTCTTGAAGCGCTGGAATTCATCGAACGGAGAGAGATAGGGATCGTCGTAGTTGAGATGCACGACAAAGCCGACCGCGACGCGGTTGTCGTCGTAATGATAGAGGAACGAGCCGCCGCCGGTCGAATTGTTGAGCGGCCAGCCGAAGGAATGCTGGATCAGCCCCTTCTGGTGCTTGGCGGGATCGATCTGCCAGACTTCCTTCAGGCCGATGCCGAATTTCGGCGGCTCGCTGTTGGCGTCGAGGCGGTATTTCGCAATCAGCTGCTTGGAGAGGCTGCCGCGCGCGCCTTCGGCGAACAGCGTGTATTTGCCGAGCAGTTCCATGCCGCGGGTGAAGGAATCCTTGTGCGAGCCGTCCCTGGCGATGCCCATGTCGCCGGTGGCAATGCCCTTCACCGCGCCGTTGTCGTCATAGAGCACCTCGGTCGCGGCAAAGCCCGGATAGATCTCGACGCCGAGCGCTTCGGCCTTCGGCGCCAGCCAGCGGCAGACATTGCCGAGCGAGCCGATATAGCAGTGATGATTGCTCATCAGCGGCGGCATCATGAAGTTCGGCAGCCGGACCATGCTGCTTGCGGTCATCCAATAGAAGCGATCGTCCGTCATCTGCGTCTTCAGCGGACAATCGGCGTCCTGGCGCCAATCGGGGATCAGCTTGTCGAGCGAGACCGGGTCGATCACCGCGCCCGACAGGATATGCGCGCCAACCTCGGAACCCTTCTCAACGACGACCACGTTGAGATCGGGATTGATCTGCTTGAGCCGGATCGCCGCGGAGAGGCCGGACGGGCCGGCGCCGACGATCACGACGTCGAATTCCATGGATTCGCGCGGGGGTAACTCTTCGCTGCTCATGACCTGTCCCGTGATCTGCCTCGCGACCCGCCCTGGGCCCGGTTAAGAACGCTTCCAAAAGAGCCCCCGTTCTTTCCGATTTTTGACGGGAGGACAACCATGGAAATGCGTTTCGCATGGGCCCAAGCCGGCATAGATTGACCGGATGCCGCAGACGACCGCCATGCCGCCCGAGCCGCCCCCTTCCGTTCAGCAATTGCTGGCCTTTTACCTCGAGGCCGGGGTGGATTGCGCACTCGGCGACGAGCCGGTCAACCGCCTGGCCGATCCGGACGTTGCGCTTGGGCCGCGCGCAGCCGTGGCACACCAGCCGGTCATTCGCGCAGCGCCGCCGCCGCCGGCCGCTCCGTCCCGCGCGGATGCGACGATCGCGCCAGAAGTCGCGATCGCGTCCGCCCGTGAAGCTGCACGGACCGCGCCGACGCTGGAAGCGCTGCGGCAGCTGCTCGAAAATTTCGACGGCTGCGCGCTGAGGCACACCGCAACCAGGCTGGTGTTCGCCGACGGCAACCCACAGGCGCGCGTGATGTTCGTCGGGGAAGCGCCCGGACGCGACGAGGACATCGAGGGGCTGCCCTTCGTCGGCCGTTCCGGCAAGCTGCTCGACCGCATGATCGCCGCGATCGGACTCGACCGCAGCAAGACCTACATCGCCAACGTCATTCCCTGGCGGCCGCCCGGCAACCGCACGCCGACGCCGCAGGAGACCCAGGTCTGCCTGCCCTTCATCCAGCGCCAGATCGAGCTCGTGAACCCCGACGTGCTGGTGACGCTCGGCAATCCCTCGACGCAGGCGCTGCTGCAGACCCGCGAAGGCATCATGCGCACGCGCGGCAAGTGGCTCGACTACGACACCGGCACGCGCACCATCCGCGCCATCGCAACGTTCCACCCCGCCTATCTGTTGCGCTCGCCCGCCTACAAGCGGATGTCGTGGCAGGACCTGCGGGCGATTGCGAAGGCGCTGCAGGGATAGGCAACTACGGATTCTTCGGCCGCACGATGGCCCAGCCGATGCGGAGCAGCGGCTGGCGGCCGTTGACGTACCATTCGAACGCGCGCGGCACTTCCGGCACGAGGCCCGGGAAGCGCTTGGCGATATCGGCCGGCACCGTGCCTGCGGTGTCGGACGCGCGCCAGACCACGATGCCGCCGGTCTCGGCGAATTTCGCAGCGTTGAGCCATGGCGTACGCTGCGGCGTTGCATCGAGCAATAGATGCGGCCGGCCGGTGTCGAGCGCGATCAGGCTGGCAAATTGCGGATCGCCCGCCACCGCGCGCAGGCGCTGATTGGTGCGCCGCTCGAAATTCTCGCCGAAATAACGCGCGATCTGCCGTCCCGGCACCGAGGTTGCGACCTCCGCGGCGGTGGTCCACGGCAGGAACAGCGTGGTGCCGATGGCGACGGCTGCCGGCGCGATCACCGCGAGCGCCCACACCGCGCGCAGCAACCGCTGCCGCCGGAGATGAACGAGATCGCCGGTCGCCACGATCATGGCAAGCCCCGACATCAGAAGCGCAATGCCGGCGCTGCCGGTGACGCGGTCGAGATCGAACAGGCCCGCGATCAGGCTGCCGACGAGCGCCGGTGCGATGGCGAAGCAATAGCCGAATTGCCGCGCCAGCGGATCAACCGGCCGCCGGTAGATGATCGGAACCTCCTCCTGGCCGCGGCCGAGAAAGCCGGAGTTTAGGACAACGAGAACGATGACGGCAGACAGTGCCAGCAGCAGGCCGCCGAGCAGGCCGCCCCAATGCAGCGCTCGCAAGCTTAGAGCGTCCAGCGCCGGCCATGCCGGCAAGCCGATCGCATCGGCGCGCATCAGCCAGACCAGGTAGGGCAGCGCCAGCACGAGGATCGCAACCAGCGCAAACAGCGGGTCGAGCGAGGTCAGCGTGCGACGGCCGCGCTCGGTCGCCAGCGCAAAGCCGGCAAGCAGCAGCAACAGCATCGGCGCAGCTGTCGTGGTGAGCAGCAGCAAGCCGGCCTCGATCGACCAGGCGAACCAGGCGTTGCGCCGGTTCTGGCCGATCAATTGCCAGGAATGCAGCAGCAGCAGTGCCCAGAGCGGCCGCGCCAGCACGGATGGGCCGAATTCCAGGCTCGGCGCGCCGAAAGCGGTGACGGTCATGGTGAGCAGCACGGCGAGCACCGCCTGCTGGCCGCCGACGATGGCGCGCGACAGCAGATAGACCGTCCACAGCGTGGCGACGCCGCAGACCTGCGCCAGGAGATAAACGCCGAACATGTGATTGCCGGCGGCGCGATAGGCGATGTCGGCGAGCCAGAACGCCAGTGGCGGCCCCATGTCGGTGCCGACCTGATATTCCCGGCCGAAGGCGAGCAGGGCTGCGAGGTCGCCGGGCGGGCTGCGATACAGCAGCATCGACACGACCAGCCACATCAGGGCCTGCAGCAGCACCACGAGCCAGACGATCAGCCGCGGCCGGGCGCGGATCAGTTCGACAATCAGGGAGGTGAAACGCATCAAACGCCCGAGAATCCCAAAGCCGACGCGGCCTGCCGGCCGCAATTGGTCCCTGACGTTTGATAATGGGGGCCGGCGGCGGAGGCAACTGGCCGCCGGACGTCAGACCGTGGCGGAGAGATCGACGCTGGCCTGAGATTCCAGCGAAAACAGATCGGGCGGAACGGGCGACGGATAATGCTTCTCCCGCGCAGCGACCACTGGCGCGAAGAAGCGGCGATGATGCACCGAGGGCCCGAGCCGGTCCAGCGCCTCCAGATGTTCCGGCACGGCATAGCCCTTGTGGGTCTCGAAGCCGTAGCCCGGGCAATCCTCTGATAGCGCGCACATCAGCCGGTCGCGCGTCACCTTGGCGATGATGGAGGCCGCAGCGATCGACTTGACGATGCCGTCGCCGCCGATGACAGCCTCGCAATCGCAGGACGTCGCGAGACGGTCGCGGCCGTCGACGAACACATGCTTCGGCACCTCCGGCAGCGCCGCCACCGCGCGCGCCAGCGCCCATAGCGAGGCCCGCAGGATGTTGTCGCGGTCGATCCGCGCCGGCGAGGCATAGGCGACGGCGAAGGACGAGGTGGCGCAGATCTTCTCGAACAGGTCCTCGCGTTCCTCGGGCGTCAGCCGCTTGGAATCGTCGATGCCTCTCGGAATCCGGTCCGGATCGAGGATGACGGCAGCGGCCACCACCGGCCCCGCCAGCGGGCCGCGGCCGGCCTCGTCGCAACCAGCCACCGGCCAGATGCCTCGCTTGATCAGCGCGCGCTCGCGCCGGAAGCTCGGCGGCGCAACGGCGATGACGCCTTGCGGCAATCTGGCGTTCTTCTTTTCCGGCTTGGCTTCCGGCTTCCTTGCGGACTTGTCCCGACTCATGGGCCGGATCCTTGCGCGAACCAGCACAACCGCGCAATCGGGAACCCGGGACTACTCCCGCTATTCAGTATTCACGTCGAAGAATCTTGACTTTAGTCAGCCAGATGCACGCGCCGGTCGTCGCCGACATCGATGCCGGGCGCGACCACGACTTCCCAAGGGTGGCCGTCGGGATCGACGAAATATCCGGAATAGCCGCCATAGTCGGTGCGTCGCGCCGGCTTCAGCAGCGAAGCGCCCTTGGAGATCGCGAATTTGAGCACCGCATCGACCTCTTCGGTCGAGCGGCAGTTCCAGGCGAGCGTGAAGCCGCGGAAGGGAACCTGCCCATTCTGTTCCTGCAGGCCTGCGTCCTTTGCGAGCTCCGCGCGGGGAAACAGCGCGATCACCGTCCCGCCGGTATCGAAGAACGCCACTGCCTCGCCGGTACTTCGCAACTTTCGCGCAAAACCCAGCGCTTCGTAGAAGGCGATGCTTTCGCTGATATCGCCGACGCCGAGTGTGATGACCGTGAAACGCGGGACCGGCGGCTGTTTACGCATGTACCCTCCTCGCCATGAGCGCGCCTAGAACAGGCTCAGCTGCTGCCCGTTCCGTCTCGGCCTTGCAAAGTGATCCGTCGTCAATTTGGAGCGGCGCTTGTTCAGGCCAAGCTTCTCGCAGGCGATCTCGAAGCGGCGGCCGATCATCCAGGCCATCGGCCCCGTGCCCTTCATCCGCGTTCCCCATTGCGAGTCGTAATCGCGCCCGCCGCGCATGTCGCGGATCAGGGTGAAGACGTGACGGTAGCGGTCGGGATAGTTCGCCATCAGCCACTCGCGGAACAGATCCCGTACTTCCAGCGGCAGGCGAAGCATCACGTAGCTTGCTTCCTTCGCGCCGGCATGCGCGGCCGCATCGAGAATGCGCTCGATCTCGGAATCGTTCAGCGCGGGGATGACGGGCGCCACCATGACCGTGGTGGGTATGCCGGCCTCGGTGAGCTTCCTGATCGCCTCCAGCCGCTTCGGCGGCGTCGAGGCGCGCGGCTCCATGGTGCGCGCCAGCTTCGGATCGAGCGTCGTCACCGACAGCGCGACTTTCGCAAGGTTGCGCTTGGCCATGCGCGAGAGAATGTCGATGTCGCGCACGACCAGCGCCGACTTGGTGACGATACCGACCGGATGGCCGGCGCGCTCCAGCACTCCCAGAATGCCGCGCATGATCTTCATGTCGCGCTCGATCGGCTGATAGGGGTCGGTGTTGGTTCCGATCGCGATCATCCGCGGCTCGTAGTTCGGCGCCGCCAGCTCCTTCTCCAGCAATTCCGGCGCATCGGGCTTGGCCAGCAGCTTCGATTCGAAATCGAGGCCGGGCGACAGGCCTAGATAGGCGTGGGTCGGCCGCGCGAAGCAGTAGACGCAGCCATGCTCGCAGCCGCGATACGGATTGATCGAACGATCGAAGCCGATGTCGGGCGAGTCGTTGCGCGCAATGACCTTGCGCGAGGTGTCGAGCGAAACCGTGGTCTTGAACGGCGGCAGCTCTTCGAGGCTCTGCCAACCGTCGTCGAAAGCGACCCTCGCCTCGGCCTCGTAGCGGCCCGAGGCATTGGATTGCGCGCCGCGGCCGCGGCGACGCGCGCGGGCGACCCCGACCGCCAACACGGGAAAAGGAGTCGCACCCCCCCGGTAGGGGGGCACAGTCACCGGCGGGTGCCAGAGGGCGTGAGAGGATGCTCGGCGCCTGGCCCGAA
>NZ_JBQTHN010000037.1:0-68597 GCF_052389815.1 Bradyrhizobium sp. | reverse complement strand
TGCCGATCCGCGAGAACAAGGCGCAGGAAATCTACATCGTGATGTCCGGCGAGATGATGGCGATGTATGCCGCCAACAACATCTCCAAGGGCATTCTGAAATACGCCAATTCCGGCGGCGTGCGCCTGGGCGGCCTGGTCTGCAACGAGCGCCAGACCGACAAGGAGCTCGAGCTTGCGGAAGCGATGGCCAAGAAGCTCGGCACCCAGCTGATCTACTTCGTGCCGCGCGACAACATCGTGCAGCACGCCGAGCTTCGCCGCATGACGGTGCTGGAATACGCGCCCGACTCGGTCCAGGCCGGTCACTACCGCAACCTCGCCGAGAAGATCCACAACCATGGCGGCAAGGGCATCATCCCGACCCCGATCACCATGGACGAGCTCGAGGACATGCTGATGGAGCACGGCATCATGAAGCCGGTCGACGAAGCCGTCGTCGGCAAGACCGCCTCCGAACTCGCGGCCATGTCGGCCTGAGCCCTCACGCTCTCCGGCCCTTCGCAAGAGGGCCGGAGACCTTTTAGCGAACGCAAGACGGCAGGTGCAAAGGTCTCGGCAGCAATGATCGTCACGGAACCACGTGATCCATCGGTCGACCCGGCAGCGGCCTCGTTGCCGCCCTCGGTGCGGCCCAACGACGATGGTGATTGCACGGCCGGCGCGGCGGCGACCTATTTCATGCTCACCGGTTGCGACCCCGCCACCACTGAAATCAAGCAAGATAACAGCTTCGATCAGCACGTCCTGGCATCGATCCTGGCCGTGGCCGCAACGGAAGGCCGTTCAGTTGCGGAGCGGGCGGGATTGTCGGCCCAAGATCTTTCTACCCTCGTCGCGCAATGGTTTCCCTTTGCTCAAGGCGTCGTTGCCGCATGGTCGACGCCATCAGGACAAGCCGAAGACGAGGAGATCGCCATGGTGCGTGATCTCCTGCTGGCGCAACGCTCGAACAAGGATGACGTCTCGGGATGGCTTGCCGCGATGATTGCGCGGCGCGCGATGGAGCCCAATCACTTGTGGGAAGACCTGGGTCTGCGCGAGCGGCCCGAACTGACCCGCCTGCTGACGCGCCACTTCGCGCCGCTCGCGGCTCGCAACACCAAGAACATGAAATGGAAGCGGTTCTTCTACCGCATGCTCTGCGAGGATGACGGTTTTGTGATGTGCGCGACCCCTGTCTGCACGCAGTGTAATGACTTCGACCTTTGCTTCGGCGAGGAGAGCGGCGAGAGCCGGATGGCCGAGCGACGTCGCGAAGTCGCTTTGCGCACAGCCGAACTCTCCGTCGGGACCGAACCCTCCCGTTCCCCGGAGCAGCGCCCATGATGCTGAGCCCATGGGTCGACGAGATGTTAGAACCCGACGCTGCCGACGCAAGGGCGGAGAGTGGCGCGCCGTCCGAACTGATTTTCGGGGCGAGGGGTGAAAGTGCGTTCCGCCAGGGCTGCGAGGAATTGCTGCGTCAGGCAGGCCTGCGGCCCACTCGCCAGCGTCTGGTGCTGGGCTGGCTGCTGTTCGCCAAAGGCGGCCGCCACCTGACCGCGGAGATGCTGCACGCCGAAGCGACTGCGGCCAATGCTCACATGTCGCTGGCGACTGTCTACAATACGCTGCACCAATTTACTGAGGCAGGCCTCTTGCGCCAGATCGGTGTCGATGGATCAAAGTCCTTTTTCGATACCAATCCCACCGCGCACCACCACTTCTTCGTCGACAAGGAAGAGAGGTTGTTCGACATTCCCGAACCGGGCGCGCTGATTGACAAGCTGCCGGAGCCTCTTCCGGGCTACGAGGTCTCGCGCGTCGACGTGATCGTCCATCTGCGACGCAAGCAAGCCGCTTCTGGCTGACATATATTTCATGGCGTGAGATCGAAGCGTCGCGTTTGCGACGCTGTCATGATTCCGACAAGGCATCGGTTTCCGGAAAGTCATTGATTACCAATTGCTTGAGCGGCTGGCATGCGGGTTGCTCTGATCTCGTCAGAGACCCCAATGACGTGGTGCCCCATGCCTGACAACAAGAGACCAGCCGAACTGCGTCCCCACTCTGCCGCCGTCGCGGCGGCGAAACTTCCGCCCGTGATCCTCAACGACACGACGCTGCGCGACGGCGAGCAGGCGCCGGGCGTTGCCTTCACGACCAGGGAAAAGGTCGCGATCGCGACCAGCCTCGCGCGCGCCGGTGTTCCGGAGCTGGAGGCGGGTACGCCTGCGATGGGGCGCGAAGAGATCACGGCGATCCGCGCCATCGTCGAGGCAGGACTGCCGCTCACCACCATTGCCTGGTGCCGCATGCGGACAGAAGACGTCGACGCAGCGATCGCCTCGGGGGTCTCGATGGTCAATGTCTCGGTGCCGGTCTCCGATGTGCAGATCGCGGCGAAACTCGGCGGCAAGCGCCAGACCGCATTCGAGATGATCAAGCGCGTCGTCGGCTATGCCCGCGACAAGGGCCTTGCGGTCGCGGTGGGAGGCGAGGATTCGTCCCGCGCCGACGTCGATTTTCTGGTTGAAATCGTCGCCGCCGCGAAAGCTGCCGGCGCCCGACGGTTCCGCGTCGCCGATACCCTCAGCGTGCTCGATCCCGACGCCAGCTGCGCGCTGCTTGCCGCATTGCGCGCGACCACCGACCTCGAACTCGAGTTTCACGGTCACGACGATCTCGGTCTCGCCACGGCCAATACGCTGGCGGCGATCAAGGCTGGAGCCACTCATGCTTCGGTGACCGTGATCGGGCTCGGCGAGCGCGCCGGCAATGCGCCGCTGGAAGAGGTCGCGGTGGCGCTCCGCCAGCTTTACGGGCGTGAGACCGGAATCGTGCTGTCCGAACTCGGCAGCGCGGCCGCGGTGGTCGCGGCGGCCGCCGCGCGCACCATCCCGCTCAACAAGGCCATCGTCGGAGAGCACGTCTTCACCCACGAGTCCGGCATTCATGTCGACGGGCTGCTCAAGGATCAACGCACCTACCAGTCGCTCGATCCTGTGTTGTTCGGCCGCACCAACCGGATCGTGATCGGCAAGCATTCAGGCCTCTCGGCCATCACCTCGCTGCTGGCTGAGCTTCGCCTGCAGGCGAGCGTGGACGAGTCGCAGAGAATTCTCGGCCGTGTACGTGAATACGCGGTTTCGCATAAGGGGCCGGTGGCGAGCGAGACGGTGAAACAGATCTGGCGCGAAGTTCGCGGCCAGGTGCTTCCCAGTTGCGCTTGAGGTGGCCATGACCGATATAGCAGACGTCCCGGCCACCGATCCGATCGCAATCTCCGCGCCGCGAAAGCCTTCGCTGCTGCGGTTGATCAGGGAGGACGTGGCGTGTGTTCGTTTGCGCGACCCGGCCGCGCGTAGCGAGCTGGAGACGCTACTGACCTATCCCGGCATCCATGCGCTGATCTGGCATCGGCTCGCGCATCGGCTGTGGGAAGCGGACTGGCGTTTTCCGGCGCGCCTGCTGTCGTGGTTCGGCCGTTTCGTCAGCAACGTCGATATCCATCCCGCGGCGCGGATAGGCAGGCGCTTCTTCATCGATCACGGCGCCTGCGTCGTGATCGGGGAGACCGCCGAGATCGGCAACGACGTGACGCTGTATCACGGCGTTACGCTCGGCGGTACCTCGTGGTCGCCGGGCAAGCGCCATCCCACCCTGGCAGACCGGGTGGTGGTGGGTGCTGGGGCAAAAATCCTGGGGCCAATCACGATCGGACCGGGCACCCGTGTCGGCGCCAATTCGGTTGTGATCGAGAGCACACCGCCCGAGGTGACGGTCGTCGGCATCCCTGCAAGGGTGGTGCGGCCAGAACTTAGCCATCGCCGCGTGGTCGGCCGGATCGATCTCGATCACCATTTGATGCCGGACCCGGTTGGCGAAGCAATATCCATCCTGCTGGACCGCGTGGAGTTTCTGGAGGCGCGGCTGGCGCATGTCCAGAAGCGGTTGCGCGAGGGCAGCAGCCCGGCACCGGATAACAAGGATGCATCCTTGTTGCACGGCCACGTTATAGACCGGAATTGAAGGGGAAGAACGATGAGTTCGCCGTTACCGGGTGGCGCGGGTATCCTCGCCCAGTTGCAACAGGCCTCTTCGGCCGAAGATTTCTTCACGCTGCTTGGCGTCGAGTATGACGCCAGGCATGTAAACGTCGTCCGCCTGCATATCCTCAGGCGCATGGGGCAATACCTCGTCAGCGAGAATTTCGACGGGCTTTCGGATGAAGCGGTCAAGGAGCGCTGCAAGGCCGTGCTTGAGCAGGCCTATGCCGATTTCATCGAGTCCTCGCCGCTGGACCAGCGCGTGTTCAAGGTCTTGAAGGATGCGGTGAAGCCGGCGAAGCCGCCCGTCTTCGTGCCGCTCGCCACGCTGAAGTGAGCCCCCGTGTCGTGTTTCCGACGCATGTCGGATTGTCCTGTCTGCAGGCTCTCCGACAGCGGCGCAGAATCGCCGGATCGTGCGTCTAAGTAGTTGTCTTGATAGCGATATTTTATCCGGGCGGCGATTGGTACGGCACTTGCTATTCCCTTGATGGCGCCTCAGTGAGGTTCGGAGCGATAGCATGCACATCGTCGTCTGCATCAAGCAGGTTCCCGACTCGGCACAGATCCGTGTCCATCCCGTGACTAACACGATCATGCGCCAGGGCGTGCCGACCATTATCAATCCCTACGATCTGTTCGCGCTTGAGGCGGCACTGTCGCTGCGCGACAAATTCGGCGGCGAGGTCACGGTCCTCACCATGGGGCCGCCCTCGGCCGAGGACAGTCTGCGCAAGGCGCTGACCTTCGGCGCCGACCGGGCGATCCTGCTTACGGACCGGTTCTTTGCCGGCGCCGATACGCTGGCCACGACCTACGCGCTCGCCACCGCCATTCGCAAGATCGGCGACACTTATGGCGCGCCGGATATCGTGTTCACCGGAAAGCAAACGATCGACGGCGATACCGCCCAGGTCGGTCCCGGCATCGCCAAGCGCCTCAATATGCTGCAGCTCACCTATGTCGCCAGGATCGGTACGCTCGATCTTGCCGCGCGCACTGTCGAAGTCGAGCGGCGCTCGGAGGGCGGGGTGCAGATCCTGCGCACCAGGCTGCCCTGTTTGATCACCATGCTGGAGGCGACCAACGAGATCAGGCGCGGCGCGATGGCCGATGCGTTGCGTGCCGCGCGCGCCGAGATCGTCAAATGGAGCGCGCAGGATGCGGGCGTCGAGGACATCGCGAAATGTGGACTGCGCGGCTCGCCGACCATCGTCAAGAAGGTGTTCGCGCCGCCGCCGCGCGCCGACAGGGCCGCACGGATCGAATTCGGCAGCGAACCGCCGGCCGAGGCGCTGATCAACGAACTGTTCAAGCGGCAGCCCAAGCTCGAATCCGAACTCGTCGCGCTGGCGCGCGGATTTTAACCGACCGAAACGGAAACCAGGGCGATGAGCGAACCGACCAAAGCACCAGCACCCGCCGGTCGCGCCGCGACCAAGAAGGAACTGCCGGAGCACTTCAAGGCCTACAAGCACGTCTGGGTGTTCGTCGAGCAGGAGCGCGGACAGGTCCATCCGGTATCCTGGGAATTGATGGGTGCGGGGCGGGCACTTGCCGACAAGCTGAAGGTCGATCTTGCTGCCGTCGTGATCGGGCCGCAGGGCGAGGCAACACAACAGGCGGCCGCCGAAGCGTTCCGCTACGGCGCCGATCTGGCCTACGTCGTTGCCGACAATTTGCTCGCCGATTATCGCAACGAGTCCTACACCAAGGCCCTGACCGACGTCGTCAATACTTACAAGCCCGAGATCCTGCTGTTGGGGGCGACTACGCTCGGCCGCGATCTCGCGGGTTCGGTGGCGACGACGCTGCTCACCGGCTTGACGGCCGACTGCACCGCGCTCGACGTCGATACCGACGGCTCGTTGGCCGCCACCCGGCCGACCTTCGGCGGTTCGCTGCTTTGCACGATCTACACGCTCAACTACCGGCCGCAGATGGCAACGGTGCGCCCGCGTGTGATGCCGATGCCGGAACGATTGGAACGTCCGATCGGCCGCATTGTCAATCATCCGCTTGGCCTGGTCGAAGACGACATCGTCACCAAGGTGCTTTCGTTCCTGCCTGACCGTGAATCCGACAAGTCGAATCTGGCCTATGCCGATGTCGTGGTTGCCGGCGGGCTCGGGCTCAGTTCGCCGGAGAATTTTCAACTGGTGCGCCAGCTCGCCGCCGTGCTTGGCGCGGATTACGGCTGTTCCCGCCCGCTGGTCCAGAAGGGCTGGGTCACCTCCGACCGGCAGATTGGGCAGACCGGCAAGACGATCCGGCCGAAGCTGTACATCGCCGCCGGAATATCGGGCGCGATCCAGCATCGGGTCGGCGTGGAGGGCGCGGATCTCATCGTTGCCATCAACACCGACAAGAACGCGCCGATTTTTGACTTCGCGCATCTCGGAATCGTCACCGATGCGATCCGGTTGCTCCCCGCACTGACGGAAGCGTTCCGCAAACGCCTGTCGCCGCATTCGCGCGACCGGATCGCGAGCTAGAGGAGGCCGCCATGATCGATGAGAGATTTGATGCCATCGTCGTCGGTGCCGGCATGGCGGGAAACGCCGCCGCGCTCACGCTGGCCCAGCGCGGCCTCAAGGTGCTGCAACTGGAGCGCGGTGAATATTCCGGGTCGAAGAACGTCCAGGGCGCGATCCTCTATGCCGATATGCTGGAGAAGCTGATTCCGGATTTTCGCGAGGATGCGCCGCTCGAACGTCATCTGGTCGAGCAGCGCTTCTGGATGATGGACGACCGCTCCCATGTCGGGCTGCACTACCGCTCCGACGATTTCAACGAGGAGCGTCCGAACCGCTACACCATCATCCGCGCCCAGTTCGACAAATGGTTCTCCTCCAAGGTGCGGGAGGCAGGCGCGATCGTGCTGTGCGAGACGACCGTGACCGAGCTCGCAAAGGATGCCTACGGCCGGGTGATTGGCGTGCGCACCGACCGCTACGATGGCGAGGTGCATGCCGATGTGGTCGTGCTGGCCGAGGGTGTCAACGGCTTGCTCGGCACGAAGGCCGACCTGCGCGCGCGGCCGCGGCCCGACAATGTCGCGCTTGCGGTCAAGGAGATGCACTTCCTGCCGCGCGAGACCATCGAGGCCCGCTTTAACCTGAAGGGCGACGAAGGTACCGTGATCGAGGCTGCCGGCACCATCTCCAAGGGCATGACCGGCATGGGCTTCATCTATGCCAACAAGGAATGCGTTTCGCTCGGCATTGGATGCCTGGTGGCGGATTTCCAAAGCACCGGCGAGACGCCATACGGCCTGCTCGAGCGGTTCAAGCAGCACCCGTCGGTAGCCCCGCTGATCGAAGGATCGGAGGTCAAGGAATATTCCGCCCACCTCATTCCGGAAGGCGGCTACAAGGCGATCCCTCAGCTCTATGGCGAGGGCTGGGTCGTGGTCGGCGACGCCGCCCAGCTCAACAACGCGATCCACCGCGAGGGTTCGAACCTCGCGATGACTTCGGGAAGGATTGCCGCAGAAGCGATCTTCCAGGTCAAGTCGCGGCGCGACCCCATGACCGCGGAGAATTTGTCGCTCTACAAGAAGATGCTGGACGATTCCTTCGTCATCAAGGATCTCAAGAAGTACAAGGATATGCCGCAACTGATGCACATCCAGTCGCAGAACTTCTTTCTCACCTATCCGCAGCTTGTCTCCAAGGCAATGCAGAATTTTGTCCGGGTCGACGGCACGCCGAAGGTGGAGAAGGAAAAGAGTATGCTGCGCTCGTTCGTCGAGGCACGGTCGTGGACAGGCTTGTTTGGCGATGCGTTCCGGTTTGCGCGGGCGTGGCGGTGACCGGAGCGCGGAATTTTTGAAATAGATGGGCTTGGCAATGGAGATCGTAACATGACGACCGAACTCTCTGTGCGCGTCGAGGACAAGCTGTTCTACAACCGCTATCTCGTCGATACCGGCCGAGCCCATATCAAGGTGCGGCCGCATACGTCGCCGACGCCGGCGCTCCTTAGCCTGCTCAAGGCCTGTCCCGCGCGCTGCTACGAGCTCAACGACAAGGGCCAGGTGGAGGTCACGGTGGACGGCTGCGTGGAATGCGGCACCTGCCGGGTGATCGGCGAGCCGGGCGGCGACATCGAATGGAGTTATCCACGCGGAGGCTACGGCGTGCTGTTTAAGTTCGGTTGACCACTCGTAACGCGCGGGGTCCGGCGATCAAGGCGAGTTGAGGAGAGGGCAGACATGAATGGCCTTTCGTTGGCATTGCAGTCGGGCAGCATCCTGCTGCGGGAGGGAATCGAGGCGATGCTGGTCATCGCCGCACTGGCCGCCTTCCTCCGCCGGGGCGGAGCGACCACCGAATTGAAGGCGATTTATCTCGGCACCGGTACGGCCATCCTCGCCAGCGTGCTGGCCGCGATCGTATTCGACGTCTTCCTGGGAGGGGCCCACGAAGACCGGCTCGAAGCCGCCGTGATGTTGCTGGCATCCGTGTTGATGCTCTACACGAGCGGCTGGCTTTTTCTGCGGCAAAACCCGGGAGCCTGGAATGCAACCCTGCAGCTTTCGGCACGCCGCGCGATGTCATCGGGCACCTCGCTCTCGCTAGCGTTGATTGCATTCCTGGCGGTGTTTCGCGAGGGCGGCGAGACCGTCCTGTTCCTGCACGCGCTCGCCCGATCGAGCGGCGGCTGGAACGCCGGCCTTGGCGCCGGACTGATCGCGGCCACCGTCTGTCTTCTTCTGCTGTACGGCGCGGCGCAAGGGCTGGCGTTTCGCCTGCCATTGCGCCCGGTCTTCCTGTTGACGTCGGCATTTCTTTTTCTGATGGGGCTGCGCTTCATCGGTGGCGCCATTCAGGAACTGCAAGAGCAGGCGATGCTTCCCTATGACAGCGTGACCGTGCCGGATTGGCTGGTATCGCTCGGGGTCAATCCGACCTGGGAGGCGCTCGGAGTACAGCTGGCCGTTGCCGTCCTCGCGGTGGGGAGCATCTTGGCGATGTCCGGGCGGCACCCGGTGTCCGCGGTTGCCATGGATTAAGGCTCGTAAAGGGCAGGTTCAGCTATGATCGGGCTTGCCGATCTGATGCTGGGAATATTGTTCAAGGCCGATCTTGTTGACCAGATCGATCTGCGCTTCGAGGAAGTCGATATGATTTTCTCCAGCGGGAGTATTGAGGCGCAGGACGATCCGATCCGGGCTAGCGGTTGCAGGACCCGCGCCGGACGAAAAGCCCGAGTCACACTTCTTGTCACAGCCTCCCAAGGCGTGATCCATGATATTCTTGATCGTCCCGACACAACGGCCGCATTCGACTTTGCACCCCAGACAGCCATACACCTGATGAGCCGTGCGCGGCAACTCGTCCGCGGTCCTCATGGCTGAGCGAATGTCGTAGTCGGTCAGGATATTGCAGGAGCAGACGATCATGGAGGGCACAATTCCCGGCAGGGGCCATATGGAATTCAATGCAAGCGATATGCCATGGGATTCGACCTCGCGATGACCTGAGAGGGCTCGCCTCGAGTCCGAAGTATTCTCCTCTGTCCCCGCAGGCGGGCGGCGTTTCGATTATTTCAATCGTCGGATCCGTCCGGCCCCGATACGAGCGAGACGCCCTTGATCTGGGCAAAGATGTTCATGCCTTCAGCAAGTTCAAGAAGATCCCATGACCGCAATGTTATTCTCGCCAGCATCTGCTGAGAAGGACTTCCCGGTCCGAGCGCGAGCACGACGATGACCTCGCCGGGCCCGGCCGAGGATTTGGCAACGATGCGCGCCGGCAGCACGTTCAGTATAGAACTTTCGTGCGGGACACTTCGGGCAAGGCTGACGTCACTCGCGGCGATCCGCAGGCGTTGCCGCCTGCCGATGGCGACAGGCGGCGCGGGTATTTGCAGCTGGCACCCGTCGATGCGCAGCCTCAGCAGCCCGTAGCCGGAATCATATGCCTCGACGGTAGCGTCGAAGCTGACGGCGGCGTCCCGTGCGCGGGCGAGCGGCAGCGTCGGATCGCTTTGCAGGACGTGCAGCGGCCCGGCCGCTACGACCTTGCCCTCATGCATCAGAACGAGATGATCGGCAAGCCGCTCGATCTCTGCAATGTCGTGACTGATGTAGATCACCGGAAGCGACAGCCGTTCGTGCAGGCGCTCGAGGAAGGGCAGGATTTCGTTCCTGGTCAGATGATCCAGCGCCGACAACGGCTCGTCCATCAGCAGCAGTTTCGGTTGTGATAGCAGCGCGCGGCCGATCGCGACGCGCTGGCGTTCGCCACCCGAAAGATTTTGTGGCGACCGATCCAGCAAATGGCCGACACCGAGCAACTCAATCACCTCGTCAAAGCCGATGCCATCCGGCGCAGGGGCGCCGCGCGGCGCGCCATACAGCAGGTTGCGTTTGACCGAAAGATGCTGAAACAGGCTGGCTTCCTGGAAAACGTAGCCGATTGGTCTCTGGTGCGGGCGCCGGAAGACCGATTGATTCTGCCAGATATCGCCTTCGATCGTGCAGGTGCTTCCGGGCAGGTGCTGAAGGCCGGCCAGGCAGCGGGCCACCGTGGTCTTGCCGCAGCCGGAGGGACCGAAAATCGCAGTGACACCCGTGGCGGGTGCGGCGAAGCAGGCGTCGAGCGCAAACCGCCCGAGCGAACCGCGGAAAGCGACCTGAATCCGATGCGGGTCACACGCTGTCATGTCCGCAGCCCTGCGCCGCGCTTTTCGATCAGTGTCATTGTCAGGATCACCGCGAAGGCGAAGATTACCATGCCGCCGGCCAGGATATTCGCTTCGCGCCACTGCGAGGCCTCGACATAGTCGAAGATGGCAACCGACAGCACCTTGGTCTGCCCAGGGATGTTGCCGCCGATCATCAGCACCAGACCGAATTCCCCCACGGTATGGGCGAAGCCGAGCACCGCGCCGCTCAGGAAGCCCGGACGCGCGAGCGGCACCGCCACCGTCCAGAAGGCGCGCCGCGGCGAGGCGCGCAGGGTGGCCGCGACCTCTAGCGGTCGATCGCCGATCGCGGCGAACGCATTGCGGATCGGCTGCACCACGAAGGGCATGGACTAGAGAACCGACCCGAACACCAGGCCTTCGAAAGTGAATGCCAGCGTTCGTCCGCCCCAAAGGCCGGCAATCCATCCGCCCGGGCCATTCGGGCCGAGTGTGACCAGGAGATAGAAGCCGAGCACGGTTGGCGGCAACACCAGGGGCAGGGCGATGATGGTCGCAACACCCTCCTTCCACCACGCCTTCGATCGGGCCAGCCACCACGCGATCGGAGTTCCGACGATGAGGAGGATCACGGTCGCAATCGCTGCAAGCTCGATCGTGAGCCGCACCGATTGCCATATGTCGGGAGACAGGGTGCCCACGCCGTTCAGCTTTGCCCGTCGAGCACGTAGCCATATTTTTGGATGATCACGCGCGCTTCCTGTCCGTTGAGGAAGGCGATGAAGGCGACGGCGGCCTCGTTGTCGGCGCCGGCCTTGAGCAGTACGGCATCCTGCCGGATCGGCGAATAAAGCTCTTGCGGCACCATCCAGCGCGAACCGGTTTCCGGTCCCGTCAGCTGCGACAGTGCGACGAAGCCCAGTTCGGCATTGCCGGTTTCGACGAATTGATAGGCTTGCGTGATCGTTGCACCTTCGACGAGCTTCGGCTGCAGCGTCTCGTAGAGTTTCAGTGCCTTCATCGCCTCGACCGCCGCCGCGCCATATGGCGCCGCGACGGGATTGCAGATAGACAGCTTGGCAAAGGATGCGGCTTTAAGGGTCTCCTCGCCCTTCACGACGCCGGGTGTCTTGCTCCACAGCACGAGTTTGCCGATGGCATAGGTGAAGCGGCTGCCGGGGACGGCCAGCCCGTCGTCATCGAGCTTTTTCGGGCGGGCATCGTCGGCCGAGAGAAACACCTGAAACGGCGCGCCCTGCGTGATCTGGGTATAGAACTGTCCGCTGGCGCCGAAGCTGAGTATGGCTTCGTGACCAGTCTTCGCCTTGAATGCTGCGGCGATCTCCTTGGCCGGTTCGGTGAAGTTGGCGGCGGCGGCCACGTTGGTCTGTGCCGCGGGCACGTTGCTGCAAGTGAGAACCCAGGTCGCGATACTGACGGCGAGTTGAATGGATTTGGCATATCTCATTGTGAACTCCTCGTTCCGCTTCGGCGGACCCTGGTCCGCCCCGATGCCATGATCTGAGCAAGCCGCATGCCGCACTCATGTTGGTCCGGCGATTGCTTATCTGCTGGGGCGGCGGGGTATTTCAGTGAAGTCTGTTCAGGCCCCGGTGCCGCATTGTCGTATTTCCGACAATTGATGTCGTTGACGGGACATGAGACGGAGCTTGCCTGAAATGCTGCACCAAACTGCGTTTTCGCCAGATCGTCTGCACCCTGTCGAGTCTCTGAAGCCGGGAACTGCGCGACCGACGGTCGCGTCCCGCGCCGAGCTCGAGCAACTCCTCGCCGACGATGTTCCTTATGGCGACCTTACGACGGACGCGCTTGGCATCGGTGCAGCGTCCGGCGTGATGGAGTTCACTGCCCGTGACACCATGGTCCTTGCGCTTGCCGAGGATGCGGCGGCCATCGTTGAACTTGCCGGTTGTCAGGTAGATCTGCACGCGCCTTCAGGTGTCGTGCTTGATCCGGGATCGCCGATCTTGACGGCGCGCGGTCCGGCGTCTGCACTGCTGCACAGCTGGAAGGTGGCGCAGACCCTGGTCGAGATCTGGTCCGGCGTTGCCACGGAAGCCCGCGCGATCGTCGACGCCGCGAGAGCCGTCGCGCCCGGCATCGCGGTCGCCTGCACGCGCAAGAATGTTCCGGGCACGAAGCGCTTTGCGGTTGCGGCGGTGAAGGCAGGCGGAGCGGTCATGCATCGACTCGGCCTGTCGGAAACGGTGCTGGTCTTTGCCGAGCACCGCGCATTCCTGGGCAAGGAGCCGTTCGCCGGATTGGTCGAGCGGCTGAGGCGCGCGGCGCCGGAAAAGAAATTGGTCGTCGAGGTGGCCACGTTCGAGGAGGCCATTGTTGCGGCCGCAATAGGTCTTGACGTCATCCAGCTGGAGAAATTCGCGCCGGCGGAAATAGCCGCGCTGGTCGCACAGTTTTCGTTAATGGCGCGACCAGTCGTCGCCGCCGCCGGCGGCATTCACGCGGGAAACGTCGCCGCTTATGCGCAAGCCGGAGCGGATATCGTGGTCACTTCATCGCCCTATCTGGCGAAGCCGTGCGATGTTCACGTGAGAATCGGGCCAACGGACACGAAAAATGGTTGATCCGCCGGAGGGAACGCGAATGGCTTACCCTCGCGGCGTTTGACAGTTGGATCAGGAAGGACGCGCCGGACATTCGGCCGTCGATCGCGTTCGTTGTCCGCTTGCGAGGTCGTTTCTGGTGCAAGCCTGGTACGATCGGCATACACTGTTGCGCTGCTGCGCGAAATACATGAACCCGCCAGCCATACTGTCGCACGCAAGCGCAAATTGACCGGGAGCGCATTGCGCTACTACTCTTGCGCCAGCAGGCACAAATGGGGCGATGGCCATGGAACGGATCACGGCTACTCTCGATCAGGATCTGGTCGAAGAAATCGATCGCTTTCGAGCAGAGCGAGGCTATCAAAACCGCTCCGAAGCCTTGCGCGACCTGATACGGGCTGGCCTGCAGCAAGTGGTGCCCGAGCACGGAGGCGGCGCCTGTGTTGGAGCCCTGGTCTACGTCTATGACCATGAGGTCCGAACACTGGCCAAGAGGTTGACCACGGCTCAACACGACCATCACAATATCTCGGTCGCAACGCTACACGTTCATCTCGACCATCATTCCTGCCTGGAGGTTGCCGTGCTTCGCGGTTCGTCGTCCGATGTTCGGCACTTCTCCGAACACATCATCGCCGAGCGCGGCGTGCGGCACGGACGGCTGGTGGTTGTTCCCGTGGCGCTGGATGCGGAAGCGCACGGCCATGGCGGCGGCAAGCCGCATGCGCATGCCCATGCCCACGTTCGCCACGCCGGAAGGAAGTCAGCCGGCTGACCATCGATGGACAGTAGGTTTCCATCAATTGGGTGACGATCGCCGCCTTCCTCGCCCGACGACGTGTCCGGCGATTGGTTTGAATCCTTGAAATGATACGGGTTTCAGGCCCGGCAGCCGGACCACGGCAGCATGGCGCGCATCTTGCTGAACGTCCAGGTATGAGGATTGGCTCAAGTGCTCATACCAAGGGAGCCGTTCCGTGGGTAGCGCCAGGGGAGGCAAATGGCACAAGTAAGGGATAGCTCCACTGCCGGCGTCGCCAGCCTGATTCCGGCCGGCACCGCCGCCCTGTTCGGCGGACTGATCTTCGCCAATCTTGCTGCGTGGGCCTGGGCGTTCGCGGTCTTTGCCGACCGCCCGGCTGTCATGGGCACGGCCTTGCTGGCCTGGGTGCTTGGGCTGCGCCACGCGGTCGACGCCGATCACATCGCGGCAATCGACAACGTCGTGCGCAAGCTGATGCATACCGACGGTGAGCCGCGCAGCGTCGGACTCTATTTCTCGCTCGGCCATTGCACCGTGGTGGTGGCCGGCACGGTTCTCGTGGCGGTGCTGATGCAGTTCGACGGCAGCCAGCATATTGTCAGGGCCGTCGGCAGCATGATCGGTACCTCGGTGTCAGCTGCGTTCCTGCTGTTGATTGCAGCCGTCAATCTGGCGATTCTCGCAGGGCTCTGGCGGACCTTCTGCGCGGTCCGCAAGCGCGGCGGGCACGAGATCGAGAGCGTCGAAGAGCTCTCGGCAGAGCATGGCCTGCTGGGGCGTCTGCTGGGCCCGGCGTTTCGCATGGTCACCCGGGGCTGGCACATGTACCCGCTCGGCTTGCTGTTTGGGCTCGGCTTCGACACGGCAACCGAAATCGGCCTGTTGAGCCTGTCGGCGTCGGAAGCTGCGAGCGGCACTACTGTCGCGAACCTGCTCGTCTTTCCGGCGTTGTTCACCGCTGCCATGGCGCTGGTAGACACCGCGGACAGCGCACTGATGACCGGCGCCTATCGCTGGGCCTTCGTCGATCCGCTGCGCAAGCTCTGGTACAACCTGACAATCACCGCATCGTCGGTGATCGTTGCGGTTTTCATTGGCGGCATCGAGGCGCTCAACCTGATCAGCCAGCGGCTCGGGCTGGAGGGCGGTTTGTGGGCGGTCGTTGCCGCCCTCAACGAAAATCTCGCGAACTTCGGGTTTGTGGTCATCGGGTTGTTTGTGTTCGCCTGGCTCGCTTCGATCGCGATCTACCGCGTCGCATTCGATAGCCGCCGCGAGCGGACCGTCGCCGACCGCCGCGGTCGGGATGCGTGCGCCAATGCCGTCGAGGCATACTGATCCCGCCCGACGAGCCTGCCGATGCGCGGTCGCCGCCGCGCTCGTCGCGGGCTGCATTGCCTCCGGCGGCGGTACCGCCGCCATAGCGCATGATGCGCAGGAGGCCAGACCGCTCCCGGCGATCCAGGTGTCGCCCGATCCGCGGCCGCAGAAGAAACGCGCGAGTTCCAGGCCCGGAAAGCCCGTCACGGCCACCGGCCGGCCCGTTGTGTATATCTCGACGCCATCGCTCGACCCCTCCGGCGCGGTGCCGGGCCCGGGCAATGCGTCGGTCGCGGCGAGCCAGCTCACTGTCTCGGGGCAAGATCTCAGCCAGCGTCCGTTGACGCGGCCGGGCGAGATCCTCGAAGCCGTGCCTGGATTGATCGTGACGCAGCACAGCGGCGAGGGCAAAGCCAACCAGTATTTCCTGCGCGGCTTCAATCTCGACCACGGCACCGATCTGGCAATCTCGGTCGATGACGTGCCCGTCAACATGCGCACCCATGCGCACGGACAGGGCTATGCCGACCTCAACTGGTTGATGCCGGAAACGATCAAGGCGCTCGACGTTCGCAAGGGGCCCTATTACGCCGATGACGGCGACTTCGCCTCTGCGGGAAGTCTGCGCATCAGTCTCCTCGACAGCGTCGACAAGCCGGTCGCTCAGGTCACCGCCGGCAGCTTCGGCTACCGGCGCGGGTTCGGCATGGGGTCGGCCAAGGTCGGGGACGGTCAGCTGCTGGTCGCAGGCGAAGCCGGCACCTACAACGGTCCGTGGGTCAATCCCGACAATGTGCGCAAGCTGAACGGTCTCGTGCGCTACACCCAGGGAACGGCGCTCGAAGGACTTTCGGTCACCGGCATGGCCTATTCGAATGGCTGGAATTCGACGGACCAGATTCCACAACGTGCGATCGCTTCGGGACAGATCGGCCGCTTCGGCTCGGAAGATCCGAGCGATGGCGGCAAGGCCAGCCGCTTCGCGCTATCGGCGCGCCTGGCCACGACGGACGATACCGGGACGTGGAAGGCCAATGCCTTCGTCGTCAGGAGCGAGCTGGACCTGTTCAACAACTTCACCTACTTCCTCAACGATCCCATCTTCGGCGATCAATTCCATCAACGCGACAGCCGCGTCATAGCCGGCGCCAATGTTTCGCGCACGTTCTATGGCTCGTTTGCCGGTCTGCCGATGCAGACGGCGTTCGGCATCCAGAGCCGCTACGATGCCATCGATCTCGGCCTGGCCAACACCTGGCAGCGAAATATTCTGTCTGACATTCGAACCGACAGGGTCGGGGAGGGCAGCATCGGCGTCTACGCCCAGAACCACATCCACTGGACCGACTGGCTCAGGACCACGGCGGGCTGGCGCGGCGATTACTTCGATGCGCGAGTCAATTCGCTGCTCAATCCCAACAATTCGGGTCACGTCGCTGCCGCGATCGGCTCACCGAAATTCGGTGTGGCCATGGGGCCGTTCGCCCGGACCGAGCTGTTCCTGAACGCGGGCCTTGGCATGCACAGCAACGATGCCCGCGGCGCGACCATTGCCGAGCAGCCGACCGATCCCGCGGTGAAGCTTTCGCCGGTCCCGCTGCTGGTGCGTACGAAAGGCGCCGAGATCGGCGTCCGCAGCAAGCTGATCCCGGGCCTGGAGAGTTCGGTCAGCGTTTTCCTGCTCGACCAGGATTCGGAGCTGGTGTTCAACGGCGACAGCGGCGACACCGCGGCAAAACGACCCAGCCGGCGCCTTGGAGTCGAATGGACCAACAAGTATCGCCCCAATTCCTGGATCGCCGTGGACGCCGACCTCGCCGTCACGCGCGCCCGTTTCATCGGCTACGACGTCGATCAGGCGGCGGTCTACGCCTCGCTTGCCGACTTTCCGCAGGCCCAGATCGGCAACGCGCCCGGAAACTACGTTCCGAATGCGCCGGCGATGGTTGCCTCCGCTGGCATCACGCTTGGCGAGAAAACCGGTCCGTATGGCGGCTTGCGCTGGCGCTATCTCGGCTCCAGCCCGCTCACCGAGGACAACGCATTTCGCTCGCCGGCCGTCAGCATCTTCAACGCGCGCGCCGGTTACCGCGCAGACAACGGCTGGCGCGTTCAGCTCGACGTTCTCAATCTGCTGAATGCGAAAACGAACCAGATCACCTATGCCTACGGCTCGCTGATCAGGACGGACAGCCTCTACAACATGTGCCATCCGGTGCAACTGGCTCCTGCCGCCGTTTGTCAAAATGGCGTCATGGATTACGTGCTGCACCCGGTCGAGCCGCGCGCGCTCCGGATCACGCTGGCCGGCTCGTTCTGATCAATGACAAAGGGGCTGCGGATCACGCTATGAGCGACGGACTGGATCTTGGATTGTTCCGGCTGCACCCGCTACGGGAAGCCGTTCTCGGCGAGGTCCACGCGCGTCCGTTCACGCGTTTGGCGCCGTCGGTCGGCGTCGTCCGCTTTGCCTTCCTTGCGCAGGGCGAGGAAGCCGCCGTCGACCGGCGCGGCTTTGAGGAGTTCTGCCGGCAGCACGCGGTGGCCGCACCCGACCCGCTGGCCAAGCACCATCAGGTCATGATCGGGCCGGTCACGCTGCGCTGGGAGCAGCACTCGGAATTCGCGACGCTGACCTGGATCAGGGGCAACGCCGATGGCGCGGCCGCGCGCCGGTTCGGGGATGTCGACGAAAGCTTGCAGTCGCTGATCGCGGCACTGCCGCAGACGGGACGGCTGCTGGTTGCGATCAAGCTGGAAGTGGAGGAGGGGAAGTCGCCGCCTGAGCGCGCGGCGCAGCTGTTCGACAGGAACAGCCTTGCGATGGTCGCGGTCAGGAGCGGCGCGGGTGTCGTGGCATCGGATTTTCGAGCGGACGAGCAGGGCTTCACCCGGATCCTGATTTGCGACACGGGACTATCGCCTGAGGCGCTCGGCGCGCTGGTGCAGCGCGTGCTGGAGATCGAGACTTACCGCATGCTGGCGCTGCTCGGCCTGCCCGCCGCGCTCGACCTTGCGCCGTCCGTCGATCGTATCGGCAGCCGCCTGGTCGAGGTGTTGCAGGAAATGCAGGGTGCGGAGGAGCTCAAGCTCAACAACCGCCTGCTCGGCGAGCTGACGGCGCTGGCCGCCTCGCTCGAAAGCGGCGCGGCCGGCAGCCTGTTTCGTTTCGGCGCCAGCCGGGCCTATTACGAACTCGTGCAGTCGAGACTGGCGATTGTCGAGGGCGGCGAGATCCCGGGCTACCCGACCTGGTCGTCGTTCCTGGCGCGCCGGATGGCGCCGGCCATGCGCACGTGTGCGGCCATGGTAGACCGCCAGGCGAACCTGTCGGTCAAGTTGGCGCGCGCGGCCGACCTGCTGCGGACGCGTGTCGACGTCGAACTCGAGCAGCAGAATCGCGACCTGTTGCACTCGATGAACGAACGGACCAGGTTGCAGCTTCGGTTGCAGAGCACGGTCGAAGGATTGTCAGTGGCGGCGATCGGATATTACGTCGTCAGCCTGTTCGGATATCTCGCCAAGGGAGCACATGACGTCGGGCTGCCGGTCGAGCCGTCCTTCGCCAGCGCCGTTTTCGTGCCGGTTGCCGTCGTTGCGGTCTGGGTCATCATTCGCAACATCCGCAGGCATCACTTGAAGCGGGGCGGCGCTTCGATGGCGGAGGACTGAAGTTCCGTGGGTCAACGCCCTGCGTTTGTGGTAAAGGTCGCACCGATGGAGGAACGAAGGATGAGCCGAACCGGCGAGATGACCAATGTGCTCTGGCTGCAAGGCGCAAGCTGCGGCGGCTGCACCATGTCCGTCCTCGAAAGCGGTTCTTCCGGCTGGTTCGACGAGCTGCGGCAATCCGGCATCAACCTGCTTTGGCACCCTTCCGTCAGCGAGGAGACCGGCGAGGAAGTGCTCGCCGTGCTCAAAGCGGTGCGGGATGGAACGGTGCGCCTCGACCTGTTGCTACTCGAAGGCTCGGTCGCACGCGGGCCCGACAACACCGGCCGCTTCAACCTGCTCGCCGGCACCAACCGCTCGATCTACAGCTGGATGTGCGATCTCGCCCAGCGGGCCGACTATGTGGTGGCAGTTGGAAGCTGTGCGGCCTATGGCGGCGTTCCTGCGGCCGGGTCCAATCCGACCGACGCCGTCGGACTGCAATTCGAGGGTGGCGATCTCGGCGGCGCGCTGGGCGCAAACTTCAGATCGAGGCTGGGCCTGCCCGTGATCAATGTGGCGGGATGCGCACCCCATCCCGGCTGGATCATGGAAACGCTGCTGGCGCTGACCTCCGGGGATCTCGCGGTCACGGACCTCGACGCCTACGGGCGCCCCAAATTCGTCGCCAATCATCTCGCCCACCACGGCTGCTCGCGGAACGAGTTCTACGAATTCAAGGCGAGCGCCGAGACGATGTCGCAACGCGGCTGCCTGATGGAGCATCTCGGCTGCAAGGCGACCCAGGCCGTCGGCGACTGCAACCAGCGTTCGTGGAACGGTGGCGGATCGTGCACCAAGGGCGGTTACGCCTGCATTGCCTGCACGTCGCCGGGATTCGAAGGCGCGCAGAATTTCCTCGAGACGGCCAAGCTCGCCGGCATTCCGGTGGGATTGCCCACCGACATGCCGAAGGCCTGGTTCGTCGCGCTGGCGGCGCTGTCGAAATCCGCTACGCCTCGCCGCGTGCGCACCAATGCGACGTCAGATCATGTGGTCGTACCGCCCGGCCGCTCGGGCGGCAAGCGCGCGCCATGACGCGCATCACCATCGGTCCGTTCAATCGCGTCGAAGGCGACCTCGAGGTCCGCCTCGACGTCGAGGACGGGCACGTGGTGCGCGCCGAGGTGACGGCGCCGCTGTACCGCGGCTTCGAGCAGATACTGGAAGGCCGTCCGCCTCTCGATGCACTGGTGCTGGCGCCGCGCATCTGCGGAATCTGCTCAGTTTCACAATCGATCGCGGCGGCCACCGCGCTCCGGCAAGCGATGCGATGTGAAGCTGCACCCAACGGCGTGCTGGCGACCAATATCGCCCACGCGGCCGAGAATGCCGCCGATCACCTGACGCATTTCTACGTGTTCTTCATGCCCGACTTCGCGCGCGAGGCCTACGCAGGCCATCCCTGGCATGGCGCGACGGCGGAGCGTTTCGCAGCGACCCGTGGCAGCGCAGCGCGCGAGGCGTTGCCGGCGCGCGCGCGACTGCTCGCGGTGATGGGGATTCTCGCAGGCAAATGGCCGCACAGCCTCGCTTTCCAGCCCGGCGGCACGACGCGCGCGATCGACCTCGGCGAACGCGTCAGGCTGATGTCGATTGCCAACGGCTTCCGGTCGTTTCTCGAGCACATCGTATTCGGCGACACGCTTGAAAACGTGCTGGCGATCGCCGACGCGCGACAGCTGGATGATTGGCGCGCCGGCCGCGCCGGGGATTTCGCGCATTTCCTGACGATTGCCGACAGTCTCGATCTCGCCGGGCTCGGCAAGGGACCGGGATTGTTGATGAGCTATGGCGCTTACCACGATGGCGACGGCGCGCTGTTCCCGCGCGGCGTGTTCGGTCCGCACTCCCGGGTCGAGCCATTGCCGGTGACGCAAATTACCGAGGACGTCTCGCACGCCTGGATGAGGGACAGCGCGGGCGACCCCGCGCACGCCAACACGATTCCCCATCCCGACAAGCCCAATGCCTATAGCTGGTGCAAGGCGCCGCGCCTGTCCGGTGAGCCGGTCGAGGTTGGTGCGCTGGCGCGGCAGGCGGTGGCGGGCCAGCCGCTGGTGGCCGATCTGGTGTCGAAGGCCGGCAGCAACGTGCGCAACCGGGTGATCGCGCGGCTGATCGAGACCGCGCGCATTGCGATTGCGATGGAGCATTGGATCAGGGAGCTGCGGCTCTCGGATCCGTTCTGCCTGGACACGCACGCGATCGTCGATGGCAGCTCAATCGGATTGGTGGAAGCTGCGCGCGGCAGTCTCGGGCACTGGATCGTCGCCCGCGACGGCAAGATCGAGCGCTACCAGATCATCGCGCCGACGACGTGGAACTTCTCCCCCCGCGATTCCTCCGACGTCTGCGGGCCGCTCGAACAGGCGCTGGTGGGAACGGATGTCGGCGACGCCGGACCGCGCGCGGTTGCAATCCAGCACATCGTGCGCTCGTTCGATCCGTGCATGGTGTGCACCGCGCACTGAAATATATTTTGTGGAAACTACGTTGCAGTCTGCAATCGAATAGTTTCCGGCCGCGGCCCTTCCTCGCCTCTTTGTTGGTCGGCCTGGGTGCAGGGAAATTGGCAATGACTTGATTTGCCGCGAGTTTTTTCAAGCCGCCGATCTTGGCCTGCTTCTTGCTGTCCCCCAGGGCAATCGACCGGTGCCGGTCGAAGCGGAATCAAATGGGAGGGCTCATGGGCGCGGCAACAGAAACTTTCTACAGCGTGATCAGGCGTCAGGGAATCACGCGTCGGAGCTTCCACAAATTCTGCAGCTTGACGGCGACCAGCCTCGGGCTCGGTCCGCTGGCGGCGAGCCGCATCGCCAATGCGCTGGAGACCAAGCCGCGCGTGCCGGTGATCTGGATGCACGGTCTCGAATGCACCTGTTGCTCCGAGAGCTTCATCCGGTCCGCGCATCCGCTGGTCAAGGACGTGGTGCTTTCGATGATTTCGCTCGATTACGACGACACCATCATGGCGGCGGCGGGGCACCAGGCCGAGGCCATCCTCGAAGAGACCCGCACCAAGCACAAGGGCCAGTACATTCTCGCGGTCGAAGGCAACCCGCCGCTCAACGAGGGCGGCATGTTCTGCATCGACGGCGGCAAACCGTTCGTCGAGAAGCTCAAGATGATGGCGGAAGACGCCATGGCGATCATCGCCTGGGGCGCCTGCGCCTCCTGGGGCTGCGTGCAGGCGGCCAAGCCGAATCCGACCCAGGCCACGCCGATCGACAAGGTCATCACCAACAAACCGATCATCAAGGTGCCGGGATGCCCCCCGATCGCCGAAGTGATGACCGGCGTGGTGACCTTCATCACCACCTTCGGCAAATTGCCCGAGCTCGACCGCCAGGGTCGTCCGAAGATGTTCTATTCGCAGCGCATCCACGACAAGTGCTACCGGCGGCCGCATTTCGATGCCGGCCAGTTCGTCGAGGAATGGGACGACGAAGCCGCGCGCAAGGGCTACTGCCTCTACAAGATGGGCTGCAAGGGGCCGACGACCTACAACGCCTGCTCGACCGTGCGCTGGAATGGCGGCGTCTCGTTCCCGATCCAGTCGGGCCACGGCTGCATCGGCTGCTCCGAAGACGGTTTCTGGGACAAGGGATCGTTCTACGACCGCCTCACCAACATCAAGCAGTTCGGCATCGAGAAGAACGCCGATCAGGTCGGCATGGTCGCCGCTGGCGCCGTCGGCGCCGCAGTGGCTGCGCACGCCGCGGTAACGGCCGTCAAGCGGCTGGCGAGCAAGCGCGAAGGCGCGGCTCAGGATCAGTAATCGAATTTCAGGAAGATAACGATGGGCATTCAGACACCCAATGGGTTCAATCTCGACAATTCCGGCAAGCGCGTCGTCGTCGATCCGCTGACCCGGATCGAAGGCCACCTCCGCGTCGAGGTGAACGTCGATTCCAACAACGTGATCCGCAATGCGGTCTCGACCGGCACGATGTGGCGCGGCATCGAGACCATCCTGCGCGGCCGCGATCCGCGTGACGCCTGGGCGTTCACCGAGCGGATTTGCGGCGTCTGCACCGGCACCCACGCGCTGACCTCGGTACGCGCCGTGGAGAACGCGCTCGGCATCGCCATTCCGGACAACGCCAATTCGATCCGCAACATCATGCAGCTCTGCCTGCAGGTGCATGATCATCTGGTGCATTTCTATCACCTGCATGCGCTCGACTGGGTCGACATCGTCTCCGCGCTGAAGGCCGATCCGAAGGCGACCTCGGCGCTGGCGCAGTCCATTTCGTCATGGCCGCTGTCGTCGCCCGGCTACTTCAAGGATCTGCAGATCAGGCTGACCAAGTTCGTGGAATCCGGGCAGCTCGGCCCGTTCAAGAACGGCTACTGGGGACATGCCGCCTACAAGCTGCCGCCGGAAGCCAATCTGATGGCGGTGGCGCACTATCTGGAGGCGCTCGACTTCCAGAAAGACATCGTCAAGGTCCACACCATCTACGGCGGCAAGAACCCGCATCCGAACTGGCTGGTCGGCGGCGTGCCCTGCGCCATCAATGTCGACGGGGTCGGCGCGGTCGGCGCCATCAACATGGAACGGCTCAACCTCGTTTCCTCCATCATCGACCGCTGCATCGAATTCACCGAGCAGGTCTATCTGCCCGACGTCGCGGCGATCGGATCGTTCTACAAGGATTGGCTGTTCGGCGGCGGCCTGTCCGGCAAGAGCGTGATGTCCTATGGCGACATTCCCGAAAACGCCAACGACTATTCGGCGAAGAGCCTGAAACTGCCGCGCGGCGTCATCATCAACGGCAACCTCAACGAGGTGTTGCCGATCGATCATGGCGACCCCGCGCAGATCCAGGAATTCGTCACCCACTCCTGGTACAAATATGCCGACGAGTCGAAAGGGCTGCATCCCTGGGACGGCGTCACCGAGCCGAACTATCAGCTCGGCCCCAAGACCAAGGGCACCAAGACCGACATCAAGGAGCTCGACGAAGGCGGCAAATATTCCTGGATCAAGGCGCCACGCTGGCGCGGCAACGCAGTCGAAGTCGGTCCGCTCGCCCGCTACATCGTCGGCTATGCGCAGAACAAGCCGGAATTCAAGGAGCCGACCGAGAAGCTGCTCAAGACGCTCGGTCTGCCGGTCACCGCGCTGTTCTCGACGCTCGGCCGCACCGCGGCGCGCGCGCTCGAGTGCGAATGGGCGGCGAACGAAATGCGCTATTTCCAGAACAAGCTGGTGGCGCGCATCAAGGCCGGCGACACATCGACCGCCAATGTCGAGAAATGGAAGCCGGAGAGCTGGCCGAAGGAGGCCAAGGGCTACGGCTTCACCGAGGCGCCGCGCGGCGCGCTCGCGCACTGGATCAAGATCAAGGACACCAAGATCGACAATTACCAGTGCGTGGTGCCGACCACGTGGAACGGCTCGCCGCGCGATCCGAAGGGCAATATCGGGGCGTTCGAGGCTTCGCTGATGGACACGCCGATGGCCGATCCGGAGAAGCCGCTGGAGATTTTGCGGACGATCCATTCCTTCGACCCGTGTCTGGCCTGCTCGACCCACGTCATGAGCCCCGACGGGCAGGAAATGGCCAACGTCAAGGTGCGATAGGAGGCGGTCATGATCGATAGTAGTCCTCACGCCGTCACCGCGGATGTCGCGGTCGACGCCGCGCGCAGCGATCGCAGCGTCGAGCGCAACGTCGTCTATGTCTACGAAGCGCCGGTGCGGCTGTGGCACTGGATCAATGCCCTGGCGATCGTGGTGCTGGGCCTGACCGGCTATTTCATCGGCAGCGCCACGCCCACGATATCAGGCGAAGCGAGCGACAACTTCCTGTTCGGCTATGTCCGCTTCGCGCATTTCTCCGCCGGTTACGTGCTGACCGTCGGTTTCCTGCTGCGCATCTACTGGGCCTTCATGGGCAATCCGCACGCCAGGCAGATATTCTTCGTGCCGGTCTGGCGCAAGAGCTGGTGGGCGGAGGTGGCGCACGAGATCCGCTGGTACGCGTTCCTGACCGACAAGCCGAAGAAATATGTCGGGCACAATCCGCTCGCGCAGCTGACGATGTTCTTCATGTACACGGTGACCATCGCGTTCATGATCGTCACGGGCTTTGCGCTCTACGGCGAGGGCGCCGGGCACGACAGCTGGCAATACAGGCTGTTCGGCTGGGTGTTTGCGATCTGGCCGAACAGCCAGGACGCCCACACCTGGCATCACCTCGGCCTGTGGATCATCGTCACCTTCGCCATCGTCCACATCTACGCGGCCATCCGCGAGGACATCATGTCGCGCCAGAGCATCATCTCCTCGATGATCTCCGGCGAGCGCGAATTCAGGGATTGATGCCGTGGGCGCGAAGCGAATCCTGGTGCTCGGGATCGGCAACATCCTGTGGGCCGACGAAGGCTTCGGCGTGCGCGCGGTGGAGGAATTCCACCGCCGTTACGCCGTGCGGGACAACGTCACCATCCTCGATGGCGGCACTCAGGGGCTCTACCTCGTGAACTATCTCGAGGAAGCCGACCGCCTGATTGTGTTCGACGCCATCGACTATGGGCTCGAGCCGGGCTCGCTGAAGCTCGTTCGCGACGACGAGGTGCCGAAATTCACCGGCGCCAAGAAGATGAGCCTGCACCAGACCGGCTTCCAGGAAGTGCTGAGCGCAGCCGACCTGCTCGGCCGCTGCCCGCAGCATCTGGCGCTGATAGGCTGTCAGCCGCTCGATCTGGAGGACTGGGGCGGGCCGCTGACCGCTCCGGTGCGCGAGCGGATCGAGCCGGCGATCGCTATCGCCTGCGAGCTGCTGGCGGAGTGGGGATCGCCGCCGTCGCCGCGTCAGGTGCCGCTGGCGGAGCCCGATCGGCTGCTGGCGAACGACATCGACCATCTGCACTACGAGATGCGGCCGGCCTGACCGGCGCGCCGATCAATTCGCGAGTGTTGCCATGTGCCTTGGCCTGCCGATGACGATCGTGGAAACCGACGGCGTGTCGGCGCTGTGCGAATACTGCGGCGGGCAGCGCCGCGTCTCCGTGCTGCTGCTGTCCGCCCCGCCGGTCGGCGCCAAAGTCCTCGTCTATATCGACACCGCGATCCGGCTGCTCGAAGAGGAAGAGGCGCGCCTGATTGGCGCTGCGATCGAAGGCGTCGGCGCCGCGCTGAACGGCGAGGATTTCGACCGCTTCTTTGCCGACCTCGTCGACCGCGAGCCGCAGCTGCCCGAGCACCTGCGCTGAGCGGTTGACGCCGGGCGCTGGCCATCTGGAAGAAAACTTTCTAGTATGAAAAGAAAGTTTTCAGAAAATATGCAAAGCTGGCTTGCGGCAACCTCCTGCCTTCCGGTATGGCAAAAATTATAACGTAATATCAATATATTGCGTGATGGCAATTTGCTGTCCGAGCTGGCACGCAGCTTGCTAACTCCTCTGTAAGCATAAGCAACTTGTCAGGGATGGATTCGATGGAGTTTCAGGAGGGGAAGCACAATCTCGTCCGGCGGGGCCTGCCCGAGGTGGACGTAGATAATGTGGATGCGTTCATCGCCCGGGCCGGGAACGCCGGCGCCGTCGCGGTGCTGCTGTCGGCTGGCGATCCTGCGCGCTGGCCCGAGGCCATCGACGTCGCCGTCGTCCTGCCCGAACTGATCGACGCGTTTGGCGGCCGCCTGCGCGGTGCGGTGATCGCGCGTGAAGCCGAAGGCGAGCTTGGCAAGCGATTTGGCGTGCGCGTGCAGCCGAGCCTGATCCTGTGCCGGGGGAGCGAGACGCTCGGCCTGATCGCGAAGATCCAGGATTGGTCGGTCTATGTCGACCGCATTTCGAAGCTGATCGACCGCCCGCATTCCGGCGGCGCGGCTGTCGTCAAGACCATCATCCCTCAGCATGTCGGACGGGAAATCGAACGATGAAAATGGGCTTCTGGATGACGCCGGAAGGCGCCGAGCAGCCGGTCAACGTGTTTCCGATCGGCGAGGAAAGTCTCAACGCGGCGCACAGCGGCCTCACCGCGGCCGGCGCGCTCGCCAAGCTCGCCTCGCTCGACGGCGTCGAACTGGCCAAGGCCTGTCCCCAGGCGATCGATCTGCTGTCGAATATCGCCGCGGCAGTGGCGGAGCAGAAGAGCGATGCACCGACGCGGCTGTTCCAGCTCGACAATCTCAACGATCTCGAGCGCCGGCTGGTCGCGGACGTGTTCGGCGAAGGCGAGGTCGCCGGCATCGTCGCGCTGCCGGGCGGCTCGGTCGCGCAAGTTCAGGAATCGGTGCTGGCCGGTATCTGGCGGGTGCGCCTCGAGACCGACGCGGCCCACGAATATGTCGAGGTCGGCGCCATCCCCGAGATCGTAAGGCGCGCGGCCGAAGACCTGACGTCGGCGGATATCGAGATCGGCGAACCGCCGGAGGGCGCCATGAACGTGCTGCCGGTGCTTGCCGAAGTTCGCGAGCGTGCCCGGGCCTGGCGTCCGGGCATGCGCTCGCAGATCATCAATTTCACGCTGCTGCCGATGAGTCCCGTCGACATGGCGTTCCTGCAGCAGCGCATCGGCAACGGCCCGATCCAGCTCACCTCGCGCGGCTACGGCACCTGCCGCGTGCTCGCCACCGGCGTGCGGAACGTCTGGTCGGTGCAGTTCTTCAACGCCATGGACACCATCATTCTCGACACGCTGGAGGTCGGCGGGGTGCCGACCGTGGCGGTGGCGGCGGATGAGGATTTCGAGGATTCGGCGGAGCGGCTGCGGGAAATCGTCGAGGCCTATTTCACATGAGCGGGTTCGAGAATTTCGGCGTCAGGCAGCATCTCGCCGACGATGCGCGCCTGGAGTGCGGCATCTGCTGGACCGTGTACGACCCGGCCGACGGCGACGACGTAGCCCAGATCGCGCCGGGGACGCCGTTTGCGGACTTGCCCGAAGAGTGGCATTGCCCGAATTGCGACGCGCCCAAATCGAAATTCATGGCGATCGAACATGAAGCCTGACGGCGCACCGCATCGCTCCTCTCGCGTCGACGGCGATCCCGTCGCATGGGGCGACATGCTGGCTGCGGTCTACCGCGACGTCGGCGAGCGCCAGATGCGCGATCTGCCGATCTTCAACGAGGCGCTCGGCGTGGAGGCGATCGGCTTCCGCCGATTTGACGGTCATGTCGTCGGGATCATGGTCACACCGTGGTTCATGAATGTGGTCGTGGATGCCGACGACTGCGTCCTGCAGGCGCATCGGCCCGGCTCGACCTTCTGCCTGCGCTTTCCGGCGGGAAATATCGAATTCACCGTCGGCGAGGTGGCATCGGTGGGCCGTGTCGCCAGCTGCTCGCTGTTTTCTCCGATGTTCGAATTCGCCGACAAGGCGTCGGCCCTCGCGACGGCGGCAGCCGCACTCGATGCGCTGATGCTGCCGCCAAGCGAGAGCGAACGCGATCACGCGGCGACCGGCACCATCGACCGCCGCGCCTTCCTGCGCGGCACGCTGACGGAGCGGCGTGCATGAGCATCGCATTCCGCAACGAGATCGACGTCACGGTGTTGCTCGCACGCGGTGCGATCGCCGACGTCGAAATCCTGCCGAGGACGCGGCCGCCGTTGACGCGCCTGTTCGCGGGCAAGCAGGTCGGATCGCTGTTTTCCGTGCTGCCCCGCCTGTTCTCGCTGTGCTCCTGCGCGCATCAGGTGGCCTTCGTTTCGGCCGTCGAGGCCGCGCGCGGGCAGACCGCAGCTGCGGATGCCAGGCACCGCCGCGTCACCGCCGTGATCGCCGAACGGCTGACCGAACTGTTGCGCGGGCTGTTTGTCGGGCGTCTTGCGCTCGATAGCGCCGGCGCTGCCGCGGTGCGCTCGATGATGCAGGCCGCAACCGTCCTCGGCTATGACGCGGCCGATACCGACCACGGTCCGGCGCGCCGCGAGTCGGTGTCGCGGATCAGGGCGGCGCTGACGGCGCTGGGCGTATCCGACGAGGAAGGCGCGCCGGCGCCCGGAAGTGCGCTGGCCGCCCATGTCGCCGCGCTCGATGATGAGGCCTTCTCGCCTGCGGCGATCGAGCCATCATTCCTGTCGAGCGCAGATGACCGCGACGTGCTGCTGCGGCTGCGCACCGATGGCGCACAGTTCTCCGATGCGCCCGATCTGCAGGGCCGGGTTCCGGAGACCGGCGTGTGGGCGCGCCGGGCGATGCGCGAGC
The DNA here is from genome assembly GCF_052389815.1 of Bradyrhizobium sp. Lineage (GTDB taxonomy): Bacteria > Pseudomonadota > Alphaproteobacteria > Rhizobiales > Xanthobacteraceae > Bradyrhizobium. The sequence goes on along the minus strand of NZ_JBQTHN010000037.1, from coordinate 39,360 downwards.
CGGCGCTGCCGCGCGAGGCGGGACCGGCCGCGCGCCTGAAGGCACGGATCGCCGAGGCGGCCAGGCTTTGCGCATGGCTCGAAGCCGGCGACGAACTCAACTCCGTTGAGGACGGCATCGTCGAAAGCTATAACCTCGGGGCCAGCACCGGGGCGGCGGCGGTGGAATGCGCGAGAGGCCGCCTCTACCATCTCGTCGAGCTCGACGGCGAGGACCAGATTTCCCGTTTCGAGTTTCTCGCGCCGACCGAATGGAACTTTCACGCCCGCGGCCCGCTGGTGCAGGGGCTGCAGGGTTCCGTCCTTTCCGGCGGCCGGCAGGGGCAGGAGGCGGTGCGGGCGATGGTGGGATCGTTCGACCCCTGCGTCGCATTCAGTCTCACCTTTCGCGAGGCGGCACATGCATGAAATGGCGCTCTGCGAAGGCATCATCCAGATCGTGGAGGACGAGGCGCGACGCCGCTCGTTCTCGAAGGTGAAGGCCGTGTGCCTGGAGATCGGCGCCTTGAGCCATGTCACGCCGGAGGCGATGAGATTCTGTTTCGATGCCGTCGCCGCGCGGACCATTGCGGATGGTGCGGCGCTCGAGATCATCGAAACGCCGGGCCGGGCGTGGTGCATGGCCTGCTCCAGGGATGTCGAGATCAAGCAACGCCATGAACCCTGTCCTTCGTGCGGGGGCTACCAGTTGCAGGTCACGGCGGGCGAGGAGATGCGAGTGAAGGAATTGGAGGTCGATTGATGTGTACGGTATGCGGCTGCAGCGACGGAAAATCCACGATCGAGAAGGTGGGCCATCAGGAGCTGGCTTCAGCCGGCCATGACCACGCTCATCATCATGCGCATGGTCACGACCATCACCACGGCCATGACCACCATCATCACGACCATGATCATCACCATGATCATCACCATGATCATGCCCACGATCATCACCACAACGATCATGCGCACCATGAGCATGATCACCATCATGGCGATCACCACCACGCGCCCGGCGATGCCGGACTTGTGGATTGTGGCGCCGATCCGGCCGGGCAGAAGATCGTCGGCATGAGCAGCGACCGCATCATCCAGGTCGAGCGTGACATCCTCGGCAAGAACGACGCCCTCGCCGCCGCCAATCGCGCGCGCTTCGGCGCCGATAATGTCCTCGTCTTCAATCTCGTCTCCAGCCCCGGCGCGGGGAAGACCTCGCTGCTGGTCCGCGCGGTATCCGACTTGCAAAAGAACCACGTCGTCGGTGTGATCGAGGGAGACCAGCAGACCTCGAACGACGCCGAGCGCATTCGCGCCACCGGCGCTCCGGCGATCCAGGTCAATACCGGCAAGGGGTGTCATCTCGATGCGGCGATGGTGGGCGAGGCCTATCGGCGCTTGCCTCCGCTGGAAAACGGTCTCCTGTTCATCGAGAATGTCGGCAACCTCGTATGCCCGGCGGCCTTCGATCTCGGCGAGGCCTGCAAGATCGTCGTGTTCTCGACCACCGAAGGCGAAGACAAGCCGTTGAAGTATCCGGACATGTTCGCCGCGGCTTCCCTGATGCTGATCAACAAGATCGATCTTGCCCCCGTGCTCGACTTCGACCTTGCCCGCACGATCGAATATGCAAGGCGGGTAAATCCCGGTATTGAGGTGATGACGCTGTCGGCGCGCACCGGCGAGGGCTTTGCGGCGTTCTACGCCTGGATCGGGAAACGGCAGGCCCGGCTTGCGAGAGAGCCTGCGGGCGAAGCGGCGACAGCATGAGCATGACCGGCCAGGCCATGGCAAGCGACGGAACCAGACTGCGCGTGCACGTCCGCGGCGCCGTGCAGGGCGTCGGCTTTCGTCCCTATGTCTATGGCCTCGCCACGCGATACCGGCTTGCCGGGTTCGTCGCCAACGATCCGCAAGGCGTGATCATCGAGATCGAGGGCGAGAAGGCCTCCGACTTCGTGACGGCGCTGCCGCTGGAGAAGCCGCCCTTGGCGCGGATCGACCAGATCCTTGTCCAGAAGATCGGCACGATCGAGGGCGGCGAATTCAAGATCCGCGCTAGCGAGCAGGGCAGGATCTCGACGCGCATCGCCGCCGATGCCGCGACCTGCCGGCAATGCCTCGACGAGTTGTTCGATCCGAACAGCCGGTTCCACCGCTACTCCTTCGTCAACTGCACCCATTGCGGCCCGCGCTATACCATCGCGGAACGGCTGCCCTATGACCGCCGCACCACTGCAATGAAGGCGTTCGCGATGTGCGGGACTTGCGCGCGCGAGTATGCCGATCCCGCCAGCCGCCGGTTTCACGCGGAGGCGATCGCCTGCCCCCAATGCGGTCCGCGCCTCAGTCACACCGTCGACGAGATCGCCGCAGCGATCGCGGCGGGACGGATCGTCGCAATCAAGGGACTCGGCGGCTACCAGCTGCTTTGCGATGCCCGCAACGAGATCGCCGTGCAACGGCTGCGGGACCGGAAGCAGCGCGACGCCAAGCCTTTCGCCGTGATGGTTGCTTCGCTCGAAGCCATCGCCGAAATCGGACATGCCGATGCCAATGAGCTGGCGTTGCTCGAAACGCCGGCCCGACCGATCGTGCTGCTGCGGTCGCGCAACAGCCTCGCGCCGGCGGTTGCGCCCGGGCTTTCCTGTCTCGGCGTTATGCTGCCGGCAACGCCGCTGCATCACCTGATTCTTCATGCTCTGTCGAGCGGCGGCGCGGCTCCGGTTATTGTCGCGACCAGTGCCAATCCCGGCGGCGAACCGCTGGTGATCGACAATGACGAGGCGTTGCGGCGGCTTTCCGGCATCGCCGATCTGATCGTCACCCACGATCGCAGCATTGTCACGCGCGCTGATGACTCCGTCCTGGCCGTCATGGCCGGGCAGTTGCAGTTCATCCGCCGGGCGCGGGGCTATGTCCCCGAACCGATCCGCCTTTCCCGGCCGGTTCCTTGCGTGCTTGCGGTCGGCGGTGCGCTGAAATCGACCGTCACCGTCACGCGGGGCAATGAGGCCTTCGTTTCCCAGCACATCGGCGACCTCGATACCGCCGAAGGCATCCGCTTTTTCGAGGAAACCATCAGTCATCTGCTTTCGACCCTGGATATCGATGCGGTCGCCGTCGCCCATGATCTGCACCCGAACATGGCCTCGACCCGGTTCGCCGAAACCTTCGGCCGCGAGCCGATTGCGATTCAGCATCACCATGCCCATGCTGGCGCTGTCATTGCGGAACATGGCCTTGAGGGGGCTACGCTCGCTTTGGTGCTGGATGGCCATGGCTACGGGACCGACGGCGGCAACTGGGGCGGCGAGCTCTTGGTGTGCGAGAGCGCCGGTTTTCGGCGCATCGGCCATCTGGCTCCGCTGAAAATGCCGGGCGGAGATCGCGCCGCGCGCGAGCCCTGGCGCATGGCCGCGGCGATGCTCGCGCAGCTGCAGCGGGCCGGCGAGATTCCGCAACGGTTTGCAGCACAGCCGCACGCGGCAGGCCTGTCGATGCTGCTCCGCCGGCCGGATATGCCGACCACGACCAGTGCCGGCCGCCTGTTCGACGCCGCGGCAGGACTGCTCGGCGTTTGCGCGATGCAGAGCTATGAGGGCGAGGCGGCGATGAAGCTCGAGGCCTGCGTTCGCGAACCCGTCGTGTTGAACGGGGGATGGAACATCGACGCCGGCGTGCTGTCGTTTGAGCCGTTGTTCGAGCATCTCGCCGGGAAGATAGATCGAACCGCGGGTGCCGAATTGTTTCACGGCACCTTCGCGATTGCCTGCGTGGACTGGATACGGCGCGCGGCGAAGTCAACCGGCATTGGCAACGTCACCCTGAGCGGCGGGTGCTTCCTCAACGCCATCGTCACCGACGCCGTGCGCCGCGGCTGTGCCGCCGCGGGGCTGAAAGTATTTCTGCCGCGCCAGGTCCCGCCCAATGACGGCGGCTTGAGCCTCGGCCAGGCCTGGATTGCCGCCTTGCAGATCGCCGATCGGCCGCAACGCCGGGAAGGAAGAAGCTGACATGTGTCTTGCCATACCCGCCGAGGTGACTCAGATCCTGCCTGACGACATGGCCATCGTGTCGCTCGATGGCGTCAGCAAGGAGATATCAGTCGCGCTAATCGAGGGTCTCGCGATCGGCGACTATGTCATCGTTCATGTCGGCTACGCGCTGACCAAGATCGATCCGGAAGAAGCGAAACGCACGCTCGAGCTGCTGGCCGAGCTCAGCGCGCAGGGCCAGGAAGCTGCGTCATGAAGTACGCCGACGAATTCCGCGACAAGAAGATTGCGCAGGGCCTGGCGCAGGCGATCCGCTCCGAGGCCGCTGCCGGGAGGCCGTATCGCTTCATGGAATTTTGCGGCGGGCACACCCACGCGATCTCCCGCTATGGCCTCGAGGACATGCTTCCGCGCAACATTCGCATGATCCACGGTCCGGGCTGCCCGGTCTGCGTCTTGCCGGCCGGCCGCATCGACATGGCGATCGGGCTCGCCGCGCGGCCCGAAGTCATTCTGTGCGTCTATGGCGACCTGATGCGGGTGCCGGGCTCGCAAGGACAATCGCTGCTCCGCGCCAAGGCTCGCGGCGCCGATATCCGCATGGTCTATTCGACGATCGATGCGGTTCGGATCGCCGAGGAGACGCCGGACCGGCAGGTGGTGTTCTTTGCCATCGGCTTCGAGACCACCACGCCGCCTACCGCTGTCATGATCCGGCTTGCCGAGAAGAAGAAGCTGGAGAATTTCAGCGTGTTCTGCAACCACGTGCTAACGCCGCCGGCAATGCTGAACATCCTGGAGAGCCCCGACATCCGCCGCATCGGGCGCGTCGAGATCGACGGCTTTGTCGGTCCTGCCCATGTTTCCACGATCATCGGCACCGAACCCTATGAGTTCTTCGCCGAGGAGTTCGGCAAGCCGGTGGTGATATCAGGCTTCGAACCGCTCGACATGATGCAGGCGATCCTGATGCTGGTGCGGCAGGTCAATGAGGGGCGTCACGAGGTTGAGAACCAGTACAGCCGCGCGGTTACGCGCGAGGGAAACCTGCGCGCCAAGGAAGAGGTGTCCGACATATTCGAGCTCCGCGACCAGTTCGAATGGCGTGGCCTAGGCCTCGTCCCCTATAGCGGGCTGAAGCTGAAGCGAAGCTACGCCAAATTCGACGCCGAGGTTCGCTTTGCGATGAGCGACGTCTGCGTCGAGGACAATCCGGCCTGCGAATGCGGCGCGATCCTGCGCGGCGCGAAGAAGCCGATCGATTGCAAATTGTTCGGCACGGTTTGCACGCCGGAGACCCCGATGGGGTCCTGCATGGTCTCGTCGGAGGGCGCTTGCGCCGCGCACTGGACTTACGGCCGGTTTCGAGATCATCGGGAGAGGCGGGCGTCATGAGCGCCAGGAACTATCAGCGCAAGCTCGATATCAGGAACGGCTGCGTCGACCTGTCCCACGGCTCGGGCGGGCGCGCCATGGCGCAGCTCATCTCCGGACTGTTCCACCAGGCGTTCGGCAATCCCTGGCTTGCCCGCGGCAATGATCAGTCGGCGTTCGACGTCGGCGCCGGGCGGATGGTGATGACGACCGACGGCTATGTGGTCTCGCCGCTGTTCTTTCCGGGCGGCAATATCGGATCGCTCGCCGTCCATGGCACGGTGAACGACATCGCCATGGCTGGCGCGCGTCCGCTCTATCTGTCCGCGAGCTTCATCATCGAGGAGGGGTTCCGTTTCGCCGAGCTGAAGCAGATCGCGGATTCGATGGGCGAGGCGGCGCGGGCCGCCGGCATCCACATCATTACCGGCGACACCAAGGTGGTCGAACGCGGCAAGGCCGACGGACTGTTCATCTCGACGGCAGGCGTCGGCGTCCTGCCCGATGGCCTCGATCTCTCGGCGGAGAACGCCAGAGTAGGCGATCGCGTGCTGGTGTCGGGAAGCCTCGGCGATCATGGCGTCGCGATCATGTCGCAGCGCCAGAACCTCACCTTCCAGACCGAGATACTCTCGGATTCCGCGGCGCTGCACGAGCTGGTCGCGGACATGGTGGCGGCTGCCGGCAATAACATCAGGGTGATGCGCGATCCGACCCGCGGCGGGCTTGCCGCGAGCCTCAACGAAATCGCCCATCAATCCGGGCTAGGCTTCCGCCTGCAGGAAGAGGCGATCCCGGTGAAGCCGGCGGTCGCGGCCGCCTGCGAGCTGCTTGGTCTCGATCCGCTCTACGTCGCCAATGAGGGCAAGCTTGTCGCGATCGTGGCGCCGGAGGTCGCAGATCGGGTGCTCGCCGCGATGAAGGCGCATCCGCTCGGCCGCGATGCCGCCGATATCGGCGAAGCCATTGCCGACGATCATCACTTCGTCCAGATGGTGACGAGCTTTGGCGGCGGAAGGATCGTCGACTGGTTGTCCGGCGAACAGCTGCCGCGGATATGTTGAGGACACCGATGCGCATCCTGCTCCTGTCGCATTCCTTCAACAGCCTGACGCAGCGGCTGCACGTCGAGCTCAGGGAGCGCGGGCACGATGTGTCCGTCGAGCTCGATATTCATCCCGACATCACGCGCGAGAGCATCGCCCTGTACCGGCCCGATCTCGTGATCGCGCCGTTCCTGAAGCGGGCGATCCCGGAAGATGTCTGGCGCGCGGTGCGATGCCTGATTGTGCATCCCGGGCCGCCCGGCGACCGCGGACCGGCGGCGCTCGACTGGGCCGTGCTCGAAGGCGCCACACAATGGGGCGTGACGGTGCTCGAGGCCGACAGCGAATTCGACGCCGGCCCGGTCTGGGCGTCGGCCAGTTTCCCGATGCGGCGCGCCGCCAAGTCCAGCATCTATCGCCACGAGGTCACGCGGTCTGCGATCGGTGCGGTGATCGAGGCCGTGGCAGCGATCGAAGCGGGACGGCCGACGCCGGCGCCGATGCGGCGCGACGACCCGCGCATCAGCGCGCGCGGGGTCTGCCGCCAGGTTGACCGCGCGATCGACTGGCAGCGCGATGCGACGGATGTCGTGTTGCGGAAGATCTGGTCGGCCGACGGGATGCCGGGTCTGGTCGACCGCTTGTTCGGGAACGACGTCCGGCTGTTCGACGCACATGTAGCGTGCGGTCTCTCCGGTATTCCCGGCGATGTCGTGGCGCAATGCGATGGCGCGCTGGCACGCGCCACCATCGACGGTGCGGTCTGGATCGGTCACGTCCGCCGCATGGAAGAAAAGAGCCTCAAGCTTCCTGCGGCAAGAGTCTTTGCGGCGGAAGCGGCAGAGCTGCCGCACCGGCCGCAATGCGGTTACGAACCGATTCGATATCGCGAGCATGGCGAGGTCGGCGAGCTCGCGTTCTCCTTCTACAATGGCGCCATGAGCACCGAAGACTGCGAGCGGCTGCTCGGCGCCTACGAAGCGGCGCTGGCGCGGCCGACCAGGCTGTTGCTGCTGACCGGCGGCGGCGACTACTGGTCGAACGGCATTCACCTCGCAGAGATCGAGGCCGCCGACAGCGCCGCCGACGAGTCTTGGCGCAACATCAACGCCATCGACGATCTGGCGGGTACCGTCATCCAGACCACCGATCGGCTCGTCGTCTCCGTGATCCGCGGCAATGCCGGCGCCGGCGGGGTTTTCTTAAGTCTTGCCGCCGACGAAGTGTGGGCGGGCGAACACGTCGTGCTCAACCCGCACTACAAGGACATGGGCAATCTATTCGGCTCGGAATACTGGACCTATCTGCTGCCGCGCCGCGCCGGAAAGGCCAACGCGGAAAGGATCACCAGGTGCCGCCTGCCGATGGGCGTGGCCGAGGCCCATCGTCTCGGCCTGGTCGATCGGGTTGTCCCCGACAGCGGAATGAACGCGGAAGACCTCGTCGCGCAGGCCTCGGCCCTGGCATCGGGCGACGGCTATGCCGCGCGCCTCGCCGAGAAGCAAAAGCGTCGAGCCGCGGATGATGCGGAAAAGCCGCTCGAGGCTTACCGCAAGGACGAATTGCGCCGGATGCGGCTGAACTTCTATGGTTTCGATACGAGCTATCATGTCGCGCGATACAATTTCATCCACAAGGTTCCGAAGTCCCGCACGCCGCTGACCATCGCGAACCATCGGTTGCGGCGCGAGCCGGACCGGACCAACCGCCAGGCGATCTCATCATGAGCGTGCAGGGAACGGTTCTCGTTGTCGACGACGAAGTGAGGTCGCAGGAGGCGCTGCGTCGGGTTCTCAACCAGGAATTCGAGGTGCTGTGCGCCGGCGGCGCAGCCGACGCCGAGAAGCTGCTCGAGGGCGAGATCGTCCACGTCATCATATGCGACCAGCGGATGCCGGAGGAATCGGGTGTCAGCTTCCTGAAGCGGGTTCGCGAAATGTGGCCGGATCCCGTGCGCATGATCATATCGGGCTATTCGGACTCGCAGGACATCATCGCCGGCCTCAACGAGGCAGGCATCTATCAGTACATCACCAAACCCTGGCATCCCGATCAGCTGCTCGACATCGTCAAGGGCGCGATCCAGCTCTATCGCCTGCAGAAGGAAACCGAGACGGCAGGCGTCGACATCAAGGCGTCGCCCGGCCACATCAAGAACGTGCTGTCGGTCAAGCGCGGCGCGGCGAAGCGGCTATACGATTTCGACCGCATCGTGCATTCGCCCGACAGCCCCATGCACGGCGTCATCGAGCTCGGCAAGCGCGCGGCCGAATACGACATCTCGGTGCTGATCACGGGCGAATCCGGCACCGGCAAAGAATTGCTCGCGCGCGCGATCCACTACGGCTCGGCGCGCGCCAACAAGGCGTTTGTGGTCGAGAATTGCGGCGCCTTGCCCGACGAGCTGCTCGAAAGCGAGCTGTTCGGCTGCAAGAAGGGCGCGTTCACCGGCGCCTACCAGGATCGCATCGGCCTGTTCGAGGTGGCCGGCGGCGGCACCATCTTCCTCGACGAGATCGGCGAGACCTCTCCCGCCTTCCAGGTGAAGCTGCTGCGCGTGCTGCAGGAAAGCGAAATCAGGCCGCTCGGCGCGCAGCGGGTCCGCAAGGTCGACGTTCGCGTCGTCGCTGCGACCAATCGCGATCTCGAGGCCGAGGTCGAGGCCGGCCGCTTCCGCCGCGACCTCTACTACCGGCTCGCGGCGTTTCCGGTGCATATGCCTTCGTTGCGCGAGCGCCCGATGGACATTCCCCTGATCGCCGAGAACGTCCTGTCCGCGGTCAAGATATCGTTCAACCGCCACAATCTGCGATTTTCGCCTTCCATCCTTCAGGAGTTTGCCAGATATCACTGGCCGGGCAACGTGCGCGAGCTGCAGAACGAGATTCAGCGGATGGTCGTGCTGGCCGATCAGGATGAGCTCAGATACGCCCCGCTGCTCGGCCGCCGCAACGGGCCGCGCCCGAGCCAGCCGCCGAACGGCAAGTTGAACGGCTCCGCCACGCTGAAGGACAAGGTGGAGCACCTCGAGAAGCAGGTCATCGTCAGCTATCTGGAGCGGTATGACGGCAATATCAGCCGGGTGGCGAGCGAACTCGGCCTGTCGCGCGTGGGCCTGAGGAACAAGCTGTCGAGATATGACCTGAGGAAGAATGCCAAAGGCGACGAAATCTCCTGAGATTCCGGAGTCGGAATCGCTGCTCAAGCTGATCGCCAACCGCGGTTCGATCGAGTTCGACAGCGAGCGTGAGGGCGCGTGGATCGAAGTCATCCGCAAGATGGATGAGGTGTATTCCGATCTCCTGCGCTACGAGGTCGACCTCGAGCACAAGAACGCCGAGCTCGAGGAGGCGCAGGCCTTCGTCACCAACGTCATCGAATCGGTGTCCGACATTCTCGTGGTGTGCGACGCCAAGGGCGTGGTGCAGCAGGCCAACTCGGCGTTTCAGCACATGCTGGGCCGGCCGCTCGATCATGTGCTCGGCGGCGGCATCGCCGCCATCGTCGCTGCCGGCGACGGCGCCAGGCTCGAGCCGCTGCTGCAGCCGCGTGCTGCGACCGAAGTCGTCGACGGCGAGCTGAGGTTTGCCACCGCCGGGGGCAGCTCCGATCTGTTCGCGATCAACAGCTCGCCCCGTCACGATCATCGCGGCCGCTTCATCGGCGTGGTGCTGACCGGCCGGCCCATCGGGGAGCTGCGGCGCGCCTATGAAGCGCTGCACAAGGCCCATCACGAGCTGCAGCGGGCGCAGCGGCAGCTGGTCGAGCAGGAGAAGATGGCGAGCCTCGGCCGGCTGGTCGCCGGCGTCGCGCACGAGCTGAACAATCCGATCAGCTTCGTCTATGGCAACATCCATACCCTGATGCGCTACCGCACCGCGCTGGTCGCCTATCTCGATGCGATCCACGGCAAGTCGAAGACGACCGATCTTGCCGCGCTCAGGGAGCGCCTGCGGATCGACGACATCCTCGCGGATTTCGGGCCGCTGATCGACGGCACGCTGGAGGGCGCGGTGCGCATCAGCGAGATCGTGAAGAATTTGCGCCGGCTGTCGTTCAGCAAGGTCGGCGAGGTCGCGCAGGTCGACATCGAACGCCTGATCAACACCGCGGTGCTATGGGCGGTGCGCACCAAGCAGGTGCGCCTCGACGTCAGGATGGAGATCGAGCGGGGTCTCTGCGTCTCTGGCAACGAAGGGCAACTGCATCAGGTGATCGTCAATCTGGTCGAGAACGCCATCGACGCCATGCGCACGACCGCGCAACCGCGCCTGACGGTGTCGGCCTCGCGGCAGGGCAGCGACGTCCTGATCGCGGTCACCGACAATGGGCCGGGCATCGAAAAGGACAACATCGGCCGAATCTTCGAGCCCTTCTTCACCACAAAGCGTGTCGGGGAAGGAACGGGCCTCGGCCTGTGGATCAGCTACGGCATCATCCGGGAGCATGGCGGCGAGCTGTCGGCCGCAAACCGGCCCGAAGGCGGCGCCTGCTTCTCGTTCGCGCTGCCATCGGCCTGATCAGGACAGTCCGGCGTCCAGCCCGGGCACGTCGGGCAGATAGTTCGAGCCTTCCGTCCCCAGGAAATCGAACATCGCCTGCGCCGGTGGCAGCAGAAGCTTGTCGCTGCGGCGGATCGCGTACCACTGGCGGACGATGGGAAGGCCGCCGACGTCGAGGATGACGAGGCGGCCTTGGGCAAGCTCGCTCGCCACCGTGTGAGCGGAGATGAAGGCGACGCCAAGCCCAGCCATGACCGCCTGCTTGATGGTCTCGTTGCTGCTCATCTCCATGCCGATGATCGGCTCGAGATCGGACTTCTGGAACAAGCCCTCCATCAGGGTGCGCGTGCCCGAGCCGGGCTCGCGCGTGATGAACGTCTCGTGCACGAGATCGGTGAGGCTGAGGCCGGCGTCCCGTTCCAGCCAGTGGCCCTTGCTCGCGATGATGATGTGCGGATTTTGCCCGAGCAGGCGAACGTCGACGCTGACGTCTTCAGGTGGCCGCCCCATCACCGCAAAATCGAGATCGTAGGAGTGCATCGCCTCGCGGATTTCCTCGCGGTTACCGATCGTCAGCTTGATCTCGATCTTCGGAAAGCGCTTGGAGAACGCGGCGATCGCGTGCGGCACGAAGTATTTCGCGGTCGAGACGGCACCGAGATGGACCATGCCGCCGGTGCGTCCGGCGAGCAGGTCGAGCGAGCCCTGGCAATCCGCAATGGCGGCTTCGATCCGGCTGGCGAGTGTCAGCACCTCGCGGCCGGCTGCCGTCAACAGCATGCCGTCGCCGGTTCGCTGCACCAGGGGCAGGCCGGCCAGCTCCTGAAGCTGGCGCAACTGCTGGGTTACCGCGGGCTGGGTCAATCCGAGATGGGTGGAGGCCGCGGTTACGCTGCCCTTGTTGGCCAGGGCTGCGAGCGAACGCAGCTGGCGGATCGTCAGATGCCGCAGCTGGGAGGCTGGATGATTATAAGAGAAATCTTTGCCTCTCATTATGAATAGAAATTTTTCTTATTAAGCGCGCTCTGTCAACCTTCCTAACGCGGGCCGCCGAGCCAGGGACGCGGCGGTTGCGAGGGGATGACGCGCATGATCGGGCAACTCACGCTGGAAGATTACCTCCAACGGTATTCGGAAACCGGGCCGCTCGCGCTGGCCGTGGCCACCGCGGTCGATGCGATCACGGTCGCGGCGATCGAGATCGCCGAGCTCACCGGCAGGGGGGCGCTGTCGGACAAGTCCGGCCTTGCCACCGGCCGTAACAGCGACGGCGACCTGCAGCGCGATCTCGACGTTCAGGCCGACGCCATCATTCGCCGCTGCCTCGGCAAGGTGCCGATTGCCGCGCTGGCTTCCGAGGAGATGCAGGAAGCCGAGATCGGCGACCGGGAGGCGCGGATCTGCGTCGCGATCGATCCGCTCGACGGCTCTTCCAACATCGATATCAACATGACGGTGGGCACGATCTTCTCGATCCTGCCGGCACCCGACGATCCGAGTCTCGCCTTCGGCCAGTGCGGCACCGCGCAACTCGCCGCCGGCTTCGTCACCTACGGTCCGCAGACATCGCTGGTGCTCACGCTCGGCGACGGCGTCGACATCTTCACCCTCGACCGCGCGGCCGGTGGCTTCCGCCTGGCGCGGCGCGCGTTGCGGATTCCCGACACGGCGGAGGAGTTCGCCATCAACGCATCCAACCGGCGGCATTGGGATCCGCCGGTTCGTGCCTTCATCGACGAATGCCTGGCCGGCGTCGACGGTCCTGCCAGCCGCGATTTCAACATGCGCTGGATCGGCTCGCTGGTGGCGGAAGCCTATCGCATCCTCTCGCGCGGCGGGGTGTTCCTCTATCCGTCCGATGCGCGGCCGGGCTATGGCGACGGCCGCCTGCGCCTGGTCTACGAAGCCCACCCGATCGCCTTCATCATCGAGCAGGCCGGCGGCGCCGCCTCGACCGGGCGCGAGCGTATCCTCGATCTCGCGGCCCACAGCCTGCACCAGCGCGTGCCGTTGATCATGGGATCGAGCGGCGAAGTGCGGCGCGTCGAGGAATTGCACTGCGATCCGCTACCGGCAGCGAGCGTTTCCGCGCCGCTGTTCGCGCAACGCGGCTTCTTCCGGCTGTGAGGGAAAAGCCCATGTCCAGAAAACATCCGATCATCTCGATCACCGGCTCCTCGGGCGCAGGCACGACCTCCGTCAAGCGAACCTTCGAGCAGATATTCCATCGCGAGGGCGTCAAGGCCGTCTACATCGAGGGCGACGCGTTTCATCGCTATGACCGCGCCGAGATGCGTGTGCAGATGGCGAACGAGGCCGAGCGCGGCAACAAGCATTTCAGCCATTTCAGCCCGCAGACCAACCTGTTCGAGGAGCTGGAGAAGGCGTTTCGCGACTATGGCGAGACCGGCAGCGCGGTGACGCGGCACTACGTCCATGACGAGGAGGAAGCCGCCCGCCACGGCAGCCCGCCCGGCACCTTCACCGAATGGAAGCGGCTGCCGGACAATTCGGACCTCCTGTTCTACGAAGGCCTGCACGGCGCCGTCGTCACCGACAAGGTCAACGTCGCACGCCATGCCGACCTCAAGATCGGCGTCGTGCCCGTGATCAATCTCGAATGGATCCAGAAGCTGCATCGCGACCGCAGCGCGCGCGGCTATTCGACGGAAGCGGTGACCGACACCATCCTGCGCCGGATGCCCGACTACATCAATTACATCTGCCCGCAGTTCACCGAGACCGACATCAACTTCCAGCGCGTGCCGACGGTCGATACCTCCAATCCCTTCGTCGCGCGCTGGATTCCGACGCCGGACGAATCGATGGTCGTGATCCGCTTCAAGTCTCCGCGCGGCATCGACTTTCCCTACCTGCTGTCGATGCTGCCCAACAGCTTCATGTCGCGCGCCAACTCGATCGTCTGCCACGGATCCAAGCTCGATCTCGCCATGCAGCTGATCCTGACGCCGCTGATCATGCAGCTGATCGAGCGCAAGCGCGGCCTGAAAGCGATGCCGCGGATGTACGAGAATCACGGGAGCGTCTGATGAATATTTCGGTCCATGCCGAAGCCGACCTCAACAAGGTCGCCCATTGCGATCTCGCCAATGCCATCCGCTTCCTGGCCGTCGACGCCATCGAGAAGGCGCAGTCGGGCCATCCCGGCCTGCCGATGGGCATGGCCGACGTCGCCGCCGTCCTGTTCTCGCGTTTCCTCAAGTTCGACGCCGCCGATCCCGCTTGGCCCGATCGCGACCGCTTCGTGCTCTCGGCCGGCCACGGCTCGATGCTGCTCTATGCGCTGCTGCACCTCGTCGGCAGCGACGTCAGCCTCGAGGATATCAAGGCGTTTCGCCAGTGGGGTTCCAAAACGCCGGGCCATCCCGAATATGGTCACACGCCCGGTGTCGAAATGACGACCGGGCCGCTGGGGCAGGGGATCGCGACCGCCGTGGGCATGGCGCTTGCCGAGCGCATGGCGAATGCAAGGCTTGGCGACGAATTGGTCGATCATTTCACCTATGTGATCGCCGGCGATGGCTGCCTGATGGAAGGGATCAGCCAGGAAGCGATTTCGCTGGCCGGCCATCTGCAGCTCGGCCGCTTGATCGTCCTGTTCGACGACAACGCGATTTCCATCGACGGCCCGACTTCGCTTGCGACTTCCGACGATCAGCTCAAGCGTTTTGCCGCTTCCGGCTGGTCGGTCCGCCGCGTCGACGGACACGATCCCGACGCGATCGGGACCGCCATCGCCGAGGAGCGCGAGACCGCGCAACCTTCGTTGATCGCCTGTCGCACCATCATCGGCTATGGCGCGCCGGACCGGCAGGGGACCGAGAAGGCGCACGGCGCGCCGCTCGGTGTCGAGCAGGCCGCGGCGGCGCGCCGAAATCTCGGCTGGGATTACCAGCCGTTCGTCGTGCCCACCCCGGTGCTCAAGGCGTGGCGAATGATCGGACAACGCGGCCAGATCGACCGTCTTGCCTGGCAGGATCGCTGCGAACGCGCCAAACCGGCAAACCGCGAGTGGTTCACCGCAGGCAAGGCGGTCGCTTTGTCCGGTGCTTATGATCTGATGTCGGCGAAATTGCGCGAGCGTTTCGCCACCGAGCGGCCGAAGCTTGCCACGCGCCAGGCATCGCAACTGGTGCTCGATGCCATCGCCTCCACCATTCCGGGACTGGTCGGCGGATCGGCCGATCTCACCCATTCGAACCTGACCCAGAGCAAGACCCAGCATCCGGTCAAGCCCGGCCAATTCGCCGGCGACTATGTCCACTACGGCATTCGCGAGCATGGCATGGCCGCCGCCATGAACGGCATCGCGCTGCATGGCGGATTCATTCCCTATGGCGGCACCTTCCTGGCTTTCTCCGACTACAGCCGGCCGGCGATTCGCCTCTCGGCCCTGATGCGCCTTCGCGTTGTCCACGTGATGACGCACGACTCCATCGGGCTCGGCGAGGACGGCCCCACGCATCAGCCGGTCGAGCACTTGGCTGCGCTGCGCGTCATTCCAAATCTGCTGGTGTTCCGTCCTGCGGACGCGGTGGAAACACTGGAAGCCTGGGACTGCGCCCTGCAGGCTACGAATCGTCCCTCGGTGCTGTGCCTGTCGCGCCAGGCGCTGCCGACCTTCCGCAGCGATGCGCGCGGCAAGAACCGCGTCGCGCGCGGCGCGTATCTCGTCGTTGCGCCCGAGGGCGGCCGCGACGTGACGCTGATTGCGACCGGCTCGGAGGTGTCGATTGCGATGGAGGCGGCGCGTCTGCTTGCCACCGAGCATATCCGTGCAGCGGTCGTCTCGGCGCCATGCTTCGCCTTGTTCGTGGAACAACCGGAGGAATACCGCGCCAACGTGCTGGGCACGGCGCCCCGCGTCGGCGTCGAAGCCGCGGTGCTCGGCGACTGGCCGCGCTGGATCGGTGCCGATGGCGAGTTCGTCGGCATGCGCGGCTTCGGCGCCTCGGCGCCCGCGCCGATCCTCTACCGCGAATTCGATATCACCCCGCAGTCCGTTGCGGCTGCGGCCCGGCGCGCGGCCGCGCGCGCAAAGCAGGCAAGATAGGAGCATTCCCTTGGCACGTATCACACTCCGGCAATTGCTCGATCACGCCGCAGACCACGGCTACGCGGTGCCCGCCTTCAACATCAACAATATGGAGCAGGGGCTCGCGATCATGCAGGCGGCTGCCGCCGTCGATGCGCCCGTCATCATCCAGGCCTCGCGCGGCGCGCGCAGCTATGCCGGCGACATCATGCTCTCGCACATGATCGAGGCGCTGGAGCGGACCTATCCCGAAATTCCGCTCTGCATGCATCAGGATCACGGCAATGACGAGGCGACCTGCGCCAGCGCCATCGCCCACGGCTTCACGTCCGTCATGATGGACGGCTCGCTGAAAGCCGACGCCAAGACGGCAGCGGATTACGACTACAACGTCGCCATCACGCGTCGTGTCGTCGATCTCGCGCATTGGGTCGGCGCATCCGTCGAGGGCGAGCTTGGCGTGCTCGGCTCGCTCGAACATGGCGGCGGCGAGCAGGAAGACGGCCACGGCCTCGAAGGCAAGGTCGGCCGCGACCAGCTGCTCACCGATCCCGACCAGGTGGTGGATTTCGTCCGCGCCACCGGCGTCGATGCGCTGGCGATCGCGATGGGCACGTCGCACGGCGCCTACAAGTTCAGCCGCAAGCCGGACGGCGAGATCCTGGCAATGCGGGTGGTCGAGGAGATCCACCGTCGCTTGCCCAATACGCATCTCGTCATGCACGGGTCTTCGTCGGTACCGCAGCCGCTGCAGGACATGTTCAACGAATTCGGCGGGGCGATGCCGCAGACCTGGGGCGTGCCGGTCGAGGAAATCGTCCGCGGCATCAAATGCGGCGTGCGCAAGGTCAATATCGACACCGACTGCCGCCTCGCGATGACCGCGGTGTTCCGCAAGGTAGCCATGCAGGCGCGCGGCGAATTCGATCCGCGAAAATTCCTGAAGCCCGCGATGGACGCGATGCGCGATCTGTGCCGCGAGCGCTTCGAGCAGTTCGGCACCGCCGGCCACGCCACCAAGATCAGGGTGATCCCCCTGAGCGAGATGGCGCGGCGCTACCGCGCCGGCGACCTCGATCCGCGCATCGATGCGCGCGAGCCGGTCGCGGCCTGACCATGCAGAGAGAGCAGAGAATATCTTGAGGAGACGAACATGAACGCACATACCGGAACAGTCCGCGGCAAGGAGCGCTATCGCTCGGGCGTGATGGAATACAAGCGCATGGGCTATTGGGAACCGGACTATGTGCCAAAGGACACCGACGTCATCGCGGTGTTCCGCGTCACACCGCAGGACGGCGTCGATCCGATCGAAGCCTCCGCCGCCGTTGCGGGCGAATCCTCGACGGCAACCTGGACGGTGGTCTGGACCGATCGTCTGACCGCGGCGGAAAAGTATCGCGCCAAGTGCTATCGGGTCGACGAGGTGCCGGGTTCGCCGGACCAGTACTTCGCCTATATCGCCTACGATCTCGACCTGTTCGAGGGCGGTTCGATCGCCAATCTGTCGGCCTCGATCATCGGCAACGTGTTCGGCTTCAAGCCGCTGAAGGCGCTGCGCCTGGAAGACATGCGTTTTCCGGTCGCTTATGTGAAGACGTTTCAGGGGCCTGCCACCGGCATCGTGGTGGAGCGCGAGCGGCTCGACAAGTTCGGCCGGCCGCTGCTCGGCGCGACCATCAAGCCGAAGCTCGGGCTTTCGGGACGCAACTACGGACGCGTTGTCTATGAGGCGCTGAAAGGCGGGCTGGATTTCACCAAGGATGACGAGAACATCAACTCGCAACCCTTCATGCATTGGCGCGAGCGCTTCCTCTACTGCATGGAAGCCGTCAACCGCGCCCAGGCGGCATCGGGCGAGATCAAGGGCACCTATCTCAACGTCACCGCCGCGACCATGGAGGACATGTACGAGCGCGCCGAGTTCGCCAAGGAGCTCGGATCGGTCGTGGTCATGATCGACCTCGTGATCGGCTATACCGCGATCCAGTCGATGGCGAAATGGGCGCGCCGCAACGACATGATCCTGCATCTGCATCGCGCCGGCCATTCGACCTACACGCGGCAGAAATCCCACGGCGTGTCGTTCCGCGTCATCGCCAAGTGGATGCGCCTTGCCGGCGTTGACCACATTCATGCCGGAACCGTCGTCGGCAAGCTCGAAGGCGATCCCAACACCACGCGCGGCTACTACGATATCTGCCGCGAAGACTTCAATCCGATGAAGCTCGAGCACGGCATCTTTTTCGACCAGCCCTGGGCGAGCCTCAACAAGCTGATGCCGGTGGCCTCGGGCGGCATCCATGCCGGCCAGATGCACCAGCTGCTTGATCTCCTGGGCGAAGACGTCGTGCTGCAGTTCGGCGGCGGCACGATCGGTCATCCCATGGGCATCCAGGCCGGCGCGATCGCCAATCGCGTGGCGCTGGAGGCGATGATCCTCGCCCGTAACGAAGGCCGCGACTATCTGCACGAAGGACCGGAGATCCTGGCCAAGGCCGCTGCCGGCTGCACGCCGCTGAAGGCCGCGCTCGAAACCTGGAAGGACGTGACCTTCAACTATCAATCCACCGACACGCCGGACTTCGTGCCGACGGCGCTGGTCGCCGTTTGAGGAGACATGACATGAGACTGACACAAGGGTGTTTCTCGTTCCTGCCCGATCTCACCGACGATCAGATCTACGGCCAAGTGCAATATTGCCTGGCGAAGGGCTGGGCGGTGAACATCGAGTTCACCGACGATCCGCACCCCCGCAACACCTATTGGGAGATGTGGGGCCTGCCGATGTTCGATCTTGCGGACGCGGCCGGCGTGATGATGGAGCTTGCCGAATGCCGCAAGGTATATGGCGACCGCTACATCCGCATCAGCGGCTTCGATTCCAGTCATGGCTGGGAGTCGGTGCGGATCTCATTCATCGTCAACCGTCCGCCGCAGGAAGCCGAATTCGAGCTGGTGCGGCAGGAAGTCGTCGGACGCTCGGTCCGCTACACCACCGTCCGCCGCCCGCTTCAGCATGCTTCGCCGTAAGGTGGAAAGACATCCGCTCGGAGTGAGCATCTCCCCACTCCGTTCCCTTGGCGGACAACTGCTTCGCCGGCCAGCCGGCGAAGCCCTTTCTATTCGAGAAACCCGATGCTTGATCTGCCACACACTGAGATCGCCGATGTGAGCGGAAACGGAGACCAGCGGCCCGTTGCCTTCGATCTGCGCAAGGAGGCCGAGGCGGCTGGAATCACCGCGATCCTGCAACAGCTCGAGCAGGAGCTGGTCGGACTGCGGCCGGTCAAGGACCGGGTGCGGCAGATCGCTTCGCTGCTTCTCGTCGAGCGCATCCGGCAACAAGCCGGCCTCGTCGCATCGCCGCCGACCCTGCACATGTCGTTCACCGGCAATCCCGGCACCGGCAAGACCACGGTTGCCTTGCGCATGGCGAAGATCCTGCACGGGCTCGGCTTCGTGCGGCGAGGGCAGGTGGTTTCGGTGACGCGCGACGATCTGGTCGGGCAGTATATCGGCCACACCGCGCCGAAGACCAAGGAGATCCTCAAGAAGGCGATGGGCGGGGTGCTGTTCATCGACGAGGCCTATTATCTGCACCGGCCCGACAACGAGCGCGACTACGGCCAGGAGGCGATCGAGATCCTGCTGCAGGTCATGGAGAACCAACGCGAGGATCTGGTCGTGATCCTGGCCGGCTATGGCGAGCGGATGACGAGCTTCTTTGCCAGCAATCCGGGCTTTCGCTCGCGCATCGCGCACCACATCGAATTCCCCGATTATTCGGAAGCGGAACTCCTCCTGATCGCCGAGCTCATGCTGCACGAGCGCGGCTACCGCTTCTCGACGGCGGCACGCGAAGCTTTCGTCAGTTACATCGCGCTGCGCCGGACCCAGCCGTTGTTCTCCAATGCGCGCTCGATCCGCAATGCGGTCGACCGCATGCGGCTCCGCCAGGCCGATCGGCTGGTGTCCGATCTCGACCGGATGCTCGGGATCGCGGATCTCCAAACCATTGACGGCGCCGATGTGCTGGCGAGCCGGGTGTTCGGCGGCGGCGAGCCGACGGCAGGGAGTGCGAAGTAATGCCGCAAGACATCCTCATCTCACCATCGATCCTGGCGGCGGATTTCGCAAGGCTTGGCGAGGAGATCGCTGCGATCGACGCGGCCGGCGCCGACTGGATTCATTGCGACGTGATGGACGGACATTTCGTTCCGAACGTCTCCTTCGGCGCCGATGTCATCAGGGCGATCCGGCCGCTAACGGCGAAGACCTTCGACGTCCATCTCATGATCGCACCGGTCGATCTCTATCTCGAGGCCTTCGCCAAGGCGGGCGCCGACATCATCACGGTGCATGCCGAAGCCGGTCCCCATCTCGACCGTTCGCTGCAGGCGATCAGGGCGCTGGGAAAGAAGGCCGGCGTCAGCCTGTGCCCGGCGACGCCGGAAGGCGCGATCCAGTATGTGCTCGACCGCATCGACCTCGTGCTCGTCATGACGGTTAATCCGGGCTTTGGCGGGCAATCCTTTCTCGGCTCGCAGCTCGAGAAGATACGCCGTATCCAGAGCATGATCGGCGGCCGGCCGATCCGCCTGCAGGTCGACGGCGGCATTACCCATGATACCGCGGCTGCCGCAGCCGCAGCCGGCGCTGATGTTCTCGTTGCCGGGTCCGCTGTCTTCCGCGGGAAAAGCCGGTCGGACTATGCTGGCAATATCGCGGCGATTCGTACGGCGGCGCAGGACGGTCGAGCCGGGGATATCCTGCGCGCTTCTGCTGCCGGCTGAGTGCTGCCGCATGTCTTTGTCCCGGCGGACGAACGCACGCCTGGTCGATACCATCTCGGACCTGCTGATCCGGCTCGACAGCAAGGGCAAGATCGTCAAGCGGCCGAGGAAGGTCTACCCCATGATGCTGTTCGGCATGCTCAACTTCAGCCGCACCTTGCTCGAATGAAGCAGGGCCGGAATTTCAGTAAGGGTGCGCATATCGGGCTGCAAAAATAAAGACAAACTGGCGCACCCGACACGATTCGAACGTGTGACCTTTGCCTTCGGAGGGCAACGGTTCGACTCGAAACTCTTGAGAGTGTCGGCGCAGTTCGGCCCAAATTTTGCTGCGGCTGATCCTCCGCGGAAGGTCGTTTTCATTTGGAAACGGCCGCCAACCTATTGAGATTGCTGGAGCGTGTTTTGGCCATTTTTTCCAAATGCGCGTTGAAATACCTGAATAATCAAACGGATTTTGATTCCGCCATTCGGAGGTTCGATCCCTCCCGCCCCAGCCAGCACTCAAGCTGCTGAGTTCGCTATGTAAGCAGCTCTATTCCGGCCAAATTTTTTTGGCGCGTTTGGAAATGGAGCTTCTGAAGCGCGGTCCAGAATCGAACTAAGCGGCGTTGCGCATCACATCGATCATAGTGGCTTGTCTCCGCGGCAATCCCGGCACGGCGGCCGAGCGCTGGACCGACTATCTCTCGGTCGGCAACGCCAAGGTCGGCATGCGGGTGCTGCAGACGGCGTCGGAGACGCTGTCGACGCGCTATTTCCACACCGACCATCTCGGCTCGATCTCGGTCATCACGGACGAGAACGGCATCGTGCAGGAGCGGCTGTCCTACGACGCCTGGGGCAAGCGCCGCTTCCCCGACGGCACTGACGACACCGCCGGCGCCATCGCGAGCCAGAGCACGCGCGGCTTCACCGGGCAGGAGGAGCTCTCGGTCGCCGGCCTCGTGCACCTGAACGGGGCAATCGTCCGACCCAGCTGAAGTAGGAACGATCCTTGATCCCCGACATCCCGCCAGCGTTGGTCGCGCCCCCAAGAGAGGACCTGCCGGATTTGCCTGTTGTGATGCGGCAATTCCCTGTTCGCCTAAAATGATTCCCTGTTAGTTCGGGTAGGGAATCAGGCTAAGAAATCGCCGGTGCGCGTGCTTTTTCGCTGCAAGGTGCGTCTCCGAGACACCAAAAGCGGCAACTTCCCTGAAAAATTCCCTGTTTAGGGAATTCAGCTGGAGACGGGTGCGATCAGCACTGCGTCGCCAGCCAAGCTGCTGAGTTCGCTATGTAAGCAGCTCTATTCCGGCCAAATTTTTTTGGCGCGTTTGGAAATGGAGCTTTGAAGCTCTTTCAGAATCGAACTAAGCGGCGTTGCGCATCACATCGATCATAGTGGCTTATCTCCGCGGCTTTCATCCCAACATATACCGCGCAGGCTGCTCGGGCAGGTCTATTACGCCCTCATCGTAGGCTCCGCAGCTTCGGCATCTCCGGCGCTTACACCTCGCCTGGCCTATAGTCGGTGAGACCGTTTGCTGGGGACGGGCCCCGCTACTGAGGCCATGTATGGGAGATCGGAATACTTGCGCACGAATCGCCGATCAATCCAATCCTTGAGCGTCCAAACCCATCGTCCCTCTGTCGCCCAACGTCCACGCGAAGCGACGGCATACTTGTCGCCCGTTGAAATCAGTGACAGGAAGTTGCTCTGCGGCACAAATGGCTTTGGCCGTTGCCCGGCAAGCGCAAGCCGCAAATTTCGAGTGAGCGGCTTGCCCTGGCGCACGGCAAAGACGCCGGCCTTTGGCCGCGGATGGTTTTCCACGGCAGCGATGTCGCCGGTCGCGAACACATCAGGGTGGGTTACGGTCTGGAGTGTATCGCGAACGTGTAGGAAGCCATTCGGATCGCACGCGAAGCCTGAATCCCTTAGCCACGGCGCGCCGCCCGCCTGCGTGACCCAAATCATCTCGTCGAGGGGGATTGTCGCGCCGCTGGCGCAATTGACGCTTCCAGATTTAACAGCGACAACATGGGAGTCCAGATGAAGCTCAACATCACGCTCCTTCAACACGCGCTCGAAGATGCGCCCAACCTTTCGATTGTGGGTTGGCAGCAAGTCGCGGTCGGTAAGCAGGACAAACCGAAGGCGATCCGGATCCTGGGCTTGTTCGGTCAGGAGCTGCCGCAGGCGATATTGCATCGCCAGAAGCAGTTCGACCCCGCCGGCGCCGCCGCCGATCACGCCGATCCGCAATGGTGGCCTTGGGTTGCTTGTCACTCGCGCGGCAATCCGCTCCCAGCGTGCCGCAAATCCGTCGATGGGTTTAACCGGTGTCGCATGCCGCGCTGACCCGGGTACATCGGCCTGTTTCGGCCGCGAACCGATATCGAGCGACAGAATGTCATACCGCAATGGCGGGCGATCCGCGAACAGCACGCACTTCAGTTTCAGGTCGACGCCGGTCGCCTCGGCGTGGCACAGCCGCGCGCCGGCAAATGACGCCAGTCGCACCAAATCGATGTGGCATGAGTGATAAGTGTAATGGCCGGCGATGAAGCCTGGCAGCATCCCCGAATACGGCGTTTGGAGATCGCGCGTGACCAGTATCACGCGAACTCCCGGCATCGGCCGTATGCCAAAATTCTTGAGCACGGCAACATGACTATGTCCACCGCCGACCAGTACGAGATCCTTAATTATGGGCACGTTGATCGACTTCATTTCGCTAAGGTCGTCACCTTTTGGTTCCAATGCGATCTACTTCGCTCGTCAACAGGCCGTCTGATTGTGCTCGTTGATAGTCTGCAGACGTGTCGACATCCCAGAGCGCGTCCGCTTCGAACGCACTCAAGCCGAGCTCGTTCAGCCGTTCGCGGGTCTGTCGCATGACCTCGTCTGTTCCGAAAGCAATATCCTCGAACAGACTACGATGCGGCCGTCTCAAGCCGATCAAGACATAGCCGCCGTCCTCTGCTGGAATGAAGGCCGCATCCATGCCTTCGCGAAGGGCGGACGCGCATCGATCAAGGTGCCCTGCCGACAGGGTCGGGCAATCGGTACCGATCAAAAGCGCCGGGCCGTGTTCCGTAAGCTGTTCGAACGCGGCAAGCATTCGCGTGCCCAAGTCGCCATCCACCTGAGCATGGATGTCGATGTCATGGCCTTTGTGTAAGGACATGAATATCTCGTGAGTGGTATCCGGCGCGCACCACAGGGTGATCGGCCGAAGAGACGATGCCAGGGCTGTTTGAATGGTTCGTCCCAGGAGAAGCGCCTGGAGGTCGGCAGCGCCTTCGGCGCCAAGCACGGAAATCAGCCGGGTCTTGGCGTACCCGGGAATGGGAGCCTTGGCAAAGATCGCAAGCTGGATCGGTTCAATGGCGTCGTTGCGCATACATGTACTTTATTGCCAGGTGAGAGGGATCAGCACCGAAAAAGTAAGCCAAGCGGAGCCGCCACATCAGCAGAATGGTTCGGATCGCCCCATTCTGCTCCCACCGCCGCCCGGACGTGGTAATCTTGCTGCGCAGGCAGACCGGTGGTGCAAGCCGCTTTAGTTCTCTGGAAAGCGCAATATCCTCCATGAGCGCGATTTCTGGGAAGCCGCCGAGCTGCTCAAAGGCCGCGCGCCGGACGAAAATCGCCTGATCGCCGGTGGCGATCCCGGTAAATCGCGATCGTGCATTCATCAGGAAGCCGACGAGCGAAAGTAGTTTTAGGTTAGACTGGAATTGCACGTCGAACCGTCCCCATACGTGCCGCGGTTCGTGAAAGACAGCCTCGATTTGCGCCATCGCATCATCAGGCAGAATCGTGTCTGCGTGCAGAAACAGAAGCTCCGTTCCGTGTGCCCGTCGTGCCCCCGCGTTCATCTGCGATGCCCGGCCGCGCGGGGCGTCAGTCACAACGTCCGCAAGTCTGTGGGCGATGACCACGGTGTTGTCGGTGCTGCCGCCATCCACCACGATGACCTCGGCGCTGCGGCCACGCAGCGCCTGCAGGCGCATCAGACAGGATGCGATGGTTGCCTCCTCATTCAGCGTCGGGACGATGATCGATAACATCGCTGGACCCTTTGCCTGTGCCATTCCCGGCAGCGCCCATCCGGCTCAGCGCAAGCCTTGCTTTTCGGGCGATGATCACCACCGCAATTACTGTCGCGAACAGCCCGATCGCGAAGAGGACGACCTGTCCGGTCGACAGCTGACCCTGCAGCACAGCCGCCCGCCCGAGCGTGCCGATATAGACATACATCGCGGTGCCCGGGATGATACCGAAGAACGTCGCCGTCACGAAATCCGTGGCGGAGATGCTTGTGGCTCCAAAAAAGTAGTTCTGCAGGTTGAACGGGAATACCGGGCTCAGCCGCAAGAGACCAACGACCTTCCAGCCCTCGACCTTCACGGCCCGATCAACCGCATCAACATAGGGTTGCCGGCGCGCCCATGCAGATACCCATTGTCGCAGGACCCGCCGGGCGACAAGAAACGCCAGGGCAGCCCCGACGGTCGCCGTAACGACCACAAGCGGGATTGCCCACAGCCCGTAGGCAAGGCCCGCCGAGATTGTCAGCGGCCACACCGGCAGCAGAAGCACGACGGCCACGACATAGATCAGTGTGAAGGCGATGATGCCGATCCATCCAAGCCCCTCGACGGCATCCACAAGCGCCAGCGCCCAGTCCTTCAGAGGCAGCATCATTGCCGCGGCTGCGAAGGCGATCAGCAATGCGGCCAGAGCAGCAGCCCTGACCATGCTAGAATTGAGGGAGCGCTTCATGGCGGGACCACGACCAATCGCCTCTCACTTGCCTGAGCAGGATGCGCCGCCGAGGACGCAAAACTGCGAACAAAAGGGATGGTTGAGCGCTACGCTTGCGTGCGCCTCTCTCAAGGTATGTCCAAGCTCGAAGCGCGGGTCGTAGGGCAGAAGGGTGCATGCGACCACCGCGGGTCGTTCCACGCCTTTGCGCTTGACGACCATCCGCGAGGACGCGCACATCACGTCAGCCGGCGATTTGTGCAGGAGGTCCCAACACGCCGTGGTGATTTCCGGCGTGTCTCGATCTGCTTCCATCTCAGGAAAGAGTACGAGCGACTCGGGCGCGGCCGAGATATTCGTAATGTGATTGTCGCGGAGCAGGCGAGCATATCCGTTGCGCTCGGCCGATTGGTCCTCTCCCCACATCGTCCGACCGGCGAGCGTCGCGTGAAATCCGTTCTCGCTGAGCCATTTCAGGCCTGCGATAGCGACGGCGAAGGTGTCCAGACCACGCTCTTCCTCATGACGTTCGGCGGTGTAGTGATCGAGGGATACCCGCAAGGTCAGCCGCGATCCGTACCGCCGATTGAGCGCCAGCAGCGCCGGTTTGTGGCGCTGCATCGGACGCATGGCGTTGGTCAGGACCAGAACCCTTAATCCCCGACCGAGGCATTCCTCGATGATGCCGATGATTTCGGGATTCATGAACGGTTCGCCGCCCGTGAGGCCGATCTCCTCGGTCTGAAGATGGTGTTCGGTAATTTCGTCCAGGAAGGGGGTAACCTCGGACCTGCGGATATAGATCAGCCGATCATTCTTCGGGCTCGATTCGATGTAGCAGTTGCGGCAGGTGATGTTGCAAAGCGTTCCGGTGTTGATCCATAGCGTCTGCAGGCGATTGAGCTCGACACGCGCCCGAGGGGTTCCCGCCAGTGTGCGCGCAGGGTCGTTAAACTTATTCCGCGCGAGAGCTTGCACGCGGGCGCGATCGTCCGACGGCCAAAGGTGGTTTGATTGAACGCCTGTCCGTCTCTTTCTTGCGACCGGTGTTGGGTTTGGCCGCCACTCGACGGCGCCCTCGACGATCGCAGTGCCTTTTTCGCGGATCTCATTGACCGGCAGAACGTCACAGCTCGGCCACAGTCCGCTTTCCAACGCGGCGGCGTAGCCCTCCGGCAGGCCGGCGCGGCGCATCTTCCGGGCAGCCGTTTCATGGTCGTATCGCAGCGAGCAGTGCTCGACCGAAATCATGCCGTCACGTGCTTGCAGGACGCTGTACCAGACGCGGGGAGTGCCGTCATTCGCGGGCATGCCAATGGCGCCTGCATTGTGCCAGAGCCGTCCGCCGATGATCTGAGTGAAGGGGATGCCGCAATGACCTGCGATAATGCCGTCCACTGCGGCTTCATTCAATTCCTGCGCCTTCACTGCGGCAGCCGTCGAGGCGAAGATGAACCGGTTGATGGACGTTACGCCACCGTGCACGACAACCAGGCGCGTGCTGCCGATTTCAAGGTAAATCTGCCGCGGCAGCGCGGACATCCAGGATCGCAGGTCAGAGGTCATTTCGCGCGCCGCGTAGGTGAACCAGTCGGACGCCAGTCGTTGGCAGGCGCTGCCCTCGGGAAAGCCGCAACCGCAGTCGGCAGCACTTGCGGCCAGGCTTTCTTCGCAATTGCCCATGATGACGTGGCAGCCGAAATCGCGCATCAGGCTGGCGGTCGCTGCCGCGTCGGCGCCATAGGCGACGACGTCGCCGGTGCAGATCACGCGCTGTGGCGGAATCGAGCGCTGCCGGATTTCCGCGATCATCGCCTGGAGCGCTTCAAGGTTGCTGTATGGTCCACCGAAAACCAGCAGCGGCTCGCCTGGGGGGACGATCACGGCATTTGATCCTGGCTTCGCCTGTGACGTCGGTAACCTGTCAATCAGCAAGATGGGCGCTCCAGATGTCGACGGTACTTGGCTCTCGTCCATTGTTTACTGTTCGCTGCTCGCTCGCGAAGGGTTACGGCGGCTCGCAAGAATAATTGGTCCAGCGCCCAGTTGTATTCCCGAACTTCGCCCGGCTAGTTCTCGTCATCAACCTGGATCTTTGCGAAGTCGATCGCCAACGCCTCCGATCTGGCCTTCGCGTTCGGCCTTAGCGGTGGCGTCGGATACACCATTTACTATTTGAGCGGTCGCCGTTGCCGGCATCGCGATATATTTCCTTCGGACCCGCGGCGGCTACCGGTCTCTCCCCCATATGCTCGTCAAGAAGTTTGGCCCCGTCTGTGCTCGGCTCTTCCTTGGTCTCAACGTATATGGGCTGCTAATATGCATCTGCGGCTTTCTTGCAGGGCATTGGTACGACGCACGATGCGTGGCCGGGGCTGAGCTTGCGGGCGTCCTCAAATGGCTTCTGCTCCGGCCCACGAAATTGCATGCCGCGGTGACGATCAGGGAGGCACCAAGCGTCCGATCCTGCTCCCATAGTACTCTGTGAACCACAGCGCGCCGTCCGGCCCAGCCGTGATGCTGTGGGGTCCGCTACCGTCTGAGGGAATCGCGAACTCGGTGATCACGCCGGTGGTCGTGATCCGGCCGATCTTGTTGCCAATCACACAGCGCGAAGCCCGCTTGCGAACGCAGCTGGCCTCAGTGAACCACAACGCGCCGTCCGGTCCCGTGGTGATCCCGAGCGGCTGCGCATCGGGATCGGGCAGCGCGAATTCGCTGATCTTGCCGTCGATGGTAATTCGTCCGATCTTGCCGCTGAGCGATTCGGTGAACCACAGCGCGCCGTCCGGCCCGGTTGTAATGCCCTCGGGGCCGCTGTTCTTGGTCGGGATCGTGAATTCAGTGGCCGTGCCTTCGCTCGTCATCCGCACGATCTTACCGCCAGCATCCGTGAACCACAGGGCGCCGTCTGTCCCGCGCGTGATGCTGAGCGGTCCAGCCGGGCCGGGGATCGCGAATTCGACGAACTGCAGCCTTTGAGCCGTGGCGGTTGCCGGAATGCGCCCAATCTTCTTCGAGGTAAAGTCAGTGAACCACAGCGCGCCATCCGGTCCCGTCGTAATGGCATGCAAAATACCGCCGCCCTTGATCGGGAATTCGGTGATCGCGCCATCGGTGGCAATTCGCCCGATCCGGCCCGCCGCCTCGGTGAACCACAGCGCGCCGTCCGGCCCCCTCGTGATTGCGGAGGGGCGGCTGGCGGGAGTGGCCAGAATGAATTCGGTGACCTGGGCTTCAGCAGGAACGAGTCCCACAGCCAATGGGAGCGCTACTGCCGCCAACAATGAGGCGATAGCAATTCTCATGGCCTTCTCCGCGCAGGAGGGCCTCGCGCCGAGGCACGATCTCACGAGGCGGCGCTGCCGAGTCGGCGTGAAACCAGTTTCTCTACACGTCCGTGGCTTCGCCGCGTGCCGGGTAGTTATTCTTGAGCACATAGTCGACGGCCGTCAGAATGTCAGAGAAATGCGGGCGCGCGAATGGCATGGTCTGGACACTGCCGAAGTA
Source organism: Bradyrhizobium sp. (assembly GCF_052389815.1). Lineage (GTDB taxonomy): Bacteria > Pseudomonadota > Alphaproteobacteria > Rhizobiales > Xanthobacteraceae > Bradyrhizobium. The sequence continues at coordinate 10,341 of NZ_JBQTHN010000037.1, read as the reverse complement.
GAGTGTGCCATCCGGCCGCACAAGATAGAGTGCCGGCTCGGAGAATCGCGCGGGCTCTTCGACGCCGGTGGACGTCATTCCGCGCCCGGACGAAATGAATAATCCCCAGCGGCGCGCAAGCGCGAGGTCGAGGCCATACCCGATGCGCAGGCGCGTCAATCCCCAGCTTTCCAGGGTCTGCGTCGCCCGGTCTTTCGTATCTGACGATATGGCAACTACCGCAACCCCACGTCTGTCGAACTCATCGAGCTTGGATTCCAATTCCCTCAGTTGGGTCTTGCAAATCGGGCAATGCAGGCCGCGGTAGAACACGAGAAGCGAGAAATGCGCCGGCTTCTCATTTGCAAGATCGAAGGAGCCGCCGGAGGCAATCTCGAAGCGGAGCGGCGGTACGGGCTGTCGTGGAAACAGGGGCAAGGGACTTGTCATGCTGGTCTTCCTTTTCAATGTGTTTCAAGGCCGAGAAGGGAAGATTCTGGGCTTGTGAGCCCGTCTGAGTTGTTGCTTCATGGTTTACTCGGCTAAGGGATCGCAATCGGCGGTTCACGCAGTTGCGGCGCCTGTGACTTAGTCCTTTGCATAGAGGGTTCGCGGTGCGACCCATCGGAACATTTTCCGGCCGAATATGCCGGCGAGCCCGATAAACAGCACCGCCGTACCGAAGTTCCACAGCAGGATCATTACGGTCGCGTCGGTGGCGTGGAATAATGACAGTGCGGTTGCCGTGATCGCGGCGACAGCCAGGCTACCCATGAAGGTCGCAGCCGTCGGACGGAGCGAGGCGGCGTAGCGTAGCATCACGAGCATTGCGAGCGACAATGGCAGGCTCGTGAGTACGAGAGTGGCGAAGCAACGCGCAGCTTCGCCAAAGCTAATGTCGTCAGGTCCGACGGCAACCCATTGCGTCAGGCATTGGTAGCCGACGTTTGAAAGCCAAAGGATCAGGGCGGGCACGGGCAGCAGAAGCCAGAGGCGTGCCCGGTCGGGGAGACTGACGAGGAAGGCCGCGACGGCCGCGAGCACGCCAGTCAGAGCTGCCGCCACCACGCCGGCGACAAAAGCTGGCTCCTGCAGCCGCTGAACCAGGTCGGGGCGAATGCCCTGGTTGACGGCCAGCAGCGTCAAGATGACCGCTGCGAGCAGGAGCCAGCACGCCGCCCGCATTACCGGCGGTCGCAACCGCCGCACCGGCGTGGCGTTTGCCGCAAGGGAAGCGATGAGATCGGGCGTCTTGATCAAGGTTCACTCCGGTCGAGCATCTTTTTCCGCAAGCTCTTCAGCGCGCGATGAACGTTTACCTTCAGAGACGCGACGGACATTCCGCTCACTGCTGCCGCCTCCTTTAGTGACAATTCCTTGAGTTTGAGCAACCGGACCGCATTCTGCTGCGCAGGGGGGAGGTTGCTGACCATCCCCTCGAGCTCCCGCTCGTCCGACCTCTCCTCTAGGTTCGCTGCAGGCTCGCAAAAGGTTTCATGCTCGTCGGTCAAGGGTATCTCGCGGTCTCTGGTCCGACCCTGCCGGCGCAGCCGATCAATGAATCGCCTGTTGGCGATTGCGATGAGCCACGGCGCAAAGGGCCGGGCTGGATCGTAGGTGTGCCGGATGGAATGGATCGTCAGCAGGACGTCCTGAACCGAATCCTCGACATCGCGGCGGTCACGGTGCCGCCGCACCGCAAGAGAACGCAAATACGGCGTGATTTCCTGGAGCAGCCGGTGATAAGCGGCTCGGTCTCCCTCCTGTGCTCTGGCCATCAGGATGGACCAGTCGACATCCCGGGCGACCGGGGCTGACGGCTGCGAGCCGCCGCTGTCGTCCTTTCCGACGAGCCTGAGCGAGGGTCCGCGGTTGCCAGGGTCGTGCGTCATGACCGAGCACTCCACGGGGCCCGACGCAGACATGACGCTGTGCAGGACCTCGCCGGCATCAGACGTCTCCCTGGTTTTGCGGTTACGGCGCGCCAAATGGCGCGCCTACCTCTAACTTCGTCACAAGAGGAGGAACGTTACGTAGGCGGGAATCGGAACCTGTTGGATGGGCGAGCCTCTGATCGGAGCGCGCACCGGTCGTGAGCCAGCTGAGCCAGCTGGCCGGCTGCTTTCGACCTGACCTTTTATCACGCGCCGTTAGCGTCGCCTCGCCCGACATGGGTGAAGATGGCGGATCTCCTGCTGCCCCAGCCTCGGGCAGCAGGTCCCGCCAAGCTGCCCGGGAAGCTCGCGGGGCTGTGTTTTCCGAACTCAAGCAGCCGATGCTATAGTCCGTCTGTACGTCGTTCGTAGTGGGAGAAGTTCCATGCTGAATCGATGGAATGTTCTGCCTATGATGACCGCGGCGCTGCTTCTCACCATAACAATCCCTGGTAGCTTGGCGTGGGCGCAAGTCTCGGGTCAAACGGACGCCCCACGGCTCACGCTCAAAGGCTACGATCCGGTTGCCTATTTCACCGAGGGCCGGCCGACGCTCGGCAAGTCTGAGTTCGAGCGTGATTGGGATGAGGCACGCTACCGCTTCGCCTCGGCTCAGCATATGACGCTGTTCCGCGCCGAGCCGGACCGCTATGCCCCCCAGTTTGCCGGGTCATGTGCCGCGGGAATGTCCATGGGCATGAAGGTCGAGGCCAACCCTGAAAATTGGCTCATTCATGACGGTCGTCTCTTTGTGTTCAGGTCTCCAGCAGCCCAGGCACTTTTTCAGGCTGACCGGCAAGGCACTGCGGCCGCAGGATACGCCAACTGGGAAAAGCTGAAAGACGCCCCGATTGGCACAAAGCTCACTCAATGACGCCGCGGCCGGCACGTCGTGCGATTCACATTAGGCCAGCCTTCCGCAGACCCTCGGTGAGATACTCATGGTGCTCCCGGTTCTGAAAACGTGAACCGAATATCTGCGGATCGAACACGGGTAACTTTCGTCTGACCGTCTCGGCGGCGCGCTGGGCCTCGGCGGTGCGGCCGAGCTGGCCGTAGGCCGCTGCCAGAACCACCTGAATAAAGACTTCCTCCGGTCTCCGCAAAGCTTCGCGCTCGAGAAACCGCACCGCATCGGTGTGACGGCGAGAGATGTAATAGGCGGTCCCGAGGGTGAAGACGTATTGAGCCGACATGTTCGGATCAAGGGTTAACCCCGTCTCCAGCGCGGCAATTGCCTCTTCGAAGCGACCCACCCAAAGGAGAGTTTCGCCTCGCGCAGCGTGGCTGACCGCGTCGCTTGGGTTGAGCGCAAGGGCACGGTCAGTTTCACTCAGAGCCCGCTCGTATTGAGACTGATCGTTGTGCACCTGGCTCAACAGCCGGTGAGCGTCGAGATTGTCCGGGTCGATGGCCAACGCCTTTCGGGCGAGTTCCTCGGCCCGCGCGACCATGTCGGCGGGAAACTCGGTCCAACCGAGAGTTGCCATATCGCGATAGGCATGGCCAAGCAAAGCATATGCAGCCGCATAGTTAGCATCGAGCTGCATGGCCCGCTCGAAGAGCTGCCGCGCCTCGCGATTCGTGGCTCGCGACCGTCGCGTCTGCACTGCGCGTCCACGCAGCACCAGGTCGTAAGCGTCAAGATTATTGGGCCGCTTGGCAAGCGCGCGCTGCTGTTCAATGCGGGTGACCCGGGCAGCCAGGGTCCCGGCAACCCGAAGCGCAATGGCGTCCTGGACGTCGAAGACGTCCTTGAGCGCCTTCTCGAACTGCTCCGACCAGACCAAGGTGCCGCGCTGGGCATCGGTCAGCCGGGTGGACACGCGAACTCGATCAGCCGCCCGTCGGACACTCCCGTCGACCAGGTACTCGACGCCGAGTGCGCGACCGGCCTCAGCCGCGCCTTTGTCCTTGTACGGGAGCACGGCGGTATAAGCCATGACCCTCAGCCCCGAGAAGCGCCCAAGCGCGTTGATGACGTCCCCGGTGATCCCATCGCTGAAATAGTCGTCGGCGGGATCCCCGCTTTGGTTCGCGAACGGCAGCACAGCCAAGCTCGGCATCGTCGCCGGCGATGGCGCCCGCAACCAGACATACGCCATGACCACGACAATTGCGGCGAGCGCCGCCGCGCCAGCAACATGCAAGAACCTAGGATGCAAGAACCCAGGTTGCCAACTCTTCGCTAAGCTTGGCCGCGGTGTCGTTGCCGGGCTGGCCGGCGCCAGGCGAAATACTTTGACCGGCCGCGAGATGTTTTTCAGTGATTTCTCGCCGAGATCCTCCCACGCGAATCCGACATGGCCGCGCAGCTGGTCGACAACCGCCGCGGACGAATACACGCTGCCAGGCTCGGCGAGCGACTGAAGGCGTGCGGCGACGTTGACAGCGTCGCCGAAAATATCGCCGGCGCGGATCATAACGTCGCCGAGGTGGAGCCCCATCCGCAGCCATTGCCGCTTCGGCTCAGCGACATCAGCGTTTCGCGCTCGAAAACCGTCCTGAATCTCGAACGAGCAGCGAGCCGCAGCGATCGGACTCGCGAATTCGGCCAGGATGCCATCGCCCGTCGTCTTGACGATGCGGCCGTGGTGATCGGCCACGGTGGGTTCGATCAGTTCGCTCATGTGTGCGGCAAGCGCCGCCAGCGTCCCTTCTTCGTCCTCCCCAATCATCCGGCTATAGCCAACAACGTCGGCGCAGAGGACCGCGACTAGCTTGCGATCGGCATCGACATTGGCCATGGCCGCTTGCCTTCCGCCGGAAGAATGGCCTCGCAGCCAGTCTCACGGCTGCGGCGGTTACACGGAAGAAGTTTAGCGACTTCGGCAGCTGCCTGCTACGGCGCCGCCTGCGCGGTGCGGCCAGCTCTCAGCTTAAGGACTCGGCGTTGATTGCAACCCCGGGCCAAACCTAACTCGAGCGGCCAAGCTGGCGGCGTGCCGGCGCGATCACCATGCCAGCCAATCTCACCATGCACTCGCAGGGATATGGGTAAGGTGTTCGGACATACTTTAGACGATTCGGGTGAATTTCTTCGGGAAAACAACCATTACACGGCGCAGCACGACAGCTTGGAAACTTCCTTGTTAAACGACAGCGCCGCCAGTTTAAGACCTTCGACGGTGGTCAGATAAGGAAAGATGGTATCGACGAGATCAGCGACGGTGAGACCCTGACGGATTGCAAACGTGGCAGTTTGAATGCTGTCGGCGCCTTCCGGCGCGAGGATGTGTGCGCCGAGCAGTCGGTCGGTCCTTGCATCCGATAACAGCTTGATCAGCCCGCGGGTGTCGCGGGCGGCCAGTGCGCGCGGAACCTGGTCAAGACCGATCGTGGCGACGCGCACATCGTACCCGGCATCACGCGCCGCTTTTTCAGTGAGGCCTACGCTTGCGACCTGCGGGTCGGTAAACACGATGGCCGGCATAGCGCGACTATCGTAGCTGCGGCGATCGCCGCTCAGAGCATTCATTGCGGCAAGCCTGGCGCCGTAAGCAGCCATGTAGACGAACTGGTCGCGACCAGTCACATCACCGGCGGCGTAGACGCCGGCGCGGGTCGTGCGCATGTGCTCATCAACGGCGATTCCTCCACCTGGTGCGGTAGCGATCCCGTACTCAGGCAGCCCGAGCCCTTCGATATTGGGGGTGCGACCGGTCGCAATCAGCACCTGGTCGGCTTCAATTCCTATGTCTCGCCCGTCGCGCGTGACCGTGAGCGAAATGCGTTCTCCGACGTTCCGGATCTCGCGGTAGGCGATTCCGGCGATCACGCTAATTCCTTCAGCCTGGAAATAGCGTGAAAGCGCGGCGCCGATCTCGGGCTCGGCTTCCGGGAGCAGGCGGGATCGGCACACCAGTGTCACCTTCACGCCTGCGCGCGCGAACATCTGGGCGAGCTCGGCCCCGACATAGCCGCCGCCGACCACGAGGAGCGAGCGCGGCAAGCTTTCGAGATCGAGTGCCGTCGTGCTGGTCAGATATGGAACGGTCTCGAGGCCGGAGACCGCGGGGATCGCCGGACGTGCCCCAGTTGCAATGATGATCCTGCTGGCAGCAAGCCTCGTTCCGTCGATCTCCACCCCATCGTCCATGAGACGTGCCAGACCTTGACGAAAGTCGATGCTGGGGTAAGCCGACAGCAGGTCCACGTATTTCGCTTGGCGCAGTTCGGCGACGAGCGCGTCCTTCTGGTGAACCGTTTTCCGCCAATCGATGGCTGCGGCTTGCGCGGTAATTCCGGCAAAGCGGGCGGCCGCGCGTGCATTGTGCAGTTGCTCCGCCGCACGTATTAGTGTCTTCGACGGGACGCAGCCTACGTTGACGCAGGTGCCGCCGATCGTTCCGCTACCGACAAGGGCAACGCGTGCGCCCTGTTCGGCAGCGGTTATTGCGGCTGAAAATCCGGCCGAACCGGCACCGACCACGACAAGATCGTGGACGCCGTCATTGCTCGATCGGGGCCGACAGTCTGATCGCACAGCGCTATCGGCCGTGCTTCCCGTGCCGTAGTGGATCGCGCCGGATTCATCCATCTCAGCTACCTTGCGGCTTTGCATGCGCCGGGTAGCCCGCGTTCAAGCTGGCAGCCGCAATAGCGTCCGAATTCGTCTTTGCGTCATCGAAAGTCACGGTTGCGGTTTTGGCTTTGAACGACACGGTGACATTGGCGACGCCGCGAACCGCGGCCATCGATTTCTTCACGATGTAGGTGCAAGAGGCGCAGGTCATGTTGTCAACGGCGAACGTAACCGTGCGCTCGCCGGCAACGGCGCCCGTGGCCGATAAGGCCAAGGCGATCAGCGCAACAACGTATGAGCTTCTCTTCATGGGAAGGCTCCTTTCCTTGCCATCAGGTGCCGAGCAGCAACGGGGCGGCATAGTCGAAGGCAAAGGCTGCCAGCACGATCAGCGTGGCCACCCAGAGCGATAAACGGACAATGCGGGTAGATACCGGGCGTGCGCAGGCCGTGCCGTCCGTACAGGACTGTCCGGGTTTCCAGTAAACCAGGTAGAAGCCATACCCGAGCATGCCGGCTGCTGCTGCTATGAACAGTGGCTGATAGGGAGCGAGCGCCGTTAGCCTGCTGATCCAGGCGCCGCCTATGCCAACACTGAACAGGATGAGCGGCACGATGCAGCAGGAGGAGGCGGCCAGCGCGCCGATCACCCCGCCGAATGCCGCAAGACGCTGCCGCCCCAGTTCGCGCTCCCCTGTGCCGGGCCTAGTCGGCACGATTTCTCTTGTTCCAGTTCGCAAAGGAACCATTTCCACCTCTTTGCTTGGCAACGCTTCAAGAGCGGCGTAAACATCCGCTCTGTAGCGGCTACAGGGTCAATAGGGATCTTCCGATGCGCAATCACACCGGGGTGAGGGGCATGCAGCGGGCGGAACTCGCTCAAAGAACCGGCTGCAATCTTGAGACCGTTCGCTATTACGAGAAGGTGGGCCTTCTGCCCGCGCCGCCGCGTACGGCCGCCGGCTATCGGAGCTACGACGCGACGCACGAACGTCGCGTGCGGTTCATCTTGCGGGCGCGCGAACTGGGGTTCGCCCTCGATGAAATCCGTGAGCTGTTCCATCTTGCTGACGAACGCGACCAGCCCTGCGGCGATGTTCGCGCGGTCGCGGCAGCACATCTCGATGACGTGCGGGCAAAGATCGCCGACCTGAGGCGTATGGAGCGGGTGCTGAAAGATGTTATTGCGCAATGCGGAAATGGCACCCAACCGGAATGTCCGCTGATCGAGACGTTGTTCCGGGAGCGGGCGAGCCGTTGATCGGAGCGCGCAACGGTCATGTCGGCCGGCTGAGCAAATGGCCGGCTGCATCCGACCTGAGCGTTGAGATTTGAGCACTGGGTAACCTCGTTAGGGGACCGAGCGAACATTCCTCCGAAAGCCGAGATTGCGGCGCGCTGGGCTAAACCATGAGAGTCCTTGGCGGCGTGTCATCAGGTATCCAAACTTGCGCCCGGACGACGGTGCTGGCGGTGGCCGCACTTGCCGCCTCGTTGGCCGCAGTGGGCGGATCCATGGCCGAGCCGGCAAGCTGGCGGGCGGAGTGGCCTCGCACTGATTTTTCCCGGCACACTGTTCCTCTACAGGAGATCAAATCGGGCGGGCCGCCGAAGGACGGTATTCCGCCGATCGATGCCCCCCGTTTCGAGCGGCTCAGCAATGGTGTCGCATCCGGTTGGGCTGCGCGCATTGTGGACGCCGAGCCGGTGATTTCGCTGGCCATCCGCGACGATGCGCGAGCCTATCCACTGAGTGTTCTGATCTGGCACGAAGTCGTGAACGATGTCGTCGGCGGCACGCCGGTCGCCGTGACCTATTGCCCGCTCTGCAACGCCTCGCTCGTTTTTGACCGCACGGTGGAGAATCGCGTCCTCGATTTTGGCACAACGGGAAAACTCCGAAACTCGGATCTCGTAATGTACGACCGTCAGACCGAGAGCTGGTGGCAACAATTCGGAGGCGATGCGATCGTGGGCGTTCTGAGCGGAAAAAACCTTCGTTTGATTCCGTCGCGTGTAGAATCCTTCAGTCGCTTTCGCCAGCGCTTCCCCAATGGGCAGGTGCTCATCCCAAACGATCCTCGCGCGCGCAACTACGGCAGGAATCCCTATGTTGGATACGACGCGAGCGGCCAAAAGCCCTTCCTTTATGATGGCTCGTTGCCTGGCGGCATTGATCCGATGGAGCGCGTCGTTGCCGTCGAAACCAAGCCGGAGTACCACGAGGCCTGGTCGCTGTCGCTACTGAGAGAGCGTGGCACGATCGAAGCCGGCAATATTGTTCTGAAGTGGGAGGCCGGACAAACCTCCGCCCTCGACAAGGAGACCGTCGCGGCCGGTCGCGACGTTGGAAACGTAATCGTGCAGCGGCACGAGGCTGGGCGCTTCTCCGACATTCCCTACGACGTCACGTTTGCATTTGCATTCCACGCCTTCAGGCCTGGCAGCCCAATTCACAAGCGCCTATCGGCTAATTGACCATGAACCCGTTGGGTCCGCTGGATAGAGCCTAATGACGTTTGCCTGGGCGAGCAGGAATGTGAAGACGTCATGCTCTCAAAACAAATAGCTTTCTTCGCGGGAAAATATGCGGCGCCGCGTTCAATCTGGCAGTCCGAAACGGCGGCGCAACGCGACGCCGATCGGCGTCCCGAGCAAGGCGAAACCGATCCATTCCCAGCCATGCAGGCTGGTCGAGGCGACGCCGCTGAAAAAGCTGCCGATGTTGCAGCCGAAGGACAGGCGCGCGCCATAGCCCATCAATAGACCGCCCAGGGCCGCCGCCGCCAGCGACGTCAGCGAAATTCGCGAGGGACGCTTGAGGCGCCCCGCCGCCGCGGCGGCTATGAAGGCGCCGAGAAGGATGCCGATATTCATCACCGAGGTTTCGTCGGCCAAGACGCCGTTCTTCAGCGCCGCGAGCTGGAATTCCCCGCTCCAGAAACCGTCTGCGGGCGGCGTCCATCCCGCGAGCAGGGCCGCCTTGGCCCCCCAGAGCGCGAACGCCCAGGTGATGCTCCAGGGATGACCCGCGATCAGCAGCGTCGACCAATTGAGCGTCGCGAGCATCGCTGCCGCGAACGGGGCTGGCCATGGCCCCTTCAGCCAAGCGGAGCCGCGCGGCGTCACCGGCACCCGACGCGTGGAGGACGCGAAGCGGCCCAAGGCCAAGGCGAGCACGCCGATGAGGCTGATCTGAACGAGTGCTGCAGCTTTCCAACCGATCAGCTGGCCGAAAGACGTCTCTCCTGATGACGGCAGGCGAAGCCACCAGTCGAGGTGCAGGCTGCCCAAGAAAGCGCCGGCGCAAAAGAACGCGATCACGACAAGAGCGCGCAGGTCGCCGCTTCCGGCGACGTAAAGGCAGCCCGAGGCGCAAGCGCTTCCCAGTTGCATGCCGATCGCGAATAGAAACGCGCCCACCGCCACGGAAACGCCCGCCGGCGCCGTCGCGCCGACCACGTCGTGGCCAAAAGCGACGCCTCCGCTCAAAGTCGGTGCGAAGAGCGCCGTCGCCAAGGCGAGCATGAGCAATTGCGCCAATACGCCGCTGGCATCTCGACGGACAAAAAGCGCTCGATAGGCGGAGGCGAAGCCGAAGGCGCCATGGGTCAGTGTGACGCCCAAGGCCGCGCCCACCAACAGCAGGCCGGAAAGTCGCTCGCTGCTCGCCGCCAGCCAGGCCATGACAAGCGCCAGGCTCAAAAGTCCCGCCGCCGCCAGCAGAGGTCGTGACCGACCCGGAGAGACAGAGCAGGAATCCGCCTTGGGGGCCCGGTGCCGTCCGGAAAGTGGTTGGAATTGAAAGTGGCGTAGTCTCCGGGGTGATCAACCTCGAATCACCCGGCGTTGACGCGCCGGGCTGGAGACCACGCCATGACAAGCGTTACCACGAAGCCTGCG
>NZ_JBQTHN010000036.1:0-2505 GCF_052389815.1 Bradyrhizobium sp. | reverse complement strand
ACCCGATTTGCTGCGCAAATCGACCTCTCCCGAAGGGAGAGGTGAACTGAGTCCGCCAAACGACGATCAAACCAAGCGCCATCATTCGCTAGGCCCCACCCTTCACGGCCGCCTTCTTGTCCTCGTCGAGCAGCGCCTGGCGAACCTGCCTGAACTCGCTGCGGTCTGCCTTGTCGACTTTCGGGAAGTGCAGGTCGAGCTCGTCGAGGGCGGCCACGATCGCCGAGCCGATCACCACGCGGGCGAACCATTTGTGGTCGGCCGGCACGACGTGCCAGGGCGCATGGCGCGTCGCGGTGTGGCGGATCATATCCTGACAGGCGGCCTGGTACTTCGCCCACAATCCGCGTTCCGCGACGTCCCCCATGGAGAACTTCCAGTTCTTCGAAGGCTGCTCCAGCCGCTCGAGGAAGCGCTCGCGCTGTTCCTGCTTGGAGACGTTGAGGAAGAACTTCAGGACCACGGTGCCGTTGCGGGCAAGATGCCGCTCGAAGCAGGAAATATCCTCGAAGCGTTCGCGCCAGATGTCCTTCGTCACCAGCACGGGCGGCAGCTTCTGTTTGGCGAGTATCTCCGGATGCACCCGCACGACGAGACATTCCTCGTAGTGCGAGCGGTTGAAGATGCCGATGCGGCCACGCTCGGGCAGCGCGATCGCCGCGCGCCACAGATAATCGTGGTCGAGCTCGGTGGAAGTCGGCTGCTTGAAGGAGGTGACCTCGCAGCCCTGCGGATTGACGCCGTCGAACACGCTTTCGATGGCGCTGTCCTTGCCGGCGGCATCCATGCCCTGGAAGATCAATAGCAGCGACCATCGGTCCTGCGCGTAGAGCTTCTCCTGGAAATCGGACAGCCGCTTGCGGTTGGCGTCGATGATCCTTTCGCCCTCCTCCTTGTCGAGCCCGCCCTTCTCGGCGGTCTTGAACGATTTCAGGTGAAATTCGCCGTCGCCGTCATAGCGGAACGGCGCGATGAAGGGCTTCAGCTGGTCCGCCAGCGATTTCGAAGATTGCTTGCCCATGCGATCATGTGCTCCGGTTGAGGCGGCCCCGATGGACCGTCGGGAATTTCGGCCGCGTCGCGGCGACGATAGACCATCAGCATCAGCGGTGCGAGACGGCGCAAGAGGCCGTGCGCGACCCAGGGCAAGGGTTCGGTGAACGGCAGGGCGAGCTCGCGCTCGGCGACGCCCTGCGCGGCTTTCGCAAGCTCCTGCCCGATGGCGATCGACAGCGCCACCGCGCGGCCGTTGCAGCCGGCCCAGGCGAAGGCGTCGGGGCCGAGGCGATGGATGCGCGGCAGGAAATCCGTGGTCATGCCGACATAGCCGTTCCAGACATAGTCGAACCTGACCTCGCCGATCTCCGGCCACAGCCGCTTCAGGCGCGCGGCGACGCTGGCCTTCAGGCTGTCGGCGCCGGTGCCGATCTGAGCGCCGCCGGTGACGAGACGGTTGCGGGCGTCATAGCGGGCGAAGTAGAGCTCGCCATGGGTGTCCGACATCGCCTGCCGGCCGGGGATCACGATCTTGCGGGCGGCATCGGACAGCGGTTCGGTCGCCATCTGCCACGAGCGCACCGGCATCACCTCGCGCGCGATCTCGGGGGCAAGCGCTTTGGCGAATTCGCCGGTATAGGCATTGGTGGCGAGGATCAGCGCGCGGGCGGCGATCTGCCCCAGCGGCGTCGTGACGATCCAGCTGTTGTTGCGGCGCTCGAAGCGAGAAACCGGCGAGCGCGCGAAGATGCGTGCGCCGCGATCGAGCGCGGCGCGCGCCAAGCCGCGCGACAGCGCCAGCGGATTGACGTGGCCGCCGGTCCTGTTCCAGAAGCCGCCGAACCACGCATCGGAGCCGAGCATGTCGCGCACCTGCTCGCGCGACAGCAGCTCCACCGGTGCACCGGCCTTCGACCATTGCCGCACGCGGCGCTCCGCGATCCCCATGCGGCCGGGCGAATGCACCGGCTGCACCCAGCCGGTCTGCTCCTGCTCGGCCTCGATCTGGTAGCGGCGCGCGACATCGAACAGCGTCGAGGCGCAGTCGCGCAGCAGCGCGACGAAACGCTCGCCGGCGGCGCCGTGCTTGGCCACGACGTCTTCCGGATCGGGCCGCGTCAGCGTCGGGATCACCTGGCCGTGGTTGCGGCCCGAGCCGCCCCAGCCGGGCTCGGCGGCCTCGACGACGGCGACGTCGACACCCGTCTCGCGCAAGTGAAGCGCGGTGGAAAGGCCGGTGAAGCCGGCGCCGACGATGACGACGTCGGCCTGCTCGGTGCCCACGAGCTGCGGCAACTCGGGCCCGGGCGGCGTCACCGCGGCCCATAGCGATTCCGGCATGCGGATGTGATCTGGTGGCATTAGACTTCCTTTCAACCCGATCGTAGCAACTATCAAGTTGGACGCGGATGAGCGCGCCCCGACCGGCTGCAGTGTGACGCCGCGCTTGCCGTCGTCAAGGAGTGGCCTGGAAGCCGCGGAGCCTGCGTTGAGCAATGCGCGACGGCC
>NZ_JBQTHN010000035.1:0-4644 GCF_052389815.1 Bradyrhizobium sp. | reverse complement strand
GACAAGCCCGGGCAGGCCGAGACGACAGTACGATGACGACACTCCCGGAAAAGCACTTCGTGCCCCTCAACATCGCCGTGCTGACGAGGTCGGACCCCCGTTCGCTCGCGGACGACAAGTCCGGCACGACGCTGGTCGACCGTCTCACTGCCGCCGGGCACAAGCTGGCGGCGCGCGAGATCGTCACCGACGACGTCGAGGCAATCCGTGCAGTGGTGAAGCGATGGATCGCTGATGAAGGCATCGACGTCATCATCACCACCGGCGGCACCGGGTTCACCGGGCGCGACGTCACGCCGGAGGCCGTCGAGCCGCTGTTCGAAAAGCGGATGGATGGATTCTCCATCGCCTTCCACATGCTGAGCCACGCCAAGATCGGCACATCGACCGTGCAGAGCCGCGCGACCGCCGGCGTTGCCGGCGCGACCTTCATCTTCTGCCTGCCGGGCTCGCCCGGCGCCTGCCGCGACGCCTGGGACGGCATCCTGGCCGCCCAGCTCGACTACCGCACGCGGCCCTGCAATTTCGTCGAGATCATGCCGCGGCTCGACGAGCACCTGCGCCGGCCCAAGGCGAAGGGGGCGTCGGCGTAGGATGAATGATGAGAATGTCTGGTATCGCGTCGAAGACTCCAAGACGATCAGGAGCACTCCGATCGACCGCTTCCGCAAGATCGTGGGCGACGTCTAGCCTTCGGCTGCCGAAGTTGGACCATGCGCCCAATCGCCCTTGGAGTGGATGTTGAAGGGAGCTGGGGATGACTCTGACGAGCGCCGCAGCGAGCGCCTAAAGCTGGTCGCGAACTGGGCCAATACCATCGCCACGGCCGTCATCACGGTCGGAACCTTCGTCCCGCTTGGCCAGTTTGTGTTCGGGATCCTGCCCAAGGACGTCGATTTGGACCTGGTTTACGGCGCGGCGCCCCTTTGCCTTGGCGCCGGCGTCATCATACATTTGGGTGGTCAGTGGACCCTGGGAGGCCTGCGATGACCAAGGCACAGATTTTCGCGCTAGCCATGCCGCTCCTGACGGCCGCGGTCGTCTGGGCAGTGGCGGTGGGCACCCGCAGGCCCTGGGCGGAAAACCAGGCCGAAAGTGAGGCGATGGGTCTGGCCAACGCCACCAGAATCATCACTGCGGAGGACCAGATAAACCGCGTCGTCCAGGCGATCGATGAGGCGAGCAGGATGGCGCATAAGGCCCAGAGCGATCTTCCCAGATTGCGAGTGCCGACGTAGCCCGGCAACTGCTGACCGGAAACCGCAGCTCGTTTGTCTTGCACCGTCATTCTGGGGCGCCTCGCGGAGGCGAACTTTGCGGCGCAGTTGCGCCCCTGAGAACCTCGAGATTCCCCGATGCGCAATGGCGCATCTGAGGTCTGGTCCTTCGGACCATCCCGGAATGACCCGTTTGTTACAGCTTCATCTCCCAGGTCTCGCCGACGAGATCGACGCCAAAGCTGTGGTGCGGCTCCTCCTTGACCCGGCGGAAGCCAAGCGCCTGATAGATGCCGCGCGCGGCGAGCAGGATGCTCTGCGTCCACAGCGTCATCTCCTTGTAGCCCTTCTCGCGCGCCCCGCGGATGCATTGCTCGACCAGCGCGCGGCCGACGCCGAGCCCGCGCGCTTTTTTCTCCACCAGCAGCAACCGCAGCTTTGCGACCTCGTCGCCGCCGTTCACCAGGAAGACCGAGCCGAGCGGCTCGCCGCCAGCTTCCGCGATCCAGCAATGCTCGCGCGCAGGGTCATAGTTCCTGATGAACTGCGCGCAGATCTCGGCGACCAGCGCCTCGTAGCTGATGTCCCAGCCATATTCCTCGGCATAGGCCTTTGCCTGGCTCGAGATCACCCAGCCGATGTCGCCGGGCCGGTGGCTGCGCATGATGAAGGCGGCCGGCCTTTCCGCGGGCCGTTCCAGTGTCTGCTCGATCGTGGTCATCGCACGCACGACGGCCGCGCGCTGGGTGTCATCGAGCCCGGCGAGCAGTGTGCCGACTTCCTCGCGCGAGCGGCGCTCAAGCTCGGCCTGGGCGATGCGGCCCTTGGCGGTCAGCGAGAGTTCGTTGACGCGTCCGTCGTCCTTTGACGGTTTTCGCGTCACGATCTGGCGGCGCTGCAGCGCCTGCAAGGTGCGGCTGAGGAAGCCGGGATCGAGGCCGAGGTCGCGCGTAAGGTCGGTTGCGGTGCAGGCCGGGCGATGCGCGATCTCGTAGAGGATGCGCGCCTCCTGCAGGGTGAAGGAGCTATGCAGCAGCTTCGGCTCGATGATGCCTAGCTTGCGCGTGTAGAAGCGGCTGAAGCCGCGGACGGCATCGATCTGGCCGGCGAAATCATCCAGGGACATGACACACCTCATTATTTGCCATTGTCAATTAATTATTTGACTTTGGCAAGCATATCTCCGTGTCAGCTCTGCCCCGTTCTGGCTGAAAGCCGCGTGGCGGGTCGGCTGAAGAGAGAGTGGCTGCGCAATCTGGTCTAGAATATTCCAGTCAGATCCCGACGACCATCGACGACACGGACGATCTCGACCGCGCCGATCGGCCCTTCATCGGTGTCAGGGTCGGTACGGTACAACAGCAAGTACGGCGCCTCGACGAGCATCCGCACGGATGGCCGGATGTCGGACCGACGCACGCCCATGCGTGGCTGCGTCCTCAGCAACTCTGCCTTGGCTTCGATGCGATCGAAATAACGCTCCGCAGCCGCGGGCTGCTCAAGGCCGATCATCACGTAGATTTCCAACAGGTCGGTACGAGCCTGGTTCGACCAGACCAGTTCAACCGGCACTGCCGGAAGCTTTCTTCGCACCCTCGAGCCGCTCGCGGGCTTCCTTGCGCAGCTTGTTCATGTCCAGCTCGCCGGCAGTGCCGCTGGCTACGCCTTCATCCCACATCTGCCGCAGGCGCTTGATGTCTGCCTGGCGCAGCTCCCGTTTCAATTGCCAGTCGCGCACAGCCTCGCGCACGATCTCGCTCGTGGTCGCATACTCACCAGCATCTACCGCTGCCTTAAGCGCAGAAATCTGCTCGCTTGTGAGCGCAACGCTTACTTTCTCAACGGATGCCATGCGGACCTCCACTCTGCTATGAGAGCATATATTACTACTTCTTGACCCGTCAGACAATTGCCTGCGCCTCAAGTCATTGAACTATCTGTATTATTTAATCGGACGGTGGGTGTGCGAACCGCTTGACGAGCATGAGAGCACAAACAGGATTCCGGCTCATCATCTACTTTGCATGGGGTTGTTTTCGCTATTTTGAGTCCAGGCCCTGCGAGCTCGTCAGCTCTCGCCCGGTCCCGGCCTCAGGCCACCACCATGATCCGGCTGCGCAGCAGCGTGCGGGAGGAGCGGCCGAGCTGGCGCAAGAGACGCGCCTCGGAGCGGCGGGCATCCGGCCGGTAGCCGCCGAGGCGATCGTAATGCTCGCGCGCGATCAGGAGGCCCTGTTCCGCCGAGGGGCCCACCACCATGCGGGCTATAGCCTTGAGACCGTCGCGCAGGCGGCGCTCCGCATAGGGCGAACGGGCGTAGCGGAACACAGCTGCCCGCGGCCGGCCGCTATTGGCGACGCCATTGATGAACTGGCTGGTCTCCTCGATCCAGCCGGAATCGAGCACCGCACCGGCATGCAGGAACATCAGCCAAGGCGAGCGCGCCTGGCGGGCTCCTGCGGCGAGCGCAGCGGCGCGCGTTCCCTCGAACTTGAGGAAGCGGCAGCCGGCGACGTCCGCCACCCGTTCGATCACGCCATTGCCGGCCCGGTCGACCAGCAGCACCTCGCGGATGACGCCCGCGGCGGCGCCCGGTACCAGGGCAGCCAGCGTTGCGACGGCCGGCTGCTCTATCCCTTCGGTCGGAATGATGACGCTCAACATAAATGAGGCTTCGGTGGCTCAAGCGGTGAAAACGCCGCACTGTTACCACCTTGTCGCAATCAAAACAGCCGTTTGCGTGCAGTTTTTTGCGGCAGGTTCGAGCCCTCGGCGGCCGCGGCCGTTTGCTGGTCCAAGGACGACAGCCGCACCGCCGGCCACATTTGCCAAAGCAGCGAAAGACGCCGTTACCGCGAACGAGGCCATCTGGCGAGGCTATGGGCGGGGTTGCTCGAGCACGATCCTCCTACCCCCGAAACCGTTGCCGCACACTGGGCATAGGTCGCGAAATTGCATTGAACGACTTCGCCCCCCATGCCGTAGGTCCTGGCGCAGAATGCAGCATTGGCGTCCGCGCGGGCGGCAGTGGGAACGGCAGCGCTGGCGGCGACTGCGAGCGCAGCAGCAATCAAGAGTGTCCTGGGCATTTCGTTTCCTTGAGGTCCGTGTTGGCGACCCCGGAAGTACGGCGCCGGAAACGGCGCGGTTGCTGTGAACACGCGAATGTGTGTTCTTGATTTGTTCTCACGACGTGTTATGTTCTGGCCATGAGCCGAGCATCCTCTCATGCCCTCAGGCACCCGCCGGTGACAGTGCCCTCCGAACCGGCGGGTGCGACTCCTTTTCCCGAGATTGCGGTCGCGGTCGACCGCGAGCGTCGCCGCGGCCGCGGCGCGCCATCCAATGCCACGGGCCGCGACGAGGCCGAGGCGAGGGGCGCTTTAGACGACGGGTGGCAGAGCCACGAAGTGCGGCCGCCCGTCCA
>NZ_JBQTHN010000034.1:0-32969 GCF_052389815.1 Bradyrhizobium sp. | reverse complement strand
GCCTCGTTGCGGCCGACCACCGCGACATCGGCGCCGGCATCCGCCAGCCCCCGCGCCATGCCAAGCCCAATGCCGCCATTGCCGCCGGTCACGATCGCGACCTTGCCGGAGAGATCGAAGGGTTGAGATTTCATTGTTTGGGTCCTTGTTACCTCGTCAGGGCCGGGCTTGACCCGGCCATCCATCTTCTTCGCGAGAATCTTGTGAAGATTGATGGATGCCCGGGTCAAGCCCGGGCATGACGAGTGTGAGGCGCGCGCCTCAGCAAGATCGTTCAAACGGGAAATCGCCGAAAGCGCTCAAAGAGGCCAACCGTCGCGATGGTCATTCCGATCGCCCAAGGCATCACCGCGCCATAGGGCTTGACGCTCAGCAGTATCGCAAAACCGCTGGTGACGAGACCCAGCATCTTTGGCGTTCCGCCGCGGACGCCGAGCGACAGCAAGAGCGGCAGGCAAAGCAGCAGGTAGAACGCGGCGGTCATGGCGGTCAGAAGCCGCTGGACCTTAAAGCGCGCGCCGGCGAACCGCTGCGGCGCTCGACGATGCGCTCGCCGCCGTTGACGGCTGAGCTGCCGTAATAGCGGTGGTGACGGGGAACGTCGTGCCAGTCGCCACCGGCGTCGGCGGCAGCCAGCCCGCGGGCGGTATCGCTGATGATGATGCCTGATTTCCGTGACATGATCCGCTCCCGTTGCGCAGTTACTGCGTTCTGCCCATCAGTCGTGCCCCGACTTCGCCACGTTCATGCCATCTGCCGCGAAATCGTGTTTCAATTCGGTTTCGTGGGGTGGCGGAGTGTCGGATTCGAGCCCGTTGCGGCGTCTTTCACCTGTGCGAATCGAACGGATAGAAGGGGTTTTCGATGCTCTACGCCATTCTCGCCTACCACGTGGAAGCCGAGGTGAATTCCTGGAGCGCGGACGAGGATGCCGCGCTGATGGCGAACCTGCGCAAGGCCCATGAGCGGCTCAACCAGGTCGGCAAGCTCGGCCCCGCCGCCCGGCTCGGCGAAACGGTGAAGGCGCGCACGCTGCGCGGGCCCGGCGAGGGCATGATGATCGACGGGCCGTTCGCGGAGACCAAGGAGCAGCTGCTGGGATTCTATATCGTGGATCTTCCCGATCAGGATGCGGCCGCCGACGCGGTACGGCACTTGCGCCGCGCCAATCCGAGCGCAGTCTACGAGGTGAGGCCGATCCGGCTGTTCATCCCCGGCAGCCCCTTTCCGGAAACTGCGGCTGAAAGTTGACGCGCGTACGCAATGGCTCGCCTTTTCGTCAACGACGGCGCGTCCCGGCACGCGTCCCGGCACGCTTGCCAAGGCGGTTCCCTGCGCCTAGCCTTTTGCGCGGCGCTAGAGGGTGGAGTTGCAGTCGGACGTATCCTCGCCCGATCAGGGCGATCACATTGAGCCGGAGGAATTGATGGCTAATCCAATACGACTTCGGGCTTCCCTTCTCGTCGCGGCGTCCGCGGCGGCGGGTCTTCTTGCAGCGGCCGCACCGGCGCAAGCCGCGCCGCTCGCCCCGACCGGCGCGCTGCAGGCGCAGGCCAACGACGCGTCCGATGTCACTGAAGTCGCCGTCGTCGTGCGCCGCGGCGTCGCGGTCGGACCGCGCGGCGGCGCCTATCGCTATCGCGGCGCCACCGTGGTGCGCCCTGCCCCGGCCGTGCGCTGGGCACGTCCAGGCTGGTATCGCTGGGGACCGGGCGGCGCGATCGCCGCCGGTGCCGCCATCGGCTTCATCGCCGCAGCAGGCGCTGCCGCCTACGCAACGGCACCGGCGCCCGCGCCGGGCATGTGCTGGTACTACACCGATCCATACCGCCGTGCCGGCTTCTGGGATTACTGCCCGGCGCGCTACTAGCGTTTGAGCACGGCGCGACAGATCAGGCGGAGGGCGAAAGCCTTCCGCCTTTTTCATTGGGTCAGGGCAGGATTGCGTTGTGCTGCTTCTTCAGCAGCCGCTTCACGGCGTTGAGCAGTGCCGCGAGCAAGGTGATCGTCAGCGCGACGGCGGCGACCGCCAGCTGCGCCAGCGACGTAATCAGGTCGACCAGAACATCCGCAAGGTCGAAATAGGCGAGGATCAGGATCGCAATCACGATCACGACCGCTGCGATGATGAGCCATTCCAGCATGGTGATTCTCCGCAGCCTTGGTCGCCGCAGCGCCACGGCGGGTTCAAACGCCGCTACGTCGTCTCCCCCTCTCCTCGCGGCGCCACGAAGCGGCGCACCAGCACCGCAAGGAAGGCCAGGCACCAGAAATACTGCACATATTGCGGGTAGACCGCGGCGACCGCGGTGCCCGGCACGAACACCAGCACCGGGAAGATCGCGCCAGCGATCTCGGGCCAGTTGTCGCGCCTCGCAAACCACCACAACAGCGCATTGAGGCCGGCGATCAGCGTCAGGTGGATGCCGTAGAGCACGGCGACCGCGCTGGAGAGGCGGTAGTTGCCGTAGAGGCCGTTGGTCACCGGCAGCAGGATGATCGAGAGCAGGAAGAGCAGGTTGAGGATCACGATGCCGCGGCCGGCCTCCGGCTGCCGCGCCAGCCTGCGGTGATGGCTGAACCAGAACAGGCCGGCGATGATGAAGGAAAGGGCCAGCGCCGACAGCTTGCCGGCGTAGAGGCGATAGAGGTCCGCCCAGTCCGGCAGGCTCGCAAACGTGCCGGTCTTCGGCAGGTCGTAAGCGAGCAGCGTCATCGCCACGCCGAAGATGGTGTTGGACAGCGATTCCAGCCGCCGCATTTCGAAGGGATCGGGAGGGGAGGACATGGGCGCATTCATACGACGGACCTGGCTAGGTTGCCCAGCCACGAGGCGCAAGACAACTACCAGTCCGCCTTCGCCCTACGGGCTTCGGCGAGACAGCCTTCGCTCGCTTCGCTTTGGAGAGAGTTTACCGGGCCTGCCGAGCCGTAGCTCGCAAGAGGATTGCCGACGCCCGTCTTCGCCCTACGGGCTACGACGAGGCAGCCTTCGCTCGCTTCGCGTTGGATAGACCTATGCTGGCCTGCCGAGCCGTAGCTCGCAAGACAACGATCAGCCCGTCTTCGCCCTACGGGCTACGACGAGGCAGCCTTCGCTCGCTTCGCGTTGGATAGACCTATGCTGGCCTGCCGAGCCGTAGCTCGCGAAGCGAGCGAAGGCTGGTGGGGGAGGCAGGACTCGAACCTGCGAAGCCATGAGGCGGCTGATTTACAGTCAGCTCCCTTTGCCACTCGGGACACTCCCCCGTCCCAACAGCGTCAGCAATTCGTCCGCAAGACGTGGCGGCGGACAGAACCATCGGTATGGCGCTGGGCCCGCGCCAGCCGTAACGGAGCGCGGTCGGGCGCGTTTATGGGTAAGCGGACCCGCAAAGTCAACCAAGGGAAACGGCTAAAGGGGGTCCAAATCGCTCCAAACGCACCCAAATTGCCAGAATCCGGAACCCGTGACACAAGCCTTGCATGAATGACCGCGACCGCAGGCCACCGTTCCGCAAGGGCGGCGGAAAATCCTTCGAAAAGGGCCGGAAACCCGCCCCCCGTCCCGCCTGGCGCGACCGCGATTCCGGCGACGGGCCGGCGATCCTCTATGGCTGGCACACGGTTTCCGCCGCGCTGGCCAATCCCCGGCGCAAGATCCGCAAATTGCTGCTGACCGAGAACGCCGCTCGCCGGCTGGCGGAGGAAAACATCGACACCCGCGTGACGCCGGAAATCGTCCGCCCGCAATTGATCGACCAGCGGCTCGGGCCGGATGCCGTGCATCAGGGCATGCTGGCGGAAGCCGAACCCCTGCCCTCGCCTGACATCTCAACGCTCAAGCAGGAAGGCATCGTGCTGGTGCTCGACCAGATCACCGACCCGCACAATGTCGGCGCCATCCTGCGCTCGGCGGCGGCCTTTGCGGTGAAGGCGATCGTCACCACGGCGCGGCACAGCCCGGAGGCGACCGGCGTGCTGGCGAAATCGGCCTCCGGCGCGCTGGAGCTGGTGCCGCTGGTGCTGGTGCAAAATCTCGCGCGCGCGCTCACCGCACTGAACGAACGCGGCTTTCTCACCGTCGGGCTCGACAGCGAGGGCTCGGACGATCTTTCCAGGATCGAATTGCGCGAACCGCTCGCGCTGGTGCTCGGCGCCGAGGGCAAGGGCCTGCGCCAGTTGACTCGCGAAACCTGCGCCACGGTGGCGCGGCTCGACATGCCCGGCGAGATCAAGAGTCTCAACGTCTCCAACGCCGCCGTGCTGGCGCTCTATGTCGGCGCGAGCCGGCTGGGATTGATGCCGAAATAGCGCCTTGCGCCAGTCCGGGACGGTGCGGAACTAGGTCGCACGCAACTCCTGGGCCGACACTAGCTCGTAGCGGGAGCCATCGAGCGGGCACACGAGATCGCTGCTCAGACGCATGCCGGCCTTGCTCATCCAGCCGATGCGCCGCGCTGGAACGCCGGCCATCAGTGCGAAGTCCGCGACGTCCTTCGTCACCACCGCGCCAGCGGCAATGAAGGCATATCGCCCAATGGTCCGCCCGCAGACGATGGTTGCGTTAGCGCCGATCGAGGCACCTTTCTTGACCAGGGTCGGCGCAAATTCCGCCTTGCGACTGACGAACGAACGAGGATTGACTACGTTCGTAAAGACGCAGGAAGGCCCGCAAAAGACATCGTCCTCGAGAGTGACCCCTTCATAGATGCTGACGTTGTTTTGAATCCGGCAACCGTTGCCGATGGCGACCCGAGGGCCAATCACAACGTTTTGCCCCACCGTACAATTGGCCCCGACCGTCACTTGACCAAGGACGTGGCTGAAATGCCAGATGCGAGTACCCGGTCCGATCGCGACCGGATCATCGACGTAGGAACTTTCATGGATCAGCACGCCCGGAAAGCGCGAATCCTCCCCCATCTGCGTCATGCTGCGCCCATCCGGTGGGCGCGATCCGAAGATCGAGATTTCAAGGCCATCGAACGCAGCTCCGAAACGATCTCAATTGATGGACGAACGTCGGCGAGCGAAAATCCCCGGCCGGCAAGTATCTCTTCATAAGAGCGGTTGTGCAGCTCTGTAAATCCCTCCGAAAACTCGATTTCAGTGCCGTCCATCGTGATCGACCGAAAAGTCCGCTTGGCCGGGTCCAGCCCCCTGGGCAGATCAGCCGCGTCGATCGACAGAAACCAACGCACGTCGGCGCGCTCGCATTCAATGAATCCTGCGGCCCGCGCAGGCTCGCGCAAATGGGCTTCGTTCAAGCGCACCTTGCCGAACACGAAGGTCAGCATGTCAAAGAAATGCACGCCGATATTGGTGGCAACGCCGCCCGATTTGTGTTCGTCGCCCTTCCACGATTCGTAGTACCAGCGGCCACGAGAGGTAATATAGGTTAGATCGACAGCGAACCGCTTGTTCGGCTGTGCTGTAACCTTGTCGCGCAAGGCACGAATCGCGTCGTGCAGCCTGAGCTGCAAGATTGTCAGAACTCGCTTACCGGTCTGGCGTTCTAGTTCTGCAAGCTCATCTATGCTGTCCGTTGTGAGCGTGATCGGCTTTTCGCATATCGCGTCGCTGCCGGAGCGCAGGGCAAAGCGCGAATGCGGATCGTGCAGGTAATTGGGCGAGCAGATCGATGTGAAGTCGATCGCCGTCCCGGACCGCCGCAGTTGATCCACGTGACGGTCAAACCGCTCGAACTCGGTAAAAAACTCCGCTTGCGGGAAATAGCTGTCCATGATCCCGACGGAATCCTTGGGATCAACCGCAACAAGGAGATCACCTCCGATATGACGAATCGCGCCAAGATGACGTGGCGCGATATAACCGCCAACACCGATCAGCGCGAACCTCTTTGACATTTCCCATCTCCCCAAGGCTCCAGGACGGATTCAAGCCGCATAGCCCGAAAAATGCAATCTGACGAGACCACTAATTCACTTGCGAACCGAAGCACGGCTATCTTTTTGAGCCTACCGCATTGCGATGACTTCGCCTGCCCGTGGTTCCGCCCGGACTGGAGCATCCTCCGGGTCCACGGAAACCCTTATCCTGAGGGGCGAGAGCTTCACAAAAACAAGAACGCCCGCTCGCGAAGCGCGAACGGGCGTTGTCTCGGATCTCTCTTCGTTTGACGCGTTTGCTTTACGCGAACCGGTACCCACTTCGCTTGAAAACGCTACGATCAGATCAGTAGTAGCGGCGCAGCGGGCGGCCGTAGTGATACGGCACGGCGTGGCGCATGCCATAATGGCGATGCGCATAGCCGTAGCGGTGGGCGTACGGACGGTAGGCGCGATAGCCATAGCCAAAGGCGCGCGGGCCCCAGTAGCGCGGACGCGCGACATAACCGTAGTTGTAAGGACGGGCGTAGTTGCTCCAGCCGGACACCGACGGCTCGTAGTAAGCCGGCTGCGGCGCCCAGGCGCCCGGACCGCTGTAGGTCGGACCCTGGTTGACGTAGTAGTACTGGGTGGTGGGCTCGGCGAGCCGCGCGGCGGCCCAGCCGCAGCCGGTGCCGCAGCCATAACCATAGCTGTAGGTCGCGACTGGGGCGACATACTGCGGCTGCACGCACGGGCTGTAGGAATAGCCGCACGGCGAACACGACGAATAACCGCACGCCGCCATTGCGGGCGACGCCGCCATGACGGCAACTGCCGCAACAACTCCTGAAATCAAATGACGCATTACTTTCTCCTGTAGGGGCCTTCTCGTTGGCGTGGGCTTACACTGATCTTTATTGAGCATGATCCTGATCCGAAAACCGGCTTCCACTTTTCGGGATCATGCTGTTGAACTAACGCGGATGCGGGCGCGGCCGCGGATGACGGCCGTGCTGCCAGTCGTAGTCGATCTGCGGCGCGACGATCACCGGCGGTGGATTGGCCGGGATCTCGAGCTGTGGGGTCGATTGCGCCGACCAGGAGCGGTAGTAGCTTTCGGCTTCAGGCGGCAATTTGCGATTGGCTGGCGGTTCGACTTCGAGGCGGCCGTAGCCGGGCATGTGGCCCGCGCTGGGATAGTAGTGGCCGACATTGGGCACCGGATTGACATAGCGGCCGCCGTAGACCGTGGGCTCCACGTGCGTACCCCGCAGGAGACCCCAATCGCCCTCGACCACCGCATAGGATGCATCGACGCCATTGATGATCACGGGCACGCCCACCTTGCCTGGAATCACGATCTCGAAGCCGCCGCCGGCCAAAGCCTGCGACGTCATCGCCATCAAGAATGCCAGTGCAACGCCTGCGCGCATTTCCCTGTACCCGCCTTTGTTTCGCCGCAACCTAATCGAATGCACGGGCCCAAGGGTTAAGGCGGCGGGCGAAACTGCAGGTAAGCCTAACGCGCAAGGATTTTCCCTCGGGCAAATGCGAGCGAGTGCGATCAGGAAATGTTAACGCGGGAACCGCTGCGGGCCCGCCGTTTCAAGCGAGCGCGTTCTCCGCAAATGTCACGACGCCGACGGTGATCGTGACGATCCCGACTGCACCCTGCAGCGCTTGATTGGCCGCGGTGAGGAAACGCGCCGAAACCGCAAGCGGAACGGCAATCACGGCGGACAGCGCACCCATTCCGATCATCGAGCCGACGCCGAACAGCGCGACATAGCCGAGTCCGGCCGCGGGGCTCGCGGCCTGCGTCGTCGCAAGCACCAGCAGCGCCGCGGAACCCGCCATGCCATGCATCAGGCCGACCAGCAACGTCCGCCAGCGGAAACCGTGCGCGTGAACATGGGCGGCTCGAGCATGCGGCAGCCTCTCGCCGGCATGGCTGTGGGCGTGGAAGTGCACCGTGCCGTCGGCATGGCCGTGACGGTGGAAATGCACCCGGTCGCGCCACAGCCGCCACAGCACATGGCTGCCTAAGGCCATCAGCATGATGCCGACGGCACCTTCGATTGGCCGCGCGACGGTCTCCGGGATGGCGCGGCCGAGCAGGATGGCGACGCCGGCAAACACGAACAGGGTCAGGGTGTGGCCGAGGCCCCAGGTCAGCCCGTGCCTGACGATGTCACCGACACGGCTGCGCCGCGCGGCGATGCTGGAGACGGCGGCGATATGATCGGCCTCGAGCGCATGCTGCATGCCGAGCAGGAAACCGAGACCCAGAATTCCGAACATGCGTTGCTCACACCGTCATTGCGAGCGAAGCGAAGCAATCCATGGCTGCCAAAGAGTGGATTGCTTCGTCGCTGGCGCTCCTCGCAATGACGGCTCGTGCCGGCGAAACCGTCTGTTGGACCAGCATTCAAACGGCACTGACCCTATTTGCCAAGTACTTCCTCAAACAATGCCCGCATCGCCGCCCACGAACGCCGGTCCGACTGCGCGTGATAGAGCGCCGTGCGCATCATCGAGCCCCAGCCCCTCGTGGAACACGAGCACCCCCGGACGCGGGCTCGCGCCGGCCTCGAAGAGGAGAAGGCCGCGCATGGTCGCGCCATCGGCGGCATAGTCGATGTCCTGCGTCCGCATTTTCCGGATTCTTCCCAACCCCTTGGGGTTGGAAATTCACAGAGGTTGCGAACCCGCACAACGGGAAAATCGCAGCCGCCGAGGGTGGTTCTTTAAGGCCAAGTCTGGTATTCGACGCCTCGGTTCGACGGCGTTCGCGCCTGATTTTCGTTGCCGATTCCAGTCATGCAGCCGGCTTAGCTCAGCGGTAGAGCAGCGGTTTTGTAAACCGAAGGTCGGGGGTTCAATCCCCTCAGCCGGCACCATTCGTTCCAGTCAAGAGCCACTCACAGCCTTAGGTAGGTTATCCAAGCCACCTGTTGATTCCCGATTGGTTGACGGCGACTCGCAAATCAGAATCCATGCAAGGCCTTCCAGTATGGAGGGTGCCGTGTCCGACCCATTTACGGATTTCATGACCGGCCAAATGTCAGAGAAGTTGGTTCGGTTCGACAGGTGGTTTTACGGCTTCTTGTACGTCGCGCTCGCAGGAGGTGTTCTAGCCCTAGCCGCGGTCATGGCATTTACCTGACGCCGCGCCTTCGGCGCCAATCCCCACTCCACCCGCGCAACGGGCGTTTGTTGGTGCGCAGACTGACACGGGCGATACGCCGAACCCGCGGATGCGCCCTCAGCCGGCACCATTGGCTGCGGCCGACCGGTCTTCCGGGGAACCGCCTCCCGCCTCCTCGCGTTTTCCCGGCATGCGAATCCGTGAAGAAAGCCGCAACATGGTCCTGCTGGCCACGGTTACGGCCGTCAGCGCGATCGTTGCCGCCGGCGTTGCCCTGCTCGGTTCGACCGAGGCCCAGCCGTCCGCGGTGAAGCCGGCGGCCTATCTCGCCGACTCGACACCCGTACGTGTCGTCGGCGCGCCGTTCGTGCCGAACACCGATCCGCACCGTCGCTGACATAGTGCGGTGACCTGACACCGGCGAAAGCTCCTGTGTGTCACTGTTTTATCACCTTGCGCGAAAAACCGATCGCTGCAGTATCCGCGCGGAAGATGCGCCCTTGATTCCCGGAAAACCTGTGCTGGAATGATTGCGAGGGCGTGGCGTGGGGTAGCGTCATATGAAGTGGATGCGGGAACGCGATCTGTTGATCGCGCAGACGATGGCCTTTGTGCAGTCGGTTACGGGCAAGAAGCCCGAGGCCGAGATTTTCACGCGAGGCGATGTTCCGGCGGTGAGACCGACCCGATTGCCCGACGTCGAGGCGATGCTCGCCGAATCGGTTTCGGTTCCCGAGCCGCAAAAGCCCCCGCAAAATTCGATGCCGGCGCTGCGCGCCGGGCGCAGCGAATACCAAAGCGATATCCAGGCCCGCGTCGAGAAATTCCGCGCCCATCAGGCGAGGTTCAACCGGGAGCGCGAAGCCTATTGCAGCGCGACCGTGGCCAGGATGCAGGCCACCCTCGACAAGTACCCGGCGCCGCGGCCGAAGTAGTTCAGCGGGCAGCGATCTTCTCCAGCACCGGCAGCAGGTAATGCAGGAACGCCTGCGGACCCTCGCTCATCGGGAAATGTCCGAGGCCATTCATGATGGCGACTTCGCATCCCTTGATGCTGTTCGCCACGGCCATCGTCTCCTCCGGCGTACAGGAATAGTCGTATTCGCCTGACAGCAGGAACAGCGGGCAGCGCCTGGTGTCGATCTCGGCCACGCGGCTGCGGATGTCGCCGTCGACCTTGTAGAAATAGAGATCGCCTTTGAAGACGCCGGGGCCGCCTTGCATGTAGTGCCACAGCGTCTCCCATCGCTCGCCGTCGGGCGCGCCGGGGCCGACCAGGCCGGAGACGATGGCGCCCGCCATTTCGCCGCCATGGACATCGGGCCGGTGCAGGAAGTCGAGATCGTAATAGGGATCGACATGGGCGCCGGCTTGTACCCCGATGATGGCGCGGAAGCGATCCGGATGTTCGAGCGCCAGGTGCAGGCAGATGCGCCCGCCGATCGAGCAGCCGATCAAGATCGGCTTTTCAAGCTCGAGCGCGCTCATGACCTCGAGGATCATGGTCGCATATTGCGCCGAGGTGAGCCGGTACTCCTCCTCGTGCCAGCCGGCGGGCGGCGAGGACTTGCCGTGCCAGGGCATGTCGAAGGCGATGACGCGGTGTTTCGAGGTGACCCGCGCATCGTTCATCAGGCCGCGATATTGCCGGCCGTCGCTGCCGGCAGTGTGCAGGCAGAGCAGCGGCGTGCCTTCGCCCGCCGCCTCGACGTAGATCCGGTGCGGCCTGCCGAAGAGATCGAGATGCATGTAGCGGCCGACGATCGGCTCGAAGCGCGCGCTCATGCCGAAACTCCCGCGCGCAGCTTGCCGAGCGCTTCCTTGAAGTAGCGCAGGTTCGCCATGAAGACCTGCAGGTCGCCTTCGGTCTTCAGCACCCGCCGCTTGATCAGGGCCATCAGGTCGTTGGAGCCCGGCGGCGGCCGCTCGCTCCAGAACTTCTCCCATTCCTCGGCCGGCGCGCGCAGTGCAAAGGCCGAGGACGGCATCACGAACGGCCCTCGTGTCACGGCGACGATCCGCCCCTCGAAGACCTGGATCAGCCACGCCGTGCGACCGACCTCCAGCAGGAAGGTGGTGGTGAGGTATCGGCCGCGCCGGACCAGGCTGGCATCGCCGTTGACCCTGTCCTTCAGCGCTTCGATCATCGCCGCCTCCGCTTCGCCCTGCGCCTGCCATCCGGGACGCCGGCCTGCCTGGCATGATGGGCGGCTGGCGGCTTGCGTCAATCGGCGAGCCATGAGGCAACGATGGCGTGCGCTACAGCCAGGCGCATACCAGGGCGACATTGGTCGCGCAGGCCAGCAGCAGCCCGACCGTCAGCGTGAACTGCAGACGGGCGCAGGCGCAGGCGCTGTGGACGCTGGCTCTCATGGCAACCAGCATCCGGCGATTCTGCACGTAGAGTCCCGGGGTTTCTTTTTTCGGGGATTCACCACTTGTTAGGGACTCAGAGACACCCGGAAAACGGCCCGAAACGGGCTGTTTTCCGCCCTCACCGGCCCGTGATGGTGGGGGCACGATCGAAGCCGAAACCGCGTTTGCTTCCAAGGCGTTGTTGGTTTCGATGGAGCCGAACCCAATGCCGTATGCGCTCTTCTCCAGCGACTCAAAGCTGAGCAAGGCCTATCCGACCGAAGCCGACGTCTGGAAGATTGCCAGACGGTCCGGGCTGGTGGTCGATGTCGTGTCGGACGGCGCCGTCCCGGGCCCCCGCCCGGTGCTGGACAACGACTATGAGATAAGGCCCTGCCAGTGCGAGGCCAATGAAGACCCCGCCAGAAACAAGGCCGACGCCGAGCGCGAAGCCCGTCTCGAGCCCGAGCTGGTCTAGCCGGCGGGAACGGCGCCACATCTGGTCCTCGCGGGTGGCGGGACCTGCTTTCAGGAAGATATCATCGACCCTTACGGCGTCGCGCTCACCAGCGAAGCCTGTGCCGAACCCAGCGCCACGCAGACCTTCTTGCGGTGCAGGCCGCGGATCGCGCCGGTCACCTTGAGCACCCTGCCCGCGCCGCAGGAGGAATCCTGCACGAAGGCGATCTCATAAGGCGCCAAAACGAGGGGTTCGGATTTCAGGACGGTTTGAGCGAAGCACGGCACGGTGAACGCCGAAAGGATCAGCCCTAACGCAAAAGCACGCATGTTTGTTTGTCCGCCAGCCCCGACAGCGAACATAATAGCGCATGCACTGTGAAAGTTTCGTGCACGGCGAAAATTATTTTGCCGCACCTCGTCGCATCGCAGGCCGAGCGCAGGCCAAACACAGAAAAGGCCAGCTTGCGCCGGCCTTTTCCCAAGTCATGCAAACCAGGGTCTCAATATCTGGCGGCGGACGGGCCGCCCCAGCCAAAGCGGTAGTTCACGCCGACCTTGACGCTGTGCTCGTCGTTGTTGAAGCGGGTGCCGACGACATCGGCGGAGCCGGCGGTGAAGGTGGTGTTGCCGAAATTGTAGTACTGGTACTCGGCCTTGGCCGACCAGTTGGGGGCGAACAGGTACTCCAGGCCCGCGCCGACGGTGTAGCCGTCCTTGCTGTTGCCGGAGGTCGTGAAGCCTGCGGGCGCACCGGCCACCGTCACGCCGATATTGTTGCCGTCACGCCAGGCGTAACCGCCCTTGGCATAGAGCAGCGCCGGACCCCAGGTGTAGCCGAGGCGGCCGGTCACCGAGCCGATCTGGTCGGCGACCCTGCCGCTCACGACGGTGCCCGCCGGGAAGACCAAATTGTTGTTGTTGCCGCCGCCCAGCCAGGAGTACTGCGCTTCCGCGCCGAGCACCCAGTTGGGGGCGAGCTGATAGTCGAAGCCGGCCTGTACGCCGCCGAGGAAGCGGGCGTCGCTGCTCTGCAGGCTGTTGTCGCCCGCGAAAGCGCCGCCGACATGGCCGCCGATGTAAAACCCGGTCCAGTTATAGACCACTGCCGGCGCCGTATAGGCCGGCGCCTTGGTGTAGGGACGGGCCGGCATGTCAGCCGCAAACGCCGGGCCCCCGAGGGCCGCCAGAGCGACCGCAAGGCCAGCTGCGCCGAGAATGCTCTTCTGCATTGGTTGATCCCCGTTATTCAGAACGACACTCTTCAAACAACGTGGCTCGAGTTAGGTTGCTCTGCGGCAGTGAACGTCCACAACTGTGACAGGGCAGCCACAAAGCCCTTTTGTTCCAAGGGGAAATAGGGATTTTTTCGCCCATCACAACACGCTTTGCGCCCGGAGATTGGTCGATTGAGGCCACAATCGGGTTCGAGCCGCTCGCCGAAACGTGATCGGGTGGCGCCGCCCGGTCGGCCGCAACGCCGCAGCCGGCGCGTCGAACCATTACCGGGTCAGCTTTTCCAATTCCGGGAAGGACGCGTAAGTGGCGCCGGCACAGGCGTCGCCGGGATTCTCCAGCACCCGGTCGAGGCGCGCATCGACATAGACCACGGCCCGCTCCCGCGGTTCGCGGTAGCTCCCGTCGGACTCGCGGGCGGTGTAGCGCAGGCAACTGACATAGCGCAGCCGCCCCCCGACCGTGCGCTGCACCGGCTCGGCCATCTGCGCCTCGCGTATTCCGACCGGGTTGTTCAGGTAGGTCCGCATGAACGCCAGCACTTCGCCCTTGTGGTTGCTGGGATAGGGCTGGCTGGAAACGCCGCGGTCGTCGGTGAAGGAAATGCCCCTGCTCTCCTCGCCGGTGCTGAAACAGGCGGAAAGCAGGAGCGGCAGCAGCGCGATCGTCGCGCGAGGTGACAGCTTCATCGAATGCGAAAACCAAGGGATTGTCGGCTCGCGGAAAACTAGACGCTTCGGCCGCAAAATGGAATTCGCAACCCCGGTCAAAAGCACCGGCCCGCCGCCATTGGGGAAGCAATGACGGACGGGCCGGGCCTGGTACCCGTTGGACGCTGCGGGGCAATGTGGATCGGACGGCGTCCCCCGGGGAACAGTCAATCAGCGCCAGTAGCGGTGATGGTCGTAGTAGTGGTGATGGTGGTGGCGGTGATGACGATGGTGGAAGTGCCAGCGGTGGTGACGATGATGACGCCCCCAGTGCGCATTGGCGTCTAGCACCCTCACGCCGTAGGGCGCAGCCCAGATCACCGGCGCATCCGTGCTCCGGTACGGCGAGGCGAGCGCGGGAGCCGTCAGAACGGAAACGGCGAGCAGGCCCGCGGAAATCGTCTTGAACATCTTCTTCGTCCTCCTGAAGGGATCCGCGCAGTTCCCATCCCGGGCTCGCCGATCATGTCGAGGAGGCTAGCGGCCTTGCCGTGAACCGCCGCTGAAGCCGATAAGAGGCATTCGTTCATCTCGATGACATGTTTGTCATCTGCCGGACCGGGCGGGGAATATCCCGGCAGCCCGGTTGTTCAACCGTGCAGGCTCGAATGCCGGGCCATCGGGAATCGGGAGAGACGCATTGCCGCGGTATCTGCGAGCGAGGAATATCGCTCGCTGGCCGAGGCACTGGAAAAGCCGCCGGGAACCGGGCTAGTCTAACTGACCGTCACGACGTGAACAGGAGAACTGCATGAGGAAATACGCGAAGCTATTGACGCTTGGACTTTTCTCGATCGCGCTGGCGGCCGCACCCGTCGTGACCGGCGCGTACGCCGCGCCCGACAACAGCCCGCCGCCGCCGTCCGACAGCGGCAAGAAGAAAAAGAAATCCAGCGAGCTGCGCCCCAGTGGAGAGTACGCCGCTTTCGCCGCCGGCTATCGCGCCGCCCATGCCGCGATCTACGAGCGCGGCGAATACGCGTCCGCCATCCAGCAGCTGAAGGCGCTGCGCCGCGACGACACTGCGGCGGTCGCCAACCTGATCGGCTATTCCTACCGCAAGCTCGGCGACTACAAGGTGTCGCAGATCTGGTACGAGCGCGCGCTCAAGGCCGATCCGGGCCACGTCAAGACCTGGCAGTATTACGGTCTGTGGCAGGTCGAACAGGGCAACCGCGACCAGGCGCAGTATCACCTGAGCCGCATCGCGGCCCTCGCCGGCACGCAAAGCGATGAGTATCGCTCGCTTGCCTCCGCGCTCGAAAAGGCGCCCGGCACCGGGCTCGTGTACTGATCGAGATCGATCCAACACAACCGGCGCGGCGGCGACGCCGCGCCGGTTTTGTTTTGTCGGTTTTGTTTTGTCAACGCGCCATCACTTCATCAGTGCCTGCACCTCGTCGCGGAATGCCTTCCGTGCGCCTTCGCGCGAGTAAAACATGTGGCCGCCCGGATAGACCGCGAACCTGACGCGGTCGGGGCCGGCATAGGCCGGCAGCTGGTCGAGCGCGATCCGCGTCCCGAAATAGGGCGTTGCGAGATCGAACAGGCCGTGCGCGACCAGGACCTTCATGGTGGGATCGAGCGCCAGCGCACGGCGCAGCTGGGAGACCGACTCGGCAGGTTCGCGGCCGCGGCCGAAATTCCAGGCGCCGCCGACGGCGTCGTTGAGCAGGTGATAGGACCCGTCGGGACGCCAGTTCAGCTTGCGCGTCGTGAGGTCGACGGCAGCGCTCGTCAGCGGCGCCATCAGCGAATCGCCGGAGGGATCGCCGAACTGCCCGTAACCCGAATCGGGAAAGGGATCGAAGCCCATCACGGAGGCGTCGTAGCGGCCGGTGACCTTGCCGTTCTTGCGATCGAACTCACGGCGGAACTCGCCGACGCTGAGCCGACCCGCCAGGCGGCGCGTCACCGCGGCGTCAATGCCGGTAAGGCTTGCGACCCTATCGGCCATGCGGTTGGTGGCCGCGACGTCGGCCTGGCCCTTGACGAGATCCATCAGATATTCGCCACGCGCGTAGCGCTCGACGTCGGCAAGATCCTTGTGCGTCACCGGCCCCTTGGCCTCCCGCGCCACCGCCGCCATGGTCGGCAGGCGGGCGACATATTGCAGGAGGCTCGAGCCGGACCAGTCGCGGAAATCGAGCACGGGCGAGACCAGGATCAATCCGCGCACGCCGACGCCTTGCCTCGTCTGCAGATTGTGCACGACCTTCGGCCCGCGAATGCCGCCATAGCTCTCGCCGACGATGTATTTCGGCGACGGCAGCCGGTCGTGCTTCTCGAGCCAGCGGCGGATCACCAGCGCGTTCGAATCGACGTCGCCATCGACCGACCAGATGTGTCGCCGCGCCTCCTCACCGGTCGCGACAAAACGGCTGTAGCCGGTGCCGACGGGGTCGATGAAGACGAGATCGCTGAAATCGAGCCAGGTCTCCGCATTGGGCAAAAGGTCAGGCGTTGCGGAGGCAACCGCGCCCTCTCCCGTGATCGACAGCCGCCACGGGCCAGCGTCGCCAAGCTGCAGCCAGGCCGACGAGGCGCCCGGTCCGCCGTTGAAGAAGAACGTAACGGGCCGCGCGCCACGGTCGGCGCCATCGAGCTGATAGGACGTGTAGGCGACGTCGGCCTGCGGCTCGCGCTTCTCGTTGAACAAGCGGATCGATCCGGCGACCGCCGAGAAGGACAACGTGCGGCCGGGCAGCTCAAGCGTATGCCTGGTGGTGGAATCCGGCGGCAGACCGTGCCGGTCCGCCGCGGACGGCGCTTCTTGTCCGGTCCCGCCTTTCTGGCCCGAAGGCCCCTTCGCCGCGTGCGCCGGCTGATCCTGCCTTGCGCCGCCCGCATCCTGGGCGTGGGCGCCCGCCGCAACCGCGAGAGCCAGCAGCGCCGCCAGCATAGGCGCACGCCCGTAGCGCGGCGCGGCAAGAAAATTGATCATCCGTCGTCTCCCTGCATCTGCCGCAATTGTCGTGCGGGTTCCAACGCAGCGGCAGCCCGCATCGTCCAGAACGGGGGAAACGAATGGAAGTCACAAACGCGCCAGCGTCGAACTTTGCGCCGGGTTGATGCGACTACCAGTCGCGCGGCCATGTTGTCCTCGCCGGCCGCTAAGTGATATCAGTCACATTCGCTGGCGCCGCCGACCGATATGCCGAATACGCCCGAACAGGGCCGGATGACGGAGAGCGAGCCTCTCCAACTCGAGGGATTTTTAAAATGAAGCGAACGATGGCCGTCTGTCTCGGACTTTTGGCGCTGGCAGGGCCTGCCGCTGCCGAAACGCCGGTCGCAGTCGTCGAGGAGGTGCAGGGCAAGGTCACCGGTGCCGAGTTCATGGACTATCTGCGGCCGAAGATGGTGATCAAGGTCCCGGCGGGCGGTTCCGTCACGATCTCCTACCTGAAGTCCTGCCAGCGCGAGACGATCAGCGGGCTCGGCACCGTCATCGTCGGCACCGACGAGAGCTTCGTGCAGTTCTCCGACGTCAAGCGCGAGAAGACCGAATGCGATTCCACCCAGTCGCACGCCACGACCAAGGCCACCAGTGAGGCCGCCGCCACCGTGCTGCGCAGCCTCGCCAGCAGCAAGAGCGGACCGAAGATCACGACCCAACTCACCCTGTACGGTGCTTCGCCGATGGTGGAAGCCAGGGGCAAGGGCACGCTCGTCCTCGAGCGGCTCGACGTCAAGGGCGAGCGCCAGCAGGTCGAGCTCAATGGAAGCCAGGCAAGAGGCAGGTTCTACGATTTCGCCGGCACCAGCCGCGCGCTTACTCCGGGCGGCATCTATTCCGCATCGTTCGGCAAGGCCAGGATCGTGTTCCTGGTGGATGCGAACGCAAAGCCCGGTCCGACGCCGATCGTCGGTCGCCTGATA
The DNA here is from genome assembly GCF_052389815.1 of Bradyrhizobium sp. Lineage (GTDB taxonomy): Bacteria > Pseudomonadota > Alphaproteobacteria > Rhizobiales > Xanthobacteraceae > Bradyrhizobium. The sequence continues at coordinate 15,366 of NZ_JBQTHN010000034.1, read as the reverse complement.
CGCCTCGATTAGTACCGGTTTCCCGTTTTGAACGCACGGCGCGTCACGCGGGATGCGATTGCGGCCACCGCGATCGCGCTCGCTTGCGCCGGCGTTGCCGTCTCCCCGGCGCTGGACCGCATCCATGGGCTGTCGCTCGACATCCTCACGGCACTCCGTTTCGAGATGTTCGGCAACCGCCATAGTCCGGCGTCATCGCCGGCGGTGGTGGTGGCGATCGACGAGGAGACTTTTCGCGCGGCACCCTTCAAGGGCTCGCCGACGCTGACCTGGACCGGCGAGATCGGCCGCGTGATCAACTCCATCGTCGAAGGCGGCGCCAAGGTCGTCGGCTTCGACACCATCATTCCGACCTCGCTCGAGCAGTCGGAGATTCCGTTCGGCGAAGGCATGCTCGGCGAAAGAGTACAGGGCTTCGACCGCGCCTTCCTGCGCGCGCTCGCCACCGCCGCAGCGCCAGGCAAGCTGGTTCTGGGCGAACAGTTGCGCGGCAGCGATCCGATCCGGCCCTCGCCCGGCCAGCGCGTCGCCGTGCGCCAGCAGCAGAACATTCGCCCGCTCAATACGGTAACGGACGGCGACGACGTCGTGCGCCGCATGCCGCTGAGCTTTACCGTCAACGGCGCAAGAGTGTCCGGCATGGCGCTGGAGCTCGCCGCACGCGCGCAGAATGCGAAACCGGAGTTCGCCGCCGACGGATCGGTGACGCTCGCCGGCTACAAGATTCCGGCCGCGGTGCCGAACACCCTGACGGTCAATTTCGAGGGCGGCGCCGACGACATCCCGACCTATTCCCTTGCCGATCTGCGCGCCTGCGCGATGAAGAACGACAAGGACTATTTCAAGCGCGCCTTCGACGGCAAGATCGTGATCCTCGGCACGGTGCTCGACGACCAGGATCGCCGCCTGACGTCGAAGCGCTTCGCCACCGGTCTTGAAGGCGTGCGGGCGCCGCGCTGCGCGGGCGACGCCAAGCCCGTCCTGACCGGCTTCAGGCACAGCTCGATCGCGGGCATCTATATCCACGCCACTGCCGTCAACAACCTGATGCGCAACGAGGCGGCGGTCGAGCTCGGCAAGCCTGCCGCCTTCGCCATCGCGCTGCTGATTGCAGCGGTCGCGGCGGCCGGCGCGCTGCTGTTTGCGCCCCTGGGAGCGGCGGCCGCCTTCATCTTGCTTGCCGCCGTCGGCCTCGTCGACGCCGTCGTCGCATTCAGGTACGGGACGGTGATCCCGATCGTCGAGCCATTCATCGCGGGGCTCGGCGCGCTGGCGCTCACCATCGGCTACCGCTTCGTGGTCGCCGACAAGGACCGGCGGCTGCTGCAAAAGAGCTTCGGACTCTATCTCGCGCCCGACGTCGTCAACCGCATGGTGAATTCACGCAAGCTGCCCCAGCTCGGCGGCGAGACGCGCGAGGTCTCGGTGTTCTTCTCCGACATCGAGGGCTTTTCCAAGATAGCGGAGCAGACTACGCCGGAGAGCCTCACGGCGCTGATGAACGAGTACCTGTCGGCCATGACCGACATCATCGAGAGCCATGGCGGCTATGTCGACAAATATATCGGAGACTCCATCGTCGCCGTGTTCGGCGCCCCGGCCGACGATCCCGACCACGCCGGGAACGCAGCGCGCGCCGCGCTGGATTGCTGCGCGAAGCTCGCCGAGCTCAACCGCGACGCCGCGGCGTTCAGGGAGCATCCCCTGGCACAGCGCATCGGCATCAATTCGGGCGAGGCGCTGGTCGGCAACCTCGGTTCGCGGCGGCGGTTCAACTACTCCGTGATGGGAGATGCGGTGAACCTCGCCTCGCGGCTGGAAGGCGCCAATAAATTCTACGGCACCACGATCATAGCCTCCGAGACCAGCGTCCAGCTCGCGGGCTCGGGCTTTGCCTGGCGCGAGCTCGACGCCATCAGGGTGAAGGGTCGGACGCAGGCGCTGAAGGTCTACGAGTTGCTGGCGCGGGCGCCGGAGCTGACGGAGGCTCGAAAGGCGGCCGTTTCCGACTACGCCGAGGGCCTGGCGCACTGGCGGGCCCGGGAGTTTTCGGCGGCGGCAGCAAGCTTCAGCCGGTCGGCCTTGAACGACAGGCCGGCGGCGATGTTCCGCGACCGTGCGCGGCAACTGGCTGACGCCCCGCCGGGCGCGGACTGGGATCCGGTGCGGACGTTGCAGGAGAAATAGCCGGGCAGGAGAAACAGCCGGCCGGCCAGGCTGACGCGGGCTCAGAAGCCGACGCCGATCATCGTGCTGGGGCGGCCACCGCTCACGATGCTCGGACGCGCCACGGCCTGCTGCTTCGCGCGCGGCGCAGCCGGTTCGGACGCAGGTTTCGGGCGCGCGGCCTGCTTGCGGCACGAGGGCTCGTCCTCGTCGCGCTTCGGCTTGGCAGCCACCGCGGGGGCCTTCTTCTCGTCGGCAATACAGGTCTCACCCTTCAGCGTATCCCCGGCCTTGCACTCGATCGGGCAGACCCGGGTTGCATGCTTGGCGAGTTCGGCGACCAGCGCCTCGGTCACCTTCACGTTTTCAGTCGGCTGTCCCTCGATCTTCATGTAACGGCTGAGCGCGGCCGAGGTCGGCGGATTGAGCGTGCCATCGACCTTGCCGGTCCGCCCATCCGACCCAGAGCCAGGTCAAGATCGGCGTCAACTACCGCTTCTCTCCGGGTGCCACCGTCGTCGCCAAATACTGAGGGCGCCGCACTCGGTAAACCTTTGTCGGGCGGGTGCCATGCAGCCGCCCGTTTTCGTTTACCCTGCCTTTAGGCAGGGCTTCCTCGTCTCGACAGGAGCCGCCAAGGTACGATAGACGAGCGGGTAGCGCCCTCGCGCCCCCGGTTACGAGTAGCCTGCCCCATGTCCAAGCGGTACGAAAAGATCGCCTTCGTCGCGAGCGCGAGCAGCGAGGCGCAGGCGGCGCTGAATCAGCTGGCCGACATCTACGGAAATCACGATGCCGACGATGCCGGCGTGGTGGTGGCGCTCGGCGGTGACGGCTTGATGCTGCAGACGCTGCATCGGCACATGCACACGGGCAAGCCGATCTACGGCATGCACCGCGGCACCGTCGGATTCCTGATGAACGAGTTCTCCACCCACGATTTGCACGCCCGCCTGTCGGCGGCGCGGGAGTCGCTGATCAATCCCCTGAAGATGCGCGCGACCGACATCCATGGCGACGTGCACATCCACCACGCCATCAACGAGGTCGCGCTGTTCCGCCAGACCCATCAGGCGGCGCACCTGCGTATCCTGATCGACGAACGCGAGCGCATGGCTGAGCTGATCGCCGACGGCATCCTGGTGGCGACGCCGGCGGGCTCGACCGCCTATAACCTCTCCGTGCAGGGCCCGATCCTGCCGATCAACGCTTCGCTGCTGGCGCTCACCCCGATCAGCCCGTTCCGGCCGCGGCGCTGGCGCGGCGCCCTGCTACCCAACTCCGCCTACGTCGTCATCGAGGTGCTCGACAGCGCCAAGCGCCCGGTGGCGGCGGTCGCCGACCATGACGAGGCGCGCAACGTCACCCGTGTCGAGGTGCTCTCGGACAAGACAATCTCGATGCGCATGCTGTTCGACCCCGGGCACAGCCTGGAGGAGCGCATCTTGCGCGAGCAGTTCGGGAATTAAACCAGCCCTTCTCGCCCTTGCCTGCGGCCGGCCGAAACCATTCGTTAACCCACACGGCGATATGGTTAATGCGGGGTATACCGCGCCTTCCCCGCAAGGGCCGCACCATGTTTCGCATCGACTTCAACAAGCTGCGTTTCCTCGTCTGCGACGACAACCCGCACATGCGGCGCATCCTGCGCACGCTGCTGCACTCCTTCGGCGCCCGCGAGGTCTATGAAGCCGAGGACGGCGCCACCGCGCTCGAGATGTACACCCACTATGTGCCCGACATCGTCATCACCGACTGGGCGATGCCGATCTTCGACGGCATCGAGCTGGCGCAGATGATCCGTCAGCCGGATTCCAAGGGGAACCCCTACGCGCCGATCATCATGCTCACCGGTCATTCGGAAAAGCGCCGCGTCACCGTGGCGCGCGATGCCGGCGTCACCGAATTCCTGGCCAAGCCGATCTCGGCCAAGGGATTGTACCAGCGCATCCTCAACGTGGTCGCCAACCCCCGCCCCTTCATCAAGACCAAGACCTATTTCGGGCCGGACCGCCGCCGCAACACGGTCAACACCTATATCGGCCCCGAGCGGCGCGTCGGCGGTGAGATGGAAGTGATGCAGCAGCCTTCGCTGCTCGACAAGGCGCGGTCCGGGATCTAGGCGCGGGGAGCGACGTTATGGCGAAGAACAAGCCCGGCGATATCGAGGTCAAGGCCTACGCCACCCATCACGTGATCATGCAGCCCAATCCGCTGCGCAACGTGCTGCGGCGCGTGCCGGACGACGATCGCGACGATCCGGTGGCGCGCGCCGAACAGGCCCTGGAGGGGCTGTCGGGCGAATTCAAGAACTGGATGGCGATCGAGGCCGACCGCCTGTCGGCGGCATGGGACGCGATCCGCAGCGGCGGCTTCAGCGACGAAAGTCGCGGCGAGCTGTTCCGCGCCGCCCATGACATCAAGGGCGACGCCGTGACGTTCGGCTTCCCCTCCGCCGGCGCTGCCGCCGATAGCCTCTGCCGCATCATCGAGCACGCGCCGGATCTTGCGAAGGTGCCGGGCGACCTGATCATGCATCACATCAACGCCGTGCAGGCGATCGTACGCCAGCGCACCAAGCTCGACACCGTCGCCATGGCGAACGAGCTGAGCCGCCAGCTTCGCGGCATCGCGGACGAATTCCTTACCAAGGCCAATCGCGACCGCCCCGAACATCTCGAGGCGATCCTCGCCCCGAGCATCGCGCCGGCGGAGTGAAGCGTTTAGCTATCGCCCCGCGCACAATTGTCGTCCCGGCGAACGCAGGGACCCATACTCCGCAGCCCATCCGTGAAGTGAGGGCCGGCGTTACCTTCTAACCCAATTGACGGCTGTGGTTATGGGTCCCTGCGTTCGCAGGGACGACAATGAGTTTGCGGAAACAGCGTCCCTTACGCCGCGATCAGGTCGTCGTGGAACGGCGCGATCGCATCTTCCGCCACCAGCTCCTCGCAGAACAGGCGCGCTTCCTCGCGGGCGGATTCGGTCGCAAAGCGGCGCAGCAGGATGAGCAGCGGCTCGGCCGAGCGGCCGTCGGTCTCGCAGTGGGTCAATACGCGCTCGACCATGCGCCGGCGCAGCCGCGCGGCGGCGCCGGCGCTGTCGGCAAAGCCGATCTCCTGGCCGACATCGATCGCCACCTGGAAGGCGGCAAAGGTGGACTCCGGCAGGCCGGCCTTGATCAGCAGCGCATTGAGGCTGGCGCGGCCGCGGTCGTGCAGCAGTGCGCTGACGCGGGCCAGCGGCAGGCCGGAGAGCTCGGCAAGCGCGCAATGGAACAGGTCGAGATTGCCCGACAGCAGCGTGCGCAGGATGAGACCGGCGGTGAGATGGCCGGTGGCGCGCAGGTGCCGCACCAGGCCTTCCATGTCGGTGCCGCCGGAGCGGGCTGCGATATGCACTGTGGAGCGGTCGCGCGCCTCGACGGCGATGCGCCCTGCCCGGTCGGCCGAGAGCCAGTTGCGGGCGACCACGAACTGCGCCAGCGTGTCGGAGAGTTTTGTCACCAGCGCGTAGCGCGTCGCTGCGGGGAGGCCTTCCAGCACCAGCATGGCCTCGCGGATGGCGGCGAGATGGCCGTGGCGCTCGACGATGCGGTCCCAGGAGAACGGCGCGAGCTCGGCAAAGGGATTTTCGATCAGCTCCAGCGCGGCCGACGCCGTGCCGACTTCGGCGATCGCCGCACAAACGGAAGCCGGCAGGCTGATGCGGCGCGCAATCGCGCATTGCGTCGCTTCGTTGCCGGTGGCGACGATGTCGACGAGATCGGCGTCGATCAGCAGCGGCGAATGTTCGAGGATGGGCAGCGACACCGAGGGCTGGTCGACCGCCAGCGCCTGCACGATCGCGGCGGGCGCATCGGTGCTGCGGGAAAATACTTCCGCCATCGCCCGGCGTACCAGCGGCGACGGATCGTCGAGCAGCATCAGCAGCGCGCCTTCGGCCGCGGCGCGGTCGTCTTCGGAAAGATCCGAGATCAACCAGGCCCGCGCCAGAGAGCGCGTGGCCTCCGCCCGCTCACCGGCGGACGCGTTTCTGACCCAACTGATAAACTGCCGAACGATCATGGTCTTTCCGGCTTACGCAACTTGCGACGACACCGTGACGCGATGCCACTGTCACGAAAAATAAACCATGAGGCTTAACAAAGGGTTCACCATAACTCTTTGGGTTTATTGACGTTTCGTTAAGCGCCGGGTTCGCGGACGTACTCCCCGGCGCCCTGCCTCCCCCGAATTTCGGATGTCTTGGGGCAGAGCAACTGGCTAGTCTTGCTCGGTAATTTTCGACCGGGGGCGGCGGATGATGCGTTTGGGATCGGTCCTCCTGCTGCTGTCGCTGGTGGCTTCGCCGGCGAGCGCGGAAAGACGCATCGCGCTTGTCGTTGGCAATGCCGGCTACCAGAACATCACACCGCTCGCCAACGCACAGAACGATGCGACCCTGATCGCCGAGACGCTGCGCAGCGTCGGATTCGCGCTGGTCGGTGGCACCGCACAGGTCAATCTCGACAAGCCTGCTTTCGACAAGGCCGTGCAGACCTTCGGTAGCCAGCTGATCGGCGCCGACGTCGCCCTGTTCTACTACGCAGGGCACGGCGTCCAGACCCGCGGCTCAAATTATCTGGTTCCCGTGTCTGCAAATCCGGTGCGCGAAGCCGACGTGGATTTCCAGATGGTCGATGTCGCCCTGATCCTGCGGCAGATGGAAGGATCGGGCACCAAGCTCAACCTCGTCATCCTCGATGCGTGCCGCAACAATCCGTTCGGCGGTCGCGGACTGCGCTCGTCCGAAAGCGGCTTGGCGCAAATCCGCGCGCCCGAGGGCACGCTGCTGTCCTATGCAACGCAGCCCGGCAATGTCGCGCTTGATGGCGCGGGCAACCACAGCCCCTACTCGCAGGCCCTGTCGGAAACCATGCGCAAGCCCGGCCTCGACGTGTTCCAGACCTTCAATCAAGTCGGGCTGTCGGTGAAGCGGGCGACCGGCGGCGCGCAACAGCCGTGGGTTTCCTCATCGCCGATCGACGGCGCCTTCTATTTTGCCGGGCAAGGCGGACAGGAGGTCGCGACCGTGCAGCCGCAGCCATCGAGGCCGCAGCCTTCGCCGCCACCGCAAACCTCTGCTTCGAGAGTGCCGGACAATCCACCCGGGCTGGCGCAGCGCGCGCTCGCCTTCGTCGCCAATGACATGGTCCGCTCGGAAGGAAGCTCGGCGCAATATCTCGACTACGCGCGGCAGAGCATCGACGAACAGGTCGACTATTACGGCAAGCTGACGCCGCGTGCGCAGGTCTTGAAGGACAAGGAGCGATACGTCGCCCGCTGGCCGGTCCGCTTCTACCGGCTGCGCACCGAGACGATCCGCACATCATGCGACGAAGGCAAATCGACGTGCCGGGTCGACGGCATTGTTGACTTCAACCTGAGCAATCCAACGGACGGCCGGAAGTCCTCCGGGGCATCATCCTTTGAATTCGGCATCAGGTTCGGCCCGGACGGCGGACGCATCTTCCACGAGTCGGGAAAAATCATCCCGGCTCAATCGAGGCGATAGCCGCCGTCAGCTCGAGAACGTGCCGTCGCGATCGCTGAAGAGATCGAGCCGGCCGGGGGCGCGGACCTCCGGCGTCGTGGGAACGGCCGAGGCCAAGCTCACGCGCGCCGACGAGCTGCCCCACAGTTCCTGCACCGCTGGCGAGATCGGCTGGGCGCGGTCGCCAGCCTGGAACAGGGTGCGGAACATCGGCTCCTGCTGCGGCAAGGACGCGGTCTTCAATTCCGTTCCTGTTGCAGCCTTCACCGGCGTCACGGCGCGCGTGTCCGGAATGATGGAAAGGAAACTGGCGCTGTCCACAGTAGCCGCGCTGGCCGCAGGTGGTGCGGCGATGCTAGCAACCGCCGTCGGCTTCGCCACGCCGCCGAGGGCGGCGAAGGCGGTGCGGGTGTCCCTGGCGTTGGTGGCCGCCGCGTAGCGCGTGGCCAACACCGAGTAGACTTCGGAGACCGAGCGTGCACGGCCGGTGCCCTTCTCGTAGAAGATCGAACGGTTGGCGGCGGCAGCATTAGGAAACAGCCGCGCGGCGGAGGCGTTCGGATTGTCCTCGGCGTTGGAGATAAGTTTTGCCGCTCCGCCGACCCCCATGAAGTGCGCCATGTAGAGTTCGCTGTCGGTCGGGCGGCGGCCGATCCTGCCGGTGAGCTTGAAGCTGTTCGACTGCGTCAGCACCGCCGCCATTGAAGAGGCCGCATCCGGATCGTTGCGCAATTTCATAATGGAATCGCGCATCGAAGGATCGTTGACGTAATAGGCGCCCGAGGATGACTTCGAGATCGCGTTGGCATATTTGCCGTAGCCGAGCTGGGCGCCCGCCTCCTTCACGGTGCCGAGCCAGGTCTGGTCGATGAACTGGTAGAGCCCGCGCGCCGACGAGGTGGTCGCCGCCGCCTTCGGATTGAAGTTCGACTCCATCTTGGCGGTGGCGAGCAGGTACTCGAAGCTGGCGCCGGTGCTGGTCGAGGCCTGCTTGATCGAGGTAGCGATCTTCAGGCGCGACGGATCGAGCCGCACCGGATCGATCGCCGCCGCGGCCGTAGCACTGATTGATTCGACCGACATGTGTTGGTGCCTCGCGCCTCGCGAAACCCCCGCGCGGTCTTACTGGGCGCCCACCCAGCGCCCACGCCTGTCCGTCACAGTGCGGCGATTATGGTTAATGGCGGGTTAAGACTCTACCGGCTGTCATTCCGGGGCGCGCAGAGCGCGAACTATGGGGCGCAATGGCGCCCCCGAGAATCTCGAGATTCCGGGTTCGATGCTTCGCATCGCCCCGGAATGACGACAACAACTATTTCCGATACACCGAGTTCGGATCGAACACGCGCTCCGCGTCGACCAACGCCAGGCTCACCTCGCCGCCCTCGCCCTTCACTGCGCGATAGAAGCACGAGCGTCGGCCGGTGTGGCAGGCGGCGCCCGCCTGCTCCACCCGGATCCAGACCGCATCCTGGTCGCAATCGGTGCGCATCTCGACCACGCGCTGGGTGTGGCCGGAGCTCTCGCCCTTGCGCCAAAGCGCGTCGCGCGAGCGGCTGAAGTACCAGGCTTCGCCGGTGGCGATGGTCTTGCGCAGCGCCTCGTCGTTCATGTGCGCGACCATCAGCACGTCGCCGGTCGCAGCATCCGTGGCGACGCAGGTGACGAGACCGGACGCATCGAACCTGGGTTGAAAGCTCAAGCCCTCTTCGCGATCAACATCGGCAGGATTGGACAAGGTAACCTCGCATCGTCAGTGCGAGGTCACCGCTGCGGTGCTCGCACCATGGAAAGGAAACGCGACTGCTCCGCCGGATTGTCGCGGAACATGCCGGTGTAGCGGCTGGTGAAGGTCGTCGCGCCATGCTTGGCGACGCCGCGCACCGACATGCAGGTATGCTCGGCCTCGACCAGCACGGCAACGCCGCGCGGCTTCATGATCTCGTCGATGGCTGCGGCAATCTGTGCGGTGAGATGCTCCTGGGTCTGCAGGCGGCGCGCGAAGATATCCGTCAGCCGCGCCAGCTTCGACAGGCCCACCACCCGCTCGACCGGCGTATAGGCGATGTGCGCCCTGCCGTAGAACGGCATCATGTGGTGCTCGCACTGCGAGGTGAACTCGATGTCGCGCACCAGCACGAAATCGTCATAGCCGGCGGTCTCGCCGAAGGTGCGGTCGAGCACTTCAGCCGGGCACTGGTGGTAGCCCTGATAGAGTTCGTCAAAGGCCTCGACCACGCGGCGCGGCGTGTCAAGCAGGCCCTCGCGGGCGGGGTTCTCGCCGATGTAGCTGAGCAGGGTATGCACGGCCTGCTCGGCCTCGGCGCGCGAGGGGCGCGGCAGGTCGGCGCGGACGGCGGCTGCGAGGAATTCGGAAGGATCGAGCTCGGCGGGGCGGGTTTCCGGCGCCTTGCGCGGATTGAGGGATTTGATCAGTGCGTCGGCCATGTCGTCTCCGTTCGACCGGCCCACGGGCCGGATGTGTCACCGGGCAGACGGGGCGGATCGCTGCCGCCGGACGCCTGAGTCCCCTTAGCTAACGTGATAGCTTATTTTGCCATCCTAGCACCGCCACTGGGGAATTGCCCTGCAAATCCCGCATGGGGGCGCCGAGCGGCGGGCTGTATTTCCGCCGTTCCGGCACATATATAGGGCCGTGTACCGGGGCCGCCAAGGGCGCGCCCCGAGCGGGGAACGCTGGACTTCGATCTATGCTGAACGACATTTACAACAAGCGGATCATCGAACTGGCGGGCAACATTCCGCGCTTGGGCCGCCTCCCCGATCCCCATGCCAGCGCCACCGCGCATTCAAAGCTGTGCGGCTCGACCGTGAAGGTCGACCTCAAGATGGACGGCCCCGTCGTCACCGACTTCGCCCATGACGTGAAGGCCTGCGCGCTTGGGCAGGCTTCTTCGTCCATCATGGCGAGACATGTCGTCGGCTCAAATGCGAGCGAATTGCGTGAGTTGCGCGAAACCGTTCGCAAAATGCTGAAGGAAGACGGCGCGCCGCCGGATGGCAAATGGGCCGACATCGCGCTGCTCGAGCCGGTACGCGACTACAAGGCCCGCCATGCCTCGACCATGCTGACGTTCGACGCCGTGGTCGACGCGATCGGCCAGATCGAGGCGAAGACGACGCAGCCGGCGTAGTCCTCTAGCCACGCACCTATGAGGGGACGGGGCCTGCTACCTGGAGAGACTCTCCTGCTGCGCGGGCTTCTCCTGCGCGGACTCTTCGTGACCCGCCTTGTCGGCCGGCGCCACGCCGCCGGTCTGCGCTTCCGCCGTCTTGGTGCCCTTTGCCGGCACTTGCGCGCCGCCAGCGACGGGCGTGCTGACGAGGCGGTCCTGCACGGCCTTCGGCTTGGCTTCCGCAACCGGCACCGGGTTGTCGCGCGGCAGCACGTCGGCGACCAAATCCGTCGTCACCAGATTGGTCAGCCGCAATTCGGACGGCGTCAGCCGGTGAAGGTCTTCCCACGGCGGCACGCTCAGCGACAGCGACAAGAGATCGCCGGTGCCGCCCATGTCGAAGGTGTATTTTGCCAGACGCCCGATGTCGCGCTCGACGATCATCAGATCCTGCGCGGTGTAGCTTGCGGCCTTGGCGTCGTCGGCGCGGTCGCCCATCCAGATCTGGTGGACGCGGACGCGCGCCGCCTCGGGCACGTAGCGCGTCTTGCCGGCCAGCAGCAGGAACACGCACATCGACTCGCAATAGGCTTCCGGAACGACGCGGGCGCCCGTCGCCTTGTCGCCGCGCAGGCTGATGCCCACCGTGGTGAGCATGCCGAGGTTGCGGAAACGGCGGCCGAGCGCGATGGAGTCGTTCACCGAGCCGCCGCTGGAATCGAACACGATGGTGGCGCCGGCCAAGTCGCGCCCCCGGGCAAATTCATCGAAGTCGCGCGGACTATCCGCGGTGACGATACCGACTGCGCTGATCCAGCCGCGGCAGTTGGGCTTGCACTCCACCCAGTTGAAGCGCATCGGCAGCTTGCGCTCTTCCAGCGTGACGCCGGCCTTCGCCGAAATGCCAGACGTCGTGATCGCGCCGGGCAAAGCGAGACATAGGGCGGTTGCGCCGATCAGCGTCCAGCCGCGAATTTCGAGCGACCTCAAAAGTCTCAATTTGGTTCCTTCCCCAAGCCCCAACAATGCGGCTGCGACGGCCCCCCAAAACGCGACATGATTCTGTCATCGCCGCGTTATCAAAACGGTAACTGTGCTGACCGGTCTCGTCTATAACACCTTTGCTGCACTGCCACCCTTGGCGTGCGATATTTTGCAACTGTGGCGTAAATACCTGCAAGATAAGGGTTCCGTGCGTTGGAACCCCCGCAAGACTACGGTCGTGATCACGATAGACCGCACATGAAGCATGCACCGCAACACTACTGTCCCGACTGCGCGAGCGCGCTGATGCGCCTGCCGCGTAACGCAGGCCGCGGCATGATCTGGCTCTATCGCCACACGCTGTCGCTGCTGGTCGGCTACAACTGCCGGCATCTGCCGACATGCTCGGCCTATGCCGACGAGGCGATTGCGCGTTTCGGCCTGTGGGGCGGCGGCTGGATGACGCTGGCACGGCTGCTGCGCTGCCAGCCCTGGGGCACGTCGGGCATCGACTTTGTTCCCGACACGAAACCTGAAGGTGCGCGCTGGTATTTGCCCTGGCGCTACGGCCGCTGGCGCGGCGTCAACGCGCCGCCTTCGTGAGCGTTGCGACCGGCGCTCGTGTCAGCGCGGCCTTGATCACGCCGAACCCGCGTCCGCAGGTAGCGGGCCTGTATCAGCGGCCAAAGAACAGGAAGCCGCGCGGCGCGGGCGGCGGCGGCTTCGGCTTCTTCGGGCGTGGCAGCGGAGGCGGTTCCGCCGACGAGGTGGTTTCCGGGGGTGCGGTGCCGTCGCCCGGCAGTTTCACCGAGAGCAACAAATTCGATTCATTGGTGCGCCAGCGATAGCCGATGCCGAAATTGATCGGCTCGGCACGGCGGAACAGGTCCGCATAGGACTGCTGGAAGCGGCCCGGGAACTCACCGATCGGTCCGAGATAGCGGCCGAACGGGAAGAAACGCCACTGCCTGGCGCTGTAGTACTGCAGCGGAATGCCGGAATCGTCCTGGATGATGGTGGCGCTGTTGGCGAGGATGTAGTCGCGCACCGTGGTGAAATTGCCGGAATGCAGCAGGTACGACGCGCTCTTGATCAGGCTGTTGCCGGGCGCCAGCGTCGAGCAGAATTTCAGGAAGCCGCTCGACTTGATGCCGCCGTTGGAGAGATCGGTCGAGAAGTAATACAGCGTCTTCTCAACGCCATCGGAGCCGGCGAAGACGATGCGCGCGCCACGCGGCGCATTGTGGCCGGGATTTTCGTTGCCGGTCTTGATCTGCCCCTCGGCATCGAGCGCGACCGGGGTGACGCTCTTGATGGTCTTGCCGGAACGCGCCAGGAACACGTAGAGGATCGGCAGCGTGCCGCTGACCTGGCCGGCGCGAAGGTCGGTCTTCATCTGCTTGGTGATGAAGAAGCTGAAAGAGAGGATCGAGCCCAGCGAGTGCTCGACATTGTAGAGCGCAGCGCCCATCGCCCCGCGCGGCAGCCTCGTCAGATCGGGCACCTGTCCCGGCGGCTCCAATGCGCTCAGCACGTAGGTCGTCGCTTTCGGATAGAAGGCGTTGGCATAGAGGAAGTCCGGCCCCGAGAACATGTAGAACATGGTCGGCTTGGGCGCGGCGAGATGGGTTTCGGACCAGGCGCGGATCTTCGACAGCTGCCGCTGCTCGAGCTGACCGAAGGCATTGTCGAAGAAGCGGGCGTGGCGCTGCCAGGACGGATCCCTGGTCAGCGGCATCAGCGGCGAATCGGCCGAGGGCTGCATGCCGGCGAGGAACCTGGCCGTATCGTCCGCCGTGACTTCGGCGGCGCGGACGTGGCCGGCAGCCGCCCACATCAGGGCGGCGGCGAAGGCGACTGACGTGAGCGATCGAAAGCGTTTCATTCGCGACCCGAGGATGCGGCCGCGTGGCCATTGCCGGATTGCTTGCGGAAAATGGCGTAGATCAGCAGGCCCGAGAACATGATCAATAAACCGAGCAATGACGGCTTTGGCTGGGTGGTGAGAAGATAGTACATCATGAAACCGGTCACGAGCAGGAAAACCAGCGGCGTGAACGGGTATCCCCAGGCACGATAGGGCCGCGGCAGGTCCGGGTGGGTGATGCGCAGCTTGATGACTCCGAGCACCACGAAGAACGAACAGAACAGGAGCGAGAACTGGATGAACTCCAGCACCGCCTCGAAACTGCGGGTGAACAGCATCAGGCTGGCTACTGCAACCTGAAACAGGATGGCATAGGCGGGCGCGCCGCTCGCGGACTTGCGGGAGAATATCCTCAGCGCGGGGATGTCCTCGCCCATGGTCATCATCACCCGCGGCCCGATCCACATCATCGCCGAGATCGAGGAGATCAGGCCGAAGCAGATCATGCCGCCGACGATGCGGCCGCCGAGCTCGCCGAAGATATGACTGCCGGAAATCCGCGCGACGTCGATCTGGCCGGCCAGCTTGTCGATCGGCGCGGTATGCAGGAACACCGCATTCAGCGCCACATAGAGCACCAGCACGATCAGCGTGCCGATCAGCATGGCGCGCGGCACGTTGCGCTCGGGCATCTTCATCTCGCCGATGATGTAGGTGGCCGCGTTCCAGCCCGAGAAGGAATACATCACGAAGACGAGACTGATCGCGAAGGGAGCGCTGAGGACGTAGGTGAAGTCGGACGACTGCGGCGCAAACGAGACAGGTTGCGGCGTGCCGATGACGAAGCCCAGACCGAGAAAAGCGACGATCAGAACCACCTTGATGATGGTGGCGATCATCTGAAACGTCGAGGAATGCCGGATGCCGGTGAGCTGGATCAGCGACACCAGCCACACCACGCCGATGGCGAGCGCCAGGGGCGGCGCATCCGGCAGGATCGAGCGGCCATATTCGCCAAAAGCCATGGCGGCGAGCGCAACCGGCGCGGAAAATCCGACCGTCGCCGACACCCAGCCTGCGACGAAGCCGAACGCCGGGTGATAGGTGCGGCCGAGAAAATTGTACTCGCCGCTCGAGCGCGGAAACATCGCACTGAGCTCGCCATAGGAAAACACGCCGCAGAGCGCCACGATGCCGCCGAGGGTCCAGAGCAGCAGGATGGAGAAGCCGTTGGGGATGTCCTTGACCTGGAAACCGAGGCTGGTGAAGACGCCGACGCCGACCATATCGGCGACCACGATGGCCGCCGCCACCCAGAGCGATACCGTCGAGCCGCTGCTCGCTGTGACTCGGCCGGACAAGGCCGCTGCGCCGCCCGCTTCTGATGCCGCCATATCGGTCCACGCCTTTGGGGCATCGCGCCCGGGTTTCGCGTCAATGGTGCAGGCTTAGACCCGCCAGTTCAAGCAATGTTAACAAAGGTTTAAACCCAAAACCGATTTCGGTATTAAAATACCAATAGCGCACAGCGGCTCCGACGAGCGTCCGCAGCAATGCCAAAACAAAAAGGCGCTTCCCACAATCAGGACACGATTCCGTGTTCAGAATCCTCCGGTCCGGATGGGGAGCTTTTTCCGGATTCTTAACGTCGCCTAAACGCCGGCCGGTTCAACTTGC
>NZ_JBQTHN010000033.1:0-41393 GCF_052389815.1 Bradyrhizobium sp. | reverse complement strand
ACCAGCATCACGTCGATGAACGGCGTGACGTTGATCTCGTGCACTTCGGCGAGATCGGATGCCTCCGCGCGTCTGCCGAGCCGAACCCCCATCGCCTACTCCGCCGCGCGCGACAGCGTGAACGCGCTCCTGTCGCGCTGGCGACTGACCAGCAGCAACACCTGCGCCGAGGCGTCGGTCAACAGTGCGCGATAGGCCGAGACCGCGCGCGCCAGGTGATTGTAGATCACGACCGCGGGGATCGCCGCGACGAGGCCGAGCGCGGTGGCGAGCAGCGCCTCGGCAATGCCGGGCGCGACCACGGCGAGGTTGGTGGTTTTCGCCTCGGAAATGCCGATGAAGGAGTTCATGATGCCCCACACCGTGCCGAACAGCCCGACAAAGGGCGCAGTGGCACCGATGGTGGCGAGCACGCCGGTGCCGCGCGCGATCTGCTGCGACATCGCCGCCTCCACCCGCTCCAGCCGCAATGCGATGCGTTCCTTCAGGCCGTCGTCGACGATCCCGCGGGACAGGCTGGTTTCGCGCGCGGCGGACTGGATGAGCTGCGCTACGGCGTCGGAAGCACCGAGGCTGGCATGCTCGACCTCGGAAAGCGTGGTGTCGCTTTCGAGCTCGCCGAGACGGCGCCTGGCCAGCGAGGATTTGCGGCGCAGCTCGATGCTCTTGGCGAGCCATACCGTCCAGGTGACCAGGGAAGCAAAGGCAAGCCCGATCATCACCGCCTTCACGACGATGTCGGCGCCCGTGAACATGCCCCACGGCGACAGGTTGCGCGGCAACAGCGCGTTGTCGGCAGCGGCAAATGCCGCACCAGGCGACAGGACCGCCGCGCCGCCAATAGCCCCCACCATCCGCTGCAATGTCCGTCGCATAGTCGTCTCCCTAATGGCAGAGAAGTGTCAGGCGGGCGCGATGCGGTCGGCCAGCGCCCTGAAGCGCGTGAGCTGATCGCCGCGCAGCGCGCGCGTCTCGTCTCGGCCGACGAAAACCTTGAACATGATGCCGCCGTCGACGTTAAGGAAGGCAACGAAGGCCGACGACTTGCCCATGAATGGCCGCTCGACGAAGGCGATACCGCCGCAGCGCTCGTGCCGCAGATGACCGTGCAGGCCCTTCGGCTGCATCAGGTTATAATAGCCGCGGCCGATCTCGCCGGCCGGAACAGAGCCGGTGAATTCGAAGATCGCATCGTCGGTGTGGACGATCAGCGTCACCTCGCCCCAACAGGCGATGTCTTGCATGGCGGCGGCGAACTCGCCGCCCGCACCCAATCGCCGCATCTCCACCGGCATCGCCTCGATCACCGCGCGCGGCGTGACCTTGCGCTGCCGCGCCACGTCCTCGATCACGGCGCCGGGATTCTCCAGCATGTAGGCCTTCAGCTCGGCAAGCTCCGTGCTCAGCATCGCGCTTCTCCTTACGCGGCGACCGCCTTGCGCTCGCTCTGGATCACCTCGAAGCCTTCAAACTTGGGATGACCGAGGTAGAGGCTCTCGCCGGTCTTGTTGTCGGCGCGCGCGTGCGCCCGGCGGAACTCTTCGGACTTCGTCCATGTCTCGAATGCCGCCTTGTCGACCCAGGTGGTGTGAGAGGAGTACAGGACGTGATCGTCGGCCTCCGGTCCCCTCAGCAGATGGAACTCGACGAAACCCGGCATGCTGCCGAGATAGGACTCCCGCGTGGCCCAGACGGTCTCGAACGCCTGCTCGGCGCCTTTCTTCACCTGGAACCTGTTCATTGCGATAAACATCGAAACTCTCCTTGTGTGACTGCTCGGATTAGAACGCGCCAAAGCCGCGCTGGAGCATCAGCGCGGCCGGGCAGCGACCTGGTTGAAACGTGCGCGGTCGATTTATGCTCCACCAAAGTGAATCTTGAGGCCCGCCTTGTAGACCCGGCCGGGTCCCGGGCTCGACCACAGCACGTCGTTCTGCGTGCTGTTGTCGGATGAACCGCGCGGGATCGCATAGGGCCGGTAGTACTGGTTCAGGAGGTTGTCGATCGATGCGGTGAGGACGATATCCCTGGTCGCGTTGTAGGTCAGGTAGAGATTGACCAGCTCGTAGTCGGTCGCCGGCAGATAGCCGACTGGAATGTCGGTGTTGCCGGCAAATGACGACCATTGCGCGGCAAGGGTCAGCTTGCGGTCGAGCAGGCGCACACCGGCGGTCGTCGTCACCTTGCGCGGGATGATCGTCGAGAGACCGACACCGGTCTGTACATTCTTGCCCCGGATCAGATGGCCGGAGACGCCGAGATACCACGCGCCCGCATCGTACATCGTTTCCCACTCGAAGCCCTCGATCCGGGCATGGGCGATGTTCTGATACTGGTAGAACTGGGCGAACGTCCCGAACGGCGGCAGCGGCGTGAATCCGAAGGCAACGAGATCGATGTAGTCGTCAACGTCGTTGCGGAACACATTGAACTTGCCGCGGAAGGAGTCGGTCGCGATGAAGACGTTGTCGTACTTCAGGTTGATGCCGGCTTCCTTGTTCTTGCCGACCTCCGGCCGCAGGTTCGGATTGGGCAGGAAGCAGAACAGGCCGAAGTTGCCGTCCGGGCAGTTGAACCCGAACGGCGCGCCACCGTTCGCATGCGAGCCGTTGATCAGCGTTTCCGTGATCGCGGGCGCACGATACCCTTCGGCATAGCTGACATAGGGTGTGAAGCCCGCGACCGGCGTCACGCCGACGGTGATCTTCGGCGAGAAGCGGTCGCCGCCGGTCGAGACCGTCGCCGAACTGAGATCGTAGCGGTCGTAACGGATGGCGCTGACGACCTCAAGCCAGGTCGAATAGTTGTTCTTCAACTGCACGAAACCGCCGGACACCGTGCGATTGCCGCCGGGCGTGGTGACGTTGGAGTTGCCGCGGGTGTCGAACGTATTCACCGTGTCGTCGAACACATCGAAGCCGTAGGTCAGCGCATTGCGCCAGTCGCCGAAATTGAAGCGCGTGGTGTTGTTGACGTCGGTGCCGACGGTATTGATCACGTAACCGCGGCGGTCGCCGACGCAGCCGGAAATGTTGTTGCCGGGATTGCCAAGCGAACACACGCCGCCGCCGCTGGTGATGCGGTTGTTGTAGGTCTTGATCTGGTCGTTGTCGGTGCGATTGCCGTAGACGGTGGCGTTCCAGTCCCACAGCATGTCGTCGGGCCTGGAATATTTCCAGGTGAGCGTGCCGGTGTAGTTCTGGGCGTCCGAGGCATAGACCGAGGAGCCGGCGATTGCCGCCGGCGGGTTCAAGGTCGTGGTCGCGCCGCGATTGAACTGGCCGATATGATACTGGTAGTCCTGGAATACGCCGCCGAGCTTGATCTCGTGGCCCTCCGCGGGGCGCACCGTCATCTTGAACAAGCCGCCGGCGATCTGGTTGCCGGTGTTGCCGATCTCGGTGCCGGCGCCGTCTTTGTAATTGCCTTGCGTGCGGTAGACCACGCCGCCGAATACGTCGGCATCGGGCGTGACGCGCACGCCGCCGAACACCGAACCGAGGCCGCGCGCGTTGTTGGTGCCGACGGCGCCGGTCATGTCGACGCCCCAGGTCTCGCCGGGACGAAGCACGTCCTGGATGTCCTTGGTGCGGAACGACACCACGCCGCCGATCGCGCCGGAGCCGTAGATGTTCGCGGTCGGGCCGCGCACCACGTCGACCCCGCCGACCAGCTCCGGATCGAGGAAGAACGAGCCGTTGGCGTTGTGGCCGGTGCGCTGATAGTTCTGCCGCGCGCCGTCGACCACGACCGCGACGCGGCCGAAGTCCTGCAGGCCGCGGATGTTGATCACGGTCGAGGGGTCGTCGCCCCGTTCCTGGAAGGTGACGCCGGGGATGTTGTAGAAAATGTCGGACAGGCGGTTCGGCTGCAGGCCCTGGATCTGCTCCAGCGTGACGACGCTCACCGGCGCCAGGGCGTCGATGGCCTTCTCCTCGGTCTTCGATGCCGCAACGGTGATGGTGTCGAGCGATTGCACCGCCGTGGTGCCGGCCTGCGCATTGGCGTTCATCACCGCGGTGGAAGGCGCCTGCTGCGGCTGCGCCGGCTTGCGCTTGGCCTGCTTCGGCTTGCTCTGCGCCGTCGCACGGGCAGCGTCGGCGTCCGCCGTCTGCGTCATCGCGGATGTCGAAAACATCAACGCAATGGAAAGTGCCGACGCGCCCAAAAACAAGGCGCGCGAATGCCTAGCCCCGAAAGCCATATGCCCCAACCTGATGCTTTGCTTCTTGGGTTCGGCTGGCGGGCGCTGCAATCGCATGCAGCAGCTTGCTGGCTACCAACGCTTCACGATGCGAGCCACCCGCCCGCACCCTGCCCGTCTTGGTTACGTCGCAGTGCGGGAACCGTCAATCGCTGCAAATGCACTTTATATCGATTGTAAACTGCACGGGTTGGATTGCGCACCAATCGAACTATACAGAAACCGGATGCGGCAACCTCGGGGCGTAACAACGGAAATGGCGACAACTTCCGAAGACACAACTTCCGAAGACAATGTCGGAGGCGCAGGAAGAACTTCAGATCGGCTGTCCGCTGCAACACGGTCCATTGCGATCAACGGCAATCGTATCGAGAGCCGCGAGCTTTTTGCGGCCGAGCGCGAAATTATCATCGCGCATGGCGAGGACACCTATCGCCTGCGGCTGACCTCGCAGAACAAGCTGATCCTGACCAAGTGATGCCGTCGATGACGACTTGCCGCACGCTTGTCCCGCTGCTCCTCGCCTGCGCCATGGCCGGCGACGTCGCGCGCGCGGCGAATGTCACCGTGCACGATGCGCGCGACCGCGACGTCCGCATCGAGAATCCGGCGCGGATCGTCGCGATCGGCGGCGCCATCACCGAGATACTCTATGCGCTCGGCTACGAAGACCGGCTGGCCGGCGTCGATGCCACCAGCCTGTTTCCGCCGGCCGCACTGCGCGACAAGCCGAATGTCGGCTATTGGCGCCAGCTATCCGCCGAGGGCGTGCTCGGGCTCAACCCGTCGCTGGTGCTGGCGATGCAGGGCTCCGGGCCGAAGGAGGCGATCGAGGTGCTGGACGCCGCGAAAGTGCCGCTGGTGATGGTGCCGGAGACATTTTCGGAGCAGGGATTGCTCGACAAGATCGCGCTGGTCGGCCGTGCGATGGACGCGGGCCGACGCACGGAATGCCTGAGCAAGGCGGTTGCCGACGACCTCGCGCAATTGCGCGAGCTGCGCGGCAGGGTGACGAAGCCGGTGCGGGTGATGTTCGTGATGTCGTTCCTCAACGGCCGCGCCATGGCCGCAGGCAGGAACACCGCGGCGGGCGAGATCATCCGGCTTGCCGGCGCCGTCAACGCAATCGACGCCTACGAGGGCTATAAGCCCATCAACGACGAGGCGATCGTCGCGGCAAGACCCGATGTCGTGCTGTCGATCGCACGCGGCAAGGATTCGGTCGAGGCGGAGACGGTGTTTGCGCATCCCGCTTTCGCCATGACGCCGGCTGCGGGTAACCGGGCCTTCATCTCGATGGAGGGCCTGTATCTGCTCGGCTTCGGCCCGCGCACCGCAGCCGCAGCACGCGATCTCTCGGTGAAGCTCTATCCGGCGCTGGCGCCTCAGGCGGAGAAATTCACGCCGGCCGCGCTATCGGCCGATTGCCGGAAATGAGCGTTGCGGCCGAAGCCTCGGCCCGTCCTGCCCGCGCGTTGCGGCCGGCGGCGCCATTCGTCATCGCCGGTCTGCTCGTGGTTCTCGTCATCGCCGCCACGATCGCCCTCACCGTGGGCGCGGCGGGAATTCCTTTTTCGCGCCTGCCGGCGGCGCTCGGCCTGTCTGCCGACCTTTCCCATCCCATGACCTCGCGCGACCGGCTCGTGCTGTGGTCGATCCGCATTCCGCGCATTGCGGCGGCCGCGATGGTCGGCGGCCTGCTCGCCATGGCCGGCGCGATCATGCAGGGCCTGTTCCGCAATCCGCTGGCCGATCCCGCACTCGTCGGCGTCTCCTCCGGCGGCGCGTTCGCGGCGGCCGCCGCCATCGTGTTCACCGACAGCGGGCTCGGCGAGAGCGTGCGCTTCATGCAGCACGAGTTGCTGCCGATCGCGGCCTTCGTCGGCTCGCTCGCGACGACCATCATCCTCTACGGCATCGCGAGCCGGGGCGGACGCACGTCCATCGCGGTCTTCCTGCTGGCGGGGCTTGCCATTGCGGCCATCGCCAATGCCGGCATCGGCCTGCTCGTGTTCGTGGCCGACGACCGCCAGCTTCGCGACATCACGTTCTGGCTCCTGGGCTCGCTGAGCGGGGCAACCTGGCCGAAGGCCGCGACGCTGGCCCCGGTGCTGGCGCTGGCGCTGATGACGTGCCTTTGGATCGCGCGCGGGCTCGACCTGCTCGTGCTGGGCGAGGCGGAAGCCTTTCACAGCGGCGTCCATGTCGAGCGGTTGAAGCGCATCTGCGTCGTGCTGGTGTCGGCAATGACCGGCGTCGCCGTTTCGGTCTGCGGCGTGGTCGGATTCGTCGGCATCGTGGTGCCGCATCTGCTGCGGCTCGCGATCGGACCGGCGCACCGGCTGTTGCTGCCGGCCTCCGCCCTGCTGGGAGCGATCCTGATGACCGGCGCGGATACGCTGGCGCGCACCATCGTGGCGCCGGCCGAGATGCCGATCGGCATCCTGACCGCCGCGGTCGGTGCGCCGTTCTTCCTCGCCATCCTGCTGCGGCAACGCGGGCTGACCGGGCTATGAGCGCCATCCTGGGCGCACGCGCCGTGTCGCTGGCAGTCGGCCGCGCCAGGCTGGTCGACGGCGTCGATCTCGACATCGCCGGCGGCGAGATGGTCGCAATCGTCGGCCCCAACGGGGCCGGCAAGTCGACGCTGCTACGCATGCTCTCCGGCGACCTGCGCCCGACCGCCGGCAGCGTCGCGCTCGGTTCGCGCGACATCCGCAGCTGGTCGCCGCGCGAGCTGGCGGAACGGCGTGCGATGCTCTCGCAGCACGTCCACGTCACCTTCCCCTTCACGGTCGAGGAGATCGTCGGGATGGGGACGGGCGGGCGCAGCCGCGCGGCCTTGAATCCGGTGATCGAGCAGGCGCTGCAGGAGGTCGGCCTCGGGCGCTTCCGCGACCGGCAATTGCCGACGTTGTCCGGCGGCGAGCAGCAGCGCGCGCACTTCGCCCGCGTGCTGGTGCAGCTCGCCTGCGGCGAGGCCATGAACGGTCCAGGTCTCCTGCTGCTGGATGAGCCCACCTCGAGCCTCGATCTACGCCACCAGATCGACCTCGTGGAAAGCGCGCGGCGCCGGGCCGAGCGCGGCACGGCTGTGGTCGCGATCCTGCACGACCTCAACCTCGCCATGCGCTTCGCCGACCGCATCGCGCTCTTGCATCGCGGCCGGCTCGCCGCCCTGGGCGACCGCCGCACCACCATCACGTCGGAACGCATCCGCGAGCTGTTCGAGGTGGACGTGGCAATACGGCACACCGATGACGGCGTGCCGTATCTGCTGCCGCAGACGATGCAGCCGGCGGCGCCTGCACCTCGATAGGCGGCGTAACGTCGCAAGCGCCATCCACCGCTGTCACGACCGCGTCATCGGTACGTCAGCGCTGCGTCACGCCTGTTCCCGACAACACCGCGCATCGTCACTCACAGGAGAAGCACAATGCGCGCTGCACTGCTCACTTCGGTCGCATCCATACTTCTGCTCACGGGAGCCGCTTTCGCGCAGGGCGAGGGCGAGTTCCCCGCCACCCTCAAGGGCCACGCCGTGCTGCCGGCGGCGAGCTTCGTCGATGCGCCGGTTGATGCGCCCGCCGACCTCAAGACATCCGGCAAGTACACCACCGGCAAGCGGATCGATGCCGTCGGCAGCGTGATGGGCAAATCCTATGAGCGGCCGACCGGCGTGTCGCTGCCGTTCAAGGGCCAGCCGCTGCAGGGCCATTCCGGCATCAAGTCGATGGGCAACGGCGAATTCTGGGTGGTCACCGACAACGGTATGGGCTCGCGCTACAACTCGCCGGACTCCATGCTGTATTTGAACCGCTACAGGATCGACTGGGCGAGCGGCAAGGTCGAGCGTCAGGAAAGCGTGTTCCTGCACGATCCCGACCGCAAGGTGCCGTTCCGCATCGTGCACGAGGACTCCGCGAAGCGCTATCTCACCGGCGCCGATTTCGACACGGAGGGATTCCAGATCGTCGGCGACAGCTTCTGGATCGGCGACGAACTCGGCCCCTACATTCTCAAGGCGGACAAGTCCGGCAAGGTGCTCGCCGTGTTCGAGACCATGGCCGACGGCAAGCCGGTGCGCTCGCCGGACCACTGGTCGGTGCAGTCGCCCGGCGCACCCGGCGCAAGCTACACTACCGTCAACCTGCGCCGCTCCAAGGGCTATGAAGGCTTTGCCGGCTCCAAGGACGGCAAGTTCCTCTACGGCTTGCTCGAAGGCCCGCTGTGGGACGCCGAGAAGAAGGATTTCGAGAAGGTCAACGGCAAGGAAGCCGCGCGCATTCTCGAATTCGACGTCGCCGCGGGAAAGTTCACCGGCCGCTACTGGCACTATGTGTTCGAGCAGAACGGCAACGCCATCGGCGACTTCAACATGATCGACGCGGCGAGCGGCCTGATCATCGAGCGCGACAACGGCGAGGGCACCGCCGACAAGGCCTGCCCGCAAGGCCAGCGCGGCCAGAACTGCTTCCCCGACCTCGCCAAATTCAAGCGCATCTACAAGATCGAGCTGTCGGATGCCAATGTCGGCAAGCCGGTGCGCAAGATCGCCTATATCGACCTGATGAAGATCCGCGATCCCGACAAGAAGGCGAGGAAGCCGCTCAGCGACGGCGTGCTGACCTTCCCCTTCTTCACCATCGAGAATGTGGACCGTGTCGACGAGACCCACATCGTCGTCGGCAACGACAACAACCTGCCGTTCTCCTCCAGCCGCGATCCCAACAAGGCCGACGACAACGAGTTCGTGCTGCTGGAAGTGGCGGAGTTCCTGAAGGCGAAGTGAGTTTGGTCACGCTCGGTAGGGTGGGCAAAGCGAAAGCGTGCCCACCTTCAAGTGCACACCCTGGAAGGTGGGCACGGCGCAAGAACGCCTTTGCCCACCTTACAGATTCAGCCCACAAAAAAGCAGCGCGGCCTTGGCCGCGCTGCTGATCGTTTTGCTTCTAACTGAAGCTTACTGATAGATCTCGAACAGGCCGGCGCCGCCCTGGCCGCCGCCGATGCACATCGTCACGACGCCCCACTTGGCCTTGCGCCGGCGGCCTTCCTGCAGGATGTGGCCGGTGAGCCGCGCGCCGGTCATGCCGAAGGGATGGCCGATCGCGATCGAGCCGCCGTTGACGTTGTACTTCGCGGGGTCGATGCCGAGCTGGTCGCGCGAATACAGGCACTGGCTGGCGAAGGCCTCGTTGAGCTCCCAGAGATCGATGTCGTCGATCTTCAGGCCATTGCGCTTCAACAGCTTGGGCACGGCGTAGATCGGACCGATGCCCATTTCATCCGGCTCGCAGCCCGCCGACGCCCAGCCAACGAAGCGGCCCATCGGATTGAGACCGCGCTTCTCTGCGTCCTTGGCTTCCATCAGCACGACCGCCGCCGCGCCGTCCGAGAGCTGACTGGCGTTGCCGGCGGTGACGTACTTGCCAGGGCCCTTCACAGGCTCGAGCTTGGCAAGGCCTTCCAACGTGGTCTCGGGCCGGTTGCACTCGTCCTTGTCGACGACGTAGTCGACGATGCTCTCGGCCTTCGTCGCCTTGTCGACGACTTTCATTTTGGCCTTCATCGGGACGATTTCGTCCTTGAACTTGTTGGCCTGTTGGGCTGCCGCCATGCGGCGCTGCGATTCCAGCGAGTATTCATCCTGGTATTCGCGGCTGACCTTGTAGCGCTCGGCGACAATGTCGGCGGTATCGATCATCGCCATGAAGATCGCAGGCGCGATGTTGAGCAGTTCCGGATCGACCACTTCCTTCGGCAGCGGGCCGCCGGGAACCGAGATGCTTTCGACGCCGCCGGCCACGATGCATTCGGAGCCCTCCGAGCGGATGCTGTTGGCGGCCATCGCGATGGTCTGCAGACCCGACGAGCAGAAGCGGTTCACCGACACGCCGCCGGTCGACTTCGGCAGGCCCGCCAGCAGCGCCGCCTGGCGGCCGATGTTCGGTGCGCCGTGCGCGCAATTGCCGAGATAGCAGTCCTCGACGTAGTCCTTGGCAACGCCCGCACGCTCAACGGCGTGCTTGACCGCATGCGCGGCCAGCGACATCGGCGCCGTGATGTTGAATCCGCCGCGGCCGGACTTGGCCAGACCCGTGCGGGCATAGGAAACGATTACGGCTTCACGCATTTTTCTCTCCCTTTAGCTGGCCGGTTGCGGCTCATATCGTACGAATATCTTACCCATGGCAACAAAAATACCGCCCGCGGAGGCACCTCGCGAGCGGAATCTTGCCGATCGGAATTCGGTGATTTCGTCGAAAGGTATTTTCGCGCCGACAATTCCGCAGGGCGAAACCGATGCGGCGAAATCACCCGTTCAGGCAGTACGGTCCTGGCTCAGCACGCGGCGAAGCAACTCAGCCGCGGTGCGCGCACCGACTTTGCGCATGATGCTGGCCCGATAACCTTCGATGGTGCGCGAGCTCAGCCCCAGCCTGCGCGCGGCCTCCTTGTTGGTCTCGCCGACCGCAATGCGCGCCAGCACCTCGCGCTCCCGGCGGGTGAAGGGCGCGCAGCCAGGCAGATGCATCACGATGTCGGGAAACTCATCGTCGGGCTGCGCCAGCTCCTCGATCGCAGCTTCCATTCGTTCGACGAGACGCTTGCCGTCGACCGGCTTCTCGACGAAATCGACCGCCCCGCTACGCACCGCCGCAACGGCGGTCGCGATGTCGCCATCGGCGGCGGTGACGAAGATCGGGGCGGGACAGCCTTGCTCGCGAACCCTCCTCAGGAGGTCGAGGCCCGCGCGCGCGGGCAGCCGCACCTCGAGAAAGATGCAGACGGGAACATGGTTACGTAGCTGCGACAGCAGCGCGGCCCCATCTGCGAAACAAACCACCTCATACCCGGCGCTCGCGAACGCGCTGGAAAGCGTCTCGCGCGTAGCGGCGTCATCGTCAACGACAAAGATTGCACCCCGGGAAGTCGCGTTCCGCGGCATCGTCATTACCCCAGCAATCGATTTTCTGAACGTTGGAACCGTCTTCGCACGCGGCCGATCGGAAAATGCCGATCGATCCGTCCGCCTGCGGTAATGCGGGGCCCGGCAGCAACCTGCGCTGGACCTCGACGTTTCCTGTGTCTCGAATTTAGCCGAATGGTTCATCGATCATTTGACATTTCGGGACATAATTTTTACATTCTGGGACAATCCGGCGCATACCCGCCATGAGCGATCTGATCCGCAGCGCAACTCTTACGCACTACCCCGCGGTTGCCCAATCGGTGGGCCTCGATCCGCGGGCAATGATGCGCAAGGTCCGCCTGCCGCTGGAAAGCCTCGATCGTCCCGACTTGCGCATCGCCGTCACCAGCCTGCGACGGCTGCTGGAAGCTTCCGCCGCCGCGTCCGGCGTCGAGGAGTTCGGCCTCCTGATGGCCGAACGCGGCGCGCTGGCCAATCTCGGCCCAGTGGCGCTGGTCGTGCGCGAGCAGGCGACGGTAGGCGACGCGTTGAAGGCGCTTGCCCGCTTCATCCACATCCACCACGAGGGCATGGGGCTGACGATCGAGCGGCGCGAAGACACCGTCACGCTGCGCATCGGCTTTCGGGGCGGCCATCTGCGCGTGCCGCGCCCCTCATCCGAGATGGCGCTCGGCAGCCTGCACCGGATCATCCGCTCGCTTGCCGGCGAGGACTGGCGGCCGCTGCAAGCGCATCTGATCCACCCGCCGCCGCGCAATCGCAAATACCACCGCAGCTTCTTCGGCTGCCCGCTGGTCTTCGGTGCCGACGCCGATGCGCTGGTGATTTCCCCGCGCGACCTCGGGCGGACGATCCCGCGCGCGCATCCGCTGATCGCAGGCTATCTCGAGAAGCGCGTCGAAGCGATCGACGTGCGGCCCAAGCGATGGGACGAACGGGTGACCGAGGTGGTGCGCGCGCTGCTGGCAGACCGCGACTGCACGGTCGAGCGCGTCGCGGAACATTTCGGCTGCACCCGACGCACCATCCACCGTCACCTCGCCGAATGCGGCACGAGCTTCTCGGAGATTCTCGACGCCGAACGCGCCGACCTCGCCCTGCACCTGATCGAGGACCGCAGCCGTCCGCTGACGAACGTGGCCGAAATGCTCGGCTTCTCGGCGCAGAGCGCGATGGCCCGCTGGTTCAAGGGCCGCTTCGGGCGCAGCGTCACCGCCTGGCGCGGCGACGCGCGCGAGCAGGCGCTGGCGGCGATCAAGCGATGGTAGTGCCCGCGCGGTGCATCATCAGCCGGCAGGCGTCATCACCACGCCCTTGTCTTTCGGCCACTTCACGCGCCAGGCAAAGCCGATGTCCCTTACCTCGCCGGCCTTGGCTTCGAACGCCCATTCCAGCACGCCGCGCTTGTCGCGCAGGTTCGTCGTGGTCGGCGGCGTAGTCGACGGCAGCATCTCCACCACGATCTCCTCATTCTCGCTGACCGGCAGCCGATCTTCGATCGCGATTCGAATCGGGAAATCGTGGCCGTTGCGCACGGCGGTCTTGAAGGCGCGCTCGTCGGTCTTCGAGGTCGTCACGATCAGGCCGGCGGAACCCTCGTTGCGCTTGAGCACGGTGCGCTCGATCTTGACCTTGTCGTCGGCGCCGAAGCCGAGACGTACGGTCTCGTCCTTGCTCGCGGCGGCCATCCGGCCGCGGCCCACGAAGGTGCCGTCGCGATAGATCGAGACCCGGCCCGGCAGCAGCGGCGCGTCCTCGGCCTGCTTGAAGCTGGCCTCGAGGAACGCGGTGGGGTCCATCACCGGCGCGGAGCGCACGAGAAGAGCGGGAGCAATCGTCGCCGTCGCGATGCGCAGGCTCTTGGCGCCTTCCGCAGCGCCGATGCTGACGCGGCCCGGA
Source organism: Bradyrhizobium sp. (assembly GCF_052389815.1). Lineage (GTDB taxonomy): Bacteria > Pseudomonadota > Alphaproteobacteria > Rhizobiales > Xanthobacteraceae > Bradyrhizobium. Next base: position 28,353 of record NZ_JBQTHN010000033.1, on the reverse strand, counting down.
ATCCTGAAGGTGACCTGGAAGCCGCTCGTCTCCACGGCTGCCTGCTGCTCGTCGGCGCGCTCGCGCAGGGCCTCGGACTGCGGCGGCGGCGCCGCCGCCACCTGGGCCTGCTTCAGCGCACGCGGCTGGGCGGAATCGGATGCGCTGCCGGCGGCCAGCGGGCGCGGCAATTGCGGATACTGCACGACGAGCGTGTTCAGCTCCGGCGCATTGCCGCCGCGCGCGGTCCGCAAGGTGGAGACGCCGAGCGTGACGTTCGACCAGTCCTCGCCGGTGTTCTGGACGATCTCTGCGCGGCGCACCAGCTCGAGGGCCGGCTTGCGGTCCTTGGTGCCCGTGTCGAGACGGGCGTCATAGAGCGGAGTCCAGCGCGCGTTGCGCACCGCATAGGTCACGCGCAGCGTCGCCTTGGTTACCGCCTGCGCTGCAAGGTCGATGCGGACCTCGAGCTTTGCCGGCGGCTTGGCCGCGCGATCGGTTTCCAGCCGCGCGACCTCGCGGTCGATCTCGCGCTGCTTGCGCTCGGCGTCGCGGATGGCGGTGTTGGCGGCGGCGACTTCCTCCGAGACGGCGGCAAACGCCGCGCGCCATTCGCTGAGCGGCCGCGCCTCGCCCTTCTCCCCGAGGCCCGCGGGCGAACTCTCCGCAAAGCGTTCGGCGAATTTGCGCCGGGCTTCCGCGGCGGCAATCGCGCCTTGCCAGTTGGCCCGTTCGTCCTTCAGCGCCTCGATGCGCTTGTCGATCTCGGACAGATTGGCGGGCGGCACCGGGCGCGGCGGGCGCGTGTCGATCGCGCCGATGGTCAGTTTCGTCCCGGCCTCGCCCTCGACCCGCAGCGAGCTTGCATCGAGCGTCAGCGGGAAGTCCCTGGCGACCAGCGTGCTGTCGCCTGCCGGGAGGTCGAGCGCGATGACGCGCGTCACGGTGGCGCCGTCGGGATAGACGGTAACGGCATCCACTGCCGAGGTGACGGGCAGATCGGCCGCGCCGGCCGGCGTGACGGCCAGTACGGCCAGCAGGACCAGCCCGGTCGTGGCAAGACTATTCGCAATCGTCCGCATGAAATCCTCCCGAAATTTGCGCGCGCCAAAGCGGGCGCGGAAATCGCGCCCCTGGTAGTGAGACGCGGCGGGGAAGGAACCGGTTCGATTGCGGTATCGGTGTGGCGCCGCCGCGGCAGAGCCGCGGCGGACGCGGGCTTGCGGCTAGAACGCCAGCGCCTTGGCCTGCTTGACCTGGGGCAGCTTCTGCACCTTGTCCAGCACCTCCGGCGGCACCGGGCCGTCGATCTCGACCAGGGCGATGGCGTCGCCCCCCTGCTTGACCCGGCCGAGGTGGAAGGTCGCGATGTTCAGCCTGGCGTCGCCAAGCAGGCTCGCGAAGGCGCCGATGAAGCCCGGCTTGTCCTCGTTGGTGACGTAGATCATGGACTTGCCGAATTCGGCGTCGATGCGGATGCCCTTGATGTCGACCAGCCGCGGCTTGCCGTCGTGATAGACGGTGCCGGCAACCGAACGCTCCTGCCGTTCGGTGGTCACGGTGACGGTGATCAGGCTTTCGTAGTCGCTCTGGGCGGCGCGCACCACCTCGTCGACCACCATGCCGCGCTCCTTCGCGACAACAGGCGCGGAGACCACGTTGACCTCGCCGAGCATCGGTCGCAGCAGGCCCGACAGCACCGCGGAGGTGATCGCCTTGATCTTCATCTCGGCGACGTGGCCCTCATAGGTGATCTGCACCTTGAGGATGCCGGTCTCGGTGAGCTGGCCCGCGAAGGAGCCGAGCTTTTCGGCAAGCTCGATGAAGGGACGCAGCTTCGGTGCCTCTTCCGCCGTGATCGAGGGGAAGTTGACGGCATTGGAGATCGCGCCGGACAAGAGGTAGTCCGACATTTGTTCTGCGACCTGCAGCGCGACGTTCTCCTGCGCTTCGGTGGTGGAAGCGCCGAGATGCGGGGTGCAGATCACGTTGGGATGGCCGAACAGCACGTTCGATGTCGCCGGCTCTTCGACAAATACGTCGAAGGCGGCGCCCGCGACGTGCTTGGAATTGAGCGCTTCGACCAGGGCCTGCTCGTCGACCAGGCCGCCACGGGCGCAGTTGACGATGCGCACGCCCTTCTTCATCTTCGCCAGCGCCGCGGCGTCGATGATGTTCTTCGTCTTCTCCGTCAGCGGCGTGTGCAGCGTGATGAAGTCGGCGCGCTTGAAGAGCTCGTCGAGCTCGACCTTCTCCACGCCGATGTCCTTGGCGCGCTCCGGCGACAGGAAGGGATCGAAGGCGATCACCTTCATTTTCAGCCCCAGCGCGCGGTCGGCGACGATCGATCCGATATTGCCGCAGCCGATGACGCCGAGCACCTTGCCGGTGATCTCGACGCCCATGAAGCGGTTCTTCTCCCACTTGCCGGCCTGGGTCGAGGCGTCGGCCTGCGGGATCTCGCGCGCCAGCGCCAGCATCAACGTGATGGCATGCTCGGCGGTCGTGATCGAATTGCCGAACGGCGTGTTCATCACGATGATGCCCTTGGCGGTGGCGGCGGGGATTTCGACGTTGTCGACGCCGATGCCGGCGCGGCCGATCACCTTCAGCTTCTTGGCCTTGGCGATGATCTTGGCGGTCGCCTTGGTGGCGGAGCGGATGGCCAGGCCGTCATAGTTGCCGATGATCTCGGCAAGCTTGTCCTTGTCCTTGCCGAGGTTGGGCTGGAAGTCGACCTCGATGCCGCGGTCCTTGAAGATCTGCACGGCGGCGGGAGAGAGCGCGTCGGAAATGAGAACTTTCGGTTTGTGCATGGGAATGGTCCGGTGATGTATGTGATCTGTTCAATTCGTCACCCGCGGGCTTGACCCGCGGGTCCATCCTTTTGATGGATGGCCGGGTCAAGCCCGGCCATGACGACAGTGAGCTCGTGGGCCTCAAGCCGCCTTCGGCAGCGCGGCCTTGGTTTCGGCAAAGGCCCAGTCGATCCACTGCGTCAGCAGCTCGACGTCCCTCGCCTCCACGGTGGCGCCGCACCAGATGCGCAGACCTGCCGGCGCATCGCGGTAATGCGCAAAGTCGAAGCCGGCGTTCTCCTTCTCGACCAGCGCGACCAGCTTCTTGCAGAAGTCGGCCTGCGCGTCCGCCGAGAGCGAGGTGATCGCGGGATCGACCACCTTCATGCACACGGAGGTGTTGGAGCGGATCGCCGCATCCTTCGCCAGGAAGTCGATCCACGGCGTCTTCGCCTTCCAGTCGGCGATCACCCTGGTGTTGGCGTCGGCGCGCGCGATCAGCGCCTTCAGGCCACCGACCGACTTGGCCCAGTTCAGCGCATCGAGATAGTCCTCGACGCAGAGCATCGACGGCGTGTTGATGGTCTCGCCGACGAAGATGCCCTCGTTGATCTTGCCGCCCTTGGTCATCCGGAAGATCTTCGGCAGCGGCCAGGCCGGCTTGTAGGTTTCGAGCCGCTCCACCGCGCGCGGGCTCAGCACCAGCATGCCGTGCGCGGCCTCGCCGCCGAGCGCCTTCTGCCAGGAGAAGGTGACGACGTCGAGCTTTTGCCAATCGAGCGGCTGCGCGAACGCCGCCGAGGTGGCGTCGCAGATGGTGAGGCCTTGCCGGTCGGCCTTGATCCAGTCGGCGTTCGGCACCCGCACGCCCGAGGTGGTGCCGTTCCAGGTGAATACGACGTCGCTGGCGGGATCGACCTTGGACAGATCCGGAATGTCACCGTAGCCGGCGTGCAGCTTGGTGACGTCCTTCAGCTTCAGTTCCTTGACGATGTCGCTGACCCAGCCTTCGCCAAAGGATTCCCAGGCGAGCGTGGTGACGGGACGCGCGCCGAGCAGCGACCACAACGCCATTTCGACCGCGCCGGTGTCGGACGCCGGCACGATGCCGATGCGGTAGTCCGCCGGCACTTCCAGCACCTCGCGCGTCAGGTCGATCGCAAGCTTCAGCTTGGCCTTGCCGATCTTCGCACGGTGCGAGCGGCCGAGGGCGGCGTCCTTGAGATTTTGGGGATTCCAGCCAGGGCGCTTGGCGCAGGGGCCGGAGGAAAAATGCGGCACGGTCGGCCGCGAAGCGGGCTTCGCCACGGTCATGATCTATCCTTCCAGATAGTGAGCCTCCCGTTGGGGGGAGGTGTCCCGCCGCGGTCATTAAGGGAATCGCCCCTCACCGTCAAGGAACTTTGCGCACCTCACGGCCGATTTGATCTGCATCAACATCCGGACTGCACGGCAGATCGGATTGCTCCGAGAGCAATTCTGCGGCCTCGACGACGAGCTTCGCGGCCTTCCGCCGGCTGGCAATCCTGAGGACGCTCTCATCGCCGACGAGCACGACGTACTCGCAGCCGAGCTTGCGGATCGAATAACGCGCCATCTGGATAATCCCCGTTCTGCCCACGCCGCGCGGCGCGGGATAAGCCCCAATTGCGGCGACGTTCCTGCACGGCGGATGACGATGCGATCGTTAGTTTACCGCCTGTTAACGGGATCGCGTACCCGCAACCACCGCAGACATGGGCGCCCGCAGCGGCACAACCTCAGGGACAGTGTCGGATCCGGATCGTCATGCGACAGCTGCGGCGGTTTTTGCTCGTCATCGCCGTCACTTCGCCGCCGGCAGGCCGAGCGCCCTCTCGGACTCGCCGATCCATCGCCGCGCCGAGGGATAGCCGGTCAGATCGAAGCCGCCTTCGTGCGCAACACGCGTATAGGCGAGCAGCGACACGTCGGCCAGCGAGAATGCCTCCCCAGCAAGGCAGCGCGATGCCGACAGATGCTGCTCCATGCGCGCCAGCGCGGCATATCCGCGCTTGACCTTCTCGGGATCGAGCTCGGAAGCAGGCTTCTTCAGATAGACCATCTGGAATCGGCAGACCGCAATGTAAGGCTCGTGGCTGTATTGTTCCCAGAACATCCACTCGTCCATCTTGGCGGCGGCGTAGGCATCCGATGGAATGAGCGCGCTGCCGCGCGCGAGATAGCGGATGATGGCGTTGGACTGCGCCAGCGTGCGGCCGTCGTCGAATTCGACCGTCGGCACCTGGCCGGCGCCGTTGAGCTTCAGGAATTCGGGGGTGCGGGTCTCGCCCTTAATGGTGTCGATGTCGATCCAGCGATAGGGCAACGCAAGCCGGTCGCAGACCCATTTCACCTTCAGGCAATTGCCGGAATTGGTGTCGCCGAAAATCTTCATCACGATGACCGCCTCCGAAAAACGGAGTCGGCATCCGAACAGCCGCGTCAATTCATGTCAAGACGAGCGAAGATCAGAACTTGTAGCCGACGCCGAGGCGAGCCGAATGAATGTAGGATTCGTAGTCCGCAGTGACCCGCTGGTATTCGTATTCGGCGCGGACGAACAGCCCGCCGACGACCATGGTATCGACGCCGAAGCCTGCCGAATAGCCATAGACGAGTTTCTCCTTGGAATCGGCGCTCCAGGTCGGAGAGATGGACGCGGGCGAAGCGGAGACCGAGCGATCGATCGTTCGACTGCCGACTCCGGCCCCGAGAAAGCCATAGGGCATGAAGCAGCCGGCGACCCAACCGAACCGCGCTCGCAGCGAGCCGAAATCGCTGAGGGCGACGTTCGCTCGCGAATTGGTGACACTCGCCACCGTGAAGGCCGGCAGGTTGTACGTATAGCCCGTCGAGCTCGCGTAGGAATTGAAGGCGCCATGCAGATAGTTGCCCTCGATACCGAGAACGGCGTCATCCCATTGCCAGTTGTAGCCGGCGAATGCGCCATAGCCGGTGTTGGTGCTGTGCGCCTCCCCCAAGGGCTGCCAGTTGTAGGTCGTCGCCAACGGCGGGGTGAATGTCGACTGCATGTCGGCATTCAGACCCGACGGCAGCTTGGTGCCGATGGAGCCGTAGCTGACCTGACCGCCGGCATAGAAGCCGTGCCAGACGACGCGGGGGGCACCCGGGGCAAGGCTGCCGCGAAGAACCGGCAGATCCGGGAGATCGGCCGCCTGAGCGCCGAACGTTATCCCGGCCATCGCCGCCGCCAGCACGAACCTACGCATCGCAACGCTCCATGAAAACTCTCTAACTCACGCGCCGATCATCGCCTGTTAACCCTAATAATTCGTTTCGCCAGCGCTTCTGCGGCAATCTCTTTCGCGCTGGCGCATGCGCGGCAGGCAAAGCAAAACGGCGCGGGAAACATCCCGCGCCGTTCACAATCGTTAAGGAAAGTGAGGAGCGATTAACCCTTGCGGATCAGCGGCGGCTGATAGACCGGCGGGTTGTTCAGATCCCAGCGCACGCCGATCTTCAGGTCATGCGAAGTGATGTCCTTGAAGGTGGTCGGGTTGACGATGGCGTTGACGCCGTTGAAGGTGCGAAGGTCGCCAGTCAGGCCGTCACCCATGTCGAGATAGCGATAGGCGAGTTCGACGGTGAAGTTCGGCGTCACCTTGTAGGCAACACCGGCATGCACTGCCCAGGCGAAATTCCACTGCGCCGTGTTGTCGCCGTAGGCTATGCCCCCGGTGGGTGTATTTACGTCGGTGAAGCCGTTGATCGCCACCCGCGCACCGCCGATACCGGCGCCGATGAAAGGCGTCATGCACCACCAGGTACCGAGATCGACATAGGCGTTGCCGAGAACGACCCATTCCGACTTGGTGGCGTGATAAGTGTCGGCGCCGAACGCAGGGCCGGGGTAGGTAAGGTTGTCCGTTCCGAAGAACGTCGAATTGCCGCGATACTCGCCGGTGACGTCGGCGCGGAACCAGCTATTGAAGCGATAACCCGCACCGAGGCCGAAAATGCCCGCGGTGCTGAAGTTCAGGTTCTGGACCGAGCTGGTGGCAGCGGCGTCCAACACGTTATTAAGGCGGCTGACGCGCTGGTTGGAGAATCCGATATCGCCGCGCAGATACCAGCCGCCGAAATCTTCGACCACCGGGGGCGGTGCATAGGCAGGGGGCGGGGCAATGGGCATGTCGGCGGCGAATACCGCGGATGACACCAAAGTGGCCGCACCGGCGGCGATGAGAAACTTCACGCTACGCATTGGCCTCGTCCTTTTGTCCGGTGAGGCAGCCAGGACGCCTCACATCCAAAAACTCACGGTGGGGACGATGCCAGCAAATGCTTAAGCGGCACTTAACCCTAATTATTAAGGTTGATAATTTCTGACGAAGCCTCCTCCCGTGGTTTCAACCTGATCGCGAGCGATGCATTGCCACCACGGCGGAATGCGGCAGAGCCGTCGCAGTTGCTAACGATGTGTTGACGCAGCCGGCGCGCGTTTACGCCTTCGCAATGTCTCAGCGGTGCAGTTCAAGCCGCGGCCTGGCCGAGCGCGTGCACGATCTCGTCGACGACTTCCTCGACCATGATGCGGTCGTCGCCCTCGGCCATCACGCGGATCACCGGCTCGGTGCCGGAGGGACGGATCAGCAGGCGGCCATGGCCGTTGAGACGCTTCTCGCCGGCGTCGATCGCCGACCTGACGTCGACATCGTCGAGCGGCTTGCCGCTCTTGTAGCGCACGTTCTTGAGGATCTGCGGCAGCGGATCGAAGCGGTGGCAGACCTCCGATACCGGCCGGCGCAGCTTCTGCACCACCGCCAGCACCTGCAGCGCGGCGACGAAACCGTCGCCGGTGGTGGCATAGTCGGAGAGGATGATGTGACCGGACGGCTCGCCGCCGAGATTGTAGCCGCCCTTGAGCATCTGCTCGAGCACGTAGCGGTCGCCGACCGGCGTGCGCAGCATCTCGAGCCCGTGCCCCCCGAGGAAGCGCTCGAGCCCGAGATTGCTCATTACGGTCGTGACGATGCCGGGGCGGGAGAGCCGCCCCTCTTCCTTCCAGCTCTGCGCGATCACCGCCAGCAGCTGGTCGCCGTCGACGACATGGCCGCGCTCGTCGACCAGGATGACGCGGTCGGCATCGCCATCGAGCGCGATGCCGATATCGGCGCGCATCTCGCGGACCTTCCTCGTCAGCGCCTCCGGCGAGGTCGAGCCGCATTCCTTGTTGATGTTGAAGCCATCGGGATCGACGCCCATCGCAACGACATCGGCGCCCAATTCCCACAGCGCTTCCGGCACCACCTTGTAGGCCGCCCCGTTGGCGCAATCGATCACGACGCGAAGCCCGTCGAGCGACAGCTCGCGCGGCAGCGTGCGCTTGGCGAATTCGATGTAGCGGTCATGCACGCCGTCGATGCGGCGGGCGCGGCCGAGGCTGGCGCTCTGCGCAAGGCGACGGTCGATCGGCTCGTCGAGCAATTGCTCGATCTGCTTCTCGACGTCGTCGGAAAGCTTGAAGCCTTGCGGTCCGAACAGCTTGATACCGTTGTCCTCGAACAGATTGTGCGAGGCGGAGATCATGACGCCGAGGTCGGCGCGCATCGACTTGGTCAGCATCGCGACCGCCGGCGTCGGCATCGGGCCGAGCAGCAGCACGTCCATGCCGACCGAGGTGAAGCCCGCAACCAGGGCGTATTCGATCATGTAGCCGGACAGCCGCGTGTCCTTGCCGATAACGACGCGGTGGCGATGCTCGCCGCGCTGAAACACCAGGCCCGCCGCCTGCCCTACCTTGAGCGCCAGCTCCGGCGTGATCAGTCCGTTGGCGCGGCCCCGAATCCCGTCGGTACCGAAAAATTTGCGGCTCATATGACCCCCAGGCGCATCCCGAGGGCCCGCCACCCGGCAGGGAAGCCTCGAATGCCCGCCATGATAGCGTGCACGGGTTATAATGCCTGCGGCGCTAAAATGGCTTCAAAAAATATGATGAATCGTTACGGCCCGGGCAATCCCGGTTGATGGTCTAACACTCTGTTTGCACTTGCATTATTGCCACGGCCGGAACCGGCCATGGCGACGCTTAGCCTACGCGCTTGACGTGATGGTCCGCCTTCGAGGGCGGTGGCTGGGTGACGTTGACCGGGTCGGAGCCCGGAAAGGTCTCCTCCAACCCCTCTTCCAGAGCCTCCTCAAGCTGACGCTTCTCGGCCTTGTCGTCCGGCTTCCTGGCTGTTCGGGTCATGGTGGATCTCCCGCGGCCTACGGTTCCCTCCGGATTTGGCGGAGGGCTCATCCATGCTAGATGACATCGAAAGCCGCCAAAGCAAGCCGCGACGAGACAGGAAGGGCCGCCGGGAATGTCCATGAAGCATATCACCTGCATCGAAGACCTGCGCCAGCTGCACAAGCGGAGGGTGCCCAAGGCCTTTTTCGACTATGCCGACCGCGGCTCCTATACCGAGGACACGCTGCGCGCCAATTCGGAGGATCTGCAGCAGATCAAGTTCCGCCAGCGCATACTGGTCGACGTCTCCAAGCGCGATCTCTCCACCACCATCCTCGGCGAGCCCGCCGCGATGCCGCTGATCCTCGCGCCGGTCGGCCTGCTCGGCATGCAGCACGGCGACGGCGAGATCTACGCCTGCCGCGCCGCGCAGGCCGCCGGCATCCCCTTCACGCAGAGCACGATGTCGATCTGCTCGATCGAGGACATCGCAGCCAGCGTCGACAAGCCGTTCTGGTTCCAGCTCTACGTCATGAAGGACCGCGGCTTCATCAAGGCGCTGATCGAGCGCGCCATCGCCGCAAAGTGCAGCGCGCTGGTGCTCACCGTCGATTTGCAGGTGATCGGCCAGCGCCATCAGGACATCAAGAACGGCATGTCGGTGCCGCCGGAATGGTCGCTGTCGAAGCTGCTCGACTTCGCCAGCAAGCCCGCCTGGGTGGCCGGCGTGCTGCGCGGCAAGCGGCGCAGCTTCGGCAACATCGTGGGCCACGTCAAAGGCACCGAGGATCTCACGAAGCTGTCGGAATGGACCGCATCGCAGTTCGACACCACGCTGAGCTGGAAGGACATCGACTGGATCCGCAGCATCTGGCCGGGCAAGCTCATCCTCAAGGGCATTTTGGACGTCGAGGACGCCGAGATCGCCGCCAAGACCGGCGCGCAGGCACTCGTGGTTTCCAACCATGGCGGTCGCCAGCTCGACGGCGCGCCGTCCTCGATCGAGGTGCTGCCGGAGATTGTCGATGCGGTCGGCTCGCAGATGGAGATCATGTTCGACGGCGGCATCCGCACCGGCATGGACGTGATGCGCGCGCTCGCGCTCGGTGCGAAGTCCTGCATGATCGGGCGCGCCTATGCGTATGGGCTGGGCGCCGCCGGGCAGGCTGGCGTCGCCAAGGCGATCGATTTGCTGGCTAAGGAGCTCACCACGACCATGGGCCTGTGCGGCGTGAACAAGATCAGCGAGATCGACGATCACGTGCTGGCGACGTAGGCTGAAGGCAAGCCGGGCGCCGGCGGCACCCGTAGATCTCCCGCGTGCAGGGCACGCGGGGTAGTTGCTGGTCCTCGATCGTGGAAATCGCAGCGCCAGCGAGCACCAACGTCAGCCGCGCCGCGCCGCCTCGATCGCGGCAACGTCGATCTTCTTCATGCCCATCATCACATTGAAGGCGCGCTTTGCTTCGTCGCCGCCGGCCGCCATCGCCTCGAGCAGCACGCGCGGCGTGATCTGCCAGGAGACGCCCCACTTGTCCTTGCACCAGCCGCAGGCACTTTCCTGCCCGCCATTGCCGACGATGGCGTTCCAGTAGCGGTCGGTCTCTTCCTGATCGTCGGTGGCGATCTGGAACGAGAAGGCTTCGTTGTGCTTGAACGCCGGACCGCCGTTGAGGCCGACACAAGCAACGCCGGCGACGGTGAATTCTACCGTCAGTACGTCACCCGCCTTGCCGGAGGGATAGTCAGCGGGGGCGCGGCGGACGGCGCTCACTTTGCTGTCGGGGAACGTCTCGGCGTAGAAGCGGGCAGCAGCCTCGGCATCCTTGTCGTACCAGACGCAAATCGTGTTCTTTGCCATTAACAGTTCCTTCGGTTCCAGGCGCGCCCTATCCGCTTGCCGTTGAGATGGACGGTCCCTTTGATGTGCTCCAGAGCCGCCCGCATCGGGCTGGCGTCGGAACGACGAACGCGGTTCCCGGAAACCGACATCGTCCCGCAGATTTTTCCGGGCGCGAATGGCCGCTTCCAAGCCGGTATCGCGACGGTACGATGGCAAAGATGGGGATCGAAAGCAGACCAACGCCGGCCGTGAGATAAATCGAGCTTATCGGCGCTCCAGCCGCTTCCTGGTCGAGCGCAGGATATCGTCCGACAGCCTGGGATCGTTCACGGCGCGCGCGAGCACAAGCGCTCCGACCATGGAGGCGACGGTCGCGAGCGCCTCCTCGTCGCGCTGGCGTTGCCTGGTCCCGGAGCCCATCCGGCAACCGAGCCGGCCGGCCATCGCCCTCAATCCGGCCGTGAACCGCTCGCGTGCGCCCTGGCTTTGGCGCGGCATCTCACAACACAAGGCCGCCAGGCGGCAGCCGCTTCCCGGCTCGTCCCGATGCGCCGTCGAGAGATAGTGCGAAACGTAGTCGCCGAGAGTGGACGCCTCAGCGATTTCTTGCCCCTTGGCCGATATCGCGTGGGCCACCGCTTCTTCGACAAGCCGCTCCAAACTACGATACGCCGCCGGCAAGCACGCATGGCGCCTGCAATTGCTTCGCAGATTCGCGCCTGCGGCCCTGGCAGACGCCGGCATCCGGAAGGACTTGCGGCTCGATGCGGTGACGACGCCGCAGCCTCTCCGCACCGCGCGAGCTTTCTGACGGCTTGCCAGGGAGCCGACACGGCAGAGAGGCCTCGTGGAATCCGCTTGGGTCAACTGACGGCTCGTCTGCTTCGCCGTGCGGCTTGTCCTGCGGGCCATCGCCGCTCGTTGACGGCTGCGCGGACGACCTCGGTGACGGTCTTGCGCACCTCGAGGAAGGCCTTGGTCTGCGGCCGGTCGGCGAGCGCGACCAGCGCAAGCGAACGCGACAGCGGCGGATCGATGATGCGCCGGGCGTGATATTTCCCGGCCGCCAGATCAGCGAAGACGGTTGCGCGGGAAAGGATTGCGGATCCAAGCCGGGCTTCGAGCGCCATTCGCAGCGCCGACAGGGAATCGACCTCCAGCGTCTCGCTTGGAACGATCTGGTTGCGGAGCACCTGGGTCTGGATGATGGCGCGCGATGCCGGCATCGGCGTCAGGCCGAGCACGCTCCTTTGCGGAATCGCGGAGAAGGCGATCGGACTGGCGGATCGGCCGATCAGACTGGGATGCCCGACGAGGTAAAGGTCTTCGTCATGCAGCAACTCCACATCAAGCCGGGCGTCCCTCGGCGGATTGTACGCCAGTGCCAGATCGACCGTGCCGGAGAACACGCGCGCGGTCAGCGCCGGTGACAGCGCCTCGACGATCGTCAGATGGACGCCCGGAAAATTCTTTCGGACCGCCTGCATGACATCGAGGGCGACCATGGAGATCGCAGTGTGGCTGAGACCAAGGCTGACCGGCCCGGTCGCGGCCTCGTTATAGGTGCGGACGTCCGCTTCCGCCTTGCCGAGGATCGCGAGCACGGCGCTGGCGTGTTCGTAAAGCCGGCGACCGGCGGCCGTCAGCGCGACGCCGCGCGGCCGCCGTTCCAGCAGCTTGACGCCGAGATCGGCTTCGAGCGCCGCAACATGATGGCTGAGCGCCGACTGGGCGATGTTGAGAGTCTCCGCGGCCCGCGACAGCACGCCAGCGTCGGCAATGGCGATGAAGTATCTGATTTGCCGCAGTCCGAGCGCCATCGATGCCGCCCCCTTGCCATCTAATTATCAGATCATGATCATCTTCATATTATATTTGTCAGATGTCTTGGCGCCCGGCAAGCTCCTGCCACAACCAACAAGGACAGCTCCGGGAGCGTGGCGGCATGGACCTGCCGAACAGGATCGTCATCAGCGAGGAAGGGCCCCGCGAAGGCTTTCAGATCGAGCCGGGTCCGATCGCGACATCAGACAAGGTCGCCCTGATCGACGCGCTCTCGGCAACCGGACTTTCGCGGATACAGGTCGGCTCCTTCGTCAATCCCAAGCACGTGCCGGGCTGGGCCGATGCCGAGGCCGTGATGGCAGGCTTTGCCCGGCGCGAGGGCGTCGAGTACTCCGCACTGTGGTTCAACGAGGGCGGATTGCAGCGCGCGCTGGCATTCAAGGGAAAGCTCACCCTCTCCGGCTTCATTTCGCTGAGCGCCTCCGAACCGTTCGCAATTCGGAACCTCAACCGCAACCGCGCCGGACAGATCGAAGCGATGCAAGAATATGTGCGCGTGCACCGGCAAGCCGACGTGCCGATTGGCAAGATCATCGTCATGGCCGCGTTCGGCTGCAACTTCGCCGGAGACATATCGCCGGCCAAGGTCGTCGAGACCGTGGCGGACGGGCTCGCCATCGCGCGCGAAGCCGGCATCGAGCTGCGCGACGTGTCGCTGGCGGATTCGATGGGCTGGGCAACACCGCGGCGGGTCGCCGCCGCCGTCGGCGCCGTTCGCGAGCGGTGGGACGACTTGCGGATCGCATTGCATCTCCATGACACCCGCGGCCAGGGCATCGCCTGCGCCTATGAGGGGCTGCGGCTTGGCGTCACCGCGTTCGACGCTGCGGTGGCGGGACTCGGCGGCTGCCCGTTTGCCGGCCAGCCGGGGGCACCGGGCAACATCGCCACCGAAGAACTCGCGCTGCTGTGCGAGGAGATGGGAATCGCAACCGGCCTCGACATCGAGGCTTTGATCGAAGCCGGGCGCTTTGCCGAGCGGATCGTCGGGCATCGGCTGCCGAGCGCTGCGCTCCGATCGGGCACGCTCGCCGCCTTCCGAAGAAGGGCCGCGTGATGACGTCCTCGAAACCGCTGGCCGGGCTAAAGGTGCTCGATTTCGGCCACACCATCATGGGGCCGTGCGCGGGCGTCCTGTTTGCCGATCTCGGCGCCGACGTCGTGAAGATCGAGCCTGCCGACGGCGACCCGACGCGGCGGCTGCCCGGCTTCGCCGCCGGCTTCTTCGCGACCTATAACCGCAACAAGCGCTCCATCGCCATCGACCTGAAGCGGCCTGAGGGACAGCAGGTCGTGCATCGGCTGGTGCGCGATACGGATATCGTCCTGGAGAATTTCGGACCGGGAACGATCGAGCGGCTGAAGTGCAGTTGGGAAGATCTGCGCAAGATCAACCCGCGTCTCGTCTATCTTTCGATGAAGGGCTTCCTGAAAGGCCCGTACGAGAACCGCGGCGCGCTCGACGAAGTGGTGCAGATGCAGTCCGGGCTCGCCTATATGACGGGGCCACCCGGCCGGCCGCTCCGCGCTGGCGCGCCAGTGATCGATATCCTCGGCGGCGTGTTCGGAGTGGTGGCCGCACTGTCGGCGCTTCGCGAGCGCGATATCACCGGAAAAGGACAGAAGGTCGCAAGTTCACTGTTCGAGAGCGCGACGTTCATGCTCGGCGCGGTCGTCGTCGGCAGCACCGTGATCGGCGGCCCGATGCCGCCGATGCCGGCACGAACGAACGCGTGGGGCGTGTACGATGTCTTCACCGCGTCCGACGGCGGCCAGGTCTTCATCGGCTGCACCTCGGACGGGCACTGGCAGCGCTTTTGCGACGCGTTCGGCTTCGACGACTGGCGCGACGATACCCGGCTCATGGGCAACGCCAACCGCTGCGAGGCGCGCGAGTGGATGCTTCCCGAGCTGGAGCAGCGGCTCGCGCGGCTGCCGCTCGACGAAATCCTCGGCAAGTGCGAAGCGGCGCGGGTGGCCTATTCGCGGGTGGGACGGCCGGACGAGCTGTCCGCCGACCCGCATCTGCTCGCCAACGGCGGCCTGCTCGCGACAGCCGTGTCGGGATTCGGCGGAGGACCGCTGGTCGGAATCCCGGCGCTGCCGGTCGAGTTCGGCGAGGAACGCGAACGGCCGGGCCTCGAGCGCCAGCCGCCTCGCGTCGGCGAACACACCGAAGAGATTTTGGGCGCGGCCGGATATTCGGCGCGCGAGATCGCCGATTTGCGCGCGGCAGGCGTCCTCGGCGCGATCGAGAGCCTGCCGGCATAGAAGCAGACACGAAGAGCGGTGCGGCCGCCATCAGGCAACAGGGAGGAAACGGACGATGATTTTCTGCAAGCGCGTTCAATGGAAGACCCGCATTCTCGGCGTCGCGACGGCGGCGATTACACTGGTTGCGATGGCGGCGCCGGCAAAGGCGCAAGCCTATCCGTCGCGAACGATCACGATCCTGGTGGGTTATTCTGCGGGCGGACAGGCCGATGCACTGGCGCGAACCATCGGCAAGCAGCTCGGCGAGACCTTCAAGATATCCGTCGTCATCGAGAACAAGACGGGCGCCAACGGCATGATCGCCGCGCAAGCCGCCGCGCGCGCCGAGCCCGACGGATACACGATCCTGATGGTGACGGATGCGATGCTCACCATCGATCCGCACCTCGCCTCCAGCAACCATTTCGACCTGTCCAAGGCGATGGAACCGGTCGTCAATGTCGCGTGGTCGCCGCTGCTACTGGCCGCGGCCAATAACGTTCCGGCCAGTTCAATTGCCGAGCTCGTCGCCCTGGGCAAGCAAAAGCCGCAGAGCTTGAGCTTCGGCAGCCCCGGCAGCTCGACGCCGCACCGCCTCGCCGGCGAGATGCTGCAGAAGTCCGGCGGCTTCACCATGATCCACGTTCCCTACAAGGGAACATCGGCCTCGGTGAACGACCTCATGGGTGGACAGATTCCGCTCCTGTTCGGCGCACCCACCGCGGTGGAGCCGCTGGCGACCGCCGGCAAGATCAAGCTGCTCGGCGTCACCTCGGAGAAGCGCTACCCGTCGCTTCCCAACGTGCCGGCCATCGGCGAAACCTATCCCGGGTTCAAGATCATCAGCTACATCGGCTTCATGTTGCCGAAGAAGACGCCGGCTCCCGTCATCGCGGCGCTGAACAAGGAAATCAACGCGATCCTCGCGACCGACACGATGCGCGCCTGGCTGGACAAGCAGGGTATGGTCGCCGTCGGCGGAACAGCGGACGACTTCAAGCGCCAGATCGAAACCGACTATCAGGCCCGGGGCGAACTCGTGCGGGCGCTCGGCATCACCGGCGGGTGAGGATGCATCCACGCGCGCAACCTTGCGCGAAACGGTGCCTTACGCGTGCTTGAGATCGGCTTCCACCAGCGCGCGGAGTTCTGCCGTCACCTGCGGGCGGCGGCCGAACCACAGTTCGAAGCCACGCACGGCCTGATGCAGGAGCATGCCGAGCCCGTCGGCGGTCTTCAGTCCGCGAGTCTGAGCTGAAGCCAGCAGTTCGGTCTGCAGCGGCACATAGACGAGATCGGCGACGACGGCATCGCCGGGCAGCAGTGAAACATCGATCTCGAGCCGCGGTTGGCCGTGCATGCCGAGCGAGGTGGTGTTCACCAGGAGCCCTGCGCGCGGCAGCAATTCGCCGACCTCATCCCAGCTCGCGGGCTGCACGCGTGCGCCGAATTGCTCCGCCAGCGCCTGCGCGCGAGCGATCGTGCGGTTGGCGACATGCACGGTCTCGATGCCGCGCTTGATCAGGCCAAACACGATCGCGCGGGCCGCGCCGCCGGCGCCCAGCACCAGCGCCTCCTTCGCCTTGTCCCAGCCCGGCGCGCTGGCGGCGAGGTTGTCGACAAAACCTTCGACGTCGGTGTTGGTCGAGCACAGCTCGCCGTTCTCGAACCACAGCGTGTTGGCGGCGCCGACCGCGCTGGCGCGTGCGTCCGGTTTCGACAGCGCGAGCGCCTGCTCCTTGTGGGGGATGGTGACGTTGGCGCCGACGAAACCGCGCAGCGAAAGCCGCATCACGAAATCCTTGAACTCGTCCGGCGGCACCGCCTCGATGACGTAGCCGCCCTCGATGCCGAGCGTGCGCAGCCAGTAGCGGTGGATCAGCGGCGAGCGCGAATGCGCGGCCGGCCATCCGATCAGGCATGCGGCGGGGGGTTTGGAGGCGGTCATCCCGGTTCCGTCAAAGGAAAGTGCTGCCCGATGAAATCGGACAAGCGCGGCGCGCTGTCAATGCCGCAGCCACCGGTCGCCCCTCCAGATGCGCCCACACCACGTTGGCAAGGTTCACGCGCCGCATCTGCCGGCCCCCGAGACCTGACTTGATATTAAATGGGGGTACAATAAATAGGTGAAGATCACGACGCGGCACATCATATCGATGAGAAAATGCAATGACCGTGAAAAAGCGATCTATCAGAAGCGATTTGACCAAGGTTGACGCGCACCGCATCACCCGTGCCGAATACCGGGAAGCGCCCGTGCTCACGAAGGAGATGCTGGATCGCGCAGAAATCCGCCGTGGCGACAAGGTCGTCAAGCGTGGCCGACCGCCTTTGGCGCACCCGAAGGAAGCAGTAAAGCTGCGTCTGGACCACGATGTCCTCGCGGCCTACCGCAAGACCGGCAGCGGATGGCAAACCCGCATCAATGCCGACCTGCGAAAGGCCGCGAAGAAGCTCGCAGTCTGATCACGCCGCATCGCGATGCGCGGCGATGATCTTGTCGGCGTCGCGGCCGGTGACTTCGGCCATGCGATCGAACTGCCGGGTGAAGCTGCCCGCGCCGGCGGTCGCCGAGCGCAGCTCGACGATGAGATCGCCGATCTCCGCTTCCGGCATGGTGGCGCGGACGCAATCCCAGCCGCTCCATCCGTCTCTCGTGTCGAAAGAGAGAATCTGGCCGCGCCGCGCCGACAGGATCGCGTTGATCTTGGCGGTCGCCTCCGTCGGGCAGACGATCTCCACCACATGGATCGGCTCCAGCAGCACCGGCTGGCACTGCGGCAGCGCCTCCGAGACGCCGATGCGCGCCGCGGTGCGGAACGCGAGATCGGAGGAATCGACGCTGTGGTAGGAGCCGTCGGTGAGCGTGACGTGCACGTCGATGACGGGGAAGCCGAGCGGGCCGCGCGCCAGCGCGTCCACCACGCCCTCCTCGACCGCCGGGATGTAGTTGCGCGGCACCGCGCCGCCGACCACTTTCTCGGCGAACTCGAAGCCGGCGCCGCGCGGCATCGGCTTGATGTCGAGCACGACGTCGCCGAACTGGCCGTGGCCGCCGGACTGCTTCTTGTGCCGGCCGCGCTGGTGGCTGACGGCCTTGCGGATGGTCTCCTGATAACCGATCGCGGTGGGATGGGACTTGGCATTGACGCCGAAGCGGTCCTTCAGCCGCTCCATCGCCACGCGCAGATGCATCTCGCCCTGCCCCCACAGCACGATGTCGTGGGTGCGCGGGTTCTGCACCATGGTGAGCGAGGGATCCTCCTCGTTGAGGCGGATCAGCGCCTGGCCGAGCTTGACGTCGTCCTTGCGGTCGTTTGCCGCGATCGACATCGACAGCACGCCCGGCGTGGCTTCGACCTTGACCAGCGCTTGCGGTGCGGTCTTGGCCACGGACAGCGTATCGCCAGTCTTGGCCGCATCGAGCTTGCCGAGCGCGATGGTATCGCCGGCTTCCGCCGACGAGCGTTTGGTATCGTGGGCGCCGTTGACGCCCAGGATGCCGGAGACCCGGCCGCTCTCGCCCGAGGACGACAGCAGCGTGGCGCCGTCATCGAGATGGCCGGCGAGCAGACGGACCAGCGAGAGCTTGCCGCCGTGCAGCTGGTGCACGGTCTTGAACACGTAGGCCAGCGCGTCCTTCTGCGCTGGTGCGCCGAGGCGCTGTGCGGTTTCGGCTACGCCCGGCGCTTCGTGGCGCAGCGCCTTCATCAGGCGCAGCACGCCGTTCTCGCGGATCGCAGAACCCAGCAGCACCGGGCAGATCAGGCCTTCGCGCAGCTCGCGCGCGAGATCGTCGAACACGGCATCGCGCGGCGGCTGGATGTCCTCCAGCAATTGCTCCATCAGCGCGTCGTCGTGGTCGGCGAGCTTCTCCAGCATGGAGAAGCGCGCTTCCTTCTCGCGGTCGAGATCGCCGCCTGCGAGCGCGACCACTTCCGACGGCTTGTGCTCGCGGTAGACGAAGGCGCGCTCCAGCGCGAGGTCGACGAATCCCTCGATCAAGTCGCCCTTCCAGATCGGGATCTGGCGCAGCACCAGCGGGGTGCGGGAGGCCGGCTGCAAGGTCGCGAGCGTCTCGCGGATGCGCTTGTTGGCCTTGTCGATCTTGTTGAGGAACAGGAAGCGCGGGATCTTGAGATCCTCGAGCTCGCGGAGAATGATTTGCAGTTGCGGCAGCTTCTTCTCGTCGGCCTCGCAGACCACGATGGCGGCATCGACGGCGGGAAGCGCGGCGCGCATGTCGTGCGCGAACTCGACCGAACCCGGACAGTCGATGAAGGTGTAGCTGTCGCCCATGAAACTGATTGACGCGGCGGAAAGGCCGACGCTCATCTTGTGATGGCGGGCTTCGGGACTGGCATCTCCGTGGGAGGTTCCGGCGTCGACGCTGCCGGCTTTGGGGATGGCGCCTGTTCGCGCCAGGATTGCTTCGAGAAGGGTCGTCTTACCGCTTTGGAAAGGGCCCACCAGCGCGATGCACCGTGGACCTCGGGGACTTCTGACGTCTTGTCCCATATGCCGCCTCCTTCAATGTTGAAGTCGGCCCGTGATTGGGTCGGCGGCTCCAATGCTCCGCCTGTCCCGCGATTTTGGCAAGCGGGAAAATGCAGCCGGCAAAAATACCGACGAGCTGGATGCGGCGCAGCGCGCACCGCATCCTCCGGCGGTATTGTCAACGACCCGGACGCAGTTCCAGGCTCTCCAGGCCCGCGGCGATGGCGACGCCGACCTGGCCCTGCACGCTGAGCGGCTGCAGCGCGATGGAGTTGGCGGAGCCGCCGACCAGCACGTTGCCGCCGACGCCGACGCCGAGCGTGGCGCTGCCCTGCGCGCCGACGTAATTGCCGGCGAGATCGCCCGGGCCGAGCCGGTTGACCGGCGCGAACACGCCCCAGGCCAGCGCCGACTCCTGCGTGATGCCGAGATCGAGGCCCACCTTGCGGATGGTCGCGACGTAGAAATCGTCGGGCTGGCCCGTGGCGCGCAGCACGCAGCCGAGATTGGTCACCGAGCCGACGATGAAGCCGACGCTGGCGCCGCCGCGGCATTCCAGCACGCCGACCTGCACCTTGCCCTGCTGCGCGGAGGTCGTGGCAACCGATGCCGACAGCGCGAGGGCAGCGGCGGCAAGGGCGAGTGAGCGGCGCATGAAATAAATCTCCGGGACTTCAAGTAAGGGGATGCGAGCAACGTTCCGATCTGGCGCGGACTCTATGGCACAACGGGGGCGGCGCGGCCAGATGACGCGAAGCGTCATTCCGAAATAGTGCGAGCGGCCAGGGGTAACCTCTCCCCGCAAGAGAGCGGGGAGAGGTGGACCGAAGAGCAACCGCGCCTCAGCGCAGATTGCCGCAGAAGCGCTGGATGCGCTTGCAGGCGTCTTCGAGGTCGCTGGTCTTGGTCGCGTAGGAGATGCGGAACGCGGGACCGAGGCCGAAGGCCGAGCCCTGCACCACCGCAACGCCTTCGGCTTCGAGCAGCTCGGTGACGAAATCCTCGTCATTGGCGATGACCTTGCCGGAGGGCGCGGTCTTGCCGATGGTGCCGGCGCAGGACGGGTAGACGTAGAAGGCGCCTTCAGGGCGCGGGCAGTCGATGCCCTTGGCCTGGTTCAGCATGCCGACCACGAGGTCGCGGCGCTCCTTGAACACCTTGTTGTTCGCCGGGATGAAGTCCTGCGGGCCGTTCAGCGCCTCGACCGAAGCCCATTGCGAAATCGACGACGGGTTCGAGGTCGACTGCGACTGGATGGTCTGCATCGCCTTGATCAGCTCGGCGGGTCCGCCGGCATAGCCGATGCGCCAGCCGGTCATGCAATAGGCCTTCGAGACGCCGTTCACCGTCAGCGTGCGGTTGTAGAGCTTCGGCTCGATCTGCGCCGGCGTCGTGAACACGAAGTCGTCGTAGACGAGATGCTCGTACATGTCGTCGGTCATCACCCAGACATGCGGATGCTTGACCAGCACGTCGGTGATCGCCTTCAGCTCGGCGCGCGTATAGGCCGCGCCGGTCGGATTCGACGGCGAGTTGAGGATGATCCACTTGGTCTTCGGCGTGATCGCCTTTTCCAGATCCGCCGGCTGCAGCTTGAAGCCGTGCTCGGCGGTGCAGACGATGGCGACCGACTCGCCGCCCGCCAGCGCCACCATTTCCGGAGAGCTCACCCAGTACGGCGCGGGGATGATCACCTCGTCGCCGGGATTGATGGTGGCCATCAGCGCGTTGTACAGCACCTGCTTGCCGCCGGTGCCGACGATGATCTGGTTCGGCTTGTAGCTGAGCTCGTTCTCGCGCTGGAACTTGGCGATGATAGCTTCCTTCAGCTCGGGAATGCCGCCGACGTCGGTGTACTTGGTCTTGCCGGCCTCGATGGCGCGAATCGCGGCGAGCTTGATGTTGCCGGGCGTGTCGAAGTCCGGCTCGCCCGCGCCGAGGCCGATGACGTTGCGGCCCGCCGCTTTCAGTGCGCGTGCCTTGTCCGTGACCGCGATGGTCGCGGACGGCTTCACACGGGCAAGCGAGGCGGCAAGGAAAGTCATCATCTTCTCCTGGTTGTTGGCGGTTCTATCGGACAAGCGTCGTGGACCGCAGAAATCCACGATTCTTCATGAAAGGAATGGTTGCACCCTAGGGCTCAATACGCGGCACCGCAAGGAACTTTGCCTCGATCGGTGCAAAGTTTCGCCCGCTCGGTGCACCTTTAGGGAACGTTAAAACGGGGCCGCTAACGTCCGCGCAACATTCATGAATTTCCGCGGCGGAATGGCTCATTTCTGGCAAAGCATGAGGACAGGCGACTGGCTGACGGCGACGCGTGCGCGCGGCTACAGCCTGATCCTGCTTGCGGTGTGCATCCTCGCCTTCGCCGGCTGGATCGCCGTTGCGCACGGGCCGATCGACCGCAACGGCAAGCCGCTCGGCACCGACTTCTCCAACGTCTATGCGGCAGGCGCGCTGACCTGGCGGGGCCGTGCTGCCGATGCCTATGAGCCCGCGCTTCAGCACGCCGCCGAGAAGGCGATCTTCGGCGGACGCGACGTGCCGTTCTATGGCTGGCACTATCCGCCGTTCTTCTTTGCGGTCGCCTTCCTCGTCGCCGCGGTTCCCTACGGATGGGGTCTTGCGATCTGGTGCCTGGCGGGTTTTGCCGCCTACCTTGCGATGCTGCGCGCGATCCTGCCGCGAGGCGAAACGCTGCTGGTCGCGGCGGCCTTCCCCGCCGTGTTCATCAACGTCGGCCATGGGCAGAATGGTTTCCTCACCGCAGCGCTGCTCGGCTTTGCGCTGCATCTGCTCGACCGCAGGCCGTGGCTCGCGGGCGTCCTGATCGGCATGCTCGCCTACAAGCCGCAATTCGGCGTGCTGATCCCGATCGCGCTGCTCGCCGGCCAGCGCTGGCATACCATCGCTGCGGCGGCACTCACCGTCGCGGCTCTCGTTGCGCTGAGCTTTGCGACGCTCGGCGGCGACGTCTGGCATGCCTTCCTCGACTCCATGAAGTTCACGCAGCAGATCGTATTGGAACAGGGCGGCACCGGCTGGGAGAAGATCCAGTCGATCTTCTCGGCCGCGCGCAATCTCGGCGCCGATGTGCCGACGGCCTATGCGACCCAGGGCGCGCTGGCGCTGTTCCTCGCCGCCAGCATCGCCTGGCTGTGGCACGGCGAGGCCGCATTCGAGCTGAAGGCCGCCGCGCTCGCGCTCGGCAGCCTGCTCGCCACGCCCTACGTGCTCGACTACGACCTCGTCGTGCTTGCCGTGGCCATCGCGTTGTTCGCGCGCCACGGCCTCTCGCACGGCTTCCGCGATTACGAGATCAGCCTGTGCGCGGCCGCCTGGCTCGTTCCCCTACTGTCGCGCGCGATGGCTGGCGCCACCGGCATTCCGCTCGGGCTGATCGTACTGCTGACATTTTACGGATTTGTGTTGCGGCGCGCGTGGCGCGATCGCACTGTTGCAAGCCGTTCGCGCCAGCTGGCGAAAGCGTGATGCGAATTGTCTTGCCGTGTTCCATCAGCATGATCGAATCGTTTCGCGATACCGCACTGCGGTAGAGTTTTCGACTTTTTCCAACCGCCCGCCCTTGCGATGCGTCGCATTCGCCATCATTGTTTAGCCGCGTTGAGGCGCGATAAGCCGGCTCACCCACCGGTTGATTCCTCCGACGCTGGAAACGAGAGGCGATGTACAAGCTCTATTCGATGCAGCGCTCCGGCAACAGCTACAAGGTCCGCCTTGCGCTGGCGCTGCTCAACATCCCCTATGAGTCGATCGAGATCGACATCCTGCGCGGCGAGAGCCGCACGCCGGACTATCTGTCGAAGAACCCGAGCGGGCAGATTCCGCTGCTCGAGGTCGACGGCCGCTACCTCGCGGAGTCCAACGCCATCCTCTGGTATGTCGCCGCCGAAACGCCGCTGTCGCCGGAGAACCGTCTCGCGCGCGCCGAAGCGCTGCAATGGATGTTCTTCGAGCAGCACGCGCTGGAGCCGAACATCGGCGCCGCCTATTTCTGGCTGGCGCTGGTGCGCGGCGGCCGCGAGTTGCAGACACATGCGCTGGAGGACTGGATGGAGCGCGGCTATGCGGCGCTGCAGGTGATGGAGAACCACCTCAAGACCCATCAATACTTCGCCGCGGGCCAGCTCACCGTCGCCGACATCGCGCTGTACGGCTACACCCATGTCGCCGACCGCTGCGACTTCGACCTCTCCACCTTCCCCGCCGTCAAGGCCTGGCTGCGCCGGGTCGAGGCGACGGCGGGTTTCGTGCCGATGGACTGGGCGCCAGGCACCGAGGTCGAGGACGCGCCGAGCGTGGCGGCCAGCGCCTGACGCAACTTCTCGTGAATGGTGGGTATAAATACCGGGGAAATCGGGGAAGCCGTTAAGGCAGCCGCGATTTTGCCACGATCGGCACGGGTCGCCGCCGCAATCTTGCCGGTGCGGCCCGCAATACTACCTGCCGTTTGCGGGTGATTCGCCCGCGAGAGGTCAAGGATTTGGACCACATGATCCGGTCATCCGGCGCCGTCGGCTTTGCCTGCCGGCCCGCGCCCGTTGCCTCGTCCCTGTTGATCAACACCGTCGCGGCCTCGCTCGCGTTCGGCGCCGCCTCGCTGTGCCTGATCTCCAGCCTGAAGGTGCTGGCGGTCAAGCTGTCGGCGATGCCGGTTCCGATGATGTGAGCAGGCGCTCGCCCGTCCTCCCGAACCAGCCCTTGCGCGATCAAAGCCGTCGCGAGCCGACCATGATGAAGACCCCCGCAGGACTTGTGACTGTAGCGCTCTCGGCAGCAACGCTGCTCGCCGGGACGTTCCTGCTCGTATCAGGCACGCGCGGGCAGAACGCGTCGTTCGAATCCTCCGCGGGCCAGCTCGACCTGCAGACCTTTGCCAGCGGCCTCGTCAATCCCTGGGGCCTCGCCTTCTTCCCCGACGGCAGGCTGCTGGTGACGGAGCGGCCCGGCCGCATGCGCATCGTTTCGGCCGAGGGCCAGCTTTCGCCGCCGCTGAAGAACGTGCCCGAGGTGTGGGCGAGCAGCCAGGGCGGCCTGCTCGACGTCGTCACGGACAATAATTTTGCGCAGAACCGCACCATCTTCTTCTGCTACGCCGAGCGCAGCGGCGGCGGCGGCCGCACGGCCGTCGCGCGCGCCAAACTCAACGACGGCGCGGGCAAGCTCGACGAGACCAAGGTGATCTTCCGCCAGGAAGGGCCGCTGTCGTCGGGCAACCATTACGGCTGCCGCATCGCGCAAGGCTCCGACGGCAACCTGTTCGTCACCCTCGGCGACCACTACAGCGCGCGCAACGAGGCGCAGAGTCTCGCCAACCATATCGGCAAGGTGATCCGCATCGCGCCGGATGGCTCGGCTCCCCCGGACAATCCCTTTGTCGGTCGCGACGGCGCCAAGCCCGAGATCTGGAGCCTCGGTCACCGCAACCAGCAGGGCCTTGCGATCAATCCGGCCAATGGCGAGCTCTGGGAATTCGAGCACGGCCCGCGCGGCGGCGACGAGGTCAATTTCATCGTCAAGGGCAGGAACTACGGCTGGCCGGTGATCGGCTTCGGCGTCGATTACTCCGGCGCGAAGATCCACGAGGCCACGGCAAGAGGCGGCATGGAGCAGCCGGCGAAATACTGGGTGCCGTCGATCTCGCCGTCGGGCGCAACCTTCTACACCGGAAAACTGTTTCCGAAGTGGAACGGCAGCCTGTTCGCCGGCGCGCTGTCGGGGCGAATGCTGGTGCGGCTCACCGTGAGCGGCCACGCGGTGACCGGCGAGGAGCGCCTGCTGCAGAATCTCCACGAGCGCATCCGCGACGTCCGCCAGGGCCCGGACGGCGCGTTGTGGCTGCTGACCGACAATTCGGCAGGGCGGATTTTGCGGGTTACGCCGGCCGGGAAATGATGCGGCCGCTGATGCAGCGACAGCGGAGGTGCCACCTCCCTTGGGAGAGGTGAAGCATCGCCGTAGGGTGGGCAAAAGGCGCTGTTGCGCCGTGCCCACCTTCGCTTGCGCCGGCGCAAGAAAGGTGGGCACGCTTCCGCCTTCGCTCTTCGAGCTACGGCGGACAAGCCTGGACAAGCCCGGGCATGACGAACTGCGAGAGGTCCTGACTTCCACATCACCACTTGTGAAAAATCAAAAACACGCCGAACGAGATCGAGGCGAAGCCGAGGGCGTGATTCCAGCCGAGCGGCTCCTTCAGATACAGCACCGAGAAGGCGGCGAACACGGTCAGCGTGATCACCTCCTGGATGGTCTTGAGCTGCGCCGCACTATAGACCTCGCTGCCCCAGCGGTTGGCGGGCACCGCCAGCCAGTACTCGAAGAAGGCGATGCCCCAGCTGGCGAGGATGACGAGGACCAGCGAATGATTCCTGTACCTGAGGTGGCCGTACCAGGCGAAGGTCATGAATACGTTGGAGGCAAACAGCATCAGCACCGGCAGCAGCGTCGGCGGAATCGTGGGCATGGACGTCCTTTCGAAAATCGTTGCATCGAGCCCGCAAGGCAGCCGGCAGGTTGCGCACCGCTTGATAGCATTCGAATCAAATAAGCGCGAAAGCCTCGGGAACGCGGCAGGCCCGCCTTAACGACGCGACGGAAAATCCCGCAACTGTTGCGGGAATGCGGCAAACTGCGTGGCCCCGCTTGGCTTGGACACGACATGCAGTTCGACTGGCGCGCAATTCTCGGCCCGGGCTTGACGACCTTGGTGGCGTTGATCGCCTTCCTCGTCGACCGCCTGTTCGTTACCGTGCCCAACCCGGCGCCGCTGTTCGTCTGCATCGTGGCGCTGGCGAGCTCGATCAGCGGCATCGCCTCCGGCCTGGTCAGCGCCGGCATCGCCGTGATCTTCTCGGCGCTGTTCTTCCTCAACCATCGCATCGCGCCCGGCTACGACGTCAACGACGTGGCGCGGATGGGGCTGCTGGCGCTGACGGCCGGCGGCACCGCCGTCATCACCGGCATGCTGCGGCAGAAATGGATCGATGCCTTCGCGGCCGAGCAGGAGCATCACGCAACCTCGGCGCGGCTCGCGGCGGCGCTCGACGAGGTCGACATCGGCATCGTGCTGCTCGGCGCCGACACCCGCGCCGAGTTCATCAACCGCGCCTTCCGCGACTATTTCGCGCTGCCCGACGACGTTGCCGACAGCCAGCCGCCCTTCATCGCGCTGATGTATCACGGCCGCGACACCGGCGCCTATGAGCTGCCGGAGGACCAGCTCGCACATTTCATCGCCGCGCGTACCGAGATGATGCGCGCCGGCGATTCCACGCCGATCAACATCAACCTCGCCGACGGCCAGGTGCTGCGCTTCTCCTGCACCGCCCTTCCCGACGGCGGCCGCATGCTGAGCTACACGCCGGTGACCGATCTCGTCCGCCACGGCGATGCGCCGGCCAAGGCCGAGTACTACCGCTCGCTGCGCAAGGGCCGGCGCCCGCCCTTCCCCGACAAGCGCGCGGCGGAATAGAGCGTGGCCAACGCGCCGCATCGTTCAGAGGTTTGCGATATGGGATCCGAAGCCTTCAGGTCCCCGCGCTCGACGTCGGCGCCAGCGGGGCGCCGCCGACCGAAACCGGGCCGACCGGCTTTGGGATCGCAGCGACAGGCTTCTTTGATTTGCGGACGTACCGGACACGGGCATTCGCCGGCGGGATGCTCGACGTCGTGAGCGGGCCCACCGCACCCTGAAGGGCGTTCACCTGCGTCGTCAGTGCGTGGAGCTGGCGGGATATTCTTCGCATGTCCGCCTGCTGGGAGTCGGAGCTCTGCGTGAGGGTCGCCAATGCATCGGTGTGTTGCTGCTGCGAGGACTGGATGTCCAGCAGCATCGCCCTGACGACGGGGTCCGGTATCGGCACGGAAACCGCGGGGGGCGGTAGTTGTGCGGCAACGCGACTGGGAGCCGGCGGCGGGCTGCGCGAGAAATCCGGCCAGGAGAGATCGAATTTCGGCAGGGCAAGGCGATCGAAGTCCGGGAAGGTGACGCGATCGAGAGCGGGCAAGGAGGGTAGATCGAAGCTCGGCAACGAGAAACGATCGAGACTCGGCAGGAAGTTCGCGGTGGCCGCGCCGACGACGGCGAGGGCGGCGAGGGTCACCACGGTTGCCGTCACGCGGCCCGGAGACGCCTGCGGCACGGCCTCCGGCGGCTTGTCTCCTTGCAGTTCTTTGTCCGGCGTATCGACCACCTCGAACTCCCCACGTGTCAGTCCGGTTGCAACTTCTCCCCAGCGCCAATGAGCAAAAATGAAAAAGAGCCATCGCGTGGACGATCCAGCGACGACTCTTCGCACCGACTGCCCACACCAATTCAGTGGGAATCATGAGCTTCTATGGTTAAGGATCGGTTATTCGCTGGCCCGCCCTTGGCCCCGGATAATCCCGGGTCGATGTGTACGAGGTTGCCTCCCTTTCCTGCCGGAAATCCGAAGCAGCGCGGCCATCCGCCCCGTCGCGCGACATGATTACGAAAGAAGGCTGCCCAGATGGGACGGCCGCGACGCCACCGCATCTGTGGATAAGTCCTGCTGTCACCGGCGCGTAACAAACCGCGGCTAGGGTCGCCTCGCGTTTGATCAGGCCCCCCGTCTCAGATCACACGCCCCAGCGGTCCCCGTCAGTCGCCGCGTCTGACCGGGGCCGCATTTTTTTGCCGCTGCGCACCGCGCGGCGCTGTCATGCAAGGTGGGCAGTGCGATAACGCCTTGCGGCGCCATGGCGCGGCGGCCACAATGGCTGCCCTCCCCGCCCACAGGATCCATCATGCAAGTTCGCAATCTCGGCGGCTCCGGCCTGCGCGTCTCCGCCGTCGGCCTCGGCTGCAACAATTTCGGCCAGCGCACCGATCTGGAGACCTCGCGCAAGGTGATCCACCGCGCCATCGATCTCGGCGTCAC
>NZ_JBQTHN010000032.1:0-2222 GCF_052389815.1 Bradyrhizobium sp. | reverse complement strand
GCGCGCTTGCCCTTGATGCCTTCCTCGATGGTGCAGAAGAAATCGGCGTGGTCGCGGCGCACCTTGCGCTTGTCGACGACGCGCGTCAGCCCGCCGGTGCCCGGCAGCACCGCGAGCAGCGGCACTTCGGGAAGCGAAACGGCGGCCGAGCCGTCATCGGCCAGGATGATGTGATCGGTGGCGAGCGCCAGCTCATAGCCGCCGCCTGCCGCGGTGCCGTTGACCACGGTGATGAAGCGCTGGCCGGAATTTTCCGAGGAATCCTCGATGCCGTTGCGGGTCTCGTTGGTGAACTTGCAGAAGTTGACCTTGTGGGCGTGGGTGGAGCCCGCCAGCATGCGGATGTTGGCGCCGGCGCAGAACACGCGGTTCTTGCCCGAGCGCATCACCACCACTTTCACCTCGGGATGCTCGAAGCGAAGCCGCTGCACGGCATCCGCCAGCTCGATGTCGACGCCGAGGTCGTAGGAATTGAGCTTGAGCTGGTAGCCCTCGAACAGGCCGCCGTTCTCGTCGACGTCCATGGTGAGGGTTGCGACATCGCCATTCACGTCGAGCTTCCAGTGCTTGTAACGGGAAGGATCGGTCTGGAAATCGATGTACTTCGCGCCGCCCGCGAGCACGCGATCTTCGCCGGCCATGGGCCTCACCCCTAGTGCTTTGTGTTAATGCTTAGATGCATAATAGTGCATGTTTTTGGATGCGTCTAGTCCAAAAAATCAAAAATATGCACTTTGGTTCATGTTCGACCGATGGCGGAAAAGGCGACCCAGTCGGCCTTGGTGAGTTCGGATTTGGCCGTTTTCGCCTTCAGCAGGGTCGCCAGCTCGGCCGTGGGGAAGCCATCGGCAAAGCCGTCCCCTGCCGCCGCGGCCTTGCGAGCAAAGAGCGTGTTCAGCTCGCCCAAGGCCTCATTGAACAATCGGGCCGCGGCATGCGGCTTCTGCATGCGCAGCCTCAAATTCGCATTGGCGATCTGGATGCAGGCGCGCAGCAGGATGCGCTCGCGGCCGCCTTGCGGTGCGGCGGCCCACACCGCTTCCAGCACCTCCTGCGATTCCCAGAAATAGCCGCGGTCGTTGAGCATCATGCCGTAGCGCAAAGCCGGATGGCGCGCCGGCACGTAGTCGCGGAAGCGCGCGGGCACCAGCGATTTCGCCTTCCACAGCGTGTCGTGATCGGCGTCGTCCTCGGTCATCTCGCCGGGCACGTAGGCCCATTGCGGCAGCGGCAGATCGGCCGGGGACGGCTGCGAACTCATCGACGCAGCCCTTCATGGAATGCCTCAGGCGGCCCGCCCCTGCGAGCCTTCGTCGCGCAACACCGCGCTTGCGAACTCCCCGATCGCATCAAGCGTAGCCCCCGGCGCCTCCCGATGCGGCGAATGGCCCGCCCCCGGGACAACGGTCGCATCGACGGGACAATAGCATTCTTCGCGGGCGATCTCGACCTGCCGCATCGTCCCATACTGGTCGCGCTCGCCCTGGACGATCGCGACCGGCACGCGGATGTAGGCGAGATATTCGGAAATGTCCCACTCACGGAATTTCGGGTCGAGCCAGGCGCGGTTCCAGCCGTAGAAGGCGTTGTTCACGTCCCTGTGCCAGCGCGCGAGCCTGGCCTTCAGGTCTGACGTCTCGTAGGCTCGCTTGATCTCGGCGATGGATTTCACCGAAACGTCCTCGACGATGAAATGCGGGGCGATCAGCACGAGTCCCTGCACGCGGTGATCCTGGCGCGAGCCGGCATAGACCGCCGCGATCGAGGCACCGTCGGAATGGCCCAGCAATAGTCCTCGGCGGAATCCGATTGTCTCGAGCACCTTCGGCAACACGTCGAACGCTTCGACGTGCATGTAGTCGAGCGGGCGCGGCAGCGTTACCGGGCTGGAGTTGCCGTAGCCGGCGCGGGAATAGGCGAAGACACCGCAGCCGGTGGCGGCCTGCAGCTTGTCGGGAAAATCACCCCAAAGGCCGACCGAGCCGAGCCCTTCATGCAGCATCACGATGGTCGGCGCGGCGTCCGGCGCGGGGCCGATCATTCGGTATTCGAGATCGGACGAATCGATGCGCAGGAAGCCGGTGGGGGAGAGGATCATGTTGTTGGCAGTCCGATTGTCATCGAGACGCTGCTATCTCCACGGCGTCGGGCCCCCGGGCGCCGCGGCCCCAAAACACCCAAAGAACAGGGGTAACAGGGGGGGGGGCCCCCCGCCCCGCAAC
>NZ_JBQTHN010000031.1:0-43358 GCF_052389815.1 Bradyrhizobium sp. | reverse complement strand
TGCTCCGGCTTCACCGCCACCAAGCCCGACATCGTCAGCATCTCGCCGAACGACATCGGCGTGAAGAAGATCGGCCACATGGGTTTCTTCCGCGTCGAGCACCGCGACACGCTGTGGCGCGGGGCGGCGGAGTGGCTGCAGGCGGAGTGATCCGTCATTGCGAGTATGCGACGACGCAATCCATCTTCGTCAAATGTGGCGAGATGGGTTGCTTCGCTCTGCTCGCAATCGCGGTCCCCTCGACTTATGGCCGCGCCACTGCTTCCATGACTTCCTTGGGACGCCGCTTGATCGCCAGCAGATAGGCAGCCGCAGGGGCGTCCGGCATGCGCCGCCCCTGCTCCCAGTTTTTCAAGGTTGGAAGCGGAATCCGATAGGCTGCAGCGAAGTGATGTTGCGACATTCGCAGCGAAAGGCGGATGGATTTCACGTCCGGCAACTCGACCTTGGATACGCGCACCCCACGCACTCGCTTGCCGGCGGCATGTCTTGCCGCTTGTTGCATGCTCTCGATCAGTTCCTTGCCAAATTTTCCCATGGCTCGCTCCTTGCGTCGCCCATCACTCAGCTCTTCAAGATCGCTGCCAGCTTTCGAACGATCTTCTTTTCTTCTGCCGTCAGATTTTCCTGGCGCCCCTTCGCGTAAACCATCAGCAAATAGAGCGGACGGTCGCCGCTGTGATAGAAGTAGATCACGCGTGCGCCGCCGCGCTTGCCGCTCCCTGGCCGCACCCATCGAATTTTCCGCACCCCACCGGTTTCCGGAATCAGATCTCCGTCTTCAGGATTGCGGGCGATGTGGTCTATGAAGGCTTCCCGCTCCGCATCATTCCAGACGTCGAGGGCCTGACGGCTGAATAGAGGCGTCTCCACGACAGTGATGAGTCGGCGTGCCACTCGGCTTATATACGCCAATGGCGCCCATCATTCCAGAAGAAAAGACGCCACTGGCGTACTGCCGTCGAAAACCGGCCATTTCCGCTTCTTCCGCGCCGAGCACCGCGACACGCTGTGGCGCGGCGGGGCGGAATGGCTGCAGGCGGAGTAAATCACCACTTCTCCACCCACGGCCGCAGCACGACTTCGAACGCCCATGTCGAGCGATGCTGACGGTGCAGATGCAGATAGGTTTCAGCGATACGATCGGGGTCGGCCATGTTGTCGTCGACAGCCGTTCCGGCCAACCGGTGCGCGCGGGTCCCGTCTTCCTGGGTCCAGCCGATCGCAGCATCGATCGGCACGTTCGCAACATGAATGCCCTGCGGCATCAGCTCTCGCGCCATACTCTGCGCAAGTCCGGACTTTGCATGACATGCCATGGCAAAGGCGCCGCTCGACGGGAAGCCCCTCAGCGCCGCGCTGGCGTTCGTGAAGATGATGGTTCCTCTCGCCCCGTTGGCGTCGGGTTCGTTTCCGAGCATGAGTCGCGCGGCCTGTTGACCGACCAGAAACGCGCTGAACGCCGCGTTGCGAACCGTTGCGAACGCCATGACCGGATCGGCTTCGACGACGCTCTTGCGGAAAATGCCGGGAACCCGGCCGTCGATGTTATGCACCACGAGCCTCGGCGTCCCGATCTCGCGGACAACATTCTCGAACAAGTGCGCCACGGCTGCCGGTTCGCTTGCATCGCAGGCGTATCGGCCTACGCCATGCCCCTTCTCGAGAGCCTCGAGGACCGGCTTGTCGGGATTCCTGGCAGCGATAGCGACCCGCATACCGCTTTTCGCAAACAACCTGGCGCAGCTCGAGCTGATGCCGGGGCCGCCCCCGACAACGAGCGCAACGTCCTGGAAGGAAGATTGGGTACCGCTTCTGCCGGATTGAGTCATGTTGCTTGCTCGCCTGATTGTGGAGGGCTCGATGGTGGCATTGGTTCTGCTATGGCGTCACCCTTACTTCATCCGGACAACGACCTTCCCCCTGGCCCGCCCCTTTTCCAGATACGCAAGCGCCTCCTTCGCCTGTTCGAATGGAAACACCTTGTCGATCACCGGCCGGACGCGCCCCGCCTCGAGAAGCTCACCGATCTCTGCGAGTTGGCCACCATCCGGGCGCACGAACAGGAACGAATACGCGGCGCCGCGTTGCCTGGCCTGACGAATTATCTTGCGGCTCAGCAGGCCGAACAGGAACGCCATGAAAAAGCTCATGCCCCGGGCACGAGCGAATGCGGCGTCCGGAGGTCCGATGAGCGAGACAACGGTACTCCCAGGCTTCAAGATCCGAAGGGACTTCTCGATCGCATCGCCCCTGACGGTGCCAAGCACGGCATCGTAGTCCCGCAGCACGTCCTCAAACTGCTGCTTCTTGTAGTCGATCACCTCATCGGCTCCGAGGCTCCGCACCAGGTCCCTGTTTCCCGTACTCGTCGTCGTCCCCACCTTTGCTCCGAGGTATTTCGCGAGCTGGATCGCGAACGTCCCGATGCCGCCGGCACCAGCGGGGACGAACAATTTTTGGCCGGCCTTGAGGTGCGCACGCTCCTTGAGCCCCTGCCACGACGTCAGTCCGACCATCGGGATCGAGGCCGCCTGCACGAAGTCCAGATTTGCCGGTTTGAGCGCGGCGGCATTCTCGGGCACGAGCGCGAATTCAGCCAGAGCGCCCGTGCCCAGGTCGAAGATACTGGCAAAGACGGCATCGCCAGGCTTGAAACGGGTTACACGGCTTCCGACCTCCACCACGACGCCCGCCAGATCGCTGCCCAGCGTGGCCGGAAGCTGAAACCGGAGGATGGGCTTGAACGTTCCTTTCGGTATCATGTTGTCGATCGGATTCAAGCCGGCGGCGTGTACCTGAACGAGGATCTCATCCGGCCCGGGCGCCGGCCGGGAAATATCGGCAAACGTGATCTGATCCGGCTTGCCGTAACGCTTGAAGACAAGTGCGCGCATGTTTTGGCCTGTGTCGAAGATTTCGGATCCTGGCGGTGATGAAGCAGCGCTTGCGCCGGCTGTCCCCCCGCTCAGACGGACGCTCGCGCCGGGCCGGCCGGTGATGTCACCGGCGCATCGAGCCGCAGGTCCTTTCGAATCCCGGCATCCACCAGGCCAGCAGGCGCAAATCTGCGGAGAAGGCGCAGGCGCTTCGCCAGCCTGCCGGCCGTGTATCGCACCTTCGGGTGCGCCGCGTTGGCCGCCCTCAGCACGGTGTCGGCCACAACGCCCGGCTGCTCGGCAACCGGCATCACTTCCTTGACCCTCTTGCTCACGCCGGCCCGGGCCTCGCGATACTCGTCGAGCTTGGCATCCGGCTCCAGGAAGTTCGCGTCGAATGCCGTATTCGTATAGGCGGGCTCGATGACCGAGACTCGAACTCCCCTGGTGCGCAGTTCATGGTCGAGCGATTCCGAATATCCCGCCACCGCATGCTTGGAGTAGAGCGCGCCATACGGCATCGGCAGAAAGCCGAGCACGGAGCCGATGTTGACGATGCGACCGCTGCCCTGGCGCCGCATGTGAGGCAGGACGGCGCGCGTCATCCGGACCAGCCCGAAAAAATTCGTCTCGAAGATCGATCGGGCCTGATCGATCGAGCTCTCTTCCGCTCCGGCGGGCGCGACGCCGAAGCCGGCATTGTTCACGAGCAGATCGATGCGGCCGTCGTGCCGCATCACATCGCCGACGGCGGCTTCCACGGATTCGTCGCTGGTGACATCGAGGGCCAGCATCTCGAACGATCGCCGGCCAGCCTGGGCTCCCCGCCTGCTGGTGCCGTAGACCTTGTAGCCGGCTCTCGCGAGCCGCTCCGCCGTGGCCTCGCCGATGCCTGACGAGGCGCCCGTAACGAGCGCGATCCTTGTGTTGATCCTGGTCATGACCCCACTCCTGACGCCGCGATGCCATTGACTTTGGTGACGATCGTAATTATAAATATAGATGACGATCGTCATTCTATTTGTCAAGACCCTGGGACACCGACATGCGCGTTTCAAAGGAACAAGCTGCCAGCAATCGCGAGCGAATCCTCAAGGCTGCCTCGCGCCTCGTGCGCGAGCGCGGCATCGCCGGCGTAAGCGTTGACGCGCTGACAGAAGCGGCCGGGATGACCCACGGCAGCCTTTACAGTCAGTTTGGCTCCAGGGAGCGGCTCGTCGAAGAAGCCGTGGCCTATATGATAGCCGCCAAAGGCCAAGAAGTGCCTGACGCGTTTGCCCTGAGCGACTACGTTTCGGAATATCTTTCGGCGGCGCACCGGGACCGGGTGGGCAGCGGCTGCCCCCTGGCAGCCTTGTGTTGCGAGATGCCGCGCCAAAGCAAGGCAGTGCGAGAGAGATTCACCGCCGGAGTGAAGGCCATGACCGGTTGGGTGAGTGGCCGAATCGATTCCAGGATCAGGCAAGGCCGGCGGGACGAGGAGGCGCTTGCAACCGTCGCCTCCTTGGTCGGGGCGCTCGTGCTCGCACGCGCCGTGAGCGATCCCGGGCTGTCGGAAGACATTCTTCGCGCGACCAGGAACAGGCTGGACGCCTGATCGCCCACCGCAGTCAGACCCCCGGTTCAGACCCAGAGAGGACGACGATCATGACGCGCACAGTCGAGTTCTATTTCGACTTCCCGAGTCCCTACTCCTATCTCGCGCACACCCAGCTTCCGAAGATCGCGGCCGAGCACGGTGCAACGCTCGTCTATCGTCCATTTCGCGTACTCGAGCTCATGACGATCGTCGGCAACCGGCCGACCACGATCGAATGCAAGAACAAGGGCAAGTACGCTGGCGCGGACCTGCAGCGCTGGACCAGGCGCTACAATGTCGAGTTTTCCAGAAACCCGCACTCGAGATCCCTGGATTTCGCCGCGCTGGACCGGGGCGCACTCGTCGCCATCGAGGACGGCCGGGGCGCAGAATACGTGACAACAGTGTTCGCCGCGATATGGGGCCGGCCGGCCGATCTTTCCCAGCGTTCGGTGCTGATCGACATTCTGGAAAGAGCAGGCCTCGATGCCTCCGCGCTCGTGGAGCGCGCGAACACCGAGGCCATCGTCGCAAGGCTTGACGCCGAGACGAAAGCGGCGGCCGAGCGCGGCGTGTTCGGCGCGCCGACCGTGTTCGTTGGCAATCAGATGTTCTTCGGCAACGACCGCCTTGACTTCGTTGCAGAGGCCCTTCGTTCCGCGATTTAGGGAGAATTCAGATGGCAGAACCGGTTTGTGTCGTAAGCGGGGTTGGCCCCGGAACTGGATCGGCGCTCGTCCGCCGCTTCGCCGCAGGCGGCTATCGTGTTGCCATGCTGGCACGAGACGCCGGGCGGTTGGCCGATCTCGCCAAACAGGTACCGTCGGCAAAGGCCTATGTCTGCGACGTGTCGGACCAGTCCCAGGTAGATGTTGCGATGGATCGGGTCGAGCGCGAGATGGGAGCTCCAAGCGTGTTGATCCACAACGCCGTGGGCGGCGGCTGGGGAACGTTCATGGAAATCGATCCGGCCATGCTCAATCGTAACTTCCAGGTCAACACCATGGGTTTACTCTATCTCGCACGCCGCGTGGCACCGGCCATGGTAACCGCCGGCCAGGGCGCAATCATCGTCACCGGCAATACATCGGCGCAGCGCGGCCGGGCGAACTTTGCCGGGTTCGCGCCGACCAAGGCGGCGCAACGTATCCTGGCAGAGGCCATGGCCCGGGATCTCGGGCCAAAAGGCGTGCACGTTGCTTATGTCGTCATCGATGCCGTGATCGACGTCCCCTGGGCCCGCGAGCGCTTCAAGCAGAAGCCCGATGACTTCTTTATCTCGCCCGCCGCGATCGCCGACGAAGCATGGCACCTGGCAGGTCAACCCCGCTCGGCATGGTCGTTCAATGTCGAGGTCAGGCCATACGCAGAAACGTGGTAGCTCGAAGGTAAAGGAATGCCATTGGCGTCTGCCCGCAGAGGCGACACTCCAGGGCGAAGATGATCGACCACATGGGCTTCTTCCGCGCCGAGCACCGCGACACGCTGTGGCGGGGCGCGGCGGAGTGGCTGCAGGCGGAGGGGTAAGGCTACCGCGATTGCCGTTTCAGTTCCCCGATCAGGTCGGCCAGGCGCGGATCGTTTGGCACGAGACGCGCCATTCGTTCGGCATAGTCGAGTGCGGCGACGATGTCGCCTTTCTCCCGGCTGAAGTTGATGGCGGCGGAGAGCAACTCCCGATTGTTTGGATTTGCTTGCAGGCTCTCTTTCAGCACGGCAAGCGCATCGTCGCGGCGGCCGGCAGAGTTCAGCCCGACGGCGTAGACATAGGCGTAGCGCGCCTGACCCGGATCAAGCACGGCGGCCTGACGCAGCTCGTCGAGCCCCGCCTCGCTGCGCTTCTGACGCACCAGCGTCAAACCGAGTGCATGGTGGAGCGAGGCATCCCGTGCCGACCGGGAAAGGGTCTCGCGCAAGACGCGCTCGCCGTCGTTGTCGCGTCCGAGCTGCCGATACAGGTCCGACAGGTTGATCGAGGCCGGTGCAAACGACGGGTCGAGCCTGAGTGCAGCCCGAAATTCACTCTCCGCCCCGCCGACATCGCCCTGACGCGCAGAAAAGCTGCCGAGCGCGGTGCGCGCTTCCGGCCGATCCGCGTTCAGCCTTTGCGCAGCCACGAATTCGGCCGCGGCCTGCGCGAACCTGTCGCGATCGGCCGCAGGCTGGCGGGCGGGCGGGACGGATGCGAGAACCTCGGCGGCGCGGATACGCACGCCGCGAACGGGATCGGTCAGGTGCGCAGAAGCGAGTAGCCAGAGCTGGTCGGCCGGCACCCCTTCCAGCCCATCGAGCGCGCCCAGTCTCACCAGCGGATCGGGATCGGAAAGCCCGCGACGGATCAAATTCGGATCGGGCGCGGGAAGCGTGGCCAGCGCGCTGGCGCGGATGATGCCGGGAGCATCGCCGGCGCCGGCGATCGCGGCAAGCAGGGCTTGGGCGTCGACTGCTTCGCTCCAGGCGGCATGAAACGCCGGTGCATGGGTATGAAAACCCTTCCGCACCAGGCCGAACCAGGTCTCGATCTGTTGGGCTGCCCAGACTGCGGGCTTATCGCGATGGCAGTCATTGCACGCGTTCGGCACGCCGGTCTGCATGGTGAGGTCGGGGCGCGGAATGCGAAAGCCGTGGTCGTGGCGGCGGTCCACCACCATGTAGCGGCGCTCCGGCATGTGGCAGGACGCGCAGCTCAATGGCGGCGAGACATCGGCATGCTGCCGATGCGCGGCCGATTCATATTTCGCCGGCGCATGGCACTGCGCACAGACGCCATCTCCGGGGGCCTTCAGGGCGGCGCTGTGCGGGTCGTGGCAGTCGCTGCAGGTGACGCCCTTGGCGAACATCTTGCTCTGCCTGAACGGTGCGTAGGTGTAGGTCTCCTCCTCGTCGCGCATCTGGCCGTCGGCATGGAAAAGTTGCCGTTCGAGCAGCGACACCCGGTGGGTTTCCGAAAGCGGCCGTCCCGGAGTCCAGTCCTCCGAAAGCTGGCCGCGGCGCGCGTGACAGCGCCCACAGGTCTCGACCTCCTTGCGCAAGGCCAGTGCCGGCGCACTGCGCACGGGGGTCAAGGTGCCGCCGTCGACCGACCATGTGATGCCCGTTCGCTCGTCGAACTTCATGACCAGCCCGTGGTCCGAAGCGGATACCTTGTTCCTGCCCGTAGCCCAGGCGACGTGGCGCGAGCCTGCACCGTGACAGGCCTCGCAACCGACGCTGATTTCGGCAAACGTCGTCGCGAAGCGGTCCTTCGCCGCGTCATAATTCTTGCGCACCCCGGTCGAATGGCACTCGGCGCACATGAAATTCCAGTTCTGGTGCAGCTTCGTCCAGTGCAGGGGATCGCTGCTGGTGACGGCGCCGTCGGGATAGAGATGAAACCAGCGCTGGCCGCCCTGCTCCCTCGGCCTCGCGTCCCAGGCGATCGAGAGCGCCTGGATACGGCCGTCGGGGAATTCGATCAGATATTGCTGCAGCGGATCGACCCCGAAAGTGTATTTGACTTCGAAGGTCGCGAGCTTGCCGTCGGCTCCGTCCGTGTCGACCAGGAATTTCTTGTCCTGCCGGAAGAAGCGCGAGCGCGTGCCGGCATATTCGAAGGTCGCGTTGTTGAAGTCGCCGCGCACCGACTGCTCGGTGGCGTGGTCCATGGCGTGACGGTGTTGCGACGTCTGCCAGAGCTTCGCCTCCGCCTGATGACATCCGCTGCAGGCCTGGCTGCCGACGAAGCTCAGCTCGGCTGCTTGCTGCGGCGGCTGGGCCGAGTTGTCCGGTGCCGTGTACCAGTAGAGCGCTGCGGCGACCCCGAGAAGCAACAGACCGGCACCGATCACCAATCGGGGGATACTCTTCCGCACGGTGGCTTGCGGCTGTTGCGGCGCCTCGATGGGCGGTGCGGGCCGCTCATCGGCGCGCGATTTCCGGCGCTTGCGCTTGTTTCCGGAGCCCTTTGCCACGTCCGTTTTCCGATCCGAGCGTCTTCTGCCAGCCTGGATTACACGCGCAGATCATTGCCGTGAAGTTCGATTCCGTTTCTCGAGGGCGCCGGCGGGAAGCAACCCTACCGAAGCGGCTCGACTTTTGCAGCCATATCTGGCGCGCGGCTGACGCGGTAATTCGCGTTGCCGCATTTGAGCACCCAGACGGCGTAGTCGGGCCTTGAGCGCTTGGTATCCCGCGTCGCGCCGAGCGCCTTGTCGCAGACAAATCCCTGCAAGCGGATCTGTGCGGCGAGCATATCCTGAGGTCTTTCGCCGCCGGTTTGCGCCAGGGACGAGGAAAATCCGACCAGCAGAATGCTAAGAGGCACGCAAGCCGAGACAAAGACAAAACTGCGAAACTTCACGAGGCCTCCCCCATCATGACAGACAAAAATAGATGGAACAGGAAGGTGGGGCGTGTGATCCGCCCCACCCTGTGACTCCCGTCACTTCGCAGATGACAACTTTTCTGTTTCAAGTCTCACATTCAGCTTGTTGATCTTGCCGGTGAACTTGAACGGCACCTGGTAGTCCTGGTCATCCACAGATGTGCCCGTGTCCAACCCGATATTGAAAGTCTCATCCCACATCAGAGTGATGGGCAGACTGCGCGGCATGGGATGACTGTCCGCCACCTTGCCATCCACCTTCAAGGTGCCAGTGCCGCCTTTGCCGAGGCCCGGGCCGTCGTACTTCCAGTCGAACTCCAACGTGTGTTTGCCGGGCGCTAGCGCGTCCTTGCCCTGCCACTTCACGCGCTCCAAGCCAAGCAGGTTCCAGGTGAACACGGGCTTGCCCTTGAGCAGGTAGAAGCCGTAGCCGGCGAAGCGGCCGCCGTCGGTCATCAGCATGCCCTCGGCACCGCCTTGGGGAATCTCGACCTCGGCCGTGATCGTATACGACCGGTTCAGCAGGCTCGGTGCGTTGCCGGTATCAGGGAACGGCACGTTGCTCACTTCGCCCGAATAGGTGAAGAGGTTTCGCCCCGGCGCATAGCTTGGCTTGTGCGAGATGAACCTCTCAAGGCGCGTGTCGTCGAGGGGGAAGACCTGGTACTTGGTCGCCTCCATCGCAAACAATTGCTGCATGGCGCGAAGCTTCTCCGGCATCTTGGCGGCGAGGTTGTTGGACTGCGTCCAGTCCTCCGCGACGTTGTAGAGCTCCCATGGGAAGCCGTTCATGACATCTGCGGGCAGCTTGTCCAAGGTGATGACCCAGGGCGCGTGGATGGGAGGCGCCGAGGCCATCCATCCGTCGTGGTAGATCGCGCGCGAACCAAACATTTCGAAATACTGCGTCGTCCGCTGGCCCGGCGCGTTCGCGCTGGCCTTGTCCCACGTGTAGGCCATGCTCACGCCTTCGATCGGCTTCTGCGCGACGCCATTGACGCTCACCGGCTGCGGAAGGCCGGCCGCCTCGAGGATCGTCGGCACGACGTCGATCACATGGTGGAACTGGTGGCGGATGCCGCCGGCGTCCTTGATGCGCGCGGGCCAAGCCATGGCCATGCCGTTGCGGGTGCCGCCGAAGTGAGAGGATACCTGCTTGGTCC
The DNA here is from genome assembly GCF_052389815.1 of Bradyrhizobium sp. Classification (GTDB taxonomy): domain Bacteria; phylum Pseudomonadota; class Alphaproteobacteria; order Rhizobiales; family Xanthobacteraceae; genus Bradyrhizobium. The sequence continues at coordinate 33,374 of NZ_JBQTHN010000031.1, read as the reverse complement.
ACTGATACGGCGTGTCCCAAGCCCACGCCCAACCCACCGCATAATGCGGGTAGCTCTGGTCGGAGCCCCACGCGTCGTAGAACTTCATGTTCATTTCGACCGTCGGGCTCACGGCGTTCGCAGCGGCGAACTCGTTGAACAGGCCGTGCAGCCCGCCTTCGGGGCTCGCGCCGTTGTCGCCGCTGATGTAAACGACCAGCGTATTGTCAAGCTTGCCGGTGTCCGCGATCGCCTGGATCACGCGGCCGATCTCGTTGTCCGTATAGGCCAGGAACGCCGCATAGACGTCGGCCTGCCGGATGTAGAGCTTCTTCGCCTCGGGGGAGAGCGTGTCCCATTGCGGGATGTCCTTGGGCCAGGCGTTAAGCTGCGCGGATTGCGGAATCACGCCGAGCTTTTTCTGGTTGGCGAAGATGGTTTCACGCAGCTTGTTCCAGCCTTCGTCGAACAGCTTCATCTTGCTGATCTTGTCCACCCACTCCTTCGTCGGGTGGTGCGGCGAGTGCGTGGCGCCGGGCGCGTAGTAGATCATGAAGGGCCGGTCGGGCTGGACCTCGTTCAACATCTTGATGCGCCCGATCGCCTCGTCGGCCATGGCGGTGATAAGATTCCAGCCGGGATTGCCGAGGAAGGGCTGGATCGGTGTGGTGTTGCGGAACAGGTTGTTCGGCTGCCACTGGCTGGTGTCGTCGCCGGCGAAACCGTAATAATAGTCGAAGCCCTTGATAGGCCCGGTCGGCCAGTTGTGGAACGGGCCGGCCTGGCTCCCCTCCCACTGCGGGATGTTGTGATCCTTGCCATACCACGACGTGTCGTAACCGTTCTGCCGCAGGATCTCGCCGATGGCGACCGCGTCGCGCGGGATGACGCTGTTGTAGCCGGGGTAGCCGGTCGCCTGATCGACAACGACACCGGTGCCCACCGAGTGGTGGTTGCGGCCGGTGAGGAGCGCGGCCCGCGTCGGCGAGCAGAGCGCCGTGGTGTGGAAGCGCGTGTAGCGCAGGCCCGTTTGGGCGATGCGGTCCAACGTCGGCGTGGGGATCACGCCGCCAAAGGTGGACGGTGCCGAGAATCCGACGTCGTCGGTCATGATCAGAAGCACGTTGGGCGCGCCCTTGGGCGGCACGATGCGTGCCGGCCAATACGGCTTCGACTGTGCGGCGTTGGGGTCAATCTGGCCCCTGAAGGGCTGCGGCGGGTTCGGCAGGTACCTGCCGTCGATGGTGGTGGTCGCGTTCGGCGAACCGGGAGTACCGGTGGTCTGTTGGGCGTGGGCATTGAAAGCTGTCAGCGGCAGCAGCACGAGAGCAGCGAGCAGACCGCAGGAGGTGAATCGGTGATGCAGACTCGAGACGCTCATCATTGGCAACACTCCTTAATGACTTACGTTGTGATGCGGGCGGCATTCATCTCCGCAAGAGACAGATCATCTGCAGGCGGCACCGGCGCCGCCGGCTCGCTTTCAATAGCAAGGGGGATAGGGATAGTAGCCGCAGGCCGGGCGACCGTAGCCGTACGCATGGGGCGCCGCGTATGCAGCCGCTCCAAGCGCGCCGGCATACATGGCGCCGCGGAATGCTGAACGGCGCGCGACGCCCGCAAACGACAGGGGCGTGAACGGCCTGCCGATGATGTCGATGAAGAGGGCCGCCGCGCCGTCGGCGCCGGCAAGATCTCCTTCGAGGGTCTGCACATTGAAGGTCAGCTTATCGCCCTCGAGCTTCGGATTCTTCAGCACCACGACCGCGTCCTTCACCGAACCATCCTTGCCCAGCACGGACACGGTGGCGTTCGGAGGATTCTTGGCGAAGCTGTCGTCACCCGATCCCCATTCCGCGACGACGTCGGCGGTCGGCTGGTGGCCCGCCGCCCGGACCGGCCGATCGGCAAATATGATGGCGCTCGGCGTTACGCCGACCAGCGTCAGGCTATCGCCTTGCAGCGTCGCGCCGCGGGAATTCAACACGAACAGCGAAGGCACGATCTCCGGCCTGGCCGCAGTCGTGGGCGTGCCGATTGTTTTCATGGATGGTTGTGTCGGGGCGGTTTGCGCAACAGCTGCTTCCAAGCCGCCCAGCGCCATCGTTGCTGCCAATAACCCGGCGATCTGAACTATTCTTACGCCCGTCATGTCTGCGCCTCCAGTTGGATTCCGGCTTCAGCTTTCTCGCACTCTGCGTTCGTCCCAGGTCACGGGCTTGTCCGCGACCCGATCGCGTGTAAATGGTGTCGCTCCGCGCGCAAGTTCGCGTGCAAGAGGTCGCACAACATCGCCTGCAAAAGACGCCACATGACGTCCGCAGGAATTCAAGACAGAGATGCGCTGGTCGAAAGAGCCTATCGAAAATGACGACTTGAGGAGCCGCTACCTCCACGAGTACAATTCTAGCACGAAACGGCAATGCTGGCCATGATCTTGTTCCCTGTAGCGTGCTTCCGCAAAGCAATTGCGGAGCCGAGACAAGCTCTCAAAATATCCTCTACTCTACCCTGGATGGCGCCCATATCGACGGTTGATCCAAGTAAAGTGTCGATCCAAGACAGCCGGATGACACTGAAGACTTGAGCGACGCTTACTGTTTACAATGTAGTTCAATTCCGAGATTTTTTCCGCGCCAGGCGGCTGCCAGCGCAAGGGTTGAGACGCAGAGCGAGCGACCCTCCATCATCAAAGTTCTCCGGTCACGCATCATGTGATTTCGGCTCGCTGTTCGCCGACCGGTCAGAAGGGGCTCCGAAAAGCTCCTTCTGTTTCTTCCTGCCATGCATCACTGCAAGCAAGTCCGCACGAATTGAATCCGCTCGATCGGACCCAGCTTCTTCGCATCGGCCTGCTTGCGGCATTCCTCTCTCTTGTCGAACCGCGCTTCCAATCTCTGAACGAGGGTCAGATCTTCCGAGACCGGGCCGTCGGCTGCGGCCTTCATGGCACCCTCGAACTTCTTGATATCCTCCGGCGACAATTTCGGCCGATCGAGCTTGAGAGTCAGCTTGTTCAGCTTCGCGGTCAGCGCGAACGGTGGCTTGTAGTCCGCGTCGTTCACGCCCGTCAGCGTGTCGGAGCCTATGTCGAAACTCTCGTCCCATTGCAGGATCATGGGCAGGGTTTTCTCCATCGTCTTGGTGTCGACCACCTTGCCGTCCACCTTCAGGGTGCCCGTGCCGGGACGGCCGACCCCGGAGAAATTGTTGAACGCCAGCGTGCCCGGGCCCAAGCCGTCGTATTTGAACTCGAACTCGACGATGTGCTTGCCGGGCGCAAGTGCGTCCGGGCCTTCCCACTTGATGCGCTTGAGATCGACCAGATTCCACAGCCAGACCGGCTTGCCGTTGAGCAGGTAGAAGCCGTAGCCGGCGAAACGTCCGCCGGAGGTAAGGATCATCCCTTCCGCGCCGCCCTGCGGCACCTCGATATCGGCCGTGACGACATAGGACGTGTTGAGCAGCAGCGGAGAGTCGCCCTGCGGCAGGCCGACCATCGGTCGGGTGTACACGAACTCGGTGCGCCCGGCCGTAATGTTTGGCCGGGGCGCCACGATGCGTGCCGCGACCGACGCATCCATCGGGAATACCTGATACTTCTTTGCCTCGGCAAGGAACTGGGCCTTCATCTCCTTGACCTTGTCCGGGTTCTTGTCGGCAATGTCATTGGATTGGCTGAAGTCGGTGTTCAGGTTGTAGAGCTGGAACGCCTGGTTGTTCAGCGGATCCGGGTTGGCCGGGCCGAACGCCTCCCACGGCGCCCGGTTGACCTTGGTGCTGAGCATCCAGCCGTCCTTGTAGAGCGCCCACTGGCCAAACATTTCGAAATACTGGGTCGAATGGCGCGACGCCACTTTGGCGTTCTTCGCATCGAAGGTGTACAGGAAGCTGGTGCCTTCGACCGGCTTTTGCCTGATGCCGTCAACGATTTCGGGTGCCTTGATGCCGGCCGCCTCGAGAATGGTCGGCACAACGTCGATCACATGCACGAACTGTTCGCGCAGGCCGCCCTTGTCCTTGATGCGCGCCGGCCACGACACCACCATGTTCTGGTTGATGCCGCCGAGCCGCGAGGCGTTCTGCTTGAACCAGTCGAACGGCGTATCAAAGGCCCAGGACCATCCGGCCGACATGTGGTTGTAGGTCTGCTCCGTTCCCCACACGTCGTACCATTTCAGCTGCACTTCGGCGGGCAACTTGTTGAGACCGTTGAAGAACGCAACCTCGTTCGGCGTGCCCAACGGCCCACCTTCGGCGCTCGTGCCGTTGTCGCCGTTGATATAGATGATGAGGGTGTTTTCGAGTCTTCCCAGGTCCTGGAAGGCCTGGATCACGCGACCGATCTCGTGGTCGTTGTAAGCCGAATACGCGCCGAACACCTCGACCTGGCGAATGAACAGCTTCTTCTCGTCGGCGCTCAACTGGTCCCATGGTTTCAGAATGTCGGCGGGCCAGGGTGCCAGCTTGGTGTCTTTCGGAATCACACCGAGGCGCTTCTGGTTTTCGAGTATGCGCTCGCGCAGCTTCTCGTAGCCGTCGTCGAACAGGTGCATCGCACCGATCCTGTCTACCCACTCCTTGGTCGGGTGATGCGGCGCGTGCGTGGCGCCCGGCGCGTACTTGATGAAGATCGGCTTGTCCGGCTGGATCTGACGCATCCGCGTCATGTAGTCGATGGCATCGTCAGCCATCCCGGTGACCAGGTTCCACGTACCGGGCGGCTTACCCAGGAACGGATAGATCTGGGTGGTGTTGCGGAACAGGTTCGGCTGCCACTGGTTGGCGTCGCCGCCGACGAAGCCGTAGAAATATTCGAAGCCCATGCCAGTCGGCCACTGGTCGAACGGCCCGGACTGGCTGGCCGCGAACGCCGGCACGTTGTGGTCCTTGCCGAACCATGAGGTAGCGTAGCCATTGTCCTTCAGGATGCGCCCGATGGTGGCCTTGTCCCCATCGATGATGCTGTTGTAGCCGGGGAAACCGGTGGATTGCTCCGAGATCACGCCGAAGCCGGCCGAATGGTGATTGCGTCCGGTGATCAGCGCGGCGCGCGTCGGCGAGCACAGCGCGGTCGAGAACATGCGATTGTAGCGCAGGCCTTCATTGGCGATCCGATCCATGCTCGGCGTCGGAATCACGCCGCCAAAGGTAGACGGCACGCCGAAGCCGGAATCGTCCGTGATGATCAGCAGCACGTTGGGCGCACCCTTTGGCGGGACGACGCGCGGAGCCCACCAGGGCTTCGATTGCAGGGCGTCATCTTTGATCACGCCGCCAAATTTCGGATCGGGCGGCGGAAGCTGGTTGCCGGGAATGGTGACCGTCGCACCAGGCGAGCCCGGCGTGCCGGTGGTACCCTGTGCCAGCCCGGAAGCGCAGCCGGCAATCAGAAATCCTGCAGCGATAGCGGCAACCTTGATTGTGACCATTTCCACCACTCCGTGAAAAGATGCAACGAACGGCAAGGTAGCATAGGTAGCGGTCGCGCGGGCTGCAACTTTGATGCAGATCAACTGCGCCTCGGAGGCGCGCTTAGGTTTTGTAGTTTCCTTGGCGAAGAAGAGAGATCGAGCGCGACGGGGGCGTACCATGAGGGCAGCAATGACCATTGCGGCGATTGCATTTTCGGCGGGTCGCATCGGTACCCGGTACCGTTTGGGCTTCTGGCTTCCCGGCACATTCGGAAGCTTGATGGCGGCGCCGCAACAGCCGGGCTAGTCAACCGCACTGACTTATCATCATACATCAGTACCTGCCGGCGATGACGTTGCCCGCGCGCGAAATCACCATCGGCAATTTTCCCGTCGATGCCGCCCGCGGCTGCAACCGCACGACGCATCACGAAGAAAGGCTTGGCCGGCGTCGCCCGAAAGCTGGCGCCGGCTAGTGCCTTGCCGGGGCTTCTACACTGGCCCTTCGAATAACCCTCGTTCCATCGTTGATGCGATCGCTGGGATGGAGGATCACCGGCGCTTCCGCCGAAAGTCCTGAAAGCACCTCCGCGACGCGGTTGTTGCGATGGCCGATCTTGACTGCGGTCGTTCGCGCGCGCCCGTCCTCGACGGCGAACACCGCCCAATCGTCGCCCCTGCGGAACAGCGCGCTGACCGGCACGATCATCGCGTCGGCGGCGCTCCACGTGGTGACATGGACGATAACCCGGTAGTCATGGCCGAGCTGCGACCATGTCTCGGGCGGATCGACGAGGTCGATGGTGACGCGGACGCGCTGCTCCTCGATGCCGAGCGCGGAGACCTTGAGGAAGCCGGCTGGATCGACGCGAGCGACCTTCCCCCTGACGGCGGGACCGCCCCAGCCGTCGATCTTAACGGCCGCGCCGACCTTGATCTGCACGGCATCGGTCGAGAGCAGATCGGCCACGATCTCGAGATCGAGGGGATTGCCGATTTCGACAAGCGGCGCGCCGGGCAAGACCGCCGCCTCGCTGTCCTGGATGATCCTCAGCACTCGTCCGTTCGCCGGCGCGAGCACCCGAACGCAGCATGTCGGCTCCGGAGCAACTGCTACCCCGGCGGGATCGATCAGCCGCGCCGCCGCGCTGGCGCGCATGGCCCGCCGTACCTCGATCTGGGCCCTGGCGCTCGCCAGCGCCGCTTCGTTGGTCGTCACCTCAAATCGCGACTTGTCAAATGCCTGGGCGGAAATCGACTGCGTCTGAGCAAGCCTTTGCGCCCGCTGGAATTCCGTTCGGTAGAACTCGAGCGCGGCTTCAAGCCGTTTCACCTCGGCTTCCTGCTGGTCGATCGCCGCGTCCGCGGCCTTCACCTCCGCCTCGAGCTGGTCGCGGGAGCGTGCATCGATGAAGGCCGGGAGGACAGGCTGCATCAGGGCGATGACCGTCTCGTTGGCGACCACCTTGTCGCCGACGTGGAGCGAAGGCCCCCGCTCGCCCATGGGATGGGAAATCCTCAGCACCTTGCCGGCCACCGGCGCAGATACGGTGTAGACGTGGCGGACGCGCGTCTTGCCGTCATCGTCGACCGTGACTTCGATCGGGCCCTTCGTGACGTTGGCGATATCGACGGGGATCGGCTGCGGCCAGGCGAACCAAACCAGTCCCGCTGCGATGATGCTCAAAAGAGCAATGCCGATGATCCGTTTGGTCCAGTTGGCGGGCATGGCTAGTCTCTCGTCTTGAGGACCGCGACGAGGTCCAGTTTGTTGATCCGATTGCGCACGACCGCGGCGGAGGCAGGGCAGAACCCGCGTTTCGCGGCGGCAGGGTGACTGAACCGATCCCGACCGAGCCTCGGAAGAAAACCGGGCACTTCGGCCGCATATCGGGTGTAGGCATCACCGAATGCCGCGAAACATACCCATCGGGCATGCGAAACCGAACTCGCCCGGCACCTTGGGCAGGAACTCGACCGCCACGGTCTGGCCGGCCAGCAGTTCGGCACTTTTCTGGAACTCCGCAAAGACGACCTTGTCCGAGCAGGACGCCGTCTCCTCCCGCCGGAAATTCAAGCGAACGGGCCGGCCGCTCCGAACAATGATGGTGTCGGGCGTGTAGCCGCCCTTCACCAGGATCATGGCTTCCTGATATCCGCCCGTGGTTTCGCTGGCGCGGAACCCCGCAGAGCGCTTGAGCCAGAAGAACCAGACAATGAAGCCGATCAGTGCCAAGCCAGCGAGTGTAACCGTCCAGCGATCGGGGGTCATGACCTGGTCCTCCGAGGCTCGAACAGGCGAAGCCGGTTGGCGTTGGTTACGACGGTGACCGAGCTGAACGCCATGGCGGCAGCGGCGATCAAGGGCGACAGCAGGAGGCCGATGAACGGGTACAGCACGCCCATCGCAACGGGAATGCCGAGCGTGTTGTAGCCGAAAGCTCCGACGAGGTTTTGACGCACGTTGCGCATCGTCGCCCGGCTGATCTCGATTGCCGTCACCACTCCCATCAGGCTTCCCTTGATGAGGGTGACGTCGCTGGCCTCGATGGCGACATCGGTGCCGGTGCCGATGGCAAACCCGACATCCGCCTGCGCCAATGCCGGTGCGTCGTTGACGCCGTCACCGACCATCCCAACGGCTTTGCCTTCGAGCTGGAGCTTTTGGACTTCGTGGGCCTTTTCGTTTGGAAGGACATCGGCGAGCACCCGCTCGATGCCGACCTGACGCGCGATCGCCAGCCCCGTGCGCTCGTTGTCGCCGGTGAGCATGACGACTTCGATCCCGAGCGCTTTCAACGCATCGATGGCGGCTTTCGAATCGGGCTTGACGGTGTCCGCTACCGCAACCAGTCCGGCAGCCGTACCATCGATACCGACGTACATCGGTGTCTTGCCCTCTTCGGCTAATCGCGCCCAATCCTGTTGCAGCATATCGATGGCGATGCCGCGGTCCCGCATCAACTTGGCATTTCCAAAGAGCACCTCGCGTCCATCGATCCGCCCGCTCACGCCGTGACCCGGGATGGCGGCAAAGGCTTCGGTCTCGGACAATTTGAGGCCGCGCGCATCCGCGCCCTTGACGATCGCCTCGCCGAGCGGATGCTCGGAACCCCGCTCCAATGAAGCCGTGAGGCGGAGAACGTCGGCCTCGCGGTGGCCCTCAGTCACGACCACATCGGTCAACGCCGGCTCACCCCTGGTTATCGTGCCGGTTTTGTCCAGAATGATCGCATCGAGCTTCTCCGACGCCTGGAGCGCATCCCCCGAGCGGATCAATATCCCGTTCTCGGCGCCCTTGCCTATTCCCACCGTAAGCGACGTCGGGGTCGCCAGACCGAGCGCGCACGGACAGGCGATGATGAGGGTCGTCACCAGCACGATCGTCGCATAAACCGATCGCGGCTCCGGCCCGAAATCGTACCATGCGATGGACGCCAGTATCGCCAGGATCATGACGGCTGGGACAAAGTAGGCCGACACCGCATCGACGACGCGCTGGATCGGGGCTTTCGATCCTTGCGCGTCCTTGACCATGCGAATGATGGTGGCAAGCGCGGTATCCTTGCCGACCCTGGTGGCCTTGAACTTGAAACTGCCGGTCTTGTTCAGCGTGCCACCTATGACTTCGTCGCCGACCTGCTTCTCCACGGGGATCGATTCGCCGGTGATCATCGATTCGTCGATCGCACTTGAACCAGCCAAAACCCTGCCGTCGACCGCCACCTTTTCGCCGGGTCGGACCACCACGGTGTCATCGACCAGCACTTCCTCTACCGGTATGTCCCGCTCGGAGCCCTCGCGAATGACTCGCGCGGTCCTGGCCTGCAATCCGATCAGCTTCTTGATCGCCTGTGAGGTACGTCCCTTGGCCTTTATCTCAAGCGCCAGGCCGAGCACCACCAATGCAACGACCACATCGGTCACGTCCCAAAACACTTCGGCAAGCGCCGTGTCCGGAAAGATTTGCGGCCATGCCACGGTGACCACCGAATAGACGAAAGCGGCGCTGATGCCGATCGCAATCAGCGTGTGCATGTTCGCTGCGCGATGCTTCAGAGCATCCCACATGCCGGTGAAGAACTGCGAACCGGCCCAGATCATCACCGGCAGGCTCACCAGACCCAGCAGGCCCCAGACGACCCGCCGCGTGTCGCTCCCCATCGGCATCCAGTCGCGCAAGCCGGGCACCAGGTCGGGATAGCTGAGCGCCATGACGGGTATCGAGACTGCGGCCGCAAACCAGAACTTGCGCATCAACGTGCGATATTCCTGCTCGTTGGCGGCTTCGGCAGGATCCAGCACTTCCGAAGCCGGATCGATCTTCGGCTCGGCCACCTTGTAGCCGGCGGATTCGATCGCTTTACGAATCGCCGCAAAATCCACCTTCTCAGGCTGGTACTCGATGTCGGCAGCATTTGTTCCGAGGCTCGCGCGCGCCGAGACCACGCCGGGGACCGTTTGCAGTGCGAGTTCGATCCGAATGAGGCATGAACCGCAGTGCATGTTCTGGATGGGCACACGCATCGTGGCGATTCCGACTGTGTAGCCGACCGAACGGATGGCACGCAGAACGTCTGCAATCCCGGTCTTTGCGGGGTCACGGTCAACTCTTGCAATCTTCGTGCTGGGGTTGACACTCGCCGAAACGACGCCCGGTATCGCGACGAGCGCCTGCTCGATTGCGGGCGGACAATGCGCACAGGTCATGCCGCCGATGCGAAGCTCCAGGCGTTCGGTCCGGGCTGGCTGTTGCGATTGAACATCCGGGCGGCGTGCACGACTACCATCTGTGGCGACTGCAGTCATGGTTTCCTCATGCTCAACGGCCGAGACGTCGAGGCCAGCGCTTCGCGCCAGGCCTTGGGACGAGCGCACCAGATGTCCACGATCTGTCTGCTCACTCACGGGCGCGCACCATTTGGATAAGGCTAGGATTCTCCGGTTCGCACTTCTTGATGCAGATCAGGCGGATTCCGAATGCTGCAGCGCATCCCCTCACGCGACCTGGCTCATGCCGTTACGTCAGAAAAGTGCGGAGCAGCTCGTCGGCGTGGAACTATGGGACCTCGGTCGAGTTCGATGATCTGGCACTCGCTATCCCAACGTTCGACAGCGCACCGGATTGCTTCCATGACCGAGCTGGATGACGTGCTGAGGCTTCTCGTTGCGGCAGCGACGGGATTGCTGATCGGCATAGATCGCGACGTCAGCGGAAAGCCGGTGGGAATGCGCACCCTTTCGCTGGTGTCGCTTGGCGCCGCACTGGTCGCGATCGCGGCCATCGAGTTTGAGAACCTGCGGGATTTCCCGGACGCCCTCTCCCGGGTCGTTCAGGGCGTCATCACCGGCGTGCTCACGGGCGTCGGCTTCATCGGCGCCGGCGTCATCCTGCGCGACCGGGATGACAAGACGGTGCATGGGCTCACCACCGCGGCGACCGTATGGATCGCGGCAGGGCTTGGCATTGCCTGCGCGCTCGGCGCCTGGCTGCTGGTCGGCGCAGCGATCGCGATTACGCTGCTGGTCCTGTTCGTCCTTCCCTTGCTCGAGCGCGCCATGGGGTTGAAGTAGCCTGCGGCGCCGGCAGGAACCGATAACTTGCATCAAGTGAGGGCAAAGGAGCCTTAAGCGCTCTCGCCTAGCTTGGCAAAGCGGCTTCACGACTTACCGGATCGGTCCAACATGGTCGACACACTGATCAGCTTTCTGGACATCGACGCTCGATCGCAGCGGCTGGCTCGGCTGATCTGGCCCGTAGCCGAACGGCGGGCAACAGCTGCGATCGACCACTTCTACCGGACGGTCTGCAACGTGGTCCCGCGTTCGCCGTCGATGCAGGAAATCGAGCAGCTCAAGGCTCAGCACACCAGGCGCTGGCCAAGGCTGTTCGACAGCCAGTTCGACCGTGACTACATCAGCAACGCATCTCTGATCGGAATCCGGCATTGCGAGATGGGGCTCGACAGCCGATGGCACGTCGCCGGCTATTCGAGACTGAGAGCCGAAGTGGCGGCCGAGCTGCTCGACAGCCTCTTGCCCAGCCATTCGAAGCCGCACCTGGTCGTCACGCTGGACAAATACCTCGCGCTCGACATGGCGATCTCGGTGTCTTCCTACACTTCGATCTGGGTTGAATAGCAGCTCGGTCAGTTCAGCGAGCCGATCCGCTCCAGCTCTCCCCGGTCGACAATGGTGAGCACACCGTTCGCGACCTCGACGATGCCTCTGTCACGGAACGCGCCCAGGGTCCTGCTGACGTGAACCGCGGTCAGACCGACTGCATCGGCAATGTGCTGCTGCCGCAGCGGAAACGGGTATTGCCGCTCGCGAATGACGTTGCGCGCGGCAAGGCGCCGCATCAGGTGCAAGAGCAGAAAAGCAATTCGTTCCTCGGCGGAATACTGCCCGAGGACAACGGTCATTTCGTCGGAAGATTCCGCCTCTGTCGAACAGGTCTCGGCCAGCGCCGCAACGACCGCCGGATCTTGCGCGAGGCGCACCTGGACCTCGCGCCTGTGCATTCCGCTGACCTGAACTTCGGTCAGGGCCTTCACGGAGAAATGCGGACGTTCTTCGAACACCGACGATACCGAGAAGAGATCTCCCGGCAAAAGGAAATGCAGAATCTGGCGGCGCCCGTCCGCGAGCTGCACGAAGCGAAATCCCCAGCCAACGCACAGCACGAACACGTCGGGACAGCTCTGATTTCGTGCGACGATCTGTTTGCCGGCGGGCACGACGCGATGATATTGCCATTCCTTGCGCGGATTCGATCGAGGGTACCCGGATGTACCCAAGACCGCATCGCAGAATCCGCGCTCGTGATGCGGACACGCGGCGCACGGCGACTGGTTGTTCATTGTTCTTGTTGACCGTCACGTTTGGCGCCAGCGCCAGTCTTGATCCAGGTTAACAACCTTCATCAAGCCACGCGCCGGTGCGTTGTTACTACTTATGTGCAGAAGGTTGCGACCCAGTCAACGACGGTCTCTTGCGTCTATGCGCTACGTGCCGACCGCGCAGCACCGCGATCCTCATTCCGCATTGAGCAGTTGCAGATCACCATCCGACCGCTCGACACTGCTCTTGAGGATAGATGAGGAAGCTTGCGCCGCCCTGATGAAGCGGATGGACTGACCAGAACCGTCAACCCAGCAGTTCCTGCCGGCCGCCTTCGCCGTGTACATGCGCTCATCGGCGGTCCTGACCAGGGTGCCGGGATCGGCGATGCCCTCGCTGCAATACTCCGCGATTCCGACGCTGGCGGTTATCTGCCCGCCGTCCGGATGCTCGCCGAGCCCAAGTGTCCCGATCTCCTCGATCCGCCGGCGCGCTGCGGCCAGATCGACGCCCGGCAAGCAGAGCACGAACTCCTCGCCGCCCCAGCGGATGAGGCAGTCATGCTGATCGAGGACGCCGCCGATGGATCGCGCGGCAATCCGTAGCACATCGTCACCGGCGGCGTGCCCGAACCTGTCGTTGATGGACTTGAAGTTGTCGATATCTACGAACGCAACGGCCATTGGCTGCCTCCTGCGCATCGCGCGCCGGAACCCGCTCAGCAACCTCTGCTCGCCCGCGCGTCGCGTCAACGTACCGGTGAGCCGGTCCCGGACCGAATGCTCCGTAAGCGCTATCAACAACTGCAGCTGGCTCATCGAAGCCAATGCGGCGATGACGATGATGAGGGTAAGACGAAGCAGCGTTGCCGACGGCGAAGCAAAGAGCTCGGGCCTCGAAGACACGGACACCATCGCCAGCGCGAGGACGGGCCAGCTCAGGATCGCGCTTTCCAGCGCGGTCAGCGGAAACAGGCTGAAACTGACGGCGATCAGAAACGGAGCGTACAAGTAGGCCGTCGATATGAAGACCGAGTCGCCGATGGCGGAGAAGCCGTCCACGGCGGAACGAACCGCTATCAGGAAAACGACCGGGATCAGGATCAGGATTCCTACCGCCGTGAACTGTCCTGCCGGGACCAGCACGCGCGGACCAAACGCCAGCAGCGCGAACGCCGCAGCGGCGACCAGTCGTTCGGCTGCCACGATGCCCCAATAGGGCCAGCGCATCGTCCAGGCGTCGATCAGTATCCAGGCCAACGTCATCAGCGACAGCGCGGCCGCGGCTATTCGCACGCGCGATAGGATGAGACGCCGGCGTTCCCGCGTGACCTCAAACGAATGCCCGACCGGGAGCAGCAGGCCGATCAGCACGGCGTAGTCGGCCCAGTTGCGGCCTGCACCGCCGGCTGCGGCAGCCGGCCGCCTTTCATGCGATTTCATTTTTCCTAGCGCCCCCTCGGCGGACGCAAGGTACTCAGGAACATCCTAACCTGCTCCTACGGGACTTAACCTGGATCATGTGGAATTCAGCAAGCAGCAGACGCGCGCCCGAACGCGATCACGCTGTCCCGCGCCGAATTTCAGGCAGGCAGCCCGTCGTCCGCACCGACGGCACGCGTCCCGACTAACCTGCATCAAGCCGGCCCGGTCGATCATTAACCATTTTGCCAGACGGTCATTGCGTTTGAGCGCGTCGGCAATTCGGCGCACTGCTCACTCTCGCGAGCATGAATCGCTGTCCGCCCGGCAGCCCATAATAACAAAGGAACGCACCATGCAGCTCCATTTGAGTATCCGGACCAGACTGATCATCGGTTGCGGCACGCTGTGCCTTCTTCTGGCGGGAGCCATCGGCATCACCATGGTCAAGGTTCGCTCGGTCAGCGAGTCCACGGCCCGCAACGTCAATCTCCGCGTTCCAACTGCCTTGGCAGCAAGCGACTTGATCTCGGAAGTCTATGCCTCGCTCGCCTCGCTGCGGGGCTGGCTGATCACGGGCAACGAAAGCTTCAAGGCGGAGCGAGCCGCGTACTGGCAAGAGATAAAGAAGCGAAGTTCCGAAATAGACCACCTTTCCGCCGAGTGGACAAATCAGCAGAACAGGGTCGATTGGCAAGGTGCCAAGCCGGTACTGGACGGCCTGCGCAACGCGCAGGACAAGGCCGAAGCGATTGCTCACACTGCCGAAGAGCAGCCCGCCAACAAGATCCTGGTCGCCGAGGCCGCGCCGCTGGCCAAGACGATGCTCCAGAACGCCACCGCGATCATCAACGAGGAGAGTCGGATTCCCTCGACCGACGCACGCAAGAGCCTCCTGATCGATTTCGCCGACATGCGCGGCAGCCTGGCAATGGCAGTCGGCGCCATCCGGGGCTACCTCCTGACCGGCGACAACGCCTTCAAGAAGGATTACGAAGAACTTTGGTCGCTCAATCAGACGAAATTCGAGGCCTTGTCCAGCCGCCAGGCGGAAATGACGCCCGAGCAGCAGAAAGCCTTTGCTTCGCTCGTGGACGCCCGCCTCAAATTCTCGCCGCTGCCGCCACGGATGTTCGAAATCCGCGCCTCGGACCGGTGGAATATGGCACAGTGGTTCCTGACGAATGAAGCCGCACCGCGCGCCAACAAGCTGCTCGACATATTTGCCGGACCGAAGGGCACCGACGGAGCCCGCTCCGGCGGCATGGTCGCGCGCCAGCAGGAGGCGCTGAGGGCCGACGGGGCCAACGCGCTCGCGGAAACCGACTTCCTCATGGCCACGCTTTGGGTTCTTCTCGGCGTCGGCTTGGGCGCATCGGCGGCCGTCGTTTACCTGACCAGCCGCTCGATCGTGCCGCCCATTCTGAAGATGGTCGGCGCGATGGGGCAGCTGGCGGGCGGCGATCACTCCGCTGCGATTCCCGCAACAGACAAGCACGATGAGATCGGGTTGATGGCTCGCGCCGTCGTGATCTTCAAGGAGAACATGATCAAGGCCAAGGAACTCGCTGCCAAGGAAGCCGAAGCGATCAAGCAGCGCATGGCCCGCGCGACCCGGGTCAATGAGCTCACGGCCGGCTTCGATTCCGAAATCTCCTCGCTGCTGCGATCGGTTGCAGCCGCCTCCACCGAACTGCAGGCCACGGCATCCGCGATGTCTTCGACTGCCGAGGAAACCAGCGTTCAAGCCACCGCGGTATCCGCCGCCACGGAAGAAGCTTCCGCCAACGTCCAGACCGTGGCGTCTGCGGCGGAGGAACTGGCGAGCTCGGTCACCGAGATCAGCCGTCAAGTTGCGCAGTCCGCAAATATTGCGCAGCGCGCGGTGACCGAAGCCGAGCGTGCGAACAAGCAGGTACACGGGTTGCAAAGCGATGCCGCCGGTATCGGCGACGTCGTCAGGCTCATCAACGAGATTGCAAACCAGACTAACCTTCTGGCGCTTAATGCCACCATCGAGGCAGCACGTGCCGGAGAAGCCGGCAAGGGCTTCGCCGTCGTCGCAAGCGAAGTCAAGAGTTTGGCCGAGCAGACCGCGAAAGCGACCGATCAGATCGGCGTCCAGGTCGCATCGATTCAGGCCTCCTCGTCCGAGGCCGTGGCTGCCATCAAGGGAATAACGGCAACCATCGATCAGATGAACGAGATCGCGGCGGCAATTGCCGGCGCCGTGGAGGAGCAAGGTTCAGCCACCCAGGAGATCGCCCGCAACGTCCAGCAAGCAGCGGCAGGAACGACCGAAATCTCCTCAAACGTCACCGGCGTCCGCCAGGCGGCCGGCGATACGGGGGCGGCTGCGCAGCAGGTGCTGCAAGCCTCGCACGAGTTGTCGCAGCAGTCGGAGACAATGCGGGCTCAGGTCGAGTCCTTCTTGACCAACATCAAGGCAGCTTAGGCCCCCATTCCGAAGCCGCACGCTGCAATCGCCGATGATGCAATCGCCGACGACAGGTTAGGCCCGGCGTGCCTAGGAGGCCGGGCCTGTAACCTCAACAATCCACCCGGAGGCTTGTTCGGCTACTGTTGCAGCACAGCAGTAATCCGCCAGCGATGCCTTGAGACAGCTCAAGGCCCTTGCCGTTGACGCGAGAGATCAAGGTAGAGGCGGCGCTAGCGCGCACGCCTCGAACTTCGATATGATGAGTCAATTGGTCCGGAAGGCACAGCGCCAACGGACCCGCAAGGGAGTAACGAGACCATGAAACGCCGAACATTCCTCAAAGGCAGCGCCCTTGCCGGCGCGACGACGCTGGTTGCGGCACCCGCGATTGCGCAATCCTCGCCCGAAATCAAATGGCGGCTGACGTCGAGCTTTCCGAAGTCGCTCGACACGATCTTCGGCACGGCGCAGACTTTTGCGAAATATGTTGCCGACGCCACCGACAACAAGTTTCAGATCCAGACCTTTGCGGCCGGCGAGATCGTGCCCGGCCTGCAAGCGCTGGACGCCGTCAGCACCTCGACCGTCGAGGTGGCGCAGACCCCGCTTTATTTCTACATCGGCAAGGAACCGGCGCTGGCCTATGCCACCGGTGCGCCCTTCGGCATGAACCATCGCCACCAGCATTCCTGGTGGTCGTTCGGCGGCGGCGCCGACCTCTGCAACGAGGCGCTGAAACCGTTCAAGGCGCATGCGATCCTGTGCGGCAATTCCGGCACGCAGATGGGCGGCTGGTTTCGCAAGGAGATCAAGACCGTCGATGATCTGAAGGGCCTGAAATTCCGCATCGCCGGCCTCGGCGGCCACGTGCTGGCCAGGCTCGGCGTCGTTCCGCAGCAGATCGCGGGCGGCGACGTTTATCCTTCGCTCGAGAAAGGCACGATCGACGCCGCGGAATTCGTCGGCCCCTACGTCGACGAGAAGCTCGGCTTCTACAAGGTGGCGAAATACTACTACTTCCCCGGCTGGTGGGAAGGCGGCGCCATGCTGCACATGGTCGTCAACGACGAGAAGTGGAATGCGTTGCCCAAGCCGTACCAGGCGATCCTCGCCCAGGCCGGCACCGCCGCGGGCGCCTGGATGACCGAAAAATACGACAGCGTGAATCCGGCCGCGCTGAAGCGGCTGGTCGCCAGCGGCACCGAGCTGCGCGCCTTCCCGCAACCGGTCATGGATGCCTGCTATCAGGCGACGCAGGACCATCTGAACGAGATCGCGGCGAAGAGCCCGCTGTTCAAGAAGACCAGGGAGAGCCACGACGGCTACATGAAGGAAACGCTGTTCTATACGCAGATCGCGGAGAACTATTACGACAACTATCTGCTCAGCAAGGTGCGCAGGGGTTGACGTTCATGAGCAAGACCGCGGGCGCGGCGCCGGCCGGCGCCGCCACCTCGCCCCACGGCGCCGCCATCGACGCCTGCCTGCGCGGCGCCATCGAGCGCAAGGATGTGCCGGGCGCGGTCGCGCTGGTCACGGATCGCGAGCGCGTACTCTATCGGGGCGCCTTCGGCGTGGCCGACGTCGCGACCGGGCGACCGCTCACGCCGGATGCGCTGTTTCGCATCGCCTCGATGACCAAGCCGATCACGTCGCTGGCCCTGATGCAGCTCGTCGAGCAGGGCCGGCTCGGCCTCGACGACCCCGCGGCGAGATACCTGCCGGACCTCGCAGGGCTGAAGGTCGTCGAGTCCTTCGACGCGGCGACCGGGGCCTGCCGGCTGCGTCCGGCATCGCGGCCGCCGACCGTGCGGCAGTTCCTGACCCACACGTCCGGCCTCGCCTATCCCTTCACCAGCGAAGTCTGGCGCGACTTCACGCCTCGCGCCGGCGAAGCCTATCCGTTCGGCGGTCCGCTGCTGTTCGATCCCGGCGAGCGCTGGCATTACAGCACCAGCACCGACGTGGTCGGCCGCTTGGTCGAAGTGCTGTCAGGCCAAGCGCTCGAAGATTATTTCCAAGCGCATATCTTCGCCCCGCTCGGGATGAACGACACCTCCTACAACGTTCCGGAGGCAAAGGGCGCTCGCCTCGCCGCGCAACAGCAGCGCGCCGGCAGCCGAATGGACGGCGCCGTCGAGCTGCAGAATCCGCAGCTCGGATTGACCATCGCTGCACCCATCGGTGGCGGCGGCCTCGCCTCGACCGCCGACGACTACGGACGCTTCATGCGGATGTGGCTGGGCGGCGGCGAGCTCGAGGGCACGCGCGTGCTAAGCGCGGAGACGGTGGCGCTGATGGGCCAGAACCACATCGGCGCGATCTCGGTGCCGGCGCAGAGAAGCGCGCTGCCGCGCAGCGCCGATTTCGCCTTCATCGCCGACGGCCGCGACAAATGGGGGCTGGGCTTCCTGATCACCGTCGACCAGGTAGCAGGAAAACGCTCCCCCGGCAGCCTGAGCTGGAGCGGCATCAACAACACATACTTCTGGATCGATCCCGTGCGCGGCATCGGCGGCGTCATCATGATGCAGTACCTGCCGTTCGCGGACGTCAGGGCGCTGGCCGTCTACGACGCCTTCGAACGTGCCGCATACCGGCTGGTGAGTGTGGGGCGATAGCCCCGCCGCGCTCGTCTACACAGCGGCAACCGCTGCTATCGACACTCCGCGTTCGGTCGTCTGCAGGCAAGCGACGGAAGCAGCTGGCGTTACGACGAATACTTCACCGTGCAGCCATAGGCGCGCGTCGCCGGATTGCCCGCCTTCAATTCGGCCAGCGCGGCATCGACGAAATTCCTGGCATCCTTGACGTCTGCCGGTCGCGTGGTCGCCTTGTCGTCGATACCGCCGGCATAGGCCAGCGTGCCGTCCGGCTTGATGATGTACATGTGCGGCGTGACGGACGCGCCGTAGGCCCGCGCAACCTGTTGCCTGGGATCGAGCAACACCGCCGACGGCGAGGCCTTGCGCTCCGCCGTCAGGGCATTGGCGCGCGCACCATCCGCAAACCCCTGTTCTCCCGGCGGCGAGGAGATCACGGACAGCCAGACGATGCCCTGGTCGGTCCACTTCTTCTGCAGCGCCTGCATGTTGCCGGTGCCGTAATGCTTGCGGACATAGGGGCAGCCGTCATTCGTCCACTCGAGCACGACCGTCTTGCCGCGATAGTCGGCGAGATTGACCGTCTTGCCGTCGCTGTTGACAGCGGAGAATGCGGGCGCGGGCGAACCGACCTTCGGCTCTGCATGCGAGGCGCCAGCGGGCAGGAGCAGGATGGCGGCAGCGGCGGCAAGCATCGTCGTGAACGCGCGTCTATTCATCTTCCGTCTCCGATTGCAATACGGTTCAGACTTTCCCCAGTGCATCCAGCACGAGCGACTGCGTGAGGATCTGCGGCAGCACGACGTGCTCGCTCCCGCGGCGATATAGCACGTAAAGCGGCACGCCGCTGCGGCCGAACCTTTCAAGAAGGCGTGTGATTTCCGGGTTCCTCCTGGTCCAGTCGCCCTTGAGGTAGGCGATGCGCTTGCCGGCAAACGTCGCACGCACGGCTTCCGTCGAGAGCGCGGTCCGTTCGTTGACGAGGCAGGTGATGCACCATGCGGCGGTCATGTTGAGGAAGACCGGCTGTCCGGAAGCAAGAAGCGCATCGAGCTTGTGCTGGCTGAACGCCTCCGACGGGGCTTTCGACGAGGCGACCTCGACGCTCGTTCCGGCGGATCGATCGAGGCCGATCACTGCTGCCAGCGCGATCACGCCGGCGGCCGATGCGGCCGCCATGCCCCGAAGCACGCGGCGCGAGGCATATCCCTGCTCCTGCGACGTCCGCCAAATCCATGCGCCGAACGCGATCAGCACGAGCCCTGCCAGCGCAGCGAGCAGGCCCGGCGCGCCGACCTGGAAGCTGAGAACCCAGACCAGCCAGGCCACGGTCGCATAGAGGGGAAACGCCAGGAGCTGCTTCAGCGTTTCCATCCAGCGTCCCGGCCGCGGCAAGAGCCGTTGCAGGCCCGGCGCAAACGCCAGCACCAGGAAAGGCAGGGCGAGCCCGAGTCCCAGCGCCAGAAAGACGAGAAGCCCGACGGCGAACGGCTGCACCAGCGCATAGCCGATCGATGCCCCCATGAAGGGCGCGGTACAGGGCGTTGCCACCACCGTGGCCAGCGCACCGGCGAAAAAAGACCCGGACAGTCCGCCGCGCTGCAAGAGCCGGCTGCCGCCGACACGCGTGAACGACGTGCCGATGGTCAGGATGCCGGAAAGAGAAAGTCCCAGCGCAAACAGGATGAATGCCAGGGCCGCGACCATGAGCGGCGACTGCAGCTGAAATCCCCAGCCGATCTCGGCCCCGCCGGCGCGCAGCCCTTGCAGCACGCCTGCCAGAACGGCGAAGCTGACCAGTGTCCCCAGCGCATAGGCCACGCCGTGCAGGCGAACGCGGCCCGGAGTTTCCGCCCTGTGTTCGGTCAGATTCAGGATCTTGATCGACAGCACGGGGAATACGCAGGGCATGAAGTTCAGGATGACGCCCGCGACCAGCGCGGCAGCCACGGCATAGAGCAGGGTCATGCCACCCTCTCCTGCCGCCGGGGCAACAGCGGGTGTCGCTTCGACCGCAAAGGCATGCGAGGCGGTCTTGCCGCCGATACCTTCCTCCAGCACCAGCACGCCGTCGATGCGCCGTGGAATCGACTTCGCAATCTGGCTGCGCTCGATCGTCAGGTCGACGTCCTGACCGCCGGTCCGCAACAACTGCCGTGCGGCGTTGTCGATCAGGTCGTTATCATGTGGGAAGAACGTCGCCGAGCGGATGGCATCGCCGCGCAGACCATCCGAACGCAGGGAGAGCGTGATCGCCCGGGCATCGGCGCTGAAGGTGGCATTCCATGGCGAGGGCTGCGGCAGCTTGCTGCGCGCCGCATCGAACGTCGCATTGGCCGGCGACGACGTGCCCTGCTCCGATACGGGAAGCGAAAGAACGACCGACGCTTCGCCGGGGATGCAGATTTTCTCGCACACGAGATAGGCGACATCGGCGGCGAGATCGACGGTCGTCCCCGGTCTTGCGTCGCGCGGCGGCGTGACGCGTGAAAGCAGGATCGTGCTGTCCTCATAGCCGAAGCTCGCGACCGGCCCGACCCGGATCAGCGACGGTGCCGGCCATTGCAGCTCGCCGGCCGCAAAGCCCTGCGGCAGTTTCCACGTCACCTGCGTCGGCTCGCCGGAATCTCCGGGATTGCGCCAGTATGTGTGCCAATGCTCCTTCATCGAGAGCTTGATGCCGACGGTGAAGGGTTGGCCCGGCACGATCGCGGCAGGCTCGGCAAGCAGCTCGACCCTGACCAGGTCGGCAGTATCCTGCGCCCGCGCCGTCGTGAGCGCCAGCGCGGACGCGCACAGTGCTGGGATCAGGATGCGGCTATACCGACGTAAGAGCATGGGCATCGCCAAGCCAGGGTAAAAAAATCGAACGGCCGATCGTAGCATCCGTTCACTGCCGTACCCCGCGACGCGGCGGGCGCGAGCATCAAAAGCCCGTGAGAGCGGTCGATGCCCCCTCGATTCAGTGGGGTCTCCCGTTGCCCACCACCCTCAGCTCCATCCTGCCGATGAGATCGGATCGCAGCTGTTCCGCGGCACCGATGGCGGCCGCCGTCTGTTGCAAGGTGCTGACGTTCGATCCGAGCGACACGATGCCGCCAAGCACCGTGGCAATCGACCCCAGCGCGACGACCTGATTGGATCCCAAGAGGCCCAGCATCATGACGAGCAGCAATGCGGCGCCGCCTGCAATCGCCACCTTGGAAAACAGGATGATCTTCCTGCAGCGCTCGGAAACCTCGGCAAGATGCTCGAGCCGGGCCTCGATCGCAGAAATATCGTCGCTGGGGTTGTCCTCGTCGTCCTCGGCCATCAATATCCCCGCGCCGTTCCGGCCGGCCGCTTGAAGGCGTCCCTATTCCGCCGCCTGCCGCACATGGCGCGCGGTCGGCGTGCGCATGGTCACGAGCTCTTCCGCCGCGGTCGGATGCAGCGCCATCGTCGCATCGAAGTCGGCCTTGGTCGCCTTCATCTTCACGGCGATCGCCACGGCCTGGATGATCTCGGCGGCACTGTCACCAACGATGTGACAACCGAGCACGCGGTCGGTGGTGCCGTCGACCACGAGCTTCATCAGCACGCGGGTGTCGCGGCCCGACATCGTCGCCTTGATCGGCTTGAAGTCGGCCTTGTAGATATCGACGTGGCTGTACTTGGCGCGCGCGTCCGTCTCGCTGAGGCCGACGGTGCCGACCTCCGGCTGCGAGAACACCGCGGTCGGGATGTTGCCGTGGTCGACCTCGACCGGGCGCTTGCCGAACACGGTGTCGGCAAACGCATGGCCCTCGCGGATCGCGACCGGCGTCAGGTTGACTCTGTGGGTGACGTCGCCGATGGCGTAGATGTGCGGCACCGAGGTCTTCGACCAGCCGTCGGTGGCGATGCCGCCGTTCTTCGGATTGATGGTGACGCCCGCCTTCTCCAGCCCGAGATTGGCGACGTTGGGATGGCGGCCGATCGCGAACATCACGCGGTCCGAGGCAAGGCTCGAACCGCTGGACAGATGCGAGGTGTACTCGCCGCCGTGCTTTTCCACCCTGTCGATGGTGCAGCCGGTGAGGACGGTGATGCCGCGCTTCTCGATTTCCTTGCGCACATGGGTGCGGACGTCGTCGTCGAAGCCGCGCAGGATGTTTTCGCCGCGATAGACCAGCGTCACGTCGCTGCCGTAGCCGGCGAAGATGCAGGCGAATTCGAGCGCGATATAGCCGCCGCCCTGCACCACGATGCGCTTCGGCAGTTGCGGCAAATGGAACGCCTCGTCGGAGGAGATCACGTGCTCGATGCCGGGGATCTCCGCGCCGTGATTGGGCCGGCCGCCGGTGGCGATCAGCACGTATCTGGCGGTGACCTTCTTGGCGTCGGCCAGCAGCAGGGTGTGCGGGTCGTCGAACACGGCGCGACTCTTGACGACCTGCGCGCCGGATTTCTCGACATTGGCGGTGTAGGCCGCCTCCAGCCGCGCGATCTCCTTGTCCTTGTTGGCGATCAGCGTCGGCCAGTCGAAGGTCGCCTGCGGGATGGTCCAGCCGAAGCCGGCGGCATCCTCGATCTCCTGATGCACGTGCGAGCCGAGCACGAAGAGCTTCTTCGGCACGCAGCCGCGGATCACGCAGGTGCCGCCCATCCGGTACTCTTCGGCGACCATGACCCTGGCGCCATGGCCGGCGGCGATACGGGCGGCGCGAACCCCGCCCGAGCCGCCTCCGATGACGAAGAGATCGACGTCGTAGTCAGCCATGGCGGTCCGGCCCCTTCCGCGTCAGCGCGATCAGATCGGCTTGTTGCGCTTCTTCATCTCGTCCTTGAAGGCGTCGTTGACCTTCACGCCGAACTCCTGCGCCCACTGGTTCATCCAGCCCATGCTCCCCGAGATGGCGCGCGGCTCGTGGGTCAGCAGCTTTTGGCCGAGCGGCGTCTTGTAGAAGGTCACGAGATCCCTCAGCTCCTGCTCGGAGAATTCGGTCGCATATATCTGCGCCATGCCTTCGCCGATCTCGTTCTCACGGCCGGCGAAATTCCTGGCCACGATGACCGCGACCTCGCTGAGGTCCTTCTGGTAATTGAGGTGCTGCTGGGTCAGCGCGTTCCTGGTCTGGTCGACGACCCCGGGGACGGCGCCTCCGAACATGGCGCCGACGTTCTTCAACACGAGGAACTCCCTGGCTGCCGAGATGGCCGCCGGCGAGGGCGGCGGCTTCTTTGCAGCAGGCGCGGCCGGCGCGGCCTGCTTCGGCGCCTGTGCCATGGCCGGAACGACAGACAGCGCGAGGATGGCCGCCAGACCAGCCGCCGACAAGATTGCCGAATAACCCTTCATTCCAATTCTCCTCGATTTCCGGCGTCACCGCCGTTCAACAACGCGAATTCCGCTTGCACCCGCCAGGATCACGGTGCTGGCGAGGCCGACGAACAGTCCGGTCTCGACCACGCCCGGGATCGCATTCAACAGGCCCGCCAGACGCGGCGCGTCCGCGATCCGGCCGAGATGGCCATCAACGATCCAGTGGCCGCCATCGGTGACAAAAACGTGGCCGTCCTTGCCCTTCCGGAGCACCATTTGCCCGGAAACGCCGGCCGCCGCAAATGCCGTTTCCATGGCCCGCCTCGTTGCGCCGAGGCCGAACGGGACCACCTCGACGGGCAAGGGATAGCGGCCGAGCGCATCGACCCATTTGGTTTCGTCCGCGATCACGATCATGCGATCCGATGCGGCCGCGACGATCTTCTCGCGCAGCAGCGCCCCGCCCCCGCCCTTGATCAGATCGAGCGCGGGATCGACCTCGTCGGCGCCGTCTACCGTCAGGTCGAGGCGGTCGACCTCGTCGAGGCTCGTCAAGGGAATGCCGCATTGCTCGGCTTGCGCGCGGGTCGCTTCCGACGTCGGCACGCCGATCACGTTCATGCCGCCGCGCACCTTCTCCCCTAAGAGATCGACGAAGTGCCGCGCGGTCGAGCCGGTGCCGAGCCCGAGCTTCATGCCGCCTTCGACCTGCTCCAGCGCGCGCGCGGCCGCCTGCCGCTTGAGTGCTTCCATGTCCACCTGTGACGATACTCCCCTCGCCCTGTTCGCCGCGATATCTAGCGTCGTTTACGGTGCAGGAACAGCCACGGGAAGCGCATTTTTGGCCTGTCCGGGCAGGGTTTTACCGCGATTTCCGGCCATTCCACTTGCGCCGGCGCGCCGCTGCCGGTAGCGAAGGTGGCAAATGACCCCTCCCCGCATCGTCGTATTCGATCTCGACGGCACGCTGGTCGATACCGCGCCGGACCTGATCAACGCGCTGAACTTCGTGCTCGACCGCGAGGGGATGCCGCCGCTGCCGCTGGCTTCCGCCCGCAACCTGATCGGCGCCGGCGCGCGCAAGCTGATCGAGCGCGGTCTCGAGGCGGGAGGCGGCACCGTAACGGTCGGCGAGCTCGACCGGATGATGCGCGATTTCATCGACTATTACGCCGAGCACATCGCCGACGAGTCGCGCCCGTTCGAAGGTCTCGAGGCCGCGCTCGACGACCTCGAGGGCCGCGGATACCGCTTTGCGGTCTGCACCAACAAGCTCGAATGGCTGTCCAAGCTCCTGCTCGAGCGGCTGGGCCTGACCCGCCGCTTCGCCGCCATCTGCGGTGCCGACACCTTTGGCGTAGCCAAGCCCGATCCCGCTATCCTGCACCAGACCGTCGCCCGGGCCGGCGGGCGGTCGGCGGCCTCCGTCATGGTCGGGGACTCCGGGACCGACATCGGCGCGGCGCGCCGGGCCGGCATTTCCGTCGTCGGCGTATCCTTTGGCTATACCGACGTGCCCCTGGCGGATCTGAAACCGGACCGGCTGATCGGGCACATGAACGACCTGCCTGAAGCGGTTGAAAGTCTCATGAAATCAATGTGATATATTGATTTATCCACGCGCTTTCCGAACACCCGCCGTTAACCATCAATTAACTATAGGCGTGTGCACCGTTGCGCCCCATTTCCGTCACTCCTATGGTCGGCGCCGGGGACTGCGGCAGCTCGCCGCAGCTAGAGTGACGGTCATGCGTCGTGTCCTGGTGGTTGCCGTGGCGGGAATGGGCCTGGCCGGCTGTTCCTCGTTTTCGCTCGACTCCTTCAAGTCCACACCGCCCCCGGTGCAGGTGGCCCTGGAATCGGTGCCCTCCGGCGCCGAGGCGCGCACCTCGAACGGGCAGACCTGCAAGACGCCCTGCACGGTCAACGCCCCCGCCGGTGAGCCGGGCTTCTCCGTGA
Source organism: Bradyrhizobium sp. (assembly GCF_052389815.1). Classification (GTDB taxonomy): domain Bacteria; phylum Pseudomonadota; class Alphaproteobacteria; order Rhizobiales; family Xanthobacteraceae; genus Bradyrhizobium. Next base: position 7,431 of record NZ_JBQTHN010000031.1, on the reverse strand, counting down.
CCTTCGCCCTGAACAAGTTCGAGCCGGCCACCGTGCCGGTGCAGGTCATCTACCATCCCGGCGATTTCACCACCCCGGCCTCCACCACTGTCGACCCCAATCCGGTGATCGCGGAACTGAAGCCCGCCGGTCCGCCACCCAAGCCGATCCGCGCCAAACCCAAGCGGCCGAAACCGAAGCCGGCGACGGCCGCGGCGGCCCCTCCGCCCTCGCCCTTCCCCAATCCGCCGCCTCCGACGCGCTGAGGGATCTACGGTACCAAGCGGAGATTGTGGGTGCGCCGCAACTTGCTTACATTGTGCCGGTCCCCGAGGCAGCGCCTCGCACACGCGAAGAACGGCACGGATCGAATGAGCGGATTGGCTAGTTGCGAACAGGCATCGCTTGGACCGATGGTCGATCCGTTCGGCCGGACCATCCGCTATTTGCGCGTTTCGGTCACCGACCGTTGCGACCTGCGCTGCTTCTATTGCATGTCGGAAGACATGACCTTCCTGCCGAAGGCCGACCTGCTGACTCTGGAAGAGCTCGACCGGCTCTGCTCGGCCTTCATCGCCAAGGGCGTGCGCAAGCTGCGCCTCACCGGCGGCGAGCCCCTGGTCCGGCGCAACGTGATGTCGCTGGTGCGCTCGCTGTCGCGCCACCTGAACACCGGCGCGCTCGATGAGCTGACGCTGACGACCAACGCCTCGCAACTGGCGCGCTTCGCCAGCGAACTCGCCGATTGCGGCGTCCGCCGCATCAACGTGTCGCTGGACACGCTGGATGCCGACAAGTTCCGCGCCATCACCCGCTGGGGTGACATCGAAAAGGTGCTCGCCGGGATCGAAGCGGCGCGCGCGGCGGGTCTTGCGGTGAAGATCAATGCGGTGGCGCTGAAGAACCTCAACGAGGACGAGATTCCCGCGCTGATGCAGTGGGCGCACGGCAAGGGCATGGCGCTGACGCTGATCGAGGTGATGCCGATGGGCGATGTCGGCGAGGGTCGCATCGACCAGTACGTGCCGCTGTCGCTGTTGCGGGCGCGGCTCGCCCAGCAGTTCACGCTGACCGATCTCGACGAGACCAGCGGCGGCCCCGCCCGCTATGTGCGCGTCGCCGAGACCGGCGGCAAGCTCGGCTTCATCACGCCGATGACGCACAACTTCTGCGAATCCTGCAACCGGGTGCGCATCACCTGCACCGGCACGCTGCACACCTGCCTGGGACACGAGGATGCCTCCGATTTGCGCAAGCCGCTGCGCGCCTCGCCTGAGAACGCACTGCTTTCCGCCGCGATCGATCGCGCCATCGGGCTGAAGCCCAAGGGGCACGATTTCATCATCGATCGCCGCCACAATCGCCCGAGCGTCAGCCGCCACATGAGCGTGACCGGCGGCTGAACACGCCTCGGCCGCGCCGGCCGCGCAGAAACTTCTCGCCTCCGTCGCAGTGGTAAGTCCGGCTTCGAATCGCGCCTCGATGCTCGCCGGCGCAGTGGCGCTACGGCCGGTTGCGGGCGGCGACGCCGGCGACCGCAGGCGACGGCGTTGCCGTCGGGCCCCGACGGATATTCCTTTTGATTATCAACAAACTTCCGATTGACGGAGCGCCTGCTCGCTGATTTGGTGCGGCGGTCTCAAGCTGCCTTGGCTCGCAATGAGCCTGTGCCCGGTGGGCATCCAAGACGGCGGAGACACGCGAGGGAGGTATTTGGTGCAGGCGCTTCTGAACTTGAGTGGTGTGATCGACAGCTTTACCCGGTGGATCGGGAAGCGGCTGGCGTGGCTGATCCTGCTGGCGGTGGTGATCGCGTCGGTCAACGCCATCGTTCGCAAGACGCTCGACATCTCCTCCAATTCCTGGCTGGAGCTCCAGTGGGTTCTCTTCAGCACCGTCTTTCTGCTGTGCTCCTCATGGACCCTGCTCGACAACGAGCACATCCGGATCGACATCGTCAGCAATCTGATGTCCAAGCGGGCGCGGGACACGATCGATGTCATCGGGCATGTCTTCTTCCTGATTCCGTTGTGCATCGTCATGATCGTGACCGGCGGCCCGTTCTTCTGGCGCTCCTATGAGCTCAACGAGCAATCGGGCAACGCCGGCGGCCTTCCCCAGTGGCCGGCCAAGTCGCTTATCATCATTGGATTCACCCTGCTGATTATCCAGGCAATCTCCGAGCTGATTAAGCGCATCGCCGTCATGCGCGGCTTGATACCGGATCCGCACGCCAGCCAGATGCACGCCCTCGAAGCCGAGGTGGAGCACATCGTCGAGGCAATCGAAAAACGCTGATCGCCGGCCAAGCCGCGATCCCAGGGGAATTAGATGACCGCATTTCTCATCGAGAACATGGCGCCGATCATGTTCGTGTCGTTGGTGATCATGCTGCTGCTCGGCTATCCGGCAGCGTTTTCGCTGGGCGCAGTCGGGCTGTTGTTTGCCGTCGTAGGAATCGAGCTCGGAGAATTCAGGCCCGACTTCCTGCAGGCGCTGCCCGAACGTGTCTACGGCGTCATGAACAACGATACGCTGCTGGCGATTCCATTCTTCACATTCATGGGGCTCGTGCTGGAAAGATCCGGCATGGCGGAGGACCTGCTGGACACCATCGGCCAGCTGTTCGGCACCATCCGCGGCGGTCTGGCCTATGCGGTGGTGTTCGTCGGCGCCTTGCTTGCCGCGACCACCGGCGTGGTCGCCGCGTCGGTCATCTCGATGGGCCTGATCTCGCTGCCGATCATGCTGCGCTATGGCTATGACCGACGCGTGGCCACCGGCGTCATTGCCGCCTCCGGAACGCTGGCCCAGATCATCCCGCCTTCGCTCGTTCTCATCGTGATGGCCGACCAGCTCGGTAAATCGGTCGGCGACATGTACGAAGGCGCGTTCATACCCGGAATCGTGCTCGCAGGCCTCTATGCGGGATACGTGTTCCTCGTCACGCTCGTCTTTCCCAAGGCGGCCCCGGGGCTTCCGCTCGATGCCATCGGCTTTCGGGAGAAGGACGGAAGCCGCGGCCTGTGGTCGCTCGGCGTGCTGAGCCTTGCCAGCGTAGCCTTCGCCTGGTTCATGACCCGAAACTCGGAAACGCGCGGCGCCGACTTCGTCGTGATCAGCATGATGTTCGGTATCGTGTTCGCGTTCTGCATTGCCGTGGTGAACTGGGTGCTCGACAAACTGACGGGTTACCGTTTTCTGTCGGCGATGGCGCAGCAGACCACGTTCGTGATGGTGCCGCCGCTGTTCCTGATCTTCCTGGTGCTGGGCACCATCTTCATCGGCGTCGCAACGCCGACCGAGGGCGGCGCGATGGGGGCGTCCGGCGCGCTCATCCTCGGCGCCCTCAAGCGCCGGTTGAGCTTCGACCTTATCCGTCAGGCGATCGAGTCGACGGCCAAGCTGTCCGCGTTCGTCGTCTTCATCCTGATCGGCGCCCGCGTATTCTCGCTGACCTTCTACGGCGTGAACGGCCACGTCTGGGTCGAGCATCTGCTGACGTCGCTGCCCGGCGGGCAGCTCGGCTTCCTGCTCTTCGTCAACGCGCTGGTCTTCATCCTCGCCTTCTTCCTCGATTTCTTCGAGCTCGCCTTCATCATCATCCCGCTGCTCGGGCCTGTCGCGGAAAAGCTCGGCATCGACCTGATCTGGTTCGGCGTCATCCTCGGCGTCAACATGCAGACCTCCTTCATGCATCCGCCGTTCGGCTTCGCGCTGTTCTACCTGCGCTCGGTGGCCCCGAAGGAGTCCTATCTCGACCGGGTTACCGGCAAGCGCATGGATCCCGTCACCACGGGCCAGATCTATTGGGGTGCGATACCGTTCGTCGTGATCCAGGTCATCATGGTGGTGCTGGTGATCCTGTTCCCCTCCATGGTGATGCACTACAAGGGTACGGCATCCACGATCGATCCGAGTACGGTGAAAATCGAAGTGCCGCAGATCGAGTTGCCGCCGCTGGATTTCGGGCAGCCCAAGAACTGATTTCAGGCCGGCAGCCCGCCTCAAGCGAAAACAAAAAACCCCGGAGCCTTCGGCTCCGGGGTCTTGTTTTTTTCTGCCCGTACTTGCGGCGATCAGCCTTGCGGGTTGCGCGCCATGAAGCTGTCGTAGCCGAGTTCGGCGACCTGCAGCCACTGGTACCCGTTGGCCGTGAACGAGTTCATCGAATCCAGGACCTTCTTGAAGTTCGCGTTGCCCGCCGAAGTCTCGGCGTACAATTCCTTGGTCGACTTGAGGCAGGCCTGCATGATCTCGGGTGAGAACGCGTGCAGCTTGGTGCCGCCGACGAGCAGCTTCTTCAGCGCCAACGGATTGGCCTGGTCGTACCTCGCCATCATCCAGCTGTTGGCGGCCTGCCCGGCCTGCTCGATGACGCTCTTGTAAGCCTTGGGCAGCGCATTCCACTTCTCCAGGTTGACGAGGCCCATCAGCATCGGCCCGCCTTCCCACCATCCCGGATAATAGTAATGCGGCGCGACCTTGTTGAAGCCGAGCTTTTCGTCGTCGTATGGCCCGACCCATTCGGCGGCGTCGATGGTGCCCTTTTCAAGCGCCGGATAGATGTCGCCGCCGGCGAGCTGCTGCGGCACAACGCCGAGCCTCTGCATCACTTTCCCGGCGAAGCCGCCGATCCGCATCTTGAGGCCCTTCAGGTCGTTGGCCGTCTTGATCTCCTTGCGGAACCAGCCGCCCATCTGGGCGCCGGTATTTCCCCCGAGAAACGAGACGACGTTGTAGCTCTTCATGAAGTCGTTCATGAGCTCTCGGCCGCCGCCCAACATGTACCAGGCCTGGTTCAGCCGCTGGTTGGGGCCGAACGGCACCGCCGTGGCTAAGGCGAAGGTCGGATCCTTGCCGAAGTAGTAATACGAGGCGGTGTGGCCCATCTCGACGGTGCCGGTTTGCACGGCGTCGAGCACCTGAAGCCCGGGTACGATTTCACCGCCGGCGAACGGCTGAACCTGGAATTTGTTGTCGGTGGCTTCTGCAATGTATTTGGTGAGCAGCTCGGCGCCACCCCACAGGGTGTCCAGCGATTTCGGCCAGCTTGCCGCCATGCGCCATTTCAGTTCCGGCATCGATTGGGCGATTGCGGGGGCCGCCAGCGTTGCAGCGCCAGCAGCGCCAATACCGGTGACCTTGAGAAAGTCTCTTCGCTTCATGAATTCTGACCCTTGGGTTTGTTGGCGATTGATTCGTTGTACTGAGGCGTTCGCGCCAAGAGGGCCGCTAAGGCCTTCCTTGGGAAACGCTTTCGGCCTTCTTGGGAGGCCTGCCCCCCGACCATGGAACATCCCGCCGCCGATTTCCATCCCGATACGGGCGCGAAGCGCAAAAAAGCCCGGCCCCTCAATGGGACCGGGCTCGCTATTTCGACTAAAGGTTAAGATTACCCGCGGGTGCGCGAGCGGATCATGAAGCTGTCGAAGGTATATTCGGCGACCTGCCACCACAGATACTGGTCGGATCGGTAGGCCTGCATCGCGTCGATCACCTTCTTGAAATCGGCGTTCTTACCCGACAGTTCCGCCCACAGCTCGTTGGTGGCCTTCAGGCTGGCTTCGAGCACTTCATTGCTGAAGGGCCGCAGTTGCGTGCCGCCGGCGACCAGGCGCTTCAGCGCAGCCGGATTGAGCATGTCGTAGCGCGAGTTCATCCAGGCGTTGGCGTTCGCCGTCGCGTTGGTGAGGACCGCCTGGTAGGATTTCGGCAGCGAATTCCACTTCTCGAGGTTGCAGAAGGTGTGCACCATCGGGCCGCCTTCCCAGAAGCCCGGGTAATAGTAGAACTTGGCCACCTTCTGGAAGCCGAGCTTCTCGTCGTCGTAGGGACCGACCCACTCGGCCGCGTCGATGGTGCCCTTTTCCAGCGCCGGATAGATGTCGCCACCGGCGATCTGCTGCGGCACCACGCCGACCTTCTGCAACACCTGGCCGGCGATACCGCCAATGCGCATCTTGAGGCCGGAGAGATCGGCGACCGTCTTGATCTCCTTGCGGAACCAGCCGCCCATCTGCGTGCCGGTATTGCCCGTGGCGAAGCCGATCACACCGCTCTTCTTGAAGAACTCGTTGCCGAGCTCCTGGCCGCCGCCCTGGTACCACCAGGAGTTCTGCTGGCGCGCATTGAGTCCGAACGGGACCGCCGAGAAAATCGCAAAGGTCGGATCCTTGCCGACATAGTAATAGGCCACCGTGTGGCTCATCTCGACGGTGCCGTTGGTGGTCGCATCCAGCGCCTGCAGGCCGGGAACCACCTCGCCCGCCCCGAACACCTGGATCTGGAACTTGTTATCGGTCATTTCGGCGACGTACTTGGCGACCTGCTCGGCGCCGCCATAGATCGTGTCAAGCGACTTCGGGAAGCTCGAAGTCAGGCGCCATTTGATCTCAGGCGACGACTGCGCAATTGCCGGCGAGGCAACGGCCGTTGCAGCAGCACCGGCCGCTGAAACCTTCAAAAAATCACGACGCTTCATTCAAGTCTCTCCTTGGTGGGATATTCCCGGGATTTCCTTCGAGCGGGCGAACCGGCGGGGTACTGCACATGGCCGGGAGCGCTCTGGCGGGCGCGCTTTAACACGGAAGTCAAACGCGCGGAAACGCGACAAAGGCATGACTGCACTGATTAAACCAAAGTTGAACGGTGGCTTCAGGCGGCCGCGATAACGTCCTGAAGCTGCTCGCGGACCTTGGCGCCGATGGCGCGGTAGATCGCCGCGTACGGACCGTCGGGCTCGCTGTCCACCACGGGCGTGCCGGCATCGGACGTCGCTCGAATGGACATGTGCAGGGGAATCTCGCCGAGGAAGGGAACCCCGAGCTTTTCCGCCTCATGACGCGCCCCGCCATGACCGAAAATATCCGACCGCGTGCCGCACTGCGGGCACTGGAAATAGCTCATGTTCTCGACGATGCCGAGCACGGGCACCTGCACGCGCTGGAACATGGCGAGGCCCTTGCGGGCGTCGATCAGGGCGAGGTCCTGCGGCGTCGAGACGATGACCGCGCCCGCGAGCGGCGCCTGCTGGGCCATGGTCAACTGCACATCGCCCGTGCCGGGCGGCATGTCGATCACCAGCACGTCGAGCCCGCCCGAGGCATCCGCCCACTCGACCTCGCGCAACATCTGCGCCAGGGCCTGCACGACCATCGGTCCGCGCCAAACGACCGGCGTGCCTTCGTCGACCATGAAACCCATCGACATGGCCTTGAGACCATGAGCGAGCATCGGCTTCAGCTTGTTGCCGGTCGTGACCTCGGGCTTGCCTTTGAGACCGAGCAGGCGCGGCTGAGACGGGCCGAAGATGTCGGCATCGAGCACGCCGGTCTTGAGGCCGAGGGCCTTGAGGCCGAGCGCGAGATTGACAGCGGTCGTCGATTTGCCGACGCCGCCCTTGCCGGAGGCGACCGCGATCAGATGCTTGACGCCTGGAACGGCCTGCGC
>NZ_JBQTHN010000030.1:0-141205 GCF_052389815.1 Bradyrhizobium sp. | reverse complement strand
GACCCGGGCGGGGGTCCTCCCGTGTGGGGGGTGTGCCCCGCCCCCCCGCGTGCGGGGGCCCCTCGGTGGGCCCCCCCCCCCGCCCCGGTGGTGGCTTATCAAGCAGACAAAAGCGGATTGGAGACGCACAGCGCTCGCAACCCACGACGAAGGGATAGCGACTTGGTTTTATTGTGGTCCACCGGATTATCTTTTTGCCGGTCCAGAAGGCCATGCAGTTCGCGTGACGGGCCGTTTCGGCGCTACGATCCTCTGGCGATTATTTGTGACTTCTCATCCTGAGTTTGCTGCCGCTTCAAGCCCGCTTGTCTTCATTCGAGAGCGGGAACGGCCTGGAAAACGAGAGCGACAGAGAACCAGGCCGGATCGTTCCGGCTAACGACAACAATGATGCGAGCGACCAATCGCACGCCGGGACGTGGCAATGCGTCGACCGCGCCGCGCTGGCGCTGGCCCGCATCATCGGCCGCCGCATGGCGAGGGAAGACTTTGAGAGGCTGCACGCCGCCAACGATAACAGGCCCATCGTATCCGAGGAGAACAGAGGACGAGGCCGATAGGGATTGAAAGGATTTCTGCGATGACCCGCGTTGCTCTAAGCCCGCTATTCCTCCGACCATCAGCGTGACGCTTCCATTGAAGACCAGTTGCGCCAGTGCCGGGAGCGCGCCGTTCACGAGGGCTGGACCATCGTGGAAACCTATTCCGACCGCACCATCTCCGGCGCGTCGCTCATTCTTTCTGGCGTCCAGTCGCTGCTGGCCGAGACAACATATGAAGCATGAGCTGGCTCTGCTTGCCGGCAAAGTCGATTGGGACTGGATCGACGGCGAGATCGCGCCGCTCTTCCCTCGTATTTGCCGAGGGCTGCCCTTCGGCGCGCGGGGCGGATGCGCTCAACGTACGAGTAGACTCGGGGTTATCGACACGTATAAGCTGTACTTTGCGTTCGATCCATTCCCAGGGAAAGCCATGCGCCCGCCCGACAAAGCGATGCTCCCATTTGACGAAGAACAGCGGTCGTTCAACAAGAACCCGCTCGATGACGAGGTGCTCCTGAGCGGTCAGTTCTGGGGCGAGTTGCGGGTTTTTCTCGCCGTGGCAAAGACCAAGTCGTTCAACCGGGCCGCGGAGATCACCAACACGAGCCAGCCGACGGTGAGCCGGCAAGTCAAGCGCCTCCAGGACGCGGTAGGCTCGCAACTTTTCATCTCGACCACGCGTGGCGTGAAGCTAACCAAGAAGGGAGAAGCGCTCGCGCGTGCCCTGTCAAGGCTTGACCACACGCTCTACTCCATTACGAGCAACCTGAAAGCCGAGACTCGTGAAGCAGAAGGGACGGTGCGCGTCAGTATCACAGATGGTCTAAACGCGCTCTTCGCTGCGCCGGCGCTGTTGCAGTTCTCCGCACAATATCCGAAGATTCAACTTCATCTGAAAAGCCCGCTCAATCATATCGACTTGCGGGAGAACCAGACCGACATGATGATCGGATTTGCTCCAAGCGTTTCATCCGATATACAATTCACAAAACTGGGTCAGCTTCATTTCATTCCTATCGTCGCAAAAGATTATATCAGGAATCGAGGGCTACCGACGAGCAATAATCTGGAACAGCATAGCTTCATTCAATCCGAGTACTATTCGGCAAGAACCGGCCTGTGGGATAGCTGGCAGCAAGCTGCGTCGCGCGGGCGCGTCGCTCACTACTGCGACAATTCATTCGCATACGGTATGCTGGTCAAAGCCGGGCACGGAATCGGGTTGCTTGGCAGCTACACGCTCGTGGAGCCGTGTTTTGTACCGCTGGAAATCGGGTTGAGGATTTCGGTCCCGCTTTTTCTGCTCGCGCTCACCGAGCGTCTGCAGGCTCGCCCTGTCCGTCTCGTATTCGATTGGCTGGCTGGCATTTTTGGCGGAAGCAATCCATGGTTCAGCGACGAATTCAAATTGAACAATGCGCCGAGCGAGTACGACGCTGGGTTCCGGAAGATGTTCAATCTTGAACAGGCAGGCGGGACTGGCAACGATTAGTGATCCGTTCGGCGATTTTCAGATACGTTTTACCGGCATCCTCGAATAGTTCCGCAAGCTCCGGACCCACGGCCGATTCCTCCTCGAATAGCAGTTTCTCAAACATGGCGCGGTGAATGCTGACTACCTGCATCAGATGGGATCGGAAAAAATCCAAGAGGGCACCCGCTTCGCATATCTGGTTCGATGGTGTCGTCGAAAACTTCGCGTGCTAGGCAGCCGCGGTCTCATACTCTGATGGCGCGTCCCAGGAGCCCTCCACTCGGAACAGAACTGCCGAATCGGTGCCGGCGGAAATCGCATTGGGTGGAAGGACGAGTTCCTTGACCAGTTCGGTATACGGCTCTTCGTGGCCCTCGAAATAGAGAGGTCCCTTGCCCTCGACAGTCTTGAACCCGAGAATCATTCTCCACAGCCGAGCGTACTTCGGCTGAGCGTGAGTGATGACCTTGTCGAATCCCTTGCGCGCGACATGATTGAACGAGAAATCGGCGGTTGCTTTCAGGGTATGTATGTTGCGGTATGCCTCGCGAAAAGCGGTGCGCTCAAACTTGGCGAAATCCCTGAACCAGCGAATGCGCAAGGTACCAATCGGCTCGTCGCTCGAATAAACGATGACGTGGGTTGCCTGGTAGTCGTTGCCGTCGAAAGTCTGCTGCGCTTTGACGCCATGCTCCTCCATAAAACAGATGGCGCGGATGGCATACGCGTGCAGCATCTGTTCATACGTCGTCACGACTTCACAGCGGATCTGATTGTGGTCGGGGTTAATGGTCCTCATCTTATGTTCCACAACTGGCCTCCTCGCCACGTAAGGTTGTGACGAGTAAATAGAACCGTCTTGGCGTACGGAAGGCGGCAAGATGTGGATCAGTTCAACGTCAGCGTTGAACTGATCCGACCATACTCTTCGCGTGAATTTGTGGGGCGGCTTTCTCCGGTGCACGTGTGGCGCGGAAAAGCCGGTGACAACCTTGGCGAGCGCGAGGACAGTGGCCGGAGCGAGCTCGCCGCGCGGTCCTACAAAGGAGGAGAACGGTCAAACCGATATTATATCTAAGATTGTGATATTCGATTGGTCCCCCAAAAGTCGTGCAATTTCCAGATGACGAAACAGACTGACCCCACTCACGACCGACCGGTCGGAAAGTCCCGGAACCCCGCGAAGAAAAAGAGGAAACCGAATTCCAGCGATGGCCAGCTCGGCGAATCCATTCGCGCTCATCGACTGATCCTGGGCATGTCCCAAAGCGAACTTGCGAAGCAGCTCGGCGTCTCGTTTCAGCAGGTGCAGAAGTACGAGAAAGGTACGAACCGGATTGGTGCCGGGCGCCTTCCCCAGATCGCCGAAATATTCGACGTCCCGATCACTACTCTTTTCGGAGACTATGCGGATATCTCACGCGGCAAGGGGAAGGGGCGTGCCGCTCCGGCGAAGCTCATTACAGACGCGACCGTGCTCAAATTGCTGACCGCCTATGCGGACATTTCGGATCGGTCGATCCGCAGCTGCCTGGGCGAGCTGGTCGAACTGATCGCCAGGTCCGCCAGGAAAGAGAGCTGGAGACAGTCTTCCACGATGTCGTCTCGAAAAGCACCACGCTCCGTCTCTGCGGCGGCTGTCGTCGTCAGAAGGAATAACCATGGGCAAGAATAGCTACGCCACCGGCGAGATCGATGCGTTGATTGGCGAGCGCGTGCGATCGCGCCGGCTGCGGGCCAAGGTGAGTAAAGCCATTCTCGGAGAGGCGTTAGGCGTGACGTTTCTGCAAATCCAGAAGTATGAAAGCGGCGCCGACCGAATTGGCGCCAGCAGGCTGCTGAAAATTGCCGAAGTGCTCAATTGCGACATCGCGGAATTTTACGAATGCGTCAATGATGGCCGGACCACCGCCGGCCGCACGCCGCTCTCGAGGTTCATGGCCACGAAGGACGGGGTCGCCCTCATCGAGGCCACGTTGAAGATCGAGAATAGAGCCTTGCGCCGCATGCTGATCGAAATCGCCGAGAAATTCGCTGAAACCCAGTTCATGCGGGCGAAGCCCGCGCGTGCTCGCCGTGACCTGATGAACCAATGATCGCCTGCCGCGCCGCGCAGAAATCGACGCGCGTTTGACCGCCGTATCAATGGGCCCAATACCGACGATCGAGAGATAGAAATGATGCAAAGCAGACTTTCCCTCGTTGCATTGGCGCTGGGCAACTTTGTGGTCGGTCTCAGCATACTCGCCCCAGTCGGGATGTTGGCGGAACTGGCCTCGCACTTTGGCATCACCATCGGCACTGCCGGACTGTTGATCAGTTCGAGCGCTGCCGTTGTCTGTCTGTCGCCGCCGCTGGTAGCTTGGATCACGAGCCGCATCGATCGGCGGGCGCTCCTGAGCGCAATGATGCTGTGGGTTGCGATGGGGCAAGCCGCTTCCGCGCTTGCGCCCGGCTATCCGGGCCTGTTGTCAATCCAACTCGCGATGCTCGCCTTCGCCGGCGGCTTTACGCCTTTGGCCGCCGGTGCTGCGGCTTTGTTGGTCCCGGAGGAAAAGGGCGCCGCTGCAATCTCTTCCATCCTGCTTGGCTGGGCTGTCGCGATCGCGGCCGGGCTGCCGCTGATTTCTCTGATCGCGCCCCACATAGGTTGGCGGGCGACCTATGGCCTTGTTGGCACCCTTGCGGCTGTTAGCTTTCTTGCACTGCTTCGCGGGTTGCCAAAGGGGCTTCAGGGGAAGCCGATCATTTTTGCAACCTGGAGTAAAGTCGGACGGAGCCGCGATCTCGTGTTGCTGTTGCTGATCACGTGCTTGATAGCCATCGGTCAGTACGTCGTCATTGCATTTGCCGGTCCCTTGTTGATCCAGCTCACGAACGCGACGCCCGGCCGAATCGCCACCGTCTTCGCGCTGTTTGGGGGGATGACGCTCGCCGGAAACATCTGTGCGTCTCGCGTCGTTCAAACATGGGGCGCCTTCAAGACATCCGCCGTTTTCATGGCCTGCATGGTTTTTGGTGTCGCACTTTGGGCCTTTGGCGCCGGAATTTATCTTTCGATGGCCACCGGTGCAGCCATTTGGGGTTTTGGATTTGCCGCCGTAGCCGCGATGCAGCAGGTCAGATTGATCACGAAGGCGCCATCGCTGGCGACGGCGTCGGTCGCCGTCAACAATACGGCGGTTTACCTGGGTCAGACCATTGGAGCGGGAATAGGCGGCGCATTGTTTACCGCGGACAGGCTAAATGCGATGGGCTTCGTCGCGCTTGCGCACATCGCCGCGTCGTTTGGTTTTCTCTGGCTCACGCGTTCCATACCGGATGCGCCGGGGCCCGGCTCGATGCGCTCTCCCAGTGCAGACGTGGCTTGAGCCGCGAGATCGCGATGACAGAACATTGCAACGGGATCGCGGTCTTCATTGATGGCGCCAATCTGCCGTCGGCTGCCAAAGCCGGGATTCGACATCCGTTACAGACGCCTCCTCCGGGGATTCCAAGGCCGCGGTACGTTGGTCAGGGGCGTTCTGCTACAGCATCGCGACTCAGCGCCCGCTGAGGGGACGCATAGCGTAGTACGGCGCAGACTTGGGCTGTTCATTTTCGCGAAGACGCGTGACACAATGCGTACGATGGCTCACCCTCGCAAATCCTATGACCACGTTTCGACGAACAAGGCAGTGTCGAGTGTGAACAACGATAAGAGCACCGGAGTTGATATCGACCCTTCGGCCCTCGGTTTTTCGAAGGTTGCGTACGCGGTCAACGAGACACTTGAGTTGCTCAGCATCGGTCGCACTGCACTGTACGCAGCGGTCAAACGGGGTGACCTCAAGCGCGTCAAGTTCGGCAAGAAGACGTTGTTTTACGCTGCCGACCTTGCCGCGTTTCTGACACGGCTCCGCCAGCTGAGCGAAACGGACGAGAGCCGGGCCGATCACAAGCCTCGCCAGATGCAAGATTGATCTTCCAGGCTCTTGAAGAAGTATTCCACCGACTTTGAGAACGGTTACGTCGCCGTCGTGATAGGCGAATCCGATCTCGATCACGCCCTCGCCGAGTAATCAATTGATTCACCGCACCGTCCGGTCAGCCATCGGACGGCGCGTACCCGGATCAACTTCCAAAATATTTTCCGACTGATGGCCATCAAGCCACCTTGGTCGTTCGACCGGAGCGCAGCTGATGACTGCGCGTAGGGGCGGCAGACCGACCTTCTTCCCCTTGGCAATTTTGTTGGTATTTTTGTTGGCACTCGTTGATTCAACATCTTGGTAAGACTACGAAATCTCTCAAGAATAGGGGCTTCATGTGGCCGCTGCCGGGCCCACCAGCCTTCGCTCGCTTCGCGAGCTACGGCTTGGCAAGCCCGTTGCCACAAGCGCTCAGCGAAGCGAGCGAAGACTGTCGCGCCAAAGCCCGCAGGGCGAAGGCGGACTGGGGCGCGAGCCGCACGCGGTCCAAGACCGGCGCCGTCCTGCTCCCGACAAAATATCGAAAACAACCCCATGCAAAGTAGCCGGGATTGCCGGCAGGGACGCATGGAGCGACGGCATGAAGACATTTGACACGTCGGGCAAATCAGCAACGCAATTCATCATCGCGGCGGCACTTGCCCTACCGCTCCAGAAGCTTATCGCTTCTCTCCTCGCCAATACTTCAGCAGTCAGCAAATTGCTGCTGCGCATCTGATCTGGCGATGGCTTCGCCGCACGGTCGTAGATTCGGCGGCTCCATCGCAAGAAAAGGCGAAACAGCGCGACGCACTTCCATCATCCAACGGCCCATAACGATCGACCATGTTTCTGAAGTGGTCCGCTGGAACTCTCATGTCCCGGAAGCTGCGGGCGATCGAGATGACCGCCCGCCATTCATTGGACGTCCCTGAGAGCCAGCCTTGCGGGCCGGAACTATCGGCTGCGCGCTCATGCACCGGCAGTTCGGCGATGCGTGTTGCGCATCCCGCGAGACGATCTCCCGCCTCGGATGGTGCTTCTGGGCATAACCGATGAAGTCGCTGAACATCAGTTGCTTGACTTGCATGAGTCCCGGAATGGTGTGCACCACGTTTCCTCCTCGCGAAATGACTATTTAGAGGTCGGCCGCTGTTGCGGCCGACAGCGCTTCGCGGATCTGGTCCGCGGCTGAAGTCGTCAGGCTTCCCAGTTCGAGTCCCAAAGGAATGGTCCGCTCCGACAGCGCGCGATAAAGCTTGCCCGCTCTCGGACTGAATGAATCCATCGCGACTAGGTGTCGGCGCACCGTCCCGACATCGCCTCTCGCGACGCAGCCGCCCATGCCCTTGGCTAGGCTGCTGCTGGTGACGGCCGAGGTCGTGCCGGCGAGAAGCGGCAGCAACGCGTTCAAGGCTTCGCGTTCGCCGGCTCCGAACGTCTTCCAGATCGCCACGGCTTCCGATAGCAGCGCGATGAAGAAGGGGCCGACGTAGTAGACCGAGGCGTGGTAGATCGCCCGCTGCCCGCGAGGGACCCCGAAGGTGGTGCAGCCGATGTCTCCCGCGAGCCGCTTGAGGGTCTCAAGGAGCTCGGGCCCCTCGGCCTCGATGCCCACCGCGACGCCCGGCAAGCCCCGCAAGGCGACAGCGGGATCGGTGAACATCTGCAGCGGGTGGAAGCCTCCGATCCCAGCGCCGGCCGACTTCGCCTTCGTCAACGCATCGATATCGGTCGCGCCGCTGCAGTGGACGACCTTATGATCGGGCCGCCAGACGATACCGTCGGCGACGCACGCGATGGCATCGTCCGAAACGGTCAACCAGACGAAGTCGCACTCGTCCGCCACTTCCTGCGCGCTCGCCGGCGTGCGGAGCCCCTCGACCTCGCGCTGCATCAGGCGCGCGCCCTCGCCGCCCCGGCTCCAGGCGGCGACGACCTGATGTCCCGCCCGACTGAAGGCCTGCGCGAGCGTTCGACCGACGCTGCCGCATCCGATGAATCCGAACTTTTCGCTGGACATCCGCTCAATTCCGGAAAGACGGATCGAGCCGGTCCAGCTTGCGCAGCAGGGCCGCCCATTCCAGCGATCCGTATCCACCCGAATTCTGCCTCGCGCCTTCGTTGAGCGTGGGATTGGTATTCGCTTCGTTGAGCAACGTGATCTCGCTGCCGGCGAAGCAGGTCACCGTGTTGTCGATCGCAACGGGCGATGGCTGATGGACCGGCCGGTTGCAGCCCAGGAGATCGACCTGGATGCGGCAGGCGTTCTCGAGCCAGTAGATAGCGTTGAAGGCCTGCGGGATCGTGCGGCCGCCGACGAGCAGCCCATGATTACGCAACAAGAGCACGTCATGTGCACCAAGATCGCGGACCACGCGATCGCATTCCTCTCCGCTGATCGCCGGCCCTTCGAAATCGTGGTAGCCGACACGCCCGTGGAAGCGCATTGCCGTCTGCGACAGCGGCAACAGTCCTTCGCTCAGGCCGCTTACGGCGGTGCCCGCGCGGGTATGCGTGTGGATGATGCAATGAAGGTCCGGCCGCGCCTTGTGGATGGGGGCGTGGAGATAGAAGCCGGCGACGTTGACGTTGTAGCCGTGATCGGGCTGCAGGAGCGTGTTGCCACCGACGTCGATCTTGACGAGGTTCGACGCGGTGATCTCTTCGTACAGCATGCCGTACGGGTTGATGAGGTAGCTTCCCTCCTCGCCCGGAACGCGCGCGCTGATGTGGTTGTAGATCAGGTCCGTCATCCCGAAGACGGCCATCAATCGGTAGCAGGCGGCGAGATCGATCCGGGTCTGCCACTCATCGAGCGAGACGGCAGACTTGATGTCACCGAGGGAAAGCAATTTCATGTTGCCCATCTGCGTTGTCCTTTCCAGGTGAACCGACGCGGTTACCGCGTCCATCGATCGGGCGAAGCGGTCGGCCGATGGCCACGGGAGCGCTCCTGTTGGCCGTTCTCTCTTCGGCCGCTCAGGACTTCTTTAGTGAGACGGCCTCCAACGCGCCGGTCACGGGACGCCCTCGCTCAAGCAAGCGGTTGCCTGGCTTCGCGACTGCGGCGAGGCATAGATCGGCGATGGAATCCGCGAACTCTTCGGTTTGCAACGGGACGCCGCCAAATCCGGGCGCGAGAACGCTGATCAGACCTTCCATGAAGGCTCCGACGAGACAGGTAGCGGCAACCCTGACGTCGACCTTGCGGAATTCGCCGGCGGCGAGGCCTTCCTTGATGATGGCCTCGAAGACCCGCGCGACGGAAAGTCGATACTTCAGTCGCATGCTTTCCACCTCCGGATCGATCGGCTCGAAGATAAGGCCGTAGGCGAGGCGCTTGCCGCGCACGGCTCGCAGCACGAAGGTGCGGACCGCGTCCCTAACCTTCTGCGACGGCTCTCCTTCCGCGACGGCGATCCCTGACAGAACGTCGACCTCGCGCTGCGAAACCGTGCTCACGATGGTGGCGCAGAGATCCGCACGCGACGGGAAGTATCGATAGATCGTTCCGACCGCGATGCCTGCCGCCGAAGCGACCGCATTCATCTGAAGCTCCTGGAATCCGCCGTCCATCACCACGCCGCGGGCAGCCCGGAGGATTTGCGTCTTCTTGTCGAGTGCACGGACTTCCCTGGTCGCCATCGGCCATCACCAATTATGAAATCCAATTCGTTTTCATCTTGAATTGAAACTGATCCATGTCAATACCGACACCGAAATTGGCTGAAAAATCTGAATTTGGCTGACTGTGAGAGATGAATTGTAATTCTGTTTTCGTGGGGCAGGCGATAAAAATGAGCCGAAATTCGGTCCTGCCGCTGCAACTCCCGTCGGCGATTTGCGGCGTTCACGAATTCAGACGCGATCCGGAGACGTCCCCATGAACCAGGCTCTTTCGTCCAACACCCTCGATTCTCCCGCCAGCCGCTACGGCACGCACGAGGTCCTGAACCAGGCCAAGCCTGCTACCGGCTTCAACGCCTTCACCGGCGATGCCGTGCTGCGCGCCGCGATCGAGCGCGAGGCGCCTTGGGCCGCGGACCGCTGCGCGGCGCTCGGCGCCGTCACCGGCGACGAGGAGGTGCAGGAGCTCGCCCGGCTCGCCAACAAGCACGTTCCCGAACTGAAGACGCACGACCGCTTCGGCAACCGCGTCGACTGGGTCGACTTTCATCCGAGCTGGCACCAGTTGATGTCGCTCGCGTGGAAGCACGAAGTGCCGAACCTGGCCTGGCGGACCAACCAGAAAAACGGCCATTATGCGCGCGCCGTGCTGTCCTACGTCTGGAATCAAGTCGAGTCGGGGACCGCCTGCCCGACCGGCATGGCCTACGCCTCCTACGCTGGATTCGAAGCCGAGCCTGCGCTGGCGATCTGGGCCGAGAAGGTCAAGGGTACCGAATACGAATTCAGCCGCAACGAGGTGGCGCAGAAGCCGTCTGTCGTCATCGGCTACGCGATGACCGAGAAGCAAGGCGGCTCGGATCTCCGTGAGACGCAGACTACCGCGCGCTTCTCCCATTCGGAGAACTACCACGGCAAGACCGCCTACTGGTACGAACTGACCGGCCACAAGTGGTTCTGCTCGGTGCCGCAGTCGGACGGATTCTTCACGCTCGCCAAGGTGAACGGCGGCGTGACCTGCTTCTTCCTGCCGAGGACGCTGCCCGACGGCAGCTTCAACAATTTCTTCGTGCAGCGCCTCAAGGAGAAGAGCGGCAACAGGAGCAACGCCAGCAGCGAGGTCGAGTACGCCGGCACGATGGCGATCCGCGTCGGCGAGGAAGGCCACGGCATCCGCGAGATCCTCTCGCACGCCCACTTGACGCGATTGGACTTCGCGATCGGCTCCGCCGGCCTGATGCGTCAGTCGCTCACGCTGGCGCTGCAGCATACCACGACACGCAAGGCCTTCGGCACCTCGATCGCGGAGCGGCCGATGATGACCAACGTCCTCGCTGACATGGCCGTCGAGGTCGAGGCCGCGACGCTCCTGGCTCTGCGCGTCGCCAAGGCGACCGACCAGATGAAGGACTCCGAGCACGAACGTCTCTTCGCCCGCGCGACTACGCCCGCTGCCAAGTTCTTCAACTGCTCTCGTGTCCCCTCTATCGCGTACGAAGCGCTGCAGTGTCACGGCGGCAACGGCTTCATCGAGGAGGGCCCGATGGCCCGCCTCTACCGCGAGGCTCCGCTAAATAGCGTCTGGGAAGGCGCCGCGAACATGATGTGCATGGATGTCCGCCGCGCGATGGCCAAGGATCCGCGCACGATCCAGGCACTCTTCGACGAGACCCGCCCTCTACACGGCCAGGACGCCCGCTTCGATGCCATGGTCCTGCACACCGAGACGCTGATCCGCGAAGCCGTAGAAGACGAATTTGCCGCCCGTCCGATGACCGAAGCGATCGCGCGTCTGTTGCAGGGCGCGGAGCTTCTGCGCCACAGCACGCAGGACGTGGTCGACATCTTCCTCGGCACCCGCGTCCCAAACGGATCGGGCTCCTGGGGCTCGCACTATGGGACGCTGGCATTCGCTGTCGATCACGCCAAGGCGCAAAAGGTCATGCGCCGAGCCGTGGTTGCTGACTGAGGCTTCGATGGATACGACCAAATCGATCGTGTTCGCGGCGACGGTTCTCACGCCCGTCCCCGACCTCATCCTGCCAAGAAAATGCTGCGCCCGAAAGCGCGGCCAGTCTAAATTAGGGAGAGAAGCCGGGAAAATCCGACAACGCATGGGCGGATCATCACCCTGGTCCATGTTCCGCCAGGACGGAATCTCAAATCGACGCCTGCATCAACGGAAGCTCACCACCTCAACGCCGCGGTGTGTACCGGCTCGTCCCACAGCCTGATCAGATTGTCGTCCAGCATGGTCAGGGTGATCGAGCATCCGGCCATCTCGAGCGAGGTCACGTAGGAGCCGACCAGCGAGCGCGCGATGGTGATCCCTCGTCCTTGCAGGATCCGGCGCGCTGCGTTGTACATCAGGTAAAGCTCCAGCGACGGCGTGCCGCCGAAGCCGTTGACCAGCAGCAGCGCGCGGCCGGAAGCGCCGGCTTCGTAATCGCCGAGGATCGCGCCAACCATCTGCTCGGCGATCTCGTCGGCGCCGCCGATCTTCATGCGCTTGCGGCCGGGCTCGCCGTGAATGCCGACGCCCATCTCCATCTCGCCTTCGCCCAAGGCAAAGGTCGGCGTGCCGGCGGCCGGCACGGTACAACTGGTCAGCGCCACGCCGATCGAGCGGGTCCGCGCGTTGACGTCGGCGGCGAGTTCGGCGCACGGCTGCAAATCCATTCCCTTCTCCGCCGCCGCCCCGACGATCTTCTCCACCACCAAGGTGCCGGCAACGCCGCGCCGGCCCTCGCTGTGGGTGGATTTTTCGACCGCAACGTCGTCATTGGTGACGACGCTCATCGCCTTTCCCTCATACAGCTCGGCCGCCATCTCGAAATTCATGCGGTCGCCCGCATAGTTCTTGACGATGAACAGCACACCCGCGCGGCCGCCGACGGCCGCTGCTGCCTCGACGATCTGGTCCGGCGTCGGCGAGGTGAAGATCTGTCCGGGACAGGCCGCATCGAGCATGCCGCGGCCGACAAAGCCGGCGTGGAGCGGCTCGTGGCCGCTGCCGCCACCGGACACCAGTGCGACCTTCTGCGGGTTCAAGGCGCGTCGCATCACGAACTTGCGCTCCGCGCCGAGCACGACGATATCGGCATTAACCGCGGCGAAGCCATCGAGGCTCTCGGCCAGCATCGTGTCGACGGAATTGACGAACTTCTTCACGTCACCCTCCCCGCAAAACCTGGCTCATTTTTCGCCGCGCATGATCGCGGTCAGCCGGCGCGCAAACTCCTGCAGCAACGTGTCGAGCTGCGCATTCTTCTTGGCGCTGCCGAGATCGGGCAGATGCAGCGTTAGCGCCCGGTCGTGGGGACCGTCGGTCAGCCGGCCGACCCGGCGCGGATGCGCCCGCGCATAGGCGCGCAGGAACGCGGTCTTGGCCTGCGGCGGGAAATGGCAGACCTCGAAGATGGTGTTGAGATGCTGCACCGGGATCGGCACCGGATAGGCCGGATTGGAAATCTGGCTGACGAAGCTGCGGTTCTTGCCGATGGCATTGGCAAGGCGCAGCCGCATGCCCGAGGGCCGGCTGTCCAGCACCTCCTTGAAGATGCGCTTGTAGACGGCGACGGCGCCCGCTTCCGCAGCTTCATTCGACACGGTCTCAGCCACCGGATCCTCCGCTGCTCAAGCGGTCGATGGTCTGCTTGATCTGCGCAAGCGCAGAGGAATTGACCGAAAGCTCGCGCAGGCCACAATCGAGCAACGCGGGAATGCAGCGCGGATCGCTCGCCATGTCGCCGCACAGGCTGACCGCCGTGCCGGAGCGCCGGCCGTGCTCCGCCGTGCGCGCAATCAATTCCATCACGGCCGGATGCAGCGGATCCATCAGCGAGGCGAGAACTCCGTTCGAGCGGTCACAGGCGAGGACATATTGTGCAAGATCATTCGAGCCGATCGAGAAGAATGCCGCCTTGAACTCGGCAACGGCCATGGCCGCCGCCGGCACCTCGACCATGATTCCAAGCTCCGGAAGCATCGCGGCAACGCCATCGGCTTGCAAGGACGCTACAGCCTCCGCGAACAGCTTTCGCGCCGCTTCCAGCTCGGCCGGCGCGGTGACCATCGGAAGCATGACCTTGAGATTGCCGCGTACCGCCGCCCGGGCGAGCGCGCGAAGCTGAACCATAAAGATATCCGGACGGCTCAGGCACAGGCGCAATCCGCGCAGGCCGAGAAACGGGTTGGCTTCTCCTTCCGGCGTAAAGCCGGCCACGGGCTTGTCGCCACCGGCGTCAAAGGTGCGGATGGTGACTGGGCGCTGGCCGGCCCAGCGCAGGACGGCATCATATGCCTGATACTGCGTCTCCTCGTCCGGCAAGGCGCCATGACCGTCGAGCAGGAATTCGCTGCGCATCAGCCCGATGCCGTCGGCATATTGGGCATCGGCATGCTCGAGGTCCTCGACACGCTGGATGTTGATCAGGAGCCTGATCCGCTCGCCGCGCCAGGAGGCCGTCGGCCGCCGCAGGATCGCGCGCGCCGAGGCGCGGTTCTTGCGGTGAACCTCGCGCCGCCGTTCGAACCGGCCGATCTGCTCGGCGCTGGGATCCAGCTCCAGCGTCGCGCCCTCGCCGTCGAGCAGCGCCATGGAGGCATTGGATACCGAGCCGAGCTGCACCACCATGGGAATGCCGCGCGCGCGGGCGAGCATCGCCACATGACTGGTGGGGCTGCCGCGCAATAAAGCGAGGCCTCCGCCAGCCGACCAGTCGATCTCGAGGAAGCGTGACGGCGGCAGGTCGTCGGCGCACACCACGGCGCCTTGCGGAATGCTCACGGTCCGGCTCTCGCCACCACCCAGGATGCGCAACACGCGATCCCGCAAGTCGGCAAGGTCGGAGGAGCGCGCCTGCAGGTACTCGTCCGGCGCAGAATTGTAGTCGGTGATCTGCTCGTCGACGATGCGGGAGAAAGCGGCATCGGCCGCCACGCCATCGTCGATGAGGGTGAAGGCCGGATCGAGAAATTCCTCGTCCTCCAGCAGCGCCACCTGGAATTCGAGAATCTGCGCGGCTTCGCCGCCCGCGGCGGCGGCAACCTCGGCGATCTGCCTGCTGGCCGCGTGAACGGCGCCCCGAAACGCTTCCGCTTCCTGGGCCGGCGATCCGGCGGCGCGCTTGCTGCTGGCGCCGGCATTGACGCGGACGAACTGCCCATGGGCAAAACCGATCGAGGCGGTTCTGCCGCGGTAGGCCAGCCGTGCCGCGTCTTGCTGCATGTCAGCGCTCCCTGTCCGGGAAGTCGGCGGCGACCAGATCGACCAGCGCCGTGACCGCGGCCTGCGCATCCTCGCCCAAGGCCTTGATCTCGATGATGCTGCCGTGAGCCGCGCGCATCGCCATCACCTTGGCGACGCTCTTGGCGTTGATCCAGTCAGCCGCGCCCTCGACCCGGACCGCAACGTGCGCCTGGAATCTCTTGGCGAGCTTGGTGAGCTTGACCGCAGGACGGGCGTGCATGCCGACCGCATGGATCAGGCGCACCGTACCTGTGAACGCCTCACCGTTGGTTTTCGCTGTTTCGAGCATCTTCATATCCAATCTCATCCGGCCGGCGCATTAGCCGGCAGAAAGTTCCTCGGCCACCGCCCTGACCTGATCGAGCGAACTGCCGCCCGCAGCTTCAGTCGCAGCCATGACCGCGCCCTCGACAATCGGTGCGTTGCACACGACAACGCGGTCGCGGCGCGCCGGCTCCAGCATCTCAACGGCCATTTCGCTGTTGGTCTCCGCGCCGCCAAGATCGACCAGGATGGCGACACCCTTGGCGGACCATGCCGCATCGATGGCCTCGATGATCCCGGCGACGCTGGTGCCCAGTCCACCGTCCGGATTGCCGCCACAGAACGCGACCTTGACCTCGTTGCCGACCATCTGACGGACCATGTCAGCGGTTCCCTTGGCGACGTCTTTCGAGTGCGAGACGATCACGATGCCGACCATGTCGCTCATGTCCTTTCCTCCAGCGTGCTGCACACCGCATGCAGCATCACACAACTTGATTTTGCCCCGGGATCGATATGCCCGATGCTGCGCGCGCCAAGGAACGATGCCCGGCCCTTGGTCGCCTGCATCGGCGCGGTTCGCTCAACCGATTCGCTGGCGGTAGCGCGGATCCGCTCGATCAGGTCGGGACGGCCGGCTTCGGTCTTCAATGTCTCCAGCACGGGGACCAGCACATCGAGCATCGTCTTCTCGCCGGCATGCGAACGACCGCGCGCGCTGACCGCATTGACGCCGCTGCCGAACACATCGGCGAGGTTTTCCGGCAATGACTTGTGCTGCGACAGCGCCTCGCCTGCCGCAAGGAAGAAGCTGCCATAGAGCGGCCCGGATGCGCCGCCGACGGTCATCACCAGCGTCTTGCCGATGGATTTGAGGGCCTCGTCGAGCGGCTGGGCGCCGATCGTGTCGAGCTTGCTCAGGACCGCCTCAAATCCACGCTTCATGTTGGCGCCGTGGTCGCCGTCGCCGATGGCCTGGTCGAGCGCGGTCAATTCCGGCGCGCTGGCAATGACCTGCTCTGCCGCGGCCTTGACCAGGGTTTTGAACGTGTCGGGTTGCAGGGACATGGTCATGTTCCTTTACTCAGGCGAGGCGGGGATTCGCCGCCCCGCGGCATCGAAGTAAAGCGGATGTCGAAGGCGAAGTTCAACCTCCTCGCCGGCCTGCAGCGGCTGATGGGGATCGGCCAGCGTGATCATGGTCTGGCCCCGGTACTCGAGATGGACGTGGTTTTGCTCGCCCAGATGCTCGATCCGGTGCACACGCCCGATAAGCGCTCCGCCGTTGCGGGAGGCGATCTGCAGATGCTCGGTACGGATGCCGATGGTCTCGGTGCCGGGCGGGGCCGGCACGTCGGGAGCGAGCGCGACGGGCAGGAAATTGATCTGGGGCGTGCCTAGCCGCGACGCCACATAGCGGTCGGCCGGATTCTCGTAAATTTCGCGCGGTGTGCCGACCTGCAGCAGCCTGCCATCGCGAATCACGCCGACGCGCGAGGCCAGCGTCATGGCCTCGACCTGGTCGTGCGTCACGTAGAGGATGGTGGCGCCGAGCTCGAGCTGGATGCGCTTGAGCTCGAGCCTGAGCTCGGCGCGCAGCTTGGCATCGAGCGACGACAGCGGCTCGTCCATCAGATAGATCGCGGGATCGCGCACCAGCGCGCGGCCGATCGCCACCCGCTGCATCTCGCCGCCGGAAAGCCGGGTCGCGCGATTGTTGAGCTTGCCGGCGATATGCAGGAGCTCCGCGGTCTGCTCGACCCGCTTGCGGATTTGCGGCTCGGGCACGCGGTGCACCGGAGAGCGCAGCGGAAAGGCAAGATTGTCGTACACCGAAAGGTGCGGGTAGAGCGAATATTGCTGGAATACGAACGCCATGTCGCGCGAACCCGGCGGCGCCACGGTGACATCGCGGCCGTCGATCAGGACGGCGCCGGCGTCGGGACGCTCGAGGCCAGCGACCAGCCGCAGCGTGGTGGTCTTGCCGGCACCGCTCGGCCCGAGCAGAACGACGAACTCACCGTCATCGATGGCAAGCGAGAGATCGGAAACGGCCTCCGTCATTCCGAAACGCTTGCTGACCTGTCGCAAATTGACATCAGCCATGGCCGACCCCCTCGTGGATCGCGGTACGGATCGCCGATCCGCTCTGCGCGTCGAACAGCGAAAGCCGTTCGGAGCGGAAGGCGAGACCAACCGTCTCTCCGATCCGAACCGTCGTGCTCGACGGCAGCCGCGCCGCGACGCGCCCGTAGCCGGTATCGACGGTCACGATCTGCGTGGTGCCGAGATATTCGGCGCCGAACACGCTGCCGCGCACCTCTGCCGCATCGGAAAAGCGGATATGTTCCGGGCGAACGCCCAGCACCAGCGGCCCCGCCGCGCGCGGCTCGCGTATCGCCGGCACCGCGATGCGGGCGCCGTGGAAGCTGACCGCCTCGTCATTCGGCTGAAGACTACCCTCGAAGCGCAGGAAGTTCATCGGCGGCGAGCCGATGAAATCGGCAACAAAGAGGCACGCCGGGCGGTCATAGACTTCCTGGGGCGAGCCGATCTGCTCGACCCGGCCGCCATTCATGATCGCGATCCGGTCGGCCATCGACATCGCTTCGAGCTGGTCGTGCGTCACATAGATCGTCGTTGCTCCGATGCGATCGTGCAGATCGCGCAGCTCGCGGCACATCAGATGGCGGAATTCGGCATCGAGCGCGCCGAGCGGCTCATCCATCAGGAACGCCTTCGGCCGCCTCACCATGGCGCGGCCGAGCGCGACGCGCTGGCGGTCGCCGCCGGACAGTCCCGAGGTCTTCTTCGACAACAGATGCTCGATCCGCAGCAGACGCGCCGTTTCGGCGACACGCCCACGGATCTCGCGGCGGGCCATGCCCTGGCACTTCAGGGGAAAGCCGATGTTGTCGGCGACGTTCATGTGCGGGTAGAGCGCGAAGAACTGGAACACGAAGGCAATGTCGCGCGCCGCGGCGCGGCTGAAGGTGACATCCTCGCCGTCGAGCAGGATACGTCCGTCGGTCGGCAGCTCCAGGCCCGCAATCATGCGCAATGTCGTGGTCTTGCCGCAGCCGGAAGGGCCGAGCATCGCAAAGAACGTGCCGTCATCGATGGTGAAGTTCGAGCCTTGCACGGCGGTGAACTGATCGAACGATTTTCGCAGGTTTTCGACGCGGATCTGCGCCATGGCTACCCGCCCTGTTCCGGAAAGTGGCTGACGACGACATAGCCGACGGTGCCGGCCAGGATCGTCACGAACGAATAGCTGTAAAGGTCGATCGACAGCGGCTGCACCAGCATCACGATGCCGCCGGCGATGAGGCTCATGGCGATGGCTTCCCACGGTCCGCGGCGGAACCAGCGCGCGACGCCGATCGGTCTGTTTGCAGAAGCGTTCATTTGCGCATTGCTCCGAAGGTGATTCCGCGCAGCAGGTGCTTGCGCAGCAGAATCGTGAACAGCACGATCGGAATGACGAACAGCGTCGTGGCCGCCGCAACCGCCGGCCAGTCCTGGCCGCCCTCGCCGATGATGAAGGGAATGAACGGCGGCATGGTCTGCGCTTCGCCGCTGGTGAGCAGCACTGCGAAGGCATATTCGTTCCATGAGAAGATCAGGCAGAAGATCGCGGTCGCAGCGATCCCGGTCACCGCCTGCGGCAGCACCACCTTGCGCAGTGCCTGCAGCCGGGTATAGCCGTCGACCAGCGCCGCCTCCTCGTACTCGCGCGGGATCTCGTCGATGAACCCCTTGAGCAGCCAGACCGCCAGCGACACGTTCACTGCCGTATAGAGCAGGATCATGCCGAGCCTGGTGTCGGTCAGGTTGAGGTGGCGGTACATCAGATAGATCGGAATCGCGACTGCGACCGGCGGCATCATCCGAGTCGACAGGATGAAGAACAGCAGGTCATCGGCGAGCGGAATGCGGAAGCGCGAGAAGGCATAGGCTGCCAGTGTGCCGAGGAATACCGCCAGGAATGTCGAGCCGAAGCCGATGATCAGCGAATTGGTGAAGCGCGGCACCACCTTGGACGGCCCGGCAATCACCATGTCGCGCTCGCGCACCAGCTTGTCGTACCAGGTTTCGGGCGGCGGCAATTTGGCGATGAAGTCCGGCGTCTGTCGCGTGCGCACGGTGAACAGGTTGACGAAGCCTTCCAGCGTCGGCTGGAAGATCACCTTGGGCGGGTAGGCGATGGCATCGCTCTGCGATTTGAACGCGGTCGCCACGATCCAGAGCAGCGGCAGGATCGTAATAACTGCGTAAAGGATGACGAAGGCACCGGCGAACATCTTCGTGCGCGGCGAAGCCTGGACAACGGAATGGGCGGCTATGGTCATCGCTGCTTCACCCGGTTGAGAAGTTTCACATAGATGTTGGCGGCACCGAACACGGTGACGAACAGGATGATGGCCAGCGCCGAGGAATAACCGGTGCGCCACTTCTCGAACGCGGCACGCTTCAGCGTGATCGACACCAACTCGGTGGTGGAGCCCGGCCCGCCCGAGGTCAGCAGGTTCACCATGTCGAACATCTTGAAATTCTCTATGGCGCGGAACAGCACGGCCAGCATCAGGAACGGCACCGTCATCGGCAGCGTGATCGACCAGAACTGCCGCCAGGCGGAAGCGCGATCGACTTCGGCCGCCTCGTAGATGTAGTCGGGAATGGAGCGAAGCCCGGCTAGACAAATCAGCATGACGTAGGGCGCCCACATCCAGGTATCGACCAGCACGATGGTCCAGGGCGCGAGGCCCACCTCGCCGGTCATGCTGAACGAGCTCGGCGGCACGCCGGTGAACAGGCTGATCAGGTAGTTGAACGGCCCGATCTGCGGCTGGAACAATAGGGTCCAGAAATTGCCGACCACGGCCGGCGACAGCATCATCGGCAGCAGGATGACAGTGGTCCAGAAACTGTGGCCGCGGAACTGGCGGTTGATCAGCAGCGCCAGGCCAAATCCGACGATCACCTGCAGCGTCACCGAGGAGATCACGAAGCGCGCGGTGGTCTGCAGGCGAATCCAGACGTCCTCGTCGGTGAGGATATCGGTGAAATTGTCGAGGCCGACGACCCGCAGCGGCAGATAGGACATGCTGAGATTGAGGCTGGTGAAGGACAGCCGGATCATCCAGACCAGCGGAAAGATATTGATCGCGAGCAGGAGCGCGATCGTCGGCGCAACGAACAGCCAGGCAATGGTCCGATCGGACAGGCCGCGGCTCCGCAAGGCCGGACGGGAATGCGTCCGGGAAGGGATGCGGCTAATCGCGGCGTCATCGGGTTGGGTGATCGTGGTCATCGCTGTGCCGGGGGTTTTGGGCCTCTCCGGACTACCGGTCCGGAGAGGCTGTTGTTGAGTAGGGTTCACGTGGCGCTATTCGGCGGAAACCCGCTTGCCCTGCTCGCCAAAGACCTTGGACCAGTCCTTGACCAGGAGGTCGAGCGCCTGCTGCGCCGTTCCCTTGTCGGCGACGGCGTAGTCATGCACGCGCTTCTGCATGTCGAGCAGCAGCTGCGCATAGGACGGCTCGGCCCAGAAGTCCTTGACGATCGCCATCGACGCCAGGAACTGCGGCGCGAACGGCGCGCTCTTGGGGAAGCCGGGCGCCTCGACTACGGCCTTCAGCGCCGAATAGCCGCCGAGCTCCCACCACTTCTGCTGCACGGCCGGCTGCGCGAACCACTTGATGTATTTCAGCGCATCGTCCTTGCGATCGGAGGTGGCAACCACCGAGATGCCCTGCCCGCCGAGCTGGGTGAAGTGCGCCTTCGGGCCGGCCGGGTTGACGAAGAAGCCGATCTTGTCGCCGCCGACATTCGGATCCTTGTAGAGGCCGGGGAAGAAGGCGAACCAGTTCATCTGCATCGCCACCTGACCCGATTTGAAGGCATCAAGCCCCTCCTGCATGTAGGCATTGGTCATGCCGGGCGCGGTGCAGCACTTGTAGAGCCCCTTGTAGAACTCGAGACCCTTTGCAGCATCTGCAGAGTTGACGAAGCCCTGCATCTGGTACGGCTTCTTCGGGTTGTCGTAGTTGAAGCCGTAATTGTAGAGCACGTTGGTGACGCCCATCGTGATGCCTTCGGAGCCGCGCTCGGTGAAGATGTAGGCGCCGTAGACCTTCTTGCCGTCGATCTCGCGGCCCTGGAAGAATTCCCCGATCTGCTTCAGCTCGTCATAGGTCTTCGGCGGCGCGAGGTCGCGGCCGTGCTTGGCCTTGAAGGCGGCCTGGATGTCCGGACGCGAGAACCAGTCCTTGCGATAGGTCCAGCCCACGGCGTCGGCCATCGCCGGCAGCGCCCAGTAGTTGGCCGTGTTCTTCGGCCACTGCGAATAGCCGGTCACGGTCGCCGGGACGAAATCGTCCATGGAGATGTTCTCCTTGGCGAAGAAGTCGTTGAGCTTGACGTACCACTTGTTCTCCGCCGCGCCGCCGATCCACTGGCTGTCGCCGATGATCAGGTCGCACAGCTTGCCGTGCGAATTGAGCTCGTTGAGAAAGCGGTCGGCGTAGCTCGTCCACGGGACGAACTCGTACTTCATCTCGATGCCGGACTGCTTGGTGAAATCCTTGCCGAGCTCGACCAGCGCGTTGGCCGGGTCCCATGCCGCCCAGCATAGCGTCAGCTGCTTGCCCTGCGCCGCCGCCGGCCCACTCGCGAGGGCCGACAACGCCACGCCCGCGAAGAGAGCCAGCGCTCGGCCCGCCCGCTTCGACCTCATTCCAGTCGTCAATTTCCGCATGTGCCTTTCCTCCTCCTGATGCATTCCCTCGCAGCTTCCGGAGCGCCTCATCCGGAAAGCGGCCCGACGCATTGGAGCCCGGACCGGGCTGAGACAGAGGTTCAAGGAGAGGAACGGGCACGAGGGCCACCGCCGATTTCCTTGTCGCTGCCTCCAGGCGCAATGTTCAGTATCTTGTTTACTAAACATGAGATACTGAACCTCCAGTGCCGTCAAGAGGAATTTCAGTGGTGCATCGCAATAGATTCGCGGGCCGGCGAGCCGGCGCGCATGGGAGCGCACTTCGGATAATGATCTTCAGGCAAAGCCGTCCGAATGATCGCCGGGATCGATCACCGACGGATCTGGCGCATCGAGCGCCCCCTCGAGGAGACATCGGCCTCGATACGGCAGTCCTCGCGAAAATTTAGTTCATGTTTATTAAATCGAAGAAGGTTCAGCCGGACTGCGTCAGAATCGTGCGAGGCACTGCGACGAATTACGCCACTGGCGCAACGCAGGACTTCCGGACGCTTCTAAAGCTGATCCGATGATCACGCCCGGACAACAGGTGTGATTCCCTTTGTCGAAGGTGGAGACGCCGCGTCAGGTCGCTTGGCCCGACGGATCGCTACGCCGCGGCCTCCTTGCCCAGAATAAAGCGAGCAGCCCGCTCCCCGATCATCATCGTCGGCGCGTTCGTGTTTCCTGACACGAGACGCGGCATGATGGAAGCGTCCGCGACGCGAAGACCCTCCACGCCCCGTACCCGCAAATCTTCCGAAACCACAGCCATGGGGTCTGCGGGGGCGCCCATTCTTGCCGTACCCGAGGGGTGAAAGACTGTCTTCGAGATCGACCGCACGTATTCGCGAAGAGCTTCGACGTCTTTCTCCAATCCCGGCTTCGGGAGGACGCGGCGCTTTATCAGGCGAGCCAGCGAAGGCGCCTCCGTGATACGGATGGCAAGTTGCACGCCCCGCACAAGCGTATCGACGTCGGCCTGCTCGGCGAGCGAATTCGCAACGAACAATGCGCTGTCGCCAGGACGGGGTGAACGCAATCGAACCGACCCGCGCGACTGTGGACGCAAAACGCAGGGACCGATCGAGATGCCGTGTCCCGGCTCGGCCAACCGGTCGGCAAATCCGACGAAAGTCGGCAGCACGTGAAATTGGACGTCCGGCTCTCCTGTACCGGCGGTATCGGCAAAACCTCCTGACTCCACAACAGTCGACGTCAGCAGTCCAGTTTTCGTAAGGATGTACTGGAGCATATGCGACGCCGCACGGAGACCCTTGTCCTCCCCAAACATCGAGATCGGGTCCTTGGTCTCGCACTGGACGGTCGCTTCCAGATGATCCTGATAGTTTTCGCCGACGCCCGGAAGGTCGACGACCACTTCGATCCCGTGCTCGCGCAGATGCGCCGACGGCCCGATGCCGGACAATTGCAGGATCTTTGGCGTGGCGAGCGCGCCCGCCGCAAGGATTACTTCACACCGCGCCTTGAGCTTCGATCCGTCTTCGAGCAGAACACCCACTGCCCGCTTGCCCTCGAACTCGACTTTGTGGACTCGGGTTGCGGTCCTGATCGCCAGATTGGATCGCCCCTCCGCCTTTCGCAGAAAAGCCTCGGCAGAACTGCGGCGGCGACCGTTGATCGTGGTGGCCTGATAGAAGCCGACCCCCTCTTGCCTTCCGCCGTTGAAGTCCTCGTTGTAGGGCATGCCCGCCTCTTGAGCAGCGCGTATGAATGCCCAGGACAACGGATGGCCATAAGACCTGTCCGAAACGGTCAATTCGCCGTCGACACCATGGTACTCCCCCGAGAGCCTCTTGTTGCTTTCCAGATCGCGAAAGACCGGGAGCACCTTGTCATAGCTCCAGTTTCGACAGCCCATTTGCGCCCAGGTGTCGTAGTCCTGACGCGAGCCGCGAATGTAAACCATCGCGTTCACTGAACTGCCGCCACCGAGCACATGACCCTGGGGCA
Organism: Bradyrhizobium sp.; assembly: GCF_052389815.1. Classification (GTDB taxonomy): domain Bacteria; phylum Pseudomonadota; class Alphaproteobacteria; order Rhizobiales; family Xanthobacteraceae; genus Bradyrhizobium. Next base: position 117,360 of record NZ_JBQTHN010000030.1, on the reverse strand, counting down.
CAATAGAGGGGCGACCGTTCAAGCCCTTTTCCGGCTCAGACGCATAGAACAGCGCGTCACGTCCTTTTTCGAGGACCTTGAAGAAGGTTGCGGGTATGTGGATGTACTTGTCGGTGTCGCGTTGTCCGCTTTCGATGAGCAGGACACGCTTGCTCGGGTCTTCCGTCAGGCGCGACGCCAGAACACACCCCGCCGAACCGCCACCCACGATGATATAGTCGAACTCCTGCATGTCCCTCCCCCAATGGACGAGCGTCTTCCGACCTGGTCAGCAGAAGACGGTTTGAACCGTCGTGAATTCCTTCAGCCCCTCCAGACCGAATTCGACTCCGAATCCGGACTGCTTGACCCCGCCAAACGGCGCATTGGGTTGGATTGCGCCATGCTTGTTGATCCACACCGAACCAGCTTCGATCCGTTGTGCGACGCGCTTCGTGTTCTCCGGATCGGAACCCCAGACGGAGCCACCGAGCCCCATCGAGCTGGAGTTCGCCTTGCTGACTGCTTCGTCGATGTCGCTGTAGCGAATGATCGGGAGTGCGGGTCCGAATTGCTCTTCGTCCACCAGGCGACAGCCGTGATCCACGTCGGCGACGAGCGTCACTGGATAGAACCATCCCGGCCCATCTGATGGATCTCCGCCGACCAGCACGCGACCGCCCTTGTCGCGCGCTTCGTTGACGAAGGATGAAACGATCTCGAACTGGCGGCGGTTCTGAACCGGGCCGAGGGTCGAGCTATCCGACAGCCCATCGCCGATCACGACCTGCTTCGCATAGGCCGTGAGCTCGCGGCACACCTCATCGTAGAGGCTGTCGTGAACGTAGAGCCGCTTCAGCGCGGCGCAGGTCTGGCCGCAGTTGATGAAGGCACCCCAGAACACCCCCTCGGCGATCTTCTTCGGCTCGGCGTCCGGCAGCACGATTCCGGCATCGTTGCCGCCGAGCTCCAGCGTCAGCCGCTTGAGGGTACTCGCCGCGTTCTGCATGATCTTGCGCCCCGTCGCGGTCGAACCCGTAAAGGTCACCTTCGCGATGCCGGGATGCGACGACATCAGGCTGCCTATCTCGTTCTCGCCCGTGATGACGTTCACGACGCCTGGCGGGAGTTCCCGGTTCATGAGCTCGACCAGCCGGATCGTGCTCAGCGGCGTCAGCGGCGAGGGCTTGATGATCACGGTATTGCCGGCGCGGATCGCCGGAATGATATGCCAGCATGCGATCATGACTGGCCAATTCCAGGGCGTAATTGAACCGATCACGCCAATCGGCTTTCGATGAAGCTCGACGCGCCCCTCGGCCCCGTCCTGCAAGATCTCGACCGGCATCGACAGCTCGGCCGTGTAGCGCGTCCAGGCGACTGCGCCGCCGATCTCAAACCGCGAGCCCAGGCCATTCAGCGGCTTGCCCTGCTCGAGCGTCAGCAATCGGGCCAGTTCCTCCGAATGGGCGTCGATTGCCTTTGCAACCGCGCGGCACGCCTCGGCACGCTCGGCGTCAGGAAGATCTTTCCAGGTGGAAAAGGCCTTCGACGCGGCTGCCACGGCGGCATCGAGATCTCCGGCGCTCGCAACTGGCATAGTACCGACAGTGCCGCCGGTGGACGGGTTGATCACGTCCTGAAAGCCGTCGGTCGCGACCTGACGACCGTCGATCAGCAAGCTCCAGCGCTGCATGAAATGCCCTCCCAATTTGTAGGTCGAGCAAAGACGATCCCGCGTGGGCTGTCTTGGAAAAGAGCGCAGCTTCAATTGGACGGAAGCGCAAGGCTATTTGCGTACGACGTCCTTTGGCGAACAGTCGAACGCCTTCTTGAAGCAGCGGTTGAAGTATGAAATGTCGTTGAAGCCGGAGGAAAAGGCGATCTCGGCAATCGTCGTGCCCTCGCCGAGGCCGCGGCGCTGCTTCTCGACAAGCCGCTCCTTTGCGAGGTGCAGCCGGCGGTCACGGATGAAGCTCGTGACCGTCGTTCCGACGGCGTTGAAATCTTCCTGGAGCGTGCGCATGGAAACGCCGAGCCGATTGGCGAGCCACTGCGGCGTCAACCACTCGGCCGTAAGGTGTCGGTCGACGAGCGTCCGCGCAAACTCCAGCCGCCCGGAGACACGCTCTCTCGGACATAGCGGCACATCCGGCGCATCCGTTGCAAAGGCTTGCCGCGTCGCATGCAGCAGCAGTTGCCGCAATTCGCCGCAACGCTTGTGACTTGCCGGCGTCTGCAGCATCTTGGCAATCAGCGCACGCAACATGCTCGACATCGGATCTTCGGCGCCGAGGCGCCGAGAGGCGTCGATGTCATTGGGTTTCTCCGCGAGCAGTAGCTGTCGCGGTAGATGCACGGACAAATGATTGCTGAACTCGCCATTGAAGTAGAAGTTCGACGGCAACGAGGAATCGACCAGGATGCAGTCACCCGGCGAGATGATGCTCTGCTGCCCCTGCTGTTCGATCCCGCAAACGCCCTGGAGTTGGACCAGCAGGAAGAAATACTCTCCATAGTCGAGGCGAATGTCGTGCTGCTCGCGGCGAACCGCTTCGACGTCGGTGGCGACCTGGACGATCTCCATACCCGCAGCATCACGCAGGATGACGCCGCCGTTCACGGAATGACGCTCCTCCCATTCGAACGGGGTGAAGCGGCCGCAGACGGACTGCAGCTTGTCTTTCCACTCGTCGAAGGGAGCCGGACTCCATATCTCGGGAGTCCAGCTGCTAAACTCCTGGAGCTGCATGCGCTCCTCCCTGGAAGCCGTCTCGGCGACTTGTTTTGATAACATGTTAAGCAACTGCCAGGCCGTGTCAACGGCGTTTGAGCCGGCCGCGAAAACAGCAGCTTGGCGCCACAGCCTCGAACGGCTTCATCGTGCAGCGCAACTAAACTCAGGCGAGATAAGCGCTGTGGAGAATTTCCGGATTGCTGATCAAGTCCTGTGGCAAACCGGCGAAGCAAATCATGCCGCGCTCCATCACGTACGCCTTGTCCGCGATTTTCAGTGCGATGTGGGTAAACTGCTCGATCAAGAGAACGCCTACCCCCTGCGAAGCGAGGTTCTGCAGGACCGGAACCAACCGGGCGACCACCACAGGCGCCAAGCCGAACGACAGCTCGTCAGCAAGGAGATATCGAGGTCTCGCGATGACGGCCTGCGCGAGCGCCACCATTTGCTGTTGCCCGCCCGACAGATTGCCGGACCGCGCCTGTAGCCGGTCGCGCAACTCGGGAAAGGTGCCGAGCGCCACCTCGAGGGCCGATCTGAGTCCGGCCCTCGTCAGATGACTTCCTGCCACCTTGAGGTTGTCCTCGACGCTCAGGTCGCCGAGTACCTGGTGCCCTTCGGGCACGGCGGCAATGCCGCTGGCACGAACGGCCTCCGGTCTCATTCCAACGATGGACTGACCGTCGACGGCGATCGCGCCGCCGGTCGCGGGCAATACGCCCGCTATGGCGAGAACGAGGCTGCTCTTGCCCGCACCGTTGGCGCCAAGCAGCGCCGTAATCTTTCCCGGCAAGATGTCAAGATCGATCGCGTGCAGGACGGCCTTACCGTTCCGTGCGACCTTGAGGCCTTGCACTGACAACCCGGCGCTCACGTCACCTCCTCCAGGACGCCGAGGTAAGCTGCCCTGACCTTCGGATCGGCCAGGACATCCTGGGTCGGACCGCAAGCAATCGCAGAACCAAAGTCGAGCACAAGCGTTGCTGCACATGTTGCAGAGATCAAGTCGACGTCATGATCGACCAGGAGCACTTGCGCGCCGCAGTATCCGTTTATCCGCTTGATGACGTTGCGCAGATGCTCACTCTCATGCTGCGCAAGACCAGCTCCTGGTTCATCCATCATGACGAGACGGGGCCGTCCAACGGTTGCACGGGCAATCTCGAGCATGCGCCTCTGATAGGCGTTGAGATCGTTGCCGAGCGTATCGCGTTCGGCGGAAAGACCGACGAATTCGAGCGCAGCCTCGATCGACTGCCGTCGCGGCCGGCCGTCGCCCGGCACATTGTCGAGCACCGCAGCGACGTTGTCGCTTGCGGTCAGATTCTCGACCACCTGCTCGTTCTGGAACGTACGACGAATTCCAAACGCCGCGCGCTTGTGAATCGGAATGCCGTTCAAGTCCCGGCCGTCGACCCGGACGCTCCCCGTCGCTGGCCTTACGAAGCCGGAAAGAACGTTGATCAAGGTCGTCTTTCCCGCACCGTTCGGCCCGACCAGACCGGTGACAGGCTCGGCCAGGCTTGCGGTTAGCTGGCTCAGCCCGCGCACGCCCCCGAACTTCACGGTCAAGTCGTCGATCTCGATCATGGCGCGGCCTGTTGTTTTCCAGCCAGGCGACCGCGAACCCGCTTGATCAAGTCCTGCAATTGTCCGGCCAGGCCATGGGGGGCGCTGATCAGCGCGTGCAGCAGGCCAATGCCAAACACCATGGTTGCGATGTTGCCGTCGACACGAAGATCGTTCAGCAGCGCCGGAAGCGCCCGTAACAACAGCCCGGCGATGATCGGGCCCGCCCACGAATAGGCCCCGCCCACGATAGTCAGCGCGAATAGCATAATCGACTGGCTGGCGGGGAAGGCACTTGCATCGAGTTGCCCAACGCCTCCCGCGAGCAGGCCTCCTGCGATGCCGGCCAGAAAGCCGGCGAGCGCAAACGCCCACACCTTGTAGGCGACGATGTTGACGCCTCCAGCGAACGCGCAGACCTCGCTGCGCCGAATCATTGCCCAGGCGCGACCAGGTCGGCCGCGAACATGGACAAGCACAAGAACGTAGCAAAGTCCGACGACGACGATAGCGTAGCGCAGATAAGCCTCATCATTCTGCGCGAGGAGCGGACGCGCCATCATCATTCGCGTGCCGGTACTCTTGCCCAGAATGCCCGAGCCGCCATCCGGAAAACCAAACGCGCTGATCAAGACCTGAATCGCGCCAGCCATCATCAAGGTTATGATCGCAAGGTACAGCCCCCGCATGCGCAGCGCGGGAAGACCGATAATGAGCCCGACCGATGCAGATGCCACTCCCCCGGTCAGAAGCGCAAATTCGAACGGCACGCCCACGCCGTGCGATATTCGCAGCGCGAACCATCCGCCGACGCCAAGCAGACCGAACTGAGCCAGCGAAACCATTCCGAGCTGGGCGAAAAGCAGGCTGACGCTAAGGCTTGCAATGGTCAGCGCCGACGCCGAGATCAACGTCCGCAGCCAATAGTCGCTCAGCGTGGCCGGCAGCACATACAGGGCAATGAGCGCACCGGCGCCGACGATGCCTGCTCGAAGCGGGAACTGGGTGGCGGGAATGAGCGAGGCTACCTCCATACTTCGATCGGTCATGTCGGCTCACCTGTAGGCAAAGGTGATTCTGCGCTGCATCCACAGCAACGCGCCGACCGCGAAAAGAAATGGCACCGCCGTACGGAACGGTCCGACGATCGGCACCGGCGTCAGCAGAGCCTCGCAAACGCCGATAGCGAGGCCACCGGCAACTGTCGCAGGAAGCGAGGCGAAGCGGCCCACCACAGCCGCGGCAACTGCCGGAATCACCGCGAAAGTGAGGGCTTGCCCACTGAGGCGCTGCAAGTCTGCCAGCAAGATGCCGCTGACGCCTGCCAACACGCCGGAGATCGCCCACGCCCACGCATCGACGCGAAATACACGTACCCCCAGCATGGCGCTAAGATCGCGACTGTTTGCGAGAGCACGCATCTGGAGCCCAATACGGCTACGTGCGAGAAACAGCATGACGGCGATGGTGGCCAATACGCCCAGGCCGAACGCGATCGCCCGCGTCATCGTGATCCGGACTCCCAACAGCTCGAAGCTCATCGTGTCTGTTGGCAGCCGAAGTCGCCGTGGCGCCTCTCCCCAAACGAAGCCCATGAAGCCAAGCAGGATAAGCGCGAAGCTGAGCGTCGCCACGGCGCGCATGATCGGATCGCTGGAAGCCAATCGAGGCGCGATCACGCGGCCGTAAAAGAGCGAAAGTCCGGCCGCAGCGACTATTCCGGCCATCCAGGAAAAGCTGGCCGGGCCGCCGCGTTCGACGATCGACCAGGATATGAAGGCAGCCAGGGCGCCGACGGCGCCCTGGGCGAAATTGACCACGCCCGAAGACCGGTAGAGCACCACGATGCCGACTCCGGACAGCACGTAGGTCGCTGCCGTAGCCAGACCGGCGACGAGAAAGGGCGTGAAATCGGGCATGACCGCTTACTTCGCGATGCCGATCGTCTTCTCGTACGCGCGCACGTCGTCGAGTTCGGGATCTTCCGACTCGATACATACATTCTTCGGCACCAGCTTGCCGTTCTTGACCAGGGATACCGGTCCCGCGTGATTGGCGTTGTGACGAGAACCGTCGCCGACGTACCAGGGCGAGCACAGCATGTCGCTCTCAAAGCGCTTGATGCCCCGCAAGGCCGCGGTCACCGAGCGCCGGTCGATCTTGGCCGGGTCCATCTTCAGCAGCGTTTCGGCCGTGACGCGAGCGGCCAAATACCCCGCCTGAGAGAAGGTATCGCGCGGATCGGAAGCCTGCCCGTACTTCCCCATGACAGCGAGCCAGTTCTGCATGTCCGGCGTTCCAGCGTCGGCGCCCTTCAGCTCCATATCTACGGTGACCTTGCCGTCCCAATACTTGCCGATCGCGCGAGGGAAGTCCAAGTTGTAGAGCGATGCCGGGCCGGTAAAATGCGCCTTGTCGGCAAGCCCCTGCTCTTCTGCGGCAGCGAAGATCGGAACGGCGAGCCCCTTGGGAGTTCCAACGCTGATTACGTCCGGCTTGAACGCCATCGCCTCGAGGACGATCGAGGTTGCATCGAGCGAGCCCGGATCGAAGGTGATGATCTTGCCGTCGCCGCCCTGCTTCCTGATCCAGGCGACTGCACCGGTGCAGGACCATTCACCAAGGTTGGGAATGTTCGGTGCGATGCATACGACGCGTTTGATCTTGCCGGCGTGAGATTGCGCCACGTCCATCACGGCCTTGGTGTTGCTCACCCGCGGGCCAGCGTTGGTGGGCGCATAGTTTTTCTGGAAGAAGCAATCACGAGGCACGCCGACACCGGCGATGACCATGATGTCATCCTTCTCGTAAATGCCTTGATTGGCGCCGCAATCGACGAAGCTCATATTGCCGACCAGCGCGACTGCCTTCTGATCGCGGATCAGCTTGACCGCGACCTGCGACGACTGCTCCGGATTCCAGGCGTCATCCTCGAGCAGGTATTTGATGGGCCGCCCATTCACGCCACCATTGGCGTTCAGGCACTTGAAATACGCAGCAGCAGCCTGTCCCGACGAACTGAAATTATCCGGTCCGGTGACGCTGACGATGCCTCCGATGACGATCGGTTCGCCAGCGGCGGCCTTGCCGGTGTTGGCGCCGCATTTCGGATCTGCCGCGTGAGCTGCGCTGCCGATGCACAGCCCCAGCAATCCCACTGTCATTGCAAGAATGCAGTTCCTGAACTTCATTTGCTTCCCTCCCATGCCCAGCTCCGCGGTGGGCGCGCTGAAATTTCGGCACGAATGTTTGTTTGCGCAGTCCCCTTGCCCCTTGGCGCGCTGGCCTCGGTGCGGGAGACGCGATCCGTTTCTCGGGTTATCGTGCAGCCGGACAGTAGGCTGGCTGCGCAAAACGCGTCTTGGACTCGGACGCAGCCCGGCTAGGACACAAACGAGTTGCACGCCGCTCCCCGATGTCCTGGCGCCACGCTCCCTCCTGCTTCGTTTTCCCCCTCACCCTTCGCCCTCACGGCGAAGCCGTCGCCACCTTGCATCTGCGAAGTCGCCGATTCAGAGCGGCGATCTGCAGCAGAATTCAGGCTTCTTAACTGAAGCAACCCGGGTTGTCCCTGCCCGGGGAAGGGTAAGTCGCTGTCAGCAAACCGATGTGTCCCTGTGGATCAAGCCGCGCGCAACAGTGCCGCCGACATTCGTGCAACAGTGATCGGGACAATTGAATTCGAGAGGAGGATTCCGATGCCTGAGGCGGCAACAACCGAGTTCTGGAAGATCATCAAGCCAATCGAGAAGGTCTTTCAGCCGGACGCACAGCCTGAAGTCTACATCCACAATGCTCCGATCGACGACGAACGCTACTATGTGCCGTTCACCGAAACCGTCTCAACTCGCCCCCTCTGGATCTCGCCTTCGCAGAATAGATGGTGCGATATCCTGATGGCGAAGAAGGCGGGGCTGGTGAATCGCCACTACCATCCCCATCAGGTTTTCGCCTACACGATATCGGGCAAATGGGGGTATCTCGAGCACGACTGGACAGCGACCGCAGGCGACTTCGTTTACGAGACTCCCGGCGAGGGACACACGCTCATAGCGTACGAGAGCGACGAGCCCATGCGGGTTCAGTTCAATGTCACCGGGCCACTGATCTGGCTCGATGAGAAGGGCGATCCGGATGGATATTTCGATGTCCATATGTACATCGATTTGGCACGCAAACATTACGAGAAAGTCGGCATCGGAGCAGCCTATGTCGATAAGCTGATCCGCTGAGGGCTTGTCGTGCAACACCGTCAGTTTTCCGCGGCAGTATGGTACGGAGCGCGCGACGTCAGGGTGGAAACTCGGCAGAGCGCAGCTCTTTTCGCGAAAGAGTTGCGCATCAGGGTCGCAAAATGCGGGATTTGTGGGAGCGACCTCCATGAATACGTCAACGGTCCTCACGCTATTCCGGTAACGGAGGAACACCCCCTTTCCAAGCGAAAGGCGCCAATCATTCTGGGGCATGAATTCTGCGGGACCGTGGCCGAAGTTGGAAGCGAGGTTACCGGTTTCCGCATAGATCAACGTGTAGCGATCGAACCGGAATACCGGTGTGGGTGCTGCGATGCTTGTCTACGTGGAGAGTACAATCTGTGTGTATCCATGGGGTTTGCCGGGCTGATGGGCGACGGTGGCATGGCCGAAGAGGCCGTGATCCCCGCCTACATGGCTCACCCCTTGCCGGATGAGGTGTCCTTTACCCAAGCTGCAGTTCTCGAACCGGCGGCGGTTGCCTTACATGCAGTCCGACGGAGCGGTTTGGGTCCTGGAATGCGTTGCGCCGTGGTGGGCGCCGGCGCCATTGGCCTGTTGATCGTCCAACTCGCCAAGGTCGCGGGAGCGCGCGAAATTGCGGTCAGCGATCTAACCGATGCACGTCTGCAACTGGCAAGTCGCCTCGGCGCGACGCTTACGGTAAATACTCACGACCAATCCCTCTCCGATCACGTACGGGACGTCGACATCTCCTTCGAAGCGGTCGGCGTGCAGTCCGCACTCACAAGTTCATTCAACGTCCTGCGAAAGGGAGGACGTCTCGTCCTCGTCGGACTGTTCGGCAAGCCGCCGACGATCGACGCTTTCCGTCTCGTCAACCGCGAGATTGATCTGGTCTCGAGTGTCGGCTACCGGCACGTCTACACGGATCTCATTGCCCTCGTCGCTGGCGGAGTGTTCGATCCCTCTCGCATCGTGACGCGCGAAATCGAGTTGGGCGACGTCGTTCGGGGTGGCTTCGAACGTCTGTTGAACGATCCAGCAAACATCAAGATACTCGTAGATCAGGAGTAAGGTCCCCGCCCTGCTCCAGGCCGCGGCCGGAGCACCGCCAGTTGTATCCCTGCCGGCTGCCAACCTTGAAGGCAGGCCGGAGGGGCTGCATTGCCGTTGAAGCGGTCTGCCCGACCGGCTAGCATGTTGGAAAACATGGCTAAGATCGGGAGGGGGCATGCAAGCACTTCGCCTTGCAGAGCGGCGCCGGGTGGGCGGGACGATCAAATTCGATACAGCGGCCGTTCCGGCGCGCCGTCGAATTAGCTTCTGGGAAGAAAAATGCGCCGACCGGGTCGTAGGGCTTCGATGCACATCGCTCGAGCCAACCGGGCTTAAAGCGCAGTTTCAGTACGTCGAGCTTGGAGCGACCAAGCTAATCGATATCGCGGGGGGCCAGCACGTCGTCGAGCGCACCCCGGAACTGGTCCGCAAGATCGAAAAGGATGCGGTTTTTCTCATTCTGCTGGTCCGCGGCAAGGCCTTCATCAACAGGGCCAACGACTGTCTCGTACTCAACGAGGGAGACTGCGTTCTATACGATACGAACCGGCCGTACATGCATGGTTTCCCGGGTGAGATGCGGCACGTCATATTCGAGGTTCGCGGCGAGGATTTCCGACAGCGCTTTCCGGCTTGGGATCTAACGAAGACATTTTGCCTTGACGCTTCGCTCGGCGCGGGCCGACATGTATCCGCCACCCTGCGGAAGATCCTGGCTCGGCATCATCCGTTCAGCGAAGTCGGCGGGCTCGATCAGATAGTAGAAGCGGAAGTCTGGAATGGGTTGGAACTTGCCTACGCGACCACGAGAAGCGAATGCACCAACTACCAGCTATTGATGATCAACCGAATCAAGCAGTTCATACTCGCCAATCTTCGCGATCCCAACTTGAGTCCTCAGCTGATAGCCGACGAGGTCGGACTGGGTGTGCGCCAAGTCCATCGGCTCTTTGGCCAAGAAGCGGAATCTCTCTCTGAAACGATTATCCGGTTGCGTCTACAACGATGCAAAGAGCATCTTCTGAGGCGCGATCGTCTGAGGGCACCCGTCTCGGAAATTGCCTATCATTGGGGTTTCAAGAGCCTCGCGCACTTTTCTCGGAAGTTTCACGAGCAGTTTGGATGCACTCCTTCAAAGATTCGCTCTTGATCGTGAAGCGCTGCGGAGCACCGCACCAGAAGCGCTGATTTTCGTTGCCTGCTGCCATGGTTTATGGCTCGGGATCAGAAACTGAAGGGCTCAGTGCGCAAATGATTCCCGCTTCTCATGCAATGGCCGAGCTCCCCCCGCCACGCCTTCCGACCACGACTGGATTCAGACACGCGACATGTCGTAGATTTGGCTACATTATCGCAAGCAAAGGCCGCACAGAGCGGTGCGCTTGTCGTCGAACGGCCCATCAACGGTCGACCCGCTTCGCAACATCCGCTGAACCGATAGCGGCCCCTATCGCGAAGTCGCGCTTTACCCACACCGGACATCGATGACCAAAGTCGGCAACTGGAACCTGCTGGTCTCCGGAACTTTGGGGTGATTCCGGGAGTTATGAATTGGGCGGGATTGCGCGGCGGCATCGGAGGAGGCTCTCATGAGTATCAAGCGAATCCTGGTTCCACTTCCCGGCTCGGCCAGTCACTCCGGTCAAATTGAAACGGCTCTGTCTGCCGCGAAGGCGTTGGGGGCTCACGTCCAGGCACTGTTCATCAGCGAGCCGCCACCGCCGCCGGTCACGCGTGGCGGCCTAACGGTCGCCGAAATGGGACGAACGGCGACCGCCGCGGTGAGCTGGCACGCCGAGGAACGGGAGCGAGCTGCGCGGGATGCGCGCGAGGTTTTCGCGCAAGCCTGCGCGGTAGTCGGCATCCCGATGCTATCGGCGAGCGACGAGCCCGGCAGCCCGCTCGCGGCATCCTGGCGCGAAGCCGAGGGATCGTATGTGGAAATCGCGGTGCGACGGGCCGCTGCCTTCGACCTAATGGTCGCCGCAAGCGCCACTGTGATGGAATCGCTGATGGCCATTGCCGAGCAATCGCTGCTGCAGACCCGTCGCCCCGTGCTGTTGGCGCCGGCTCGCCTGCAGAATGATCTGACCGACAGCGTGATGATCGCTTGGGACGAGAGCCCGGAATGCTGGCACGCGGTCTCGGCTTCCATACCGTTCATGCAACTCGCCAAATCAGTGCAGGTCATAAGCGTTGATCGGGCCGCCAGCAATCGCCAAGCCTCACAGGCCGAGCTGCTTGCCTATTTGCGCTGTCATGGCATCGGTGCGACCGCGCAGGTGGTTGCACCGGAATTGCGCTCGGTGGGCGATACGCTGCTCGCAGCGGGGGCAGAGCATGAAGCCGGCCTGCTGGTCATGGGCGCCTATTCCCATAGCCGCCTGCGCGAGATGCTTCTGGGCGGGGCCACGCGCCACATCCTTAAGAACGCTTCGGCGCGCCCCGTTCTCTTGGCGCACTAGCTCTCGTCACGAGCGCAATCCCAGCTCGGGTTGCCGCTGACGAGTGACCGCGCAAGGCAGGCTGTGCTGTTCGCCCTGGATCGCCCGGTTGTCCGATCGTCGGGATGACCGTCATGGCCCTCTCCGCACAGCGTGCCCGGTCTCACTCGCTTCTGCCGATGATGCGGAGCAACTGGCGCGCATGATATTCGGCGCTGGAGACATTGACGATGGCGGCGTCAGGCTCGATATCCTCGACGCTGCGAGCCAGCCGCCGCGCGATGTTGCCGTCGGTTCCGCGGCTGCGCATCGCGAGGCGCCGGGCAAGCACGTCCGCAGGCGCGGTGATCGAAACCACCACGACATTGGCGTAGGCCCGGCGCAACGCCGGGATCACGGTCCGCGAGACGTTGGCGACCACGGTGCGGCCGGCGCGGATGTCGTCGTCGATGCCGCGCGGCAGGCCGTAGGCATGGCCATGCGCTTCCCAATGGACGGCAAAGGTGCCCTGCGCTCGCGCCACGCGAAACGCGTCCAGGCTCATCTGCTCGTTGTCTTCGGCGCTGGAGGCTTCGCGCGTCACCACGCGACGCGCGAACACGATGCTGGAATCTTCGGCGCAGGCGGCCCGCGCAAGGCCCAGCAGCGTATCCTTGCCGGCGCCGCTCGGGCCCACGACCAGCACCAGCCTGCCGGGTCCGATCGCCGTGGCGGCGTGCGGTTCGCAGATCGACGGCGCCTCGCTCATGCCACGCGCCGCCCTTCCCGCCAGACGCTGCGCACGACCGGGATGTCGCGGGCAACATGTACGCGGATGATATCCGCACGCTTGCCGGTTGCGATCTCGCCGCGGTCGGCTAACCCCACGGCTTCGGCGGGCGTCTTCGTCACCGTGCGCACGGCGGAGGCGAGATCGATCGCCGGCACGTCGCGCGGCAGCTGCAGCGCCGCCATCAGCAGGCTCGAAGGGATGTAGTCCGAGGAAAGGATATCCAGCAGGCCCTCGCGGGCGAGATCGACCGCGGCAATGTTGCCGGAATGCGAGCCGCCGCGCACCACGTTCGGCGCGCCCATCAGGATGTCGATATCCGCCTCGTGCAGGCCGCGCGCAGCCTCCATCGTGGTCGGAAATTCCGCCACCGCCACACGATCGCGGATCGCATCCACCACGTTCTCCTCCGTCGTGTCGTCGTGGCTCGCAAGCGGAATCCCGTACCGATGCGCGAGCGCGACGATCGCGCGCATATTGGTCGCGGCATAGGCCTTCTGATAGGAAAACCGCCGCGCGAACAGCACGTCAAGCTCGGCGTCGGTCATGCCGCCGCTCTTGCCGCGGTAATAGTCGCGCAGCTTCACCTCGTCACGGAACTGGCGCTGGCCGGGCGTGTGGTCCATCAGCGACATCAACCGGACATCAGGTCGGTCGATCAGCTCCTTCGCTTCCTCGACGACGTCGGGCATCGGGATCTCGCAGCGCAGATGCAGGAAGTGATCGGCGCGCAGCAGGTCCGCCTCGCGCGCCGAAGTGATGGCGGCGGCAAGCACGCCCGCACGGCCATCGACATCCTCCGCGCCGTCCTCGCGCCAGACGCGCAGGGAATCCAGCACGGTGGTGATGCCGGAGGTGGCGAGCTGGCCATCGTAGGAGACGACAGCTGCCGTCGCGTCCCAAAATACCTTGGGGCGCGGCACGTAGTGTGCCTCGAGGTGATCGGTGTGCAGCTCGATCAGGCCGGGCATCACGAGGTCGCCGCGGGCGTCTTCGCTGCCGGCGGGCGCCTTGCCCTCGCCGAATTCGGCGATGCGACCGTCGGCAAGCGCGATCCAGCCCTGCTCGATCACGCGATCGGCAAGAACCAGGCGGGCGTTGCCCAGAACGGTTTCGGACTTCGTCGAAGTCATTTCAGTCTTCCCTCATCCCGCCGCGGCGAAAGCCGTCACGTCGACGACGCGATCGGCGATTTCCCGGCGGATTTCATCGTCGTGGACGATCGCAACCATCGCGACGCCCCTGCGCTTCTTTTCGTCGATCAGCTCGACGACAACGGCACGATTAGCGGCATCGAGCGACGCGGTCGGCTCGTCGAGCAGCAGGATCGGATAGTCGGTGACAAAGCCGTGGGCGATGTTCACGCGTTGCTGCTCGCCGCCGGAGAAGGTCGAGGGCGGCAAACGCCACAGCCGCTCGGGGATGTTGAGACGGCGCAGAAGCAGGCCTGCGCGCTCGCGCGCGTCCTCCCGGGTGACGCCATTTGCAATCAGAGGCTCGGCGACCACGTCGATGGTCGCCACCCGCGGCACCGCGCGCAGAAACTGGCTGACATAGCCGATCGTGGAGCGCCTGACGCCGAGCACCTGGCGCGGCTCGGCTCTTGCCAGATCGATCACCGCACCCCGATGGCGGATGCCGATACGGCCGCCGTCGCAGCGGTAGTTGCCGTAGATCATCTTCAGGATCGACGATTTTCCCGCCCCGGAAGGGCCGGACAGCACGACGCATTCGCCAGCGTCGACGCGAAGGGACACGCCGCGCACCACGGGCAGCTCGATGCCGCCCTGCAGGTGCATGGTGAAGGTCTTCTCGGCGTTTTCGAGTTCGATCATCGAGGTCATCGCAACGCTCATGGCGGCAGGATCGAGGAGACGAGCAGTTGCGTATAGGGCTCGCGAGGGTCGTCGAGCACCTGGTCTGTCAGGCCGGCCTCGATCGCTTGCCCGCCCTTCATCACCATTACGCGATGCGACAACAGGCGTGCGACCGCGAGATCGTGGGTGACGATGACGGCGGCAAGGCCGAGCTCGCCGACGAGGCCGCGCATCAGGTCGAGCAGGCGGGCCTGCACCGACACATCGAGGCCGCCGGTCGGCTCGTCCATGAAGACGAGGCGCGGCTCGGTGACGAGGTTGCGCGCGATCTGCAGACGTTGGCGCATGCCGCCGGAATAGGTTCGCGGCGCATCGTCGATGCGGGAAGTCTCGATCTCGACGCGCTCGAGCCAGTTCGACGCCGCCTCGCGGATGCGGCCATAGTGGTTCCAGCCGACCGCCATCAGTCGTTCGCCGACATTGGCGCCGGCGGAAACCGCCATTCGCAGGCCCTGCGCCGGGTCCTGATGCACAAAGCCCCAATCGGTGCGGAACAGGAAGCGCCGCTCGGCCTCGCCCAGCAACGCCAGGTCGCGCAGCACGCCGTCGCGCATGCGGTAGGAAACGCGGCCCGCGCTTGGGCTTAGCTGCGCCGACAGCAGCTGCAGCAGCGTCGACTTGCCGGAGCCGGATTCACCGACCACTGCCAATACTTCGCCGGGATAGAGCGCAAAGGAGATGTCGCGGCAGGCCGTCAACCGCCCGTAGTTCTTGCCGAGACCTTCGGCAACCAGCAGCGGCTCGTCGTTCCCGGCCAAACGCTCAGCCATGCGCCCTCTCCTTGTGCGGAGCCGCGCTCTCGGTGCCGCAATGGCCGGCCGCCTGCCGGCCGTCGCAGTAGTCGGTATCGGAGCAGACGAACATCCGGCTGCCCTTGTCGTCGGTGACGATCTCGTCGAGATAGGAATCATCCGCCCCGCACAACGCGCAGGGTGCGTCGAATCGATAGCGTGTGAACGGGTGATCCTCGAAGTCGAGCGACGCCACCCTGGTGTGCGGCGGGATGGCGTAGATCCGCTTCTCGCGGCCCGCGCCGAACAGCTGCAGCGCCGCGCAGTCGTCCATCTTGGGATTGTCGAACTTCGGCGTCGGCGACGGGTCCATCACATATCGCTCATTCACCCTGACCGGATAGGCGTAGGAAGTCGCGATGTGGCCGAAGCGCGCGATATCCTCGTACAGCTTGACATGCATCAGCCCGTATTCGCCGAGCGCGTGCATACGCCGCGTCTCGGTCTCGCGCGGCTCGAGAAAGCGCAGCGGCTCGGGGATCGGCACCTGATAGACCAGCACCTGGCCCGCATGCAGCGGCGCCTCGGGAATACGGTGCCGGGTCTGGATCACGCTCGCCTCTGCGGTCGAGGTCGTGGTGGCGACGCCTGCGGTCCTGGCGAAGAATTTCCGGATCGAGATCGCGTTGGTGGTATCGTCCGAACCCTGGTCGATCACTTTCAGGACGTCGTCGGGACCGAGGATCGCCGCGGTGACCTGCACGCCGCCGGTGCCCCAGCCATAGGGCATCGGCATTTCGCGGCTGGCGAACGGCACCTGATAGCCGGGAATCGCGATCGCCTTCAGGATCGCACGGCGGATCATCCGTTTTGTCTGCTCGTCGAGATAGGCGAAATTGTAGGCCGTCGCGCTCATTCCGCGGCCTCCTGCATCGGCTCGGCGCCCGCGGCCTCAAAGAATTCCGCACGAAGCTTGCGCAGCAGGCCAAGCTCGGACTGGAAGTCGACGTAATGCGGCAGCTTGAGATGCTCGACGAAGCCGGTCGCCTGAACATTGTCGGAATGCGACATGACGAATTCCTCGTCCTGTGCCGGCGCGGCGATATCTTCCGCAAGCTCGCGCGCGCGCAGTGAACGATCCACCAATGCCATTGACATGGTCTTGCGCTCGCTCTGCCCGAAGGCGAGACCATAGCCGCGCGTGAAGCACGGCGCTTCCGTGGCCGAGCCCTTGAACTGGTTGACCATCTGGCATTCGGTCATCGCAATCGCGCCGAGCGGTACGGCAAAGCCGGCGTCCTCGGCGACGAACTCGATCTCGACCTCGCCGAAGCGGATTTCGCCGGCAAAGGGATGGCTGCGGCCGTAACCGCGCTGGGTCGAATAGCCGAGCGCGAGCAAAAAACCCTCGTCGGCGCGGGCAAGGTTCTGCAAACGCAGATCGCGGTCGGCCGGAAAGCCGAGAGGCTCGCGGGTGAGATCGCCGACCGGCGTATCGGCATCCATCGGCGGCGAGGACTCGATCAGGCCGTCGCGGCCGAGAATATCGGTCACGCGCGGCATCGGCATCAGCGGTGCAGCGGTCGCGGGTACCTCGGGCGCGCCGCCTTCCGCCAGTTGCGGATCGAGCAGCCGATGGGTGTAGTCGAAGGTCGGCCCGAGCACCTGGCCGCCCGGAATGTCCTTGAAGGTCGAGGAGATACGGCGGCGCACCTGCATGGTGCCGGTATCGACCGGCTCGGTCGCCCCGAGCCGCGGCAACGTGGCACGGAAGGCGCGCACCAGGAAGATCGCCTCGATGAGGTCGCCGCGCGCCTGCTTGATGGCGAGCGCCGCCAATTCACGGTCGTAGAGCGACCCCTCGGTCATCACGCGATCGACGCCGAGGGCGAGCTGCTCGGCGATTTGCGCCAGCGAAATCTCCGCCACGCCGCGATCGCCGCGGCGCTCATGCGCCAGCAGGCGATGGG
Organism: Bradyrhizobium sp.; assembly: GCF_052389815.1. Lineage (GTDB taxonomy): Bacteria > Pseudomonadota > Alphaproteobacteria > Rhizobiales > Xanthobacteraceae > Bradyrhizobium. The sequence continues at coordinate 100,011 of NZ_JBQTHN010000030.1, read as the reverse complement.
CGTTCTCGATGGCGCGCTCCCCGCCCTTGACGGCGACATACATGGCTCAGGCTCCATGCGCGGCGAGCCGCGTGGTTCTGGGGATCGCGACAACGGCGTCGTCATGCACCAGCACGACGTCGATGCCGCGCGGGAACAGGACCGCATTGATGGCGAGCCGCTCGAACAGGCCTGCCGGGAGCGTCGTCTGCAACAGCGCGGTGCCGTCGATGCCGGGACCGGTCAGCTCAAAGGCCGGCCCCGCGGTGACGCTGTCGACCTGCAGGATCAGCGTGGTGGAGCGGTCGGGATACTCGTTGCTCCCCAGGGAAAAGCGATCGAGCGGCGGCAGCTCCTGCGGGTCGCCGATCACGGCGAAGTGGCTTGCGGCGGTGTCCGCGACGACGGGCGCGCTGGTGTGGAATTTCAGCCATTTGCCGACATCGGGGGTCGCCGACATCGCGCGGTCGAGCCAGACCGGCGTGTCGTGATCGAACAAGGTGAGGGCAATCGCGGCCGTGCCGGGCATCATGGGACCGGGCGTTCCAGCCGCCGCCCGGACGCGCTGCACGCTCCCCGGGCGCGCCATCGCGTCCATCACGGAGCGGAAGGTGGATTGCGCGGACAGGACCTTTTCCGCAAAACCCGCCGGCATTTCAGCGACCGTCACCATCGCTCACCCCTCGCCGCGCACCATCGTATAGAAATCGACCCGCGTCGCCGCGGCCTCCGCGGACTTGCGACTGCGCGTCGCCAGCATCTGCTCCCGCAACGGCGCCAGCACAATCGCCTCCACTGCCTCGGCGTCTCGTGACTGCACCATGGCGTCGCACAGCGCGATCATCCGCGCCTTCTCGAGATCGCGGCCGAGCGTGTAGCCGAAGCCCACTTCGCCGCTGGCAAGCCGAACGGCCGCGCGAGACACCGTGGCTTCGCCGAGGTTGAACGGAGCCCCGTCGCCGCCGATTCTTCCGCGCACCATCACGAGTCCGTTTTCGGGTTCGCGAAGATCGACATATTCCGGCAGTTCGATCGCTTTCAGGCAGCGCTCGATCTCCTCGCCGCCGGCACTCGCAAGCACCGTCATCGCGGCCTTGCGCCGTACGTTGATGGCCTCGTCGGCGATTGCGCCCATTGCAGCCTTGCCGTCCTCAAGTTGTCTATGCTACTAGACAACTTAGATACCGACGCTGCATGAAGCTTTCGTGACAGGCCGATGATTTTCCCGGTTCGCGCTCGAGACGACGCGCCATGACGACGACCGACATCGCCTCCGGCGTGGCGCTGTGGCGCCAGGTGGCTGACGGCATCGAGCGTGACATCGCGGACGGCCGCTTTGTCGCCGGCGAAAAAATGCCCGGCGAAATGGAAATCGCCGAAACCTATCGCGTCAATCGCCACACGGTACGCCGCGCGCTCGCGGCGCTGGCCGAGCGCGGACTGGTGCGCGCCGAGCGCGGCAGCGGCACCTATATCGAGGCCCCTCGCCTCGCCTATCCCCTGCGCTCACGCACGCGCTTCTCCGAGATCGTCGGCGCCGGCGGCCGAGAGCCGCGCGGACAGTTGATCGAGGCGTCGGAGGAGATCGCCAGCCGCGATCTGGCGCGCGAGCTGGGATTGAAAGCCGGCGCGCCGCTGATCCGCATCGAGGCGCTACGCCTTGCCGACCGCACGCCGATCTGCATCGGCACGCACTGGCTATCGGCGGAAAGATTTCCCGACGCGGGCCGCGTCTATGCCGGCGCGCGCTCGATGACCAAGCTGCTGGCGCATTACGGCATCCGCGACTATCGCCGCGCCTCGACGCGGATCACCGCCGGGATCGTCGATGCGACCGATGCCGCGCGGCTCGACCTCGCGCTCGGACGCCCGATCCTCGTGGTCGATTCCACCGACGTCGATGCCGAAGGCCGGCCACTGATCACCAAGCGGGTGCGCTTCGCCGCGGAAAGGGTTCAGTTTCTGGTCGAGAGCACCTGAAGATCGGCGATTTTGCGCGAACGATCAAACCAGCGCCTTACGAATGCGGGCGCTGACGAGATCGAGCACGATCACGGTGACGACTACAATAATGATCTGCGCGGCCGTATCGGAGTACTGGAAACTACGGATGCTCTCGTACAGGGTCTGGCCGATGCCGCCGGCACCGACGATGCCGAGCGTCGTCGCCGAGCGCACGTTCGTCTCCAGCCGGTAGAGCGTGAACGAGCTCCACAGCGGCAGCACCTGCGGAATGACGCCGAAGATCACTTCCTGCGTGCGCACCGCGCCGGTCACGCGAATGCCCTCCACCGGCCGCGGATCGACCGCCTCGACCGCTTCGGAGAACAGCTTGGCAAACACACCGAGATTATGAACGAAAAGCGCCATCACACCGGCGAACGGACCCAAACCCACCGCCACGACGAACAACAGCGCGAACACGATCTCGTTGATCGCCCGGCAGGAGTCCATCAGTCGCCGCACGGGCTGCACGATCCATGCCGGACATACATTGACCGAACAGAGAATTGAGAACGGAATGCCGAACACGACTGCCAGGGCGGTGCCCCAGATCGCGATCTGGATCGTCACCACCATGTCGGCGAGATATTGTTGCCACTCGTGGAAATTCGGATGGAGAAAGGCACTGCCGAACTCGGCCATGTTGCGCCAGTCGGTGAATAGCGCCGACGCACGGAACATTTCGGCCGGAGCCCAGCTCCAGGCCAGCAGGCCGAAAACGAGCGCCCAGCCCAGCCAGCCACGCACCCGTCGTGCCAGGGGATAGTGCGGGATTGCAGGCTCTTCGGCCTGTCGTAGCGGCCGGTTTTCGATGGGTGCGACGGTGTCTGTCATGGCATTACGACCGAGGGGCGCCAGGCGGCGCCCCTCGCCAGCGTCAGTTGGTTGGCGCGGTCGCGGCGTTCGCCGCGAACTCGCCGATCAGCTTCTTGAGCTTGGCCTGATCGTTGGCCTTGTCAGCCTCGTTGAACTGCGCGACCTGTCGCATGAGTGCGCCCTTCTCGGCCTTATCGGCCGCTGCCTGGTACGCCTTGATATCGGCCTCGAGCGGGGCGATTTTTGCGGCTTTCGCTTCCGCCGACAGCTTCGCATCACCCTTGATTTTCATGATCGACTTGTTCGCTTCAAGGACGCGGATCGGAAGCAACTGGTCGTTCGACGACGGAATGAACGGCGCCCATTGCAGACCCGCCATGACCTTCTTCGCGGAAGCGATCTCTTCCGGTGTTCCGATCCGACCATAGCTCAAGAGCCAGGTGTAGAGCTTGGTCTTGACGTCCACGGCCAGATCCTTGCGCCAGACGAGCGGATCGCTCGGAATGAGCGGCGAGGTCCAGATCACGCGGATATTCTTGCGGGCTTCCGGAGCAGTGACTTCCAGGCGGCGCAGGCTTTCACTGTTGTTCGTCGCGGCTTCGACCTGCTTGTTCGCCACGGCCATGCCGTTCGCCTCATGCGAGGCATTGCGAACCGTCTTGAAGCAGGCCTTCGGATCGACGTTCTTGGCAGCAAAAATGTAGCTCGTCGGGACAAGAAAACCCGAGGTCGAGTTTGGATCGCCGATGCCGAAGTCGATCGACTTGTCGCATTTGAGGACGTCATCCAGATTCTTGTGCGGCGAATCCTTGTGGACGATGAGATGCGACCAGTAACCGGGGTTGCCGTCCGAATCGACCGACTTGGAAAAAATCTCGCCGTCCGAACGGTTGACCGCCTCCATCGCCGACTTGTTGCCGAACCAGGCCACCTGTACCTTCTTGAAGCGCATCGCTTCGATCACGCCGGCATAGTCCGAAGCGTAGAAGGCGTTGACCTTGAATCCCGTTCCCTTGGCCATCGCGTCGAGGAAGGGCTGCCAGACGGTCTTGAGGTTGGTGCTCGCTTCGGTCGCGATAATGCCGAAATTGAGTTCAGTCGTCTCGGCGCGGGCAACGTTGGCCGTGATGCCGGCCGCCGCGGCCAAGGCCATGCCGGTCAGAGCTAGCTTGCGCATATCGCTTCTCCTGGTTGAATGCGTTGCATTTCCTGGTGACGTCAAGAACGAGTCCGCGCCCGTTGTCAGGCGGACAGCCGTTCGATCTCAAAAGCCGGCAGCTTCGCCGGCATGCGTACCCCGGACAATCCGTCGCCGTCCTGGCGTTCCTGCCGCGTTCGCGCGTCGAACGAGGGCAGAAACAGCTCCTCGGACTCGGCACCGTAGATTTGATTGAGGAAAGCCGGTGTCAAAGCGCAGGACGGACCGTCATAGGCGACCTTGCCGGCCTTGAGCGCGATCGTGCGCGCGCAATACTTCAGGGCGTATTCGACCTGATGCAGCGAGATCAGCACCGTCAGCCCGTCATCGCGGTTCATGTCCGCAAGCAGATCCATGACGCGACGGGCGGAGGCGGGATCGAGCGAGGCGATCGGTTCGTCCGCAATCAACAGCTCGGCCCCCTGGACCAACGAACGCGCGATGGCCGCGCGCTGCTGCTGGCCGCCGGAAAGGTCGCTGGCGCGCTTCAGCGCATGTTCGGCGATTCCGACCCGCGCCAGCGCCTGCATGGCGACGCGCTTGTCGTCCGAACTGAACAGACCGAATGTTCCGCGCAGAACCGGCAATCGGCCCAGCAGGCCGAAGCAGACGTTGGTGAGCAGCGAAAGCCGCGGCACGAGATTGAATTGCTGGAAGATCACGCCCATGCGCACCCGCAGGCCACGATTCCTGTTGAGGCGACCGTCCTGCTGGATCGGCTGGCCCATCACTTCGATACGGCCGGCCGCGCCGCCAGTGCGGCCACCGTCGATCGGCGTCAGCCCGGCAATCGCGCGGATCAATGTCGATTTGCCCGAGCCTGACGCACCGATCAGCGCTACCATTTCGCCGCGCCGCAGCGACAGCGTGATGCCGTCGAGAACCGGCACGCCGCGGTGGTACGACTTCGAGACGTCTCTGGCATCGATCATCGCAAGCGATGTCAAAGCGGTACCCTCCTCGTGCATCTGCTGCCGTCGTCGCTAACAATGGTCTGTGACAGTCAGATGAACCAACGGATGGTTTTCAACGCTTTCCGCGGCTGCTTCGCAGCGCTCACCACCTCATTGGCCTGGCGATGCAGGAACGACGGCCTCATGGCGAGAACGATGCTCGTTGCATCGCCAACGCCTGTCCGAGCGCTGCGCAGCGGCGACCATCCACATTGCCGTCCACCGTCTTGCCGTCCACCGTCACCGAAGCGTCACGACATCGTCATCAAGCCCACTGATGACGAGACCCGCCGATATCGCTCGCGCAGGGAATATCCGGATGGCCGGCAAGCAGCTCTCAGTTCAACCGACCGTCAACCCTACCGCCTCGTTGAGCGACTGCAAGCTCGGCGCCTACTGCGAGGTCGGCTCCCGCACCATGCTCCTTGCAGTGACGATGGGCGACTACTCCTATGTCGTGAACGACTCGCAGATCACTTACACGACGATCGGCAAATTTTGCTCCATCGCAGCGATGACACGGATCAATCCGGGCAATCACCCGATGCAGCGCGCCTCACAGGCGCATTTCACCTACCGCGCCAACGCGTATTTTGCCGGCGAAAGCGACGAAGCCGAATTTTTTGCCTGGCGGCGCAAGCATCACGTCCATATCGGCCATGACGTGTGGATCGGCCATGGCGCGGTGGTGCTGCCGGGCCGCAACGTCGGCACAGGTGCCGTCGTCGCAGCGGGCGCAATCGTCACCAAGGACGTGCCGGCCTACACCGTCGTCGCCGGCAATCCGGCGCGGCCGATCAAGCGCCGGTTCTCGGAAGCCGTCGCCGGCCGCCTTGCCGATCTCGGCTGGTGGGACTGGGACCACGAGATGCTGCGCCGTGCGCTGCCCGATTTCAGGAAGCTCGCGATCGAGGACTTCCTCGACAAATACGAGGCAGCCTCCGCCGGATCTGGTCACGGCAAACGACGAAGTGCGACGTCGTGACCGACATCGTCATTGAACGCGTTCTGCTCGGCGACGAATTTGCGGATACGCTGCAGGTTGCCGGCCGCGTGACACGGGCGGCGCCGACCTCGCGCCAGGCGGTTGCCGCGGCCTGATGCGCCGCTACAGTCCCAGCGATGACGAATTTCCCGCGCTATGCAATCTACTTCGCCGCCGAACCCGGCAGCGCTCTCGACCGTTTCGGCGCGGAGCTGCTCGGCTATGACGCGCATCGCGGCATCGACGTCACTTTCCCGACCGGGATGGGGCTTCCTCCCGATTGGCGCGAGATGACGCATGACCCGCGCAAATACGGCTTCCACGCTACCTTGAAGCCGCCAATGGCGTTGCAGGCCGGCAAGACCGAAAGCGAGCTGATCGCCGCTTGCGCCGGCTTCGCCGGCACGCCACGCGCCATTCCTGCGATCAAGACCGTCATCGACAGCATCGCCGGCTTCGTTGCGATCTTGCCCGCCGCACCCTGCTCCGAACTCGAAAGCCTCGCGGCCGACTGCGTCCGCCAGTTCGATTCGTTTCGTGCGCCGCTGACGGAACAGGATCGCCTCAGGAGAAACGCTGCGGGGCTGACGGCACGGCAACGCTTCTATCTGGATCGTTGGGGATACCCGTATGTCTTCGACGAGTACCGCTTTCACATGACGCTGACCGGCCGGCTGGATGCCGATCGGCGGGCGTCCGTCCTGGCGATGTTGCAGGACCGCTTTCCTAATGCCGGCGCGAGCGTGCTGGCCATCGACAGCATCGCGCTGTTCCGTCAGGAGGAAGCTGGTCGACGGTTCCGTGTCATCGGACGCTGGCGGCTCCAGCGTAGGTCGGGTGAGCGCAACGCGCTGACGCAGTGATCCCAGCATATCGGTTGCGAGTCATCCGGCTGTCGCAAAACCTTCCGGGAACGGTCAATCGATGCAGGCATCCTCCGCCGCGATTCGGCGAGGGCTTGCAGAATGGCGATTGCGACACCTGACCGGCGCGGGATGACCCGTCGCCAACTGCTGGTCCGGTCGGCCTCGACAATTGCTTCCGCGGGGCTCGGCAGCATCGCGAAACCCTATCTCAGTCGGGCCGCGGACCGCCCGCAAATCGCGTGCGGGATTCAGTCCGGCGATGTCTCGGCCGATTCCGCGGTTGTCTGGGCACGCGCAGATCGCCCTGCACGGATGATGGTGGAATGTTCGACGGTCGAGAGCTTCGCCAGCATCGTCCACGCCGCCTCGGTCGAGGCGTTGCCTGAAAGCGATTTCGTTGCCAAGCTATCGATCGAAGGCCTGCCTCCGGGCCAGGACATCTTCTATCGCGTTCGCCTCACCGACCTGGACGCCGGCATTGCCGGACAGACACAAATCGGTCATTTCCGGACCGCGCCCGGACGAGGCAGATCCATCTCCTTCGTCTGGTCCGGCGATACCGCGGGCCAGGGTTGGGGCATCGATCTCTCGCGCGGCGGCATGCGGACCTATCGCACCATGCTGAACAATCGTCCGGACTTCTTCATCCATTGCGGCGACCACATCTATGCCGACTGCCCCATCGAGCGGGAACTGAAGCTGCCCGACGGCGGCATCTGGCGCAACATCGTGACGGAAGAGAAATCCGCCGTTGCCCACAGCCTCGAGCAGTTCCGCGGAAACTACAAATACAATTTCCTCGACGAGAATTTCCGCGCTTTCCACGCCTGGGTGCCGATGCTGGCGCAATGGGACGACCACGAAGTGACGAACGACTGGTCGCCGCTCGGGACTGTCGACGCGACGGGCCATGCCGAAGACGGCAGCTCGCTTCTGGTGGCGCGCGCCCGCCGCGCCTTCCACGAATTCATGCCGATCCGCGCGATTGCCGAACAGGACGGCCGCGTCTACCGCAAGGTCTCCTATGGGCCGATGCTCGACGTCTTCCTGATCGACATGCGCAGCTATCGCGATTCCACCTGGAACAACCGGGACGACCGCAGCGAAACCTGCATTCTCGGCGCAACACAGCTGGCCTGGCTCAAGCGGGGGCTGGCGACATCCGATGCGACCTGGAAGGTGATCGCGGCCGACCTTCCGATCGGGCTGTTCAGCGAGGATGCGATCGCGCTCGGCGACGGACCGCCGGAGCGGCGGGAGCATGAAATCGCCAACCTGCTGTCCTTCATCAAGCGGGCCGGCGTCCGCAACATAGTCTGGCTCACTGCCGACATGCACTACACGGCTGCTCATCACTACGATCCGAGCCGTGCCGTATTCACGGATTTCGAGCCTTTCTGGGAGTTCGTGTCCGGCCCGCTGCATGCCGGAACGTGGGCGCCAGGCCAGCTCGACAACACTTTCGGGCCGAAGCCGATGTTTCAGAAGGGCTGCCAGGGTGAAAACCTCGCCCCCTGCTTCGGGCTGCAATTTTTCGGGCGCGTCGACATCGACGGCCGGACGGGCACGATGACCGTGAGTCTGAAAGACGTCGACGATACCTCTCTCTGGTCGATAGACCTCGCGCCGCAACCGGACACCCGGCCTGGCCTGCTCGTCGCCCGGCACATCTGAGCCGTCGGCGTCCACGCCTGAGGGCCGTCGACGGCGGGAATGTCACGGCGGCGGAACGAGGTTCGGTCCTTTCGCCGCCTGTGTCGAGAAGCCGGTGGTTTCCCCATAAGGCGACATCCGGTACGCGTGGAAGAACAAATCCACCAGCCGGCCCCGCTTGCCGGACAGGCAGAAGATGTATTCCGGCGTTTCCGCTTCCATTTCCGCAATCACGACCTTTGCGATCCGATCGACGCGGCTCGAGCCGTGCTCCCAGCCGAAGCCGATGCCGAGCCGGTTGGCGACCGCCTCCAGCATGCCCTCGCGCGTATTGACCACAATCGCCGGCGTCGGACGCAGCGCTGCGGCACGGAATGCCTTGTCCACGGCACGTTGGGCAGAGGAATCGCGGGAGCGAAACACCAGCGAATGCTCCATCAGGCCCGCTATCGCCATCGGCGTCCGGCCCACCAGCTCATGGCCGGGATGGCAAATCGCCACCACGCGCTGCTGGATGCAGGCCTCGCGCCGGAAGCGGTTGTCGTCGGGCACCTCGGGCAATACGGCGACATCGACGCGCTGGTCCACCACCGCGGCGACGATCGTCGACCAGCTGCCGATCTCGATATTGATCTGGACCTTCGGAAACAACTTTCGGAAAGTCGCGACCAGCAGCATGCCGGGCATGGCATTGCCGAGCCCGACACGCAGCTCCCCTCCCGAAACTTCATCGCGCTGCTGCAGGATGGCGAGCGCCTCGACCTCTATCGACTGCACCTTGTTGGTCGCGGCATATAGCCTGCGACAAAGCGTCGTCGCGATCAGCGTGTGACCGTGGCGATCGAACAACGCCACATCGTATTCGGCCTCGAGCTCGCGCACGAGCTGGGCCACCGCAGGCTGCGAAACTCCTAGCCGGCGTGCGGCGGCGGCAAATGTGCCGGTCTCGAACACCGCGTTGACGGCGCGCACGCGCGACCATGTCAGGGCCACCGCAGACATTCCCAGGTTGCGGCCCATGCCCCGAGGTTTCGAACACGGCCAAAAGCATTTCCTTGGTCCAGCATAAGAATGGCCTTTGAACGTTATGTGACTGTCAGACCGCCAGCCTAACCCTGTGTGCAAGGCAACGAATGCAGCCCGGCACACGGGGACAGGTACGGGGCAATGGCGCGGATTGAACTCAGCGGTATTCGCAAGTCCTTTGACGCCACCGAGGTGCTCAGGGGCGTCGACCTCACGATCGAAAACGGCGAATTCCTTTCGCTGGTGGGTCCCTCCGGCTGCGGCAAGTCCACCTTGCTCCGCGTCATCGCGGGCCTGGAGCCGCAGAGCGCCGGCAGGGTGACGATCGATGGCAGCGCGGTGGACGGCGTCCGTCCCAGCGCGCGCAATCTGGCGATGGTGTTCCAGTCCTATGCGCTCTATCCGCATTTGAGCGCCTTCGACAACATGGCGGTGCCGCTGCGCATGCGCCGCCTCTCCACCGCCGAGCGCCTGCCGCTGCTCGGTAGTCTCCTGCCCGGCCGGCGGCGCCAGGAACGGAGCATTCGCGCCGACGTAGACAAGGTTGCATCCCAGCTCGAGATTTCGCACCTGTTGCAGCGCAAGCCCGCACAATTGTCCGGCGGCCAGCGCCAGCGCGTGGCGGTTGGACGCGCCATGGTGCGCCAGCCCGTGGCGTTCCTGTTCGACGAGCCGCTGTCGAATCTCGACGCCAAGCTGCGCGTACACATGCGCAGCGAGCTCGCGGAGCTGCATCGCAGCCTCAAGACGACGTTCGTGTACGTCACTCACGACCAGGCCGAGGCGATGACCATGTCGAGCCGGCTGGCAGTGATGATCGGAGGCGAGCTGGTGCAGGTCGGCAGGCCCGCCGAGATCTACGACAACCCCCGCGACGTCAGGGTCGCCGAATTCGTCGGCAGCCCGAAGATCAACATGCTGCCGGGCCGCGTCCGCGACGACGGCCGAATCGAGGCTCTCGGCCAAGTTATCCGGCTGGCCAGTTCTCACCCGCCCGGCAATTGCCGCATCGGGATCCGTCCCGAGCGGATCGTGCTCGGCAACGGTCCTTTCTCGGGTACCGTCATCCACACCGAGAACATGGGCGCGGAGGCTTTCGTGCATCTCGGTCTGAACGGCACCGATGCGCGGGTGGTCGCGCGCGTCAACGACGTCAGGCGATTGCCCGATGTCGCGAGCCACGTCCCCTTCAACTTCACCGCCGACGCGGTCCGCGCCTTCGACAGTGCCGGAAAGCGCATCGACGTCACGGTGGAGCAGGTCGAGCGGGCAAGGGAGCGCGCCATTGTCTGACAGCGCAGCCACCATCGGCGGCATGGCCATCCGCGCTCCCGTCGAGCGTCGGGCCGAGGCACGCCGTGGCCGGCTATCGCTGGCGCCGTACGGGCTGATGGCGCCCGCCTTGACGCTGATGCTGATGATGCTTCTCGGCCCGCTGGCCGCCGTAATCGCGCTGTCCTTCACCGACTACCAGCTTGGCGCGCCGAACCTGTCGTGGATTGGACTGGCCAATTACCACGAAATGTTCATCGACAAGGTGTTCTGGACCTCGCTGCGCAACACCCTGGTCTATGTCGGCGTCGTCGTGCCCGGCGCGGTCACCACGGGCCTTGCCATTGCGCTGCTGATCCAGAGCGGCGCCAGCCTGCGCAGCCTCTATCGCACCATCTACTTCCTGCCGGTCATGGCAACGCTGATCGCAATGGCCGTGGTGTGGGAATTCATGCTGCATCCGCAATTCGGCCTGGTGAACGGGCTGTTGCGCGAGCTCGGCGTCGCCGGTCCGAGCTGGCTCCAGGATCGCGGCACCGCGCTCTATGCGCTGTGTGCGATCGGCATCTGGCAGGCGGCAGGCTTCAACATGGTGCTGTTTCTTGCCGGCCTCGTCTCCATCCCGAAGCAGCTCTACGAGGCCGCGGAGATGGACGGCGCCTCCAGCGCCTGGGCGCGCTTTCGCCTGGTGACGTGGCCGCTGCTGCGGCCGGTGACGACTTTCGTCGTCGTGATCTCGGGTATCCGCTCCTTCCAGGTATTCGATACCGTGCACGTCCTGACCAAGGGCGGCCCCTCGAAGTCCTCCGAGGTGCTGATCCACACCATGTACACGGAAGGATTCGAATTCTTCCGATCCGGCTACGGCGCCGCGCTCACCGTGGTGTTCCTGGTCTTCATCCTGCTGCTCACCCTGGTCAAGTCGAGGCTCGCCGATCGCGGCGTGCAATACGCATGATGGCGCCGACGAGAAATGGTGTATGGGCGGCGATCCGCCATATCCTCCTGATCGCAGGCGCGATCGTGATGCTGCTGCCGTTCGTCTGGATGATCTCCACAGCATCGAAGCCGCCGTCGGAAGTGTTCTCCAGCGAGTTGCATCTCATTCCGCGCCAATTCGCGCTGTGGGACAATCTAGAGATCGCGTTCGCCAAGGCCAATCTCTGGCGTTTCCTGCTCAATGGCGTCATCGTCACGGTGTCGATCTTCGCGCTGCAGGTGCTGGTCGCGCTGCCCGCGGCCTATGCGCTGGCCAAGCTGCGCTTCATAGGCCGCAACGCGCTGTTCGCGCTGGTGCTGTTCGGCATCCTGATCCCGCCGCAGGCCACCGCCATCCCGGTATTCCTGCTCCTGCACAAGCTCGGCGTGCTCGACAGCTACGCGGCCCTCGTCCTGCCCTTCACGATCTCCGTGTTCGGCATCTTCCTGATGCGCCAGTTCTTCCGCAACGTGCCCGACGATCTCGTCGATGCGGCGCGGATGGACGGCATTTCCGAGTTCGGGATTGTCTGGCGGGTGATGCTGCCGGCCGCGATCCCTGCGGTGACCGCCTTCGGCATCTTCTCCGTCGTGGCGCACTGGAACGACTATTTCTGGCCGCTGATCGTGCTCAACAGCGAGCACCTGCGCACCCCGCCGCTCGCAGTCGCGCATTTCCGCAATGCCGAGGCCGGAACCAATTACGGGGCGCTGATGGCGGCGGCCATGGTGATCATCGCGCCGCTGCTCGTTGCCTTCCTGTTCGCCCAGCGCCGTTTCGTCGAAGGCATAGCGCTGACCGGAATCAAGTGATGCGTCGTCTCAAACAGAGGGAGTCTTCAATGCTTAAATCGTGGATCGCGGCAGCCGCCCTGTCGCTGGCGGCGAGTGCGGCGCTGGCGCAGGCGCAGACCGAAATCGTCATGCAATACCCCTATCCGGAACTGTTCGCCGAGACGCACAAGCGCATCTCGGCGGAATTCGCGAAGGTGCAGCCCAACATCAAGGTCACGGCGCGCGCGCCCTACGAATCCTACGAGGACGGGACGCAGAAGGTGCTGCGCGAGGCGGTTACCAACCAGATGCCCGACGTGAGCTTCCAGGGCCTCAATCGCGTCCGCGTGCTGGTCGACAAGAACATCCCAGCGCAGCTCGACGGCTACATCGCCGCCGAGAAGGACTTCGACAAGCAGGGCTTCCACCAGGCGATGTTCGACATCGGTACGGCGAGCGGCAAGGTCTATGCCCTGCCCTTCGCGATCTCGCTTCCGATCGTCTATGTCAACCTCGACCTCGTCAAGCAGGCCGGCGGCGATCCCGCCAACCTGCCGAAGACGTGGGACGAGCTGCTCGCGCTCGCCAAGAAGATCAAGGAGCTCGGCAGCGACATCAACGGCGTCACCTACGCCTGGGACATCACCGGCAACTGGCTGTGGCAGGCCCCGGTGTTCTCGCGCGGCGGCACCATGCTGAACGCCGACGAGACCAAGGTCGCCTTCAACGGACCGGAGGGGCAATTCGCGATCCGCATGCTCGCCCGGCTCGTGACCGAGGGCGGCATGCCCAATCTCGACCAGCCTGCGATGCGCGCGGCCTTCGCCGCCGGCAAGACCGGCTTCCACGTCACCTCGACCTCCGACCTCAACAAGGTCACGCAGATGGTGGCGGGCAAGTTCGCGCTGAAGACCCACACCTTCCCCGACGTGGTGTCGCCGACCGGCCGCCTGCCGGCGGGCGGCAACGTGGTGCTGATCCTCTCCAGAGACAAGGCCAAGCGCGACGCCGCGTGGGAAGTGGTGAAATTCTGGACCGGTCCGAAGGGCGCGGCGATCATGGCGGAGACTACCGGCTACATGCCGCCGAACAAGGTCGCCAACGACGTCTACCTGAAGGATTTCTACGTCAAGAACCCGAACAACTACACCGCGGTCAGCCAGCTGGCGCTGCTGACCAAATGGTACGCCTTCCCCGGCGACAACGGGCTGAAGATCACCGACGTGATCAAGGACCATCTGAACTCGATCGCAACCGGTGCGCGGGCAAAGGAGCCGGATGCGGTGCTCGCGGACATGACGGCTGACGTACAGAAGCTGCTGCCGAAGACCACCGGCGCAGCGCGCTGAGCCTCTGCGCGCATCTCACGGCAACGGCAGGGCGCCACAAGCGCCCTGCTTTTCATTCACGCGAGGCTGCCATGAAACTCATCCATATGAGCGACATCCACCTGACCGCGCCGGGCGCGACCATCGGCGGCCGCGACCCGCGCAGGAATTTCGAGCGCGCGCTGGCGCATGTTCTGCGCGACCATCACGATGCCGAGCTGATGGTGATTACGGGCGATCTGTCCGACTGGGGTGACCGCGAGGATTACCTTTGGCTCAAGGCGCAGCTGGATGCGTTCCCGGTTCCGGTGCGCCTGTGCATCGGCAATCACGACAACCGCGCCGCCTTCCTGGACGTGTTCCCCGATCTCGCGGATGAGGGCGGGTTCGTCCAGGGTATCCACGACACGCCTGCGGCGCGCTGCCTGTTCCTCGACACCAACTATGCGCAAACTCATGCGGGTCGGTATTGCGCCGGTCGCCTGCGCTGGCTCGCCGCAAGGCTCGACGAGCATGACGGACCGCTCCTGCTGTTCATGCACCACAATCCGATGCCGGTTCACCTGGCGCCGCTCGACCGGATACGCTTGCTTGACGATACCGCCTTCCGGGAACTGGCGGCCCGCCACAGGAGCCGCATCCGGCATATTTTCTTTGGCCATTGCCATCTTCCGCTGGCGGGATCGGTCGCCGGCATTCCCGTGTCATCGCTGCGCGGCACCAACCACGCGAGCTATCCGTTGTTCTCGGAAACGGTGATGCTGAGCGCATCGGACCTGCCGGAGTCATACGGCGTCGTCTTCCTGGGCGATGACTACGTCACCGTCCACATGGTGGAGTTCGGCTATGGCGGCCCGATCCGCGTCGAAGGCTCGCCCGACTACCAGGACTGGAACCGGGAGACCATGGCCCGATGAAATTCGTCATCCTTACCGATACCCATTTCGTGGCGCGCGGCCGCAGGATCTACGGCCTCGATCCGGCCGAGCGGCTCGCGGCTGCGATCGAGGCCATCAACCGCGATCATCGCGACATCGCTTTCGTCATCGTCACCGGCGACCTCGCCCATTGGGGCGAGGACGCAGCCTACGAAAATCTCGCCGGCGTGCTTTCCAGCCTGCATGCGCCGACCAATCTCTTGATGGGCAATCACGACAGGCGCGACGCCTTCGCCCGCTACTTCCCGGGCGTGAAGCGCGACGCCGCAGGCTTTGTACAGGCCATGCAGGTGTTCGACGAGGCGACGATCGTCACGCTCGACACCCTGAACGAGGCAGCGCCAAATCACGAAGGGCTGCTCTGCGCTGCACGCCTCGATTTCCTCGAGCATGCACTGCTCGCTGCGCCGGAGGACCGGCCGCTGCTGCTGTTCCAGCACCATCCACCGTTCGGCACCGGCTTGCGTTACATGGACACGATTCGGCTGGCCAATCCGCAAGCCGAATGGGAGGTGATCGCACGGACGAGGCGGCCGGATTACCTGTTCATGGGCCATCTGCACCGGCCGGTCGCCGGTCTCTGGAACGGCATCCCCTTCCACATCCAGCGGGCGCTGGCGCACCAGGTAGCCTTCGACCTCGAGACCGAGGGCCACATCCCGGGCTCGCACGAAGCCCCGGATTATTCCGATGTCGGCGTGAGCGACGGGCAGATCGTGATCCACCAGTGCTCGTTCACGTACGCCGGTCCGCGGTTCTCCCTGCACGACAAGGCCGCCCTGGATGGCATGCTCGGTTGACCGCGCCGCCGAGCGTGAGATCCTTGCTTGCCTTGCGACCCCGCTCGAGATTCTTCCTTAGTGACCGCTCAACACCAGCGTCTTGACCGGCAGCAGCAACGCCTGGATCCGCAGCAGCAACGCATGCACGAGCCCCGTTGCGTCGACGACGTGCAGGGCAATCCCCTTGAGCGTGCCCGTCTTCGGATCGGCGATCACGTCGTGATTGCTGGTATAGGCATTGACGATGCAGCTCGAGCCTGGCGCGACACCGTCAAGGCCGCCCTTGTACAGCGGCTCGAGAAAGGTAAGGACAGTGCCCGGCTGCCGCTGATTTTGCAGCTCGAGCAGCTGCTCGCCCGAGCGGACCTGGCCGGCCGCGATATAGTCCTGCACATTCGTGACCACGAGCGGAATGATGACCCAGGGCTTCGAGATGCAGGTCGCTTCCGCGACCATTCCCGGCTTCATGACCTGCGCCTCGATCTGGCCGAAGCCGGCTTGCAGCCCGTTTCGTCCTGCTTCGATCGGAATCAAGACGCCGGCCGGCCGCATCATCTGGTTGACGACGTCGCCGGTGCGAACCAGGAACTGCTCGACCCGCCCGTCGACGCCGGCGCGAACATAGGTCTTGTCGAGATCGACCTGCGCCTCCGCCAGCGCGGCCTCGGCGCTCGCCTTCTCGGCCGGCAACAGTGTGGAGACGCGCAAGACAGCGGATTCCTTCACGGCATTCGCCGCATCGAGGCCGGACTGCCGCTGCTCGACGATCACCTGCAGCTTCTCGATGTCACGCTGCGGCACGATGCCGGGATTGCGGCGTTGCAGTTCGCTCTTGACGTCCAGCTCGTCCCGGGCCTGCTGCAAGGAAGCCTTCGCCTCCCCGGTCTGAGCCTCCGCTTTGACGATATCGGCGCGCGCGCTGATCAGCGTCGCATCCACCTCGGCGATCTTGCGTCTGGCGGTCTCCAGCGCCGCTCGCTGCTTCGAGCTGTCGAGCCGGAACAGGACGTCGCCGCTCTTCACGGCCTGGCTGAAGCCGACATTGACCTCGGCGACGCGGCCGGGAGCTTCGGGCAGAATCGGCACGGTGCGGAAATAGACCGCCGCCGAAGTGGAGGAAGGGTGGTAGTAGAAGATCATCGTGATCAGCGCGATGGTAAGCATCAGGCAGCCGGTGATACCCCAGCGCAGCTCGTACCAGACGGAGAAGAGCGTGATCTCCTGGCCGAAACGCTTGCCCTGGCCATAGCGGCGGTAGAGGTAATCGGGAAGAATCGTCACGAGCGAGCAGATCATCAGCTCAAGCATGGCCGTGCGCCTCCTGCCTGGTGGCGGCTTGCTTTGCCGCGCCGTGACCATCGGCCTGCATCGGTGCGGACTCGACCTCTTCCTTGGCCGACGGGGCGCCCGGCGTGGCGTCGGCGATGCGTTCGACCGATCCGGCGATAGTGCGCAAGGGCGTACCGAAATCCGGCAGGTCGATCATGGCGAGCAACAGGCCGGCGATCCAGAAGACATGCATATGCGTGAAGAGCGAGATCAGGCCGAGCACGGCCACAATCTCGAACTGCAGCTTGTGCGTCCGGTGCGCCATGCGCTCGGGCAGGCTGTGCAGCTTCCAGTACAGCGTGCCGACCCACAGGATGGTGCCCACCAGGAAGAGCCCCATCACCACCATCAGCGTGTCCGATCCGTCGGGACCGGGCACGAAGAACGGCAGATGGTGGGGGGCCGCCGGATGCATCTGTTCTGCCAAAATATCTACTCCAGTCGGAAGCCCCCGGGGGCCCCGCAGTGCCATCACAGTGGGGGCATGGTCCCCCAATGCTTGATCAGAATCAAGGAGCGGCTGGTGGCGGGAACGGTCAACCGGCCGATGACGATCGGCGCTGGTCCTGCTCCTGACCAAAATGTCGAAAACAACCCCATGCAAAGTAGCTGGGCAGCCCCATTCGGCACCGCTTCCGGCAGGCCTACTTGTGGTTCGGAAGATTCCTGGATGACTCGGAAGCCAGCTCCCGCCATCCTCGGCTCGCAGCATCGACCATCATGTACTCGGCCAGGTTCTCGAGCGTGATGATGCCGACGACATGCGCCTCATCGTCGATGATGCCGACGAGCGGGCGGCCGCTCGTTTGGAGCGCTGCGACCGCCTCCGAGAGCGGTGCGCGGCAGTTGATCGTCACCACATCGTGCTCCATCACGTCGAGCACTGGAGTATCCGGCCCGGTCGCCGCCAAGGCACGGATTATGCCATCGCGAGTCAGGACGCCGCGAAGCCTCTTGCCGCCATCGGTGATCGGGAACTCGGTCTGCGTCGTCGCAAGCAGCGCATCGACCGCTTGTCGGACGGTCGCCTGGGTGTCGAGCGTGGTGAATGACGTGATGGTGGCCCTGCGCGTCGCCACGCCCTTGGTGGCCTCCCCGAGTTCGACCGCGTAGGTCTCGTGGCTCGCCGCAAGAAATACGAACAGAGCGATGAACAGCAGCAGCGGGTTACCGAACAGCCCCAGGAATCCGAGGCCGAAAGCAGCCGCTTGCCCAATGGTTGCAGCAATGCGAGTCGCGCGCGCCCGATCGAGCCGATAGGACAGAAGAGCACGCAACACGCGGCCCCCGTCCATGGGAAAGGCCGGGATCATGTTGAAGACGACCAGCATGACATTCACGACGGCGAGCCGCGTTACGAGGTCGATCTTCTGGTCCTCGACGGCCGCCACCGCCCTTTCCGGATCGAGGCGTGCGCCGAAGACCGTGAAAAGCAAAAGAGCGATGACGACGTTCACCGCCGGCCCGGCGAGCGCGATCAACAGCTCCTGGCCAGGCTTTTCCGGCATCCTTTCGATGCTTGCGACGCCACCGATGGGAAGCAGCGTGATATCGCGAGTCCCGATGCCGAAGCGCCGCGCCGTCAGAACGTGACCGTACTCGTGGGCCACGACGCATGCGAACACCGCCAGAATGAAAACAACGGCCTCGATGGCCGCAGCTAACCCATCCCTCGATCCGGCGGCAAAAGCGAACCACGCAACGAGCAGGAAGAATGTGAGGTGGACGCGCACCTCGGTACCGGCAATACGCCCGAGCGATATGGACCACCCCATCACGCCGCCTTGCTCCGGATACTTGCGCAGGTCGCCTGCTGCTGCGAATAGCGCGATCGCGGCGAAATGGCAACGTCAAGGGCGCCATCCTCCGCGGAAGATGCGGAAAGCCGCCGCCAGGCTTCGCCTAGGTCGCCGCGAATTCTTCGGCGTGCAGCCATGCCGTGTGGCGCGGCGGCTTCTTGGTTTGCGCCCACTCCTCGACCATCGCGCCGGCCACGTCCTGCATCCGGTTCCACTGTTCGGAAGTGGCGGTATCGCAGGCGAGCTCGAGGCGGTGGCCGGACGGATCGAAGAAGTAGATCGACTTGAATATCGTGTGATCGGTCGGACCGACGACGTCGAGCCCCGCGGCCAACACCTTGTCGCGCGCAGCTTCCAGCGTCGCCATGTCCTTTACCTTGAAGGCGATGTGCTGGGTCCATTCCGGCGTGTTGGGATCGCGACCCATCGGCGGCGAATTCGGCAGCTCGAAGAACGCCAGAATGCTGCCGCCACCGGCGTCGAGGAAGATGTGCATGTAGGGATCGGGCTCCTTGGTCGAGGGAACGCGATCCTCGGCGATGGCGCCGAGCAGCTTCATCCCGAGAATGTCCCGGTAGAACGCCACGGTCGCCTTGGCGTCCTTGCAGCGATATGCGACGTGATGAAAGCGTTCGACGATCATGGACGTTTCCTCCGGCCAGGTGTCTGCCCGGTCGATGCCGGGCGACGGAAATCGGCTTCTGCCCGCGCGGCAAGCGGCACGGGATTATTTGCTCCATGCCACCACGACCGGAAGCGGCGGACCTTGCGGAAGATCAACGTTGGCGAAGATCGGCGGACGATCGGACCGCCTCGACGGCTCGAGGAAGCGGCCCGATCGTCCCTTTCGGACCGTCGGGAAGGCCGGGGTGTCCTGCCGCACGGCATCGCCGACGGGGCTTGCCGTCTTGACGGTCCGGCACAACTTCGAAAACCTGCCTGCGCGTTCCGGGGCCGGGGTGCCACCCGAAAGTCGACCGTCGCCCGGAAACGGCACATCTATTGCTTCCGGGCAATATGCGTGCGAGGGGGAAGGACCGATCATGATCCGCGTGTTGCTCGACCGGCTGTATCTTTTCTCCGGCTATCTCGCCGGGCTCTTCCTCATTGCGATTTTCGTGCTGATGATGCTGCTTTCGGGCGGCCGGCCGCTCGGCCTCAATATCCCCGCGGGCGACGATTTCATCTCATGGTGCATGGCAGCAACCGCCTTCCTCGGGCTTGCGCACACCTTCAAGCATGGCGAGATGATCCGCGTCGGCCTCCTGATCGACCGCCTGGGCGAAAAGACCCGCCATTATGTCGAGATCGCCGCCCTCCTCACGGGCTGTGGCTTCATCGGCTTCTTCGCCTGGCATGCGGCCGTGATGACCTGGCAGTCGTGGAAATTCTTCGACATCTCGCAGGGCGTCATTGCCGTGCCGCTGTGGATCCCGCAGCTGGGCTATAGCGGCGGCCTCGCCATTCTCTTCATCGCCTTCGTCGACGAGCTGATCCACGTGCTGCGCGGCTACCCGCCACGCTACGAATTGCCGCCGCCGAGGAGCGCCGAGGAGATCGTCGAGCGCGCCATGCAGAGCGGGGTCTGACATGGATCTGCTCGCGATCGCCGCGATCCTGCTCGGATTTCTCGCACTGCTGCTCGGCGCCGGCGTCTGGATCGCGGTGGCCCTGATGGCGACGGGATGGGCCGGCATGCAATTCGCCGGCGGCAACATTCCGGCCGGCAGCGTGCTGGCGACGACGGTGTGGGGCAACAGCGCCTCATGGTCGCTCGCGGCCCTGCCGCTCTTCATCTGGATGGGCGAGATTCTGTTCCGCACGCGCCTGTCCGAGGAGATGTTCCGGGGGTTTGCGCCGTGGCTGAACTGGCTGCCGGGCCGGCTGATGCACGTCAACGTGCTCGCCTGCGGCGTGTTCGGCTCGGTGTCGGGATCGTCGGCCGCGACCTGCGCCACGGTCGCCAAGATCGCGCTGCCCGAGCTGAAGAAGCGCGGCTATGACGAGAACCTCAGTCTCGGCTCGCTCGCCGGCGCGGGCACGCTCGGCATCCTGATCCCGCCGTCGATCACCATGGTGATCTATGCGGTGCAGGCCAACGTCTCCATCATCCAGGTTTTCCTCGCCGGATTCCTGCCGGGCGCCCTGGTGATGCTGCTCTATTCCGGCTACATCGGGCTCTGGTCGCTCGCCAACCCGAAGCGCACGCCGCCGGCCGAACCGCCGATGAGCTTTCGCAAGCGCATCTCCGAATCGCTCAACCTCATTCCCTGCCTGCTGCTGATCATCTTCGTGTTCCTGTCGCTCTTGATGGGCTGGGCGACCGCGACGGAGTGCGCCGCCTGGGGCGTGCTGGGATCGCTGGCGATCGCATGGTGGCAGGGCGCGCTCAGCTGGGAATCCTTCTGGGCGAGCGTGATGGGCGCCACGCGCGTCAATTGCATGATCCTCCTGATCCTCGCCGGCGCCTCCTCCATGGGCACGTCGATGGCCTATACCGGCATCCCGATGGCGCTGGCGAGCTGGGTGAACAGCCTCCAGCTCAGCCCCTACGCGCTGATCGCCGCGCTCACCGTCATGTACGTCGTGCTCGGCACGGCGCTCGACGGCATTTCCATGATCGTGCTGACCACCGCCATCGTCATTCCCATGGTGCAGCAGGCCGGCTTCGACCTCGTCTGGTTCGGCATTTTCCTGATCCTGGTGGTGGAAATGGCGGAAGTCTCGCCGCCGGTCGGCTTCAACCTGTTCGTGCTGCAGACCATGAGCGGCAAGGATTCCAACACGGTCGCGAAGGCGTCGCTGCCGTTCTTCTTTTTGCTCGTTCTGGCGGTTGCCCTCATCACCGTCTTTCCTGATATTGTGATGGTGCTGCCGCGGATGGCGTTCCCTGGCTAGAGAGAGGTGTTATCATGCTCAAGCTTCTGAAGACGTGCGTTCTCGCCGCCGGCGTCGCGGCGCTTGCCGCTCCGGCGTTTGTTGGTCCCGCAGCGGCGCAGACCAAATGGAATCTGCCGGCGGCCTACCCGGCGGACAATCCGCATTCGGTGAACCTGGTCGCGTTTGCCAAGGACGTCGCCACCGCCACCGGCGACAAGCTGCAGATCACCGTGCATCCCGCCGCATCCCTGTTCAAGGCGCCGGAGATCAAGCGTGCGGTTGCAACCGGGCAGGCGCAGGCCGGCGAGGTGCTGATTTCGCTGCACGAGAACGAGGACCCGATGTTCGGCATCGACGTCATCCCGTTCCTGGCAACGAGCTACCCGGCGGCCAAGAAGCTGTGGACCGCATCGAAGCCTGCGATCGAGAAGAAGCTCGCCTCGCAAGGCCTGAAGCTGCTGTTCGCGGTGCCGTGGGGACCGCAGGGCATCTATGCCAAGAAGGACCTCAACAGCGTCGATGACATGAAGGGCCTGAAGTTCCGCGCCTACAATGTCGGTACCTCGCGCATCGCCGAACTGGTCGGCGCGCAGCCCATCACCATCCAGGCCGCGGAATTGCCGCAGGCGCTGGCGACCGGCGTGGTCAATTCGTTCATCACCTCAGGCTCGACCGGCTACGACAGCAAGGCCTGGGAAACCATGACGCATTTCTACGATGCGCAGGCGTGGATTCCGAAGAACGTCACCTTCGTCAACAAGGCGGCGTTCGACGCGCTCGACAAGGCGACCCAGGATGCGATCCTCAAGGCGGCAGCGGTCGCCGAGGAGCGCGGCTGGAAGCTCTGGGAGGAAAAGGCCAAGTGGTATGTCGAGCAGCTCAAGGCCAACAAGATGCAGGTGCAGCCGCCGCCGCCCGCGCTGAAGGCTGGCCTCGAGAAGATCGGCGAGCAGCTGACGGCCGACTGGTCGAAGAAAGCCGGCGCCGACGGCGAAGCGGTGATCGCGGCGTACAAGAAGTAGGACGATCGTCCCATCCGTCATTGCGAGGAGCGAAAGCGACGAAGCAATCCATCTCACCACAAGCGGATAGATGGATTGCTTCGCTTCGCTCGCAATGACGGGGACTAATTCGACGTTTCCCTCATCACGCGCCGGCCGTCGCGAGCGTTCCGCTGAGCGCTTCCTCGACCGCGCGGGCGACCACATCCTCGATCCCCGGCGCATTGCCGATCACGCCGGCGTAGGCGACGTCGGGCCGGCCGAGTTCCGCGATCAGGCGCGACGCATCGCGCGCGCCGTGCAGGCCTTCGCCCGAAAACATTCCGACCACGACCGTCGGCCCCGTGCAGGCCTTCGCGACGTCCTCCAGCGAAGGGCGCTCCTCCAGAAATGCCGTCTTCACCTGCCGGCACGCGCCGAGCTTTGCGACCTCGCCGGCCACCCATTCGGTCGCCTCGCGGGAGGCCGGGTTGCGGCGCGAGCCGTGGGCGAGAAGGACGACGCTGAACGCCTCCTGCGAAAAGCCGTTGGCCGCCGCGATAATCCTGGCGCGATCGGCGATCAGCCCTGGCAGGCCGCGGTCGAGGCCGAGCGGCGGCAAAAGTTCGATGCTGCGGCTGTGTCCACTCGCCTCGTCGATGATCCGCACCAGGCGATCCCGGGTGAAATAGCCGTTAGCGGCGAACAAGGGATAGACGAAGATCCTGCGGGCGGCGAGCGCGCCCAGCGCCTCACTGACGCTCGGCGCGCCATTGATGAAGCCGACCGCAACTTCCGCCACCAGATCGCGCGCGGCAATGGCGCGCGCGATCCGCAGTGTGCTGGCATTGCCTGCACGCGGCTGCCGCTCGCCATGCGCCGCGATCAACAGTGCCATGTCGGGCCCGCGCGTCAATGGCTGGTCCCGTCGGAGAAGTTGATCTTGTTCCACACGTTGTACTTACCCGACGGCTTCGACATCGGCAGCCGCTTCACTTCGGCGAAGGTCGCGGCGTCATAGACCACCAGCGCGCCCTTGTCCTCCCAGACCGACACCAGAACGTGGCGGCCGTCCTTGTCGAACTCGACATGCGCGGCGGTCTTGCCGGGCTCGGGCGTGACGCCGCGGACGATTTCCAGCGTGCGCTTGTCGATGATGGTGAGCGTGTCCTTCTTGGTGCCCATCATGCTGTCGGTCCAGGCATAGGGCGAGTTCTCGTGGCTGCGCATGAAGAAGCCCGGCCCCGGCGTCTCGATCGACTTGAGCAGCGACCAGTCCTGCATGTCGAGCACGTTGACCCTGCCCGCCTTCAGCAGCGGCGTCGCCATCACCGGCCGGCCGTTCCAGTTCCAGGTGATGCCGGAGCCGAGATGCGGCAGGCCCGGCATTTCCAGTTGCTTGACGGCGCGCCGGATCACGAGATCGACCACCACCGCTTTGCCCTCGCGTGCCGAGCCGACCAGATGGTCATAGGGCGGGTCGAAGAAGAAATCGTCGAGCGGCTCCGACACCGTGATCCGCCGCAGCGCAAACAGGCCCTTCGACGACGGCACCCCCTCCTCCATGCCGCGCTCGTAGGAATGCACGAAGCCGGAATAGACCGGGGGCGCATTCGGATCGGTGGCGACCTCCCAGATCTCCGGCACGTCCTTCAGCGCGGCGATGAAGCTGTCGCGGGGACGGGCCTGGTACACGGCGGACACCCGCGAGGGATTGCCGTTCTTGTCCTTGACGTCGAAGATCTTCTCGACCGAAAGATCCTCGGCCGACAGCATCACCAGCGTGCGCGGCAGATAATTGGCGACCGCGATGTGCTTCCCGTCGCGGGAGATCGCGATGTTGCGCGCGTTGATGCCGGCACGCACCTCGGCGAGCATGGTCAACGTCCACAGATCGTATTTGCTGACCCAGCCGTCGCGCGACATGAAGAAGACATAGCGTCCGTCGGGCGTGAATTTCGGGCCGCCATGCAAGGCAAAGCGGGTCTGGAACCGCGCCAGCGGCTCGAAGCGGTCGCCGTCGAGGATGGTGGCGTGGTGGTCGCCGGCCTCGACCACGACGAACAGGTTCTTGGGGTCGGCATCGAAGCGCGGCCGGTCCAGCGCCGGCGCGGACGCGTGGATGACGCGGCTGGCGGCAATCTCCCCGGCGCCCCACGCCGGCACCGAGGCCAGGGGCTTTGCGATATAGGCGGCGAGCGCCGCGATCTCCTCCTTGCCGAGGGTTGCGGCAAATCCCGGCATCTGCGTCGCCGCGCGGCCGTCCGCGATCACGGACGTTGCACGCGCGCCGGTGAGACGGCCGAGATTTTCCGGCAGTAGTGCCGGCCCAAGCTGGCCGAGGCGATCGGCGCCATGGCACTGCGCGCAGTGTTCGCCGTACAGTTTCGCCGCGTCCGGCTCGGCGCGCGCAGGCGCCGCAAGGAGCGCGAGCGCAATGAGGGCGACGCTAATAAGACATCGGCGCTTCATGACGGGCTCCGCGATAGGCGCTGGTGCGGACGCGCTCGGCCGACTGGGCAAGGCCGATCTCCGCATCCGTGAGGTAGCAGCCGGGATCCTCGGCCCAGGGATTGCCGGTCATCCGCAGCGCACGCACGCGCGTGTTGCCGCCACAGATCGCAAAATGCGCGCAGGCGCCGCAACGCCCGCCGATCTGCCGCGGCCGCCGCTTCAGGCCGGCCATCACGGGATCGGAGATATCCGACCAAATCTCCGAGAACGGCCGCTTCTTGACGTTGCCGAGATTGTAGTGCCACCACATCGTGTCCGGATGCACGTTGCCGAGATTGTCGATGTTGGCGACGTTGACGCCGGAGGAATTGCCGCCCCAGCGGATCAGTTTCTCGCGCAGGCTCGCCACCGCATGCGGCACGGTGCGCGCGGCCCATTGCAACAGGTAAATCGCATCGGCATCGTTGTTGCCGGTGACGATCTCCATCTCGCTGCCGGCACGCGCCCAGCGCCAGGCGCGCTCGATCACCATGTCCATGGCCTCGCGCGTGGTCTGCCAGGCCGCATCGGTGCCGCGGTTCTTGTTGCCGCGGCCGGCATAGACCAGGTGCGACAGATAGAACTTCGAAAAGCCTTCCCGCTCCACGAGGTCGAGCAGGCGCGGCAGCTCGGCGGCGTTGTCCTCGGTCATGGTGAAGCGGACGCCGACCTTGATGCCGCGGTCGCGCAGCAATCGAAGCCCGGCCAGCGCCTCGTCATAGGCCCCGGTGCGGCCGCGGAAGCGATCGTGCGTCGCGCCGATGCCATCAAGGGAAATGCCGACATAGTCGTAGCCGATGCCGCGGATACGGTCGGCGAGATCGGCGTCGATCAGCGTGCCGTTGCTGGAGAGTCCGACATAGAACTTCATCGTCTTGGCGCGCTCGGAGATCTCGAAGATGTCGGGCCGCATCAAGGGCTCGCCGCCGGACAAGATCAGCACCGGCACGCGGAACATCTTCAGATCGTTCATGACGTGGAAGACGTCTTCGGTGGTGAGCTCACCGGGAAAGTCGACGTCGCCGGAAATCGAATAGCAGTGCTTGCAGGTCAGGTTGCAGCGGCGGATCAGGTTCCAGATCACCACCGGACCCGGCGGCTGCCGCACCGGCCCTAGCGGCGCCGGCTCGTCGATCTCGCGAAGATAATGGCTGAGGCGAAACACGTGAAAAGCTCCTCCGCTTCAGGCAGCGATGCGCAAGCCGGTCTTCTTCAGGATGCGGGTCGAGAACAGTACGTCATGGCCGCGCGACGCGGAGCCGATCAGCTCTGCGATCTCGGCGCCCTTGGCCCGCACCTCGTCGCGCGTTCGCCCGTGCACCATGGCAAAGAGATTGTAGGGCCACAGCGGCAGGTGCCGCGGCCGTTCGTAGCAATGGGTGACGAACTCGAGCGCGCCGACCTTGGCGCCGACCTCCGCGACATCCCCGTCGGCGATATCCCACACCGACATGCCGTTGGCGGTCAGGCCGAGCGCGTAATGATTGGGGATGGCGCCGATGCGGCGGATCGCGCCGCGATCCAGCAGGTTTTGCAGGCGCGCCAGCACGTCGGCCTCTTCGAGCCCGAGCTGCTCGGCGAGCGCGCGGTAGGGCTGGCGGGTCAGCGGAAGGCCGCCCTGGGTCGCAGCGATCAGCCGGCGGTCGGTTGCATCCAGCATGGTCAAACCTCGACCTTGAAGCCGACGAAGAATTCGCGCGATTTCGGCATGGCGTGGACTGCGAGACCGGTCTCGTGCTCGATGACAGCGATCACCTGCTGGACTTTGCGCGGATCGTCGGCGGAGATCACGAACCACATGTTGAGCACGTGAGCGCGCTCGTAATTGTGCGCGATTTCGGGATGCGCGTTCACCTTGTCCGCGACCTCCTCGAACCGCTCCCGCGGCACCGCCATCGCCGCCAGGCAAACCGCGCCGCCGAGCTGTTCGGCATTCCACAGCGGGCCGAAGCGGCTGAGCGCACCGGATTCGGTCAGATCGCGCACGCCATCGATCAACTCGTCCTCGGTCAGCCCCAGTGCGCGGCCGGCATCGCGGAACGGCCGCGACGTCAGGGGAAACTCGCCCTGCAGGCCGTTGACGATCGCGCGCGCGGTGGGATCGAGCCAGGCCATCAGTTCAGCCCCGCCTTGTCGGAGAACACCGCGCCGCGCTGCTTGAAGCAACGCCTGGAGAACAGCACCGCCTGCCTGAGCAGGCCGGTATCGGCCTCGAGGTTGATCTCGTCGATCACGGCAAGGGCGTCCCAGCGCGAGCGTGCATGCGCCATGCAGAAGATGTTGTAGGGCCAGAGCGGCAGGCAGCGCGGCCGGCGATAGCACAGCGTGACCATGGGATGGCGGGCAAAGCTTTCGACGACATCGTCAAGGCGGTCGCCGGGCACGTCCCACACCGCCATGGCGTTGGACCGGTAGCCGAGCTTCTCGTGCCGCACCACGCAGCCGAAACGCGTGACGATGCCGGAGGCCTTCATGTGGTCGAGCCGGTCGATGACGTCGGACTGCCTGATATCGAGTCGGTCGGCGACCGCACGATAGGGACGTTCGATCAGCGGCAGGCCGTCCTCGATCGCGGCAAGGATCGCCTTGTCGCGCGGATCGGGGCGGTAGTCGGCGGGGCTGCCGACCTCGCGCCGCTGCGGCGGCGCGGCGCCGAGCGAAAAGCCGAGGCCGAGGTGATAGGCCTGCAGCATCGGCAGATCGACGACGTCGAGGCCGGTCTGATGGCGGATGCGCGCGATGGTCGAAGCGATTAATTCCGGACCTGCGCCTGCAATCACGAACCAGAGATTGAGCGCGTGCTCGCGCTCGTAATTGTGGGTCACCAGCGGCTCGCGGCTGACGATCTCGGCCACCTGCTCCAGCCGCGCTGCCGGCACCTGCATCGCCGCCAGCGTGCTGGCGCCGACGGTATTGGGCCGCACCACGGCGCCGACCCGGGAGATCACGTCGTTCTCGCGCATCTTGCGGAAGATGCCGATGGTCTCGTCCTGGTCGAGCGCGGCGAACCGGCCGACCACCTCGAACGGCCGTTCGACCAGCGGAAAGCCGTGCTGCCAGCGATCGATCAGCGCGAGCTCGGTCGGGTTCGGCGTCATTGCCCGATCCTCGTTGAGCGCGCGGTGAAGAAGATTCCCGACGGCTTTTCCGCCGCGATCTCCGCCTTCTTGGTGAAGGTCGCGGTGTCGTAGATGTCGATGCGGTTGGCATCGCGGACCGAGATCCACACCTCGTTGCCGCGCGGCGTGAATTCGAGATGCAGCACGGCGGGCCCCGGCGCGAAGCGATGGATCAGCTTCATTGACTGCACGTCGATGACGTCGATAGTGTCGTTCTTCGGATGGGCGAAATTGACCCAGACCTGGCGGCCGTCCGGCCGCGCCACCGCAAACACCGGCTGGCCATGGGTCGCGACGCGGCCGGCCTCGGCAAAGCTGCGCATGTCGACGGCGATCAGCTCGTGGCGGCCGACCGCCGGCAGCAGCAGGCGGTCGCCGACCGCGGCCCAGCCTTCGAGATGCGGCATCTTGTAGACCGGCAGGGCTTCCTCGCCGCGGCCGTAGCGGTCGAGGATGCGCCGGGCCTGCAGCGGCGCCTGCCAGGTGTCGACATGCACGACGCCGTCCTCGCCGAACAGGCCGGCGAGATAGTGCCTTCCGTTCGGCGTGACGTTGCCGTCATAGGGCAGCTTGCCGACGCCGGTGAGCTTTTCGACGGTGAGCGCTTCGGGCGCCGAGAGGTCGGCGACCCAGATTTCGCCGGCGTCATATAGCGCAAAGGCGAAGCGGCGGCCGGGAAGATCGACGAGACCGACGGTCTTGGAGGATTTTCCGTCGGCGCCGATGGCTGGAATGGTGCCGACCGGCTCGAGCGTATCGGCGGCGAACACCCGCACGCCGCCGGGCTCGTAGTTCGAGACCGCAATCAGCGTGCCGTCGTCCGAGATCGCGCCGCCGATCGCATTGCCGGCCTGCACGACGCGCCTGGCGATGGAAGCCGTCAGCAGGTCGACCTTGGTCAGCCCGCCATCGCGCCCGAACACATAGGCATAGCGCTGGTCCGGCGAGAACACGGCGGAAGCGTGCGAGAGATCGCCGAGGCCCTGGACGCGGCCCACGGTCCGCCGCGCCATGAAGTCCACGATCAGCACCGAGCCGGCAGCGCGCTCGATCACGAGGCCGAGGCTGCCGGTGCCGCGCAAGTCGCTGGCATGGGCAATCGCCGGCAGGACGAGGAAGAACGTGAGCAGGATGCGCATGGCCGCTTTCATGGCAAATTTCCCTCTTGCAACCGCTCGGCAATCCATTGCGCATCGGCTTCGCTGATCAGCGCGCGCCAGGGCGGCATCGGCGTGCCCGGCACACCGTCGAGAATGATGCTGACGAGCTGCTCGCGATTCCAGACTTTCAGGCTTTCGGACGTCAGCGGCTTGCCGAGGCCTCCTTGCAGCGTGAGGCCGTGGCAGGAGCCGCAATCCTGGCGCACCAGATTGGCGAGCTTGCCGGCGTCGGGGGCGATCTCTCCGGCCATGGCGGGCGCGGCGGCCGCGACCAGGACGACAGCCAGGTCAGGCCATAACCGATAACGCTTCGGCAATCGTCGCACCGTCATGCCCGCTCCGCTCAAGGGCCAGCCCGGCGACCCGGCCGATGATGAACAGGACGGGGCCGGAGAACGCTGCCGCGTGCGCCGCTTCCGCCAGCGCACCGAGGCGGGTGCATAGTCGCCGCTCCCCGGGCGTCGTGCCTTGACACACCGCAAGCACCGGCGTGCTCATTGCAAGCCCGTGTGCGACGAGTTGCCCGACGATCTCCTCGATGTTGGAAAGACCCATGTAAACGACGAGCGTCGTGTCGGGGTCGGCAAGGCTCGCCCAGTCCAGGTCGAGCGGCTCGTTGGCCTTGCGATGGCCGGTGACGTAGCGCACGCCGCTGGCGAGCCCGCGATGGGTGAGCGGGATGCGCGCCGCGGCCGCACAGCCCTGCGCCGCCGTGATGCCGGGAATCACCTCATAGGGAATTCCGGCCGCCTCCAGCTCGGCCGCCTCCTCGCAGCCGCGCCCGAAGATGAAGGGATCGCCGCCCTTCAGCCGCACCACCAAGCGGCCGGCGCGGGCAAGGCAGATCAGCGTTTCGTTGATTTCGGCCTGCGGTACCGGATGGAAGTCCGCCTGCTTGCCGACATCGATCCGCACGACGCCGGCGCCGACTGTTTCCAGAATGCGATTCGATACCAGCCGGTCGTAGACCACGACATCGGCCCTGGCGATGACGCGGATCGCCTTCAGCGTGAGAAGCTCGGGATCGCCCGGACCCGCCCCGACCAGATAGACCTTTCCGACGCTCATGGCGCGCGCTCCGTTGCCGCGATCGGGGCGGTGCGGTCACGCCGCGCCACCCCGCCGTCTTCAGACCTCAGTAGACGTCGTTACGCGTGTTATAGACGTTGAACTTGCCGGTCGGCGTCACCAGGCGCCGGTCCTTGATCACCGCCTTCAACTGCAACGTCTTGTCGTCGACGACGACGATCGCCGAGTCCTGTGCCTTGTTGTTCCAGACCGAGAACCAGATCTCGGTGCCGTCCTTGTTGAACTCGCCCTGCACGACGCGGCGCGCGCCTTCCGAGATACCGGACCACTGGCCGATCGGCAGCACCTTGTACGCAGGCTTCTCGTTGGCGAGGTCCTTGATCTTGAACACGGCGACCGAGGCGGAGATTTCGGCGTCGGGGTTCAGCGGCGTATCGACGTAGAGATTCTCCGACTTCGGATGGGTCTTGATGAAGAGCGAGCCGCCGCCCTGGCCCTCCACTTTCTGCACGACCTTCCAGGCGTTCTGCTTGTTCTTCTCGGGATCGGTGCCGATGAAGGAGATGGTCTCGTCGCCGAGGTGGCTGGTGGCCCAGACCGGACCGAACTTCGGATGCGTGAGGTTGGCGCCGCGCCCGGGGTGCGGGGTCTGGCCGCCGGAATCGACCACGCCGACCAGCTTGCTCTCCTTGGTGTCGACGATCGCGATGCGATGCCGCGCGTTCGCCGCAACGAGGAAGTAGCGGCCGCTCTTGTCGAAACCGCCGTCATGCAGGAACCGTTCGGCGGCGATCGACGTCACCTTCAGGTTATCGAGGTCCTTGTAGTTGACCACCAGGATCTGGCCGGTCTCCTTGACGTTGACCACGAATTCCGGATTGTAGTGCGAGGCAAGGATCGAGGCGACGCGCGGCTCAGGATGATACTCCTGGGTGTCGTAGGTCATGCCGCGGGTCGACACCACCTTGATCGGCTCCAGCGTCGCGCCGTCCATCAGCACGAATTGCGGCGGCCAGTACAGGCCGGCGATGGCGTACTTGTCCTCGAAGCCCTTGAACTTCGAGGTTTCGACCGAACGCGCCTCGGTGCCGACCTTGAGCTCGGCTACCGTCTGAGGCGGGTCCATCCAGAGATCGACGAGGTTGAGCTTGGCGTCGCGGCCCACCGTGTAGAGGTAGCGGCCCGAGGCCGACATGCGCGAGATATGGACCGCGTAACCGGTCTTGAGAATGAGCTCGATCTTCTTGGTGTTGCCGTCGATCAGCGCGACCTCGCCGGCATCGCGCAGCGTCACCGCGAACAGGTTGTCGATGTCGAGCTTGTTCATCTTCCTGGTCGGCCGCTGCGCGACCGGAACGATGACCTTCCAGGTCTCCTTCATCTCCTTCATGCCGAACTCCGGCGGCGCCGCCGGCTCGTTCAGCAGGTAACGCGCCATCAACTCGACGTCGACCTGCTGCAGCTCGCCCGAGCTGCCCCAGTTGGGCATGCCGCCCGGCGAACCATAGGTGATGAAGTCCCGCAGATATTCGAAGCCGAGCTTCTTGGTGAGATCGGGCGTCAGCGGCTTGCCCGTCGCGCCCTTGCGCAGCACGCCGTGGCAGCCGGCGCAGCGCTCGAAATAGATCCGGCTGGCCCTGTCGAACTCCGCCTTGGTGAGCTGGGGGTCGCCCGGCCTGGTTCCCGGCTGCTCCGCCGGCTTCTCGCCGAGTACGTCGAGGCTCGGCGAGTACTGGCCGCCGGGCGTCGTCTTGTGCTTCTGAAGGTCGGCAGGCTTTGGCGTTGCGGGCTGCTGCGCCTGTACCGCCGTGACGCCGAAACAGATGATGCCCACAGCCGCGATCCCGCTCAGCGAGGCGAGTCCAAAGGTACGATTTCGCATCAGGCCCTCAAACTTCTGGAATCCGATGCCGAATTATCCACATGGGGAGGTTCCCCGCCTTGACTATGGTTAAGCGGGCGACTTGACCCTGCTCAATGCGCGCTTGCCCGGAATCTGCCTGATCGCTCCTCATGCGAAATAGTGCCGAGAAAGGATGGTTTGCGCTGCGCTCGGCGCTCTGCGCGTTCGCAGCCCTGCTTGTCTCGGCAAATGCGGCCAATGGCGCCGATCTGTCGGTCGCCTCGAGCTTCTTTCCCTCCGGCGCCGTAACGGTCGAGCCGTCGCAGGGTAATCCGCCCGCCGCGGCGCTCCGCGCCGGGGACGGAAAGCTGCTCGGCTACGCTTTCTCGACGTTCGAGGTGTCCGGATCGGTCGGATACGCCGGACGCCCTCTCGACATCGTCGCCGCCGTCACGCCGGAAGGGATCATCGCGGGCGCCCGGATCGTGGCGCATGAAGAGCCGATTCTGGTGATCGGCATCCCCAAGGACGCGCTTGCCGCCTACGTGAAGGATTTCGCCGGTTTCGATACAAGGGCGGGCGGCGGCCTGAAGCCGGCCGCGGAGCTGGCGCGCGGGCCGCATGCCGTGGCCGGCGCGACCATCACCTCCACCGTGATTCGCGATGCCATCCTGCGCTCGGCGCGGGCGGTATTGCGCAGCCGCGCCGCTGCCGCCGATGCCTCGGCGCGGCTGGACCGCGAAACCTTGCGGCGGTCGAGCTGGCAAACGCTGCTTGCGGAAGGCGCCGTGCAGCGAAGGCTGGTCACGCGGGGCGAAGCGGCAAGAATGCTCGGCACGCAGGACAGCGAGCCCGACAAGCCCTTCATCGACCTTTGGCTGGCGCTGGCGACTCCGCCGCCGATCGGCGAGAGCCTGCTCGGCCAGCGCATCTACGAAGGCGAATTGGCCAGGATCGGCCCCGATGACGACCTGGTCCTGATCGGCGCCAGCGGCCTGTATTCCTTCAAGGGCACGGACTGGCGGCAAACCGGCACGTTCGGCCGGATCGAGCTCATCCAGGGCGACAAGACGTTTCGCCTGAAAGCCGCCGATCACACGCTGGTCGAAGCGCTGCGGGCGGCGGGCGCACCCGAACTGCGCGAGGTCGCGGTGTTCCGACTGGCCCGGGCCAGCGGATTCGATTCCACAAGGCCGTTCCGGCTCGACATCGACCTCGGCAAGCCGGCGGCCGGCAGCGGCCCGGCCGTCGTGTCGCTCGACTACCGCGTACCGGAGCGATATTTGATCGCACCGCCTGCTGCGCCATCGCGCGCAGGAACACAGGCAGAGCCGGCGTCCAGCCAAACCTTGTGGCAGGACATCTGGTGGGCGAGGCGTTTCGACATCGCGGTGCTGGGCGTCATGCTCGTCGTGCTGGCGGGTATCCTCGTGTTCCAGGATAGCGTCACCGCCCACGGCAAGTTCTACTATCGGCTGCGCACGGGTTATCTGCTGCTGACCCTGATCTTCCTCGGCTTCATCGCCAATGCGCAACTGTCCGTGGTCAACGTCCTCACCTTCATCCACGCCCTGCTGTCGGGGTTCCGCTGGGAGCTGTTCCTGCTCGATCCGCTGGTGTTCGTGCTCTGGAGCTTTGTCGCGGTCAGCATGCTGTTCTGGGGACGCGGCGTGTTCTGCGGCTGGTTGTGCCCGTTCGGTACGCTGCAGGAACTCACCAACCAGCTGGCCCGGAGGCTCGGAATCAAGCAGATCGAAATTCCCTTCGGGCTGCACGAGCGGCTGTGGATGATCAAGTACGTCGCCTTCGTCGGCATTCTGGCCGTCTCGCTGCGCTCGATCCTCGGCGCGTTCCAGCTTGCCGAGGTCGAGCCGTTCAAGACGGCGATCACCATGAAATTCATGCGGGAGTGGCCGTTCGTGATCTATGCCGGCCTGCTGCTGCTTGCCGGCCTTTTCGTCGAACGCTTCTATTGCCGCTATCTGTGCCCGCTCGGCGCCGCGCTGGCAATCCCGGCGCGCATGCGCATGTTCGAGTGGCTGAAGCGCTACCGGGAATGCGGATCGGAATGCCACGTCTGCGCGCGACGCTGCACGGTACAGGCGATCCATCCGCTCGGCGAGATCAACCCGAACGAATGCATCTATTGCCTGAAGTGCCAGGCGAACTATTTCGACCGCGACATCTGCCTTCACCTGAAGAAGCGGGCGCAGCGGCGGCAGCCAGTGCCGCCCGCGGGCCCGGCGGACGAAACAGGAGGGCGGCCATGACCATCCCGCTGCCAAGGCCGACCCGGCGACGCGCAATCGGCATTTTCGCCGCGGCGGCGGCCGGCGCATTCGTCGGAGGCCCCGCCCGTTCTGCCGCCGATCACGCGTGGCATGGAACGGCGATGGGCGCCGATGCGACGATCCTGTTCAACGGCATCGATCGCGATAGCGCGCGAAGTGCCATCGAGCTGGTCGTGGCCGAGATCGACCGGCTGGAGAACGCACTGAGCCTGTTCCGGCAAGAATCCGAGCTTTGCCGCCTCAACCGAGATCGTCGCCTGCGGTCGCCCGGCGCCGATCTGAGGCGCGCGCTGACGCTTGCGATCGATACGGCAGCGGCCAGCGGCGGGTTGTTCGACCCGACCGTGCAGGCGCTGTGGGAAGCCTATGTAGACTGGTTCAGGGCGGCTCCGGATGCCGGAACACCGCCCGAGAAGTTGATCGCGCGCGCCCGGATGACCGTGGACTGGCGCAAGATCACCATCGATGCGGATTCGATCGGCCTCGGAGACGGCCAGCGCCTGACGCTCAACGGCCTCGGACAGGGTTATGTCACCGACCGCATCGCCGACTTGCTCGCTGCGCGCGGCCTCAAGCACGTGTTCGTCGACCTCGGCGAGCAGCGCGCCGTCGATGCGAAGCTGGACGGCCAACCCTGGCTGGTCGTCCGCCCTCATGCAGCGCCGCTCCGGCTGCGGAGCGGCGCGCTCGCCACCTCCGAAGGCGCGGGCTGCGTTCTCGGCGCCGGCGGCGCCGCGCATCATCTGTTCGATCCTCGCAGCGGACGAAGCGCGGCCGGCTGGAAGACCGTCACCGTCCATCATCGCTCAGCGGCCGTCGCCGACGCGCTGTCCACCGCCTTCTACGTTGCCTCGGCGGACGAAATCGCAGCCCTGCTGCCGCGCTTCCCCGGCACCGTGGTATGGGCGCGCGACCACGCCAACACCGAACGGCGCTGGATCGCAGCACCGGTCGATGGCGTCGCGGACGCCTGAGCGGAGCCGGACCGGCTCGCCCTACTTGATCTTGCCCTCGGCGTCGTACTGCTTGATGAAGGCCCACAGCGACTTCGCCTCGCCCTCGTTCTTGATGCCGGCAAAGATCATCTTGGTGTTGGGGATCTTGGCCTTGGGATCCCTGATGTATTCGAGGAAGGTCGCCTCGTTCCAGGTGATGCCGGACGACTTGTTGGCTTCGGAATAGTTGTAGGCCGCCATCGTCCCGGACTTGCGGCCGTCGAGGCCGTTGAGCGGCGGTCCGACCTTGTTTTTCGCGGTCGGGCCGACGTCATGGCAAGTCACGCATTTCTTGTAGGACGTGGCCCCGGCGGTCACGTCCTGCGCGCAGGCCACGCCCGCTCCCGCGACCGAGATCGTAGCGGCAATCAACAGCTTCCTCATTCTCATCTCCTTGTCGAAACTCTAGTGGTAACCCAGCGCGTTGTGCAGGCGCGCATCGTGACTCTCGAAGTGCCGCGAGAACCAGGCGTCGAGGCGCTGCGCCAGCCGCCGGTCGTCGAAATGATCCGTCACCTCGTAATCTTCCATGATGTCCCTGATTTCATCGAGCAGCCGCTCGTGGTCGTTCTTGTGCTGGACGAGCTGATCGTAGCCACGCTCGCGCATGAAGCGCTCCTCGAGCGCAAAATGCGAAGATATCGCCTTGTAGAGATCGCCGAAGAAGCCGAGGACCGAAACCTTCGATCCATGCGCCATCGCCGTGTCGTGCAGGCGGTTGATGAGGCCGACCAGCTCGCGATGCTCGTGATCGACGGCCTCGATGCCGACGCTGTAGCGATTCTCCCATTTCAGCAGGCCCATCGAAACCTCCTCAGCGAAAGACGAAGCTGCCGCTTTCCGGCCGGTAGTCGATCACGAGCATCTGATCGGTGGAAAGCTCGACGCTGTCGCGGCGCTCGTGGTCGAACCCATCGGCGCGCGCCGTGTCGCGCATGCGCACGGCGACGTCGTGCTTGCCGGCGGGCAGGACGAAGCGCTGGTAGACCCGCGACGGCCCGTCGCCTGCGATGCCCGTGGGCGGCAAGCTCGCCTTGAAGACGCTGCTTCCGTCGACATCGAGCTCGACATAGATCGGGCGCCGGCCACGCGGGCAATCCTGTACCCGCCGCATGTTGGGCGGCAGCTTGGCGATCTCCTCCGGGGTGAGGCGGCGGCACTCGCCCTTGCGGTCGGCGCCGTGGACGAAGGTCAGCATCACCACGCCGGTGTTCTTCGGAATCTGGCTATAGACCGGCCAGTCCGACAGCGCCGCAACGCCGGCGAACAGCGCCGCGATGACGATGAACTGTCCCGCCAGCCGCAGCGCCATCATGTCGCGCCCTCCTCCGTCTCGAGGCGCTTCGCGGGCCGCTTTGCGGGACTGACCGGCAATGGCGAGCGCAGCCGCTTCGGTGGCATCGCCGCGACGCGCGCGGCAAACTCGGCGATGTCGGCTTCGGTCTTGTTCACCGCCAGGGTGGATGCCCACAGCGTGGCAATCCGTTCCCGCGGCACGCGTGCGCGCAGGTAGGGATCGCGCTTGGCCGCAAAGCGTTGCTCGGTCCACTGCACGCCGAGGCGGTTGTAGCAGGCGCTTTCGGCGCAGCCGGCTACGACGACGCCGTCGGCGAGATCGCGGCTGAGGATGAAGTCGATCAGCGAGGGCGGCGCCATCGCGACACATGGCATGACCACGGTGTCGCCGAGCCGTCCCGCCGCGGCGCCGTGCTCGCAGGCCAGCACCAGCACCCGCCCGGGACCGCTGAGATTGCTCGCCGTGTCCATCACTTTCTCGCGCAGCTCCCGCAGCGAGTATTCCGGCAGGTCGATGCCGGTCTTCAAGTCCTCGGTGCGGCGGAACGGCGTCGACGACGGACAGGCGCCGACGCAGATGCCGCAAGACACGCACAGCGACGGATTGACCTCGGCCTGCGTCGGGAACGGCAGATTGTCGGTGCGGTTCACCATCCTGATCGCCTCATAGGGGCAATCTTCCGCGCAGCGGGCGCAGCCGTTGCAATGATCGAGATCGATCTCCGCGACCTTGGCCCGGCGCAGCGGCGGCAGCCACGGCATCATCGCGATCATCAGCGAGAACGCGCCGAGGAACGCCCAGACCGCGCCGTTCCCCCACAGCTCGGTGAGCGGATAGAGCGGCAGGTAGAACCAGTCGAGGCCGACGTCGTTCGGCACCTTGGCGAGGTCGGCCGGCCCCTGCGACAGCGCCGGCTTCCAGATCGACACCGCCAGGAGAGCGGCGAGCGACATCAGCGCCAGCGCGCGCGGCGGATTCACCTTGGGCCGCGAGATGCGCAGGATATGCACCCACACGATGAACAGCAGGAACAGCGGCACCGCGACGTGCATGAACACCATCAGCGAGAAGAAGCGACTGGTCAGCGTGCCGGTGGCGACGAAATTGCGCGCGATCGGCTCGCCGAAGATCGGCAGCCAGTCGAGAAGCTCCGACGATACCAGCGCCACGAACTGGGCGAGCTTGTCCCAGACCAGCCAGTAGCCCGTGATCCCCGAGGCATAGAGCAGCCAGATGATCGGCAGTCCCGTAAACCAGGAAAACCAGCGCACCCCGCGGTAATGATCGAGCGAGAACTCGCGCAGCATATGCACCACGACCATCACCACCATCAGGTCGGAGGCATAGCGGTGAAAGCTGCGCATCACGCCGGCATGAAACCACTGATCGCGCGAGATGTATTCGACGGACTGATAGGCCTGCTCGATGCCGGTGTCGAAGAAGATGAAGAGATAGATGCCGCTGACGGCAACGATCCAGAAGAAAAAGAATCCGAGCGCGCCGAGCTGTGCCAGCGGGTTGAGTGCAGGGCTGAACAGCCGGTCGAACGGCCGCTCGATCAGCTCAAACCCGGCCCTGAGGACTTTGCGGATGGCGTTCACGTCGACTCCCTACCCGGGCTAGGCCTTGCCCGTCGGCGCATGCCCCGCCCGCAGCCATTCCCGCAGAACCAGGCCGCCCATGATCAGCAGCGAGAAGGCAGCGATCACGCTGCCGAACACCAGGCCGTAATCGATGCGATAGCGCCCTGCGCCCGGATCGTAAGCCGTGCAGATGAACTTGATGCGGTCGACGATGCCGGTGAAGCTGAACGGCGTGGAGGTCCCGTAGACCACGTCCTTCATCGGCTCCATGAACATGCGCAGCGGAAAGGCCTCGCCATAGACCTGGCGATAGACCTTGCCGTCGCGGTCGAGGATCGTGGTCTGGGTCGGATGATCGAAGCCGCCGGCGACCGCCCGGTAGCTGAAGCCGATGTCGTTGAGCAGCGCGGCGATGGTCGCGGCATCGCCGCTGGCCACCCGCCAGTTGGGCAGCTTGATGCCCTGCTGGGAAGCGAACTGCGCCATCCGCGGCACGGTGTCGTTGCGCGCATCGAAGCCGATCGTCAGCACGGCAAAGCGGTCGAGCCCGAACATTCGCCCGGCCTCGGTCACCGCATCGATGGTGTGCTGCGTCGTCGGCGGGCACACCGAGCTGCACGACGAATAGACGATGCTGATGATCAGCGGCTTGCCGCGGTAATCGGCCAGCGAGAACGGCGTGCCGTGGCTGTCGGTGAGGGCGTGGTCGCCGACGGTTCGCCCGACCGCCTGCGTCGATTTTGCGATCGCCGCAGCCGGATCGAGCGCCGGCGCGGCCGTAGCCGGCGCCGCCAGCAGGGCTAGCAGCACGGTTGCCGCACGAAGTCGTTTCATGACAGCAATCCGGCCGCGCTCGACAGCAGCGCACCGGCGACCAGTAGCGCGAGCTGCAGCAGCGAAGCGAAGAAGTTGCCCATCGCGTTCTTCTTCGACGGATCGCGGTGGAGCACGACGCTCTTCCAGACGAACCAGGAGCCGCCGACCGCAGCGCAAATCCCGTACAGCATGCCCGCCCCGTACCAGACCGGCACCAGCGAGATCGCGGCCAGCGCCACGGCGTGGACGAGCACTGCAGACGTCCAGGCATAGGCCGGCGCCACCACCGGCAGCATCGGGATGTTCGCCCGCGCGTAGTCGTCGCCCTTGGCCGCTGCAAGGCTCCAGAAATGCGGCGGGGTCCACAGGAACAGCACCACCGCGAGCACGGTCGGCACCACCTGCGGCGACGGATCGACGGCAGCCGCGCCCGCCAGCACGGCGAAGCTTCCGGCAAGCCCTCCGACCACGATGTTCCAGGTGCTGCGGCGCTTCAGCCAGACCGTGTAGACGATGCCGTAGGTGAAGGCGCCGAGGAACACGTAACCAGCCGCGACATGCCCGGCCGTCGCCACGGCCAGAGCGAGCGAGGCCACCAGCAGTGCGAGAAAGGCGGCGAGCCACCATGGGCTCGGCTTGAGCGCGCCACTTGCGAACGGGCGGTTGCAGGTCCGCCGCATCAGCTTGTCGACGTCGCGCTCATAGTAATGATTGAAGGCGCCTGCCGCGCCGGAAGCGCCGAGCACGGCAAGCGTCAGGCCGGCGATCTGCCACCAGGCCAGATGCGGGCCGCTGGCCGCCGCCACACCGGCCAGCGCGCTGGCCGCAATCGCGACGCCGATCCTGAGCTTCAGGAGCGAGATCGTCATTGAGGCTACAGCGCGCATGGTTCTCTCCAATTCGGTTGCAGGTTGTCGATCAACGGAACAGCCAGAGTTCGGAGAGGTACTTCCAGTTGATGAAGTAGTAGAGGACGAAGCAGACGAAGAAGATGGTCACGAGGACGACCGTGCCCGGCAGCTTCGGCGTCTTCTCGCTGCCGTAGTGCGAGGCGACGGCGCCGCCGCCCGCAAACAGCGGGAAGGTCAGCTTGTGTCCGCTGGTGATCCTCTTGCCGAACAGCGCGGTGCCGACGACGACCAGCACGAACATTATGCCGCCGATTGCCGCGATGACGGCGAAGATTCCGTTCAGACCCATCATAAGGAACGCGCCTGCCGAGTGGGCAAACCCGACGCTGGCGTCAGTGAACGTCATGTCCCAGTGCCGACGCGACACGCCGAGCGTCCCCGCGCCCATCATGAACAGCGAGATGCCGGCAGCCCCGATTCCGAACAGATAGGGCTGCATCTTGGCAAGCTTCGGTAACACGATCTCGCGCTGGAAGATCAGCGGCAGCACGAGATAGGTCGCGCCCATGAAGGCCAGCGTCGTTCCGGCGACGACCGTGCCATGGAAGTGGCCGGGCACGTAGATGGTGTTGTGCATGAGCACGTTGAGCTGCTCGGTGCCCAGCACCACGCCGGAAATACCGCCGATGAAGCCGAAGAAGACCAGCGACAGGAACATTCCGGCGAACGCAGGATGCCCCCACGGCGCCTTGCGCAGCCACTCGAACATGCCGCGGTTGAAACCGTTGCGCCGTTGCGCCGCCTCGATCGCGCCCGGCACGGTGAGGCCGTGAACCATCGAGCCCAGCACCGCCAGGTACATCATG
Organism: Bradyrhizobium sp.; assembly: GCF_052389815.1. Classification (GTDB taxonomy): domain Bacteria; phylum Pseudomonadota; class Alphaproteobacteria; order Rhizobiales; family Xanthobacteraceae; genus Bradyrhizobium. The sequence goes on along the minus strand of NZ_JBQTHN010000030.1, from coordinate 59,128 downwards.
TAGCTGGTGTTGACGATCTTCCAGCTCGCATCCAGGCCGGGCTCGGCGAGCAGATGGTGGGCCGAAGCCAGTTGCAGGAACAGGATGTACATGAAGAAGGCTGTGCGGCTGACCTTCTCGCTCAGCGGCTTGGCGCCGACCAGGAGCGCCGCGGTGAGGTACCAGAGCGAGACATGCGCCGAGACGTTGATCTGTTGCGAGGAGTGCCCCATCGCCCACCAGACCACCTTGTACATCAGGGGATCGATGTCGGAGATCAGACCGAGCGACCACAGCCAGGTCGGGATCAGGATGATGGCGCCCGAAGCAATGGTGAAAACGGCGATGATGGCGGCGGTGAGCGCGCCGAACGTCACCAGCGGGATCGAGCCTTCATAGGTGCCCTCTTCCTTGGCGATCACCAGCGTCGCGAAGAACAGCCCGCAGCCGATCAGCGCGCCGACGGCGAACAGGATGATGCCGAGATAGAAGTGCGGCTTGGCCATCATCGGCGGATAGGAGGTGAACATCACGCTCGAATCGCCCTGTAACACCGCCACGTTGGTGGCAAGCGCGCCGACGATCATCAATATGAAGCCGAGCCAACCGAGTTTCGGCGCCGCCAGCCGCGAGTTCAGCAGCACGGCGGAGGCGAAGTAGAGCACGGCGATCTCGAAGAAGATGATCCAGAACAGCAGCACGTTGGCGCCGTGGCCGGTCAGGATCAGATAGAACCAGTCGGCCGGCAGCAGGTGCACGGCCGGCCAGCGCGTCAGGGCCACCAGCAGGCCCATCAGGCCGCCGATCGCCAGGAAAACGACGGCCGCCACCGCATTGGCGATGATCAGCTTCTGGGCGGCGACGTCGACCTTGAGCCCGGTATACTGGCAGGTGCGGAATTCGGCCTTGGCGGGAATGGCGCCGACTAAGGTTTCTGCGGTCATGTCTATCTCCCATCCGCCAGGCGCTGTTCGGCCTCTGCCTTCTTAGGTTCGGTCACGTAGATCTTGCCGGTCATGGTATGATGGCCAATGCCGCAGAATTCGTTGCAGATGACGCCAAACTCGCCGCTCTGAGTCGGCGTTAGCGAGATGATGTGCTCAATTCCGGGATAGACCGAAATGTTGACGTTGGTCGGCTGCAGCGAGAAGCCGTGCATCCAGTCGATAGTCGAAAGGTGGATGCGATAGCTTTGCCCCTTCTCCAATTCGAGGATCGGCCACCATTGCCACAACCGTCCGAGCATATAGACATCGCTGCCGGGCTTCGGCCTCACCACGGGCACGCCGGCCTCCTCGCGCACCTGGAACTTCTTGGCGAAGTCGTCGACCTTCGCCTCATAGGCGGAAGGCTGGATGCGATAGGCTTCCTTGCTCAGGTTCTGCTCGCCAATGAAATGCCAGGCAATCATGAAGGCGAACATGAACAGCCCCCAAAGGAAGGCGATCACGATCCATACCAACTCGACCCGTTCGATAGGCTCGTTCCACCAGATGCGTCTCTCAGGCGGTGTGGCTGCCATTTTCGATTCCCCTTTGTCAGATTGCGTTGATGTGCCCGGCGGAACTCATTTCGCGAGCGGGATCGACGCGACTTCCATCACGCCCCAGATCAGGTAGAGCACGGTGGGTATCGTCACGCCGAGGAACAGCAGCAGGAACGGATTGTCGAGTATCTGCTGCATGACGGGCACGCGTTCGACGGCACCTTTGGACGGTGCATTCACTTCGGTGGGCGGCATCGGCGGTCTCCCGGCTTTTAAAAATCTGCGGTAAATCTATCCGGTCCGTCGCTGGCATCCTTGACCGCGGTTAAGGAAGCCGCGCCCCGCAACAGAAATAATTGGCCATGGAAGATGCGATGACATTCGACCGTGCCCGTCGGCATGCGCAGCGCGTTTGGCTCTGCCTCGGAATTGCCGCAGCCGCCGCTGCCATCGTGGCGGCGACGCTGGTCGCGAAGGCGCCGGCGCGGGCGAGCGACCTGCTGCTGATCTATGTCGGGGCGGAAGACTGCGCGCCATGCCGCGCCTGGCAGAACGGCGAGGGGGCGGAATTCCGCAAGTCCGCCGAATTCGCCCGCATCGGCTATCGCGAGGTGAAGTCGCCGCGTCTGCACGACGTGCTCAAGGACGAGCACTGGCCGGAAGACATCCGCGCCTGGCGCAGCCGCCTGAAGCGGAGCGACGGCGTGCCGCTGTGGCTGGTCGTTTCCGGCAACGACGTGCTGGCGCAACGCCACGGCGCGGCTGCCTGGCAGGCGAGCGTCATGCCGACGCTGCGGTCGCATCTGCGCTAGAGCGAGATGATTTCTCCTCGAATTGTCGTCTCGCTCCAGCTTGTTGTTTGGGCCTCAGGCAGGCAGTCCCAGCGGGACCGCGTGTTTCGGCGAAAGCTTGCCATTGAAGGCGAAGGCACCCCGCGGCTTGACGCGATCGCCGGCGACGAGATCGAGCAGCGTCACCACATCGTCCACGACGACGTCGGAGGCGCGCACGTCGACGCCCATCGTCCTCAGCTTGGCGAACACCCGCGAGAGCGACTCCGGCTTCAGTCCGAGCCGGCCCGCGATCAGCGACTTGTCGTAAGGCAGCGCAATCGTGCACGGTCCCTTGGCGCAGGGCGTCAGCGAGATCAGGAAGTCGGCGACGCGCTGCATGCCGCTCTGCGCCGTCAGCTGCTCGACGCGGCTTATCATCAGGTGCAGGTGCTGCGAGGTGGAGGCGATCATTGCGATCGCGATCTCCGGCATCTTGCGGATGCAGTCGACGATGTGATCGGCGGGAATCAGGATCAGGCGGGTGCGCGTCACCGCGCTCGCCATGGCGGGATAAGAGCCGGAGGTGAAGGTCACCGCCTCGGCGAAGCTCTGGCCCTGGGCAAAGACGTTGAGCACGGCCTCGTCGCCGGCCGGCGTAATGCGGTAGAGCTTGATCCAGCCCTCGACGATGATGAAGAACGAGCTCGCCGGCTCGCCCTGCCGGAACAGCATGCTGCCCGGCCTGAGATTGATGACCCTTGCCTGCGCCATCAACACATCGAGCGCCCCCGGCTTCAGCCCCGAGAATACGGGGATTCGCGACGCGATGAGCAGATCGGCGGGATTCGGCGCGGTCATGTCATGGCCCTCAACGGTTTCCTCCGCACGTGTGTTCTCGTCGTGTCGCCACGGCACTGCCGTACGGTGGCGGGATGTTCGAATTGACGGACTTCTCGACACGCATGCGGCCTCCGCTGGCACTTCCCGGAGATGCGCTACGCTGGCGTCTGCCGGCTTCGTTGGCGGCTCATGCCCAATCATTAATCGCCCATCCGCCGGCGGAGACTTTGCGAAATGTCAAACTCCCGTGGTTTTCCGAGTCCGCTGATTTTCCTCAAGCGGCACAGGCAGTTGCCGTGGTCCGGCCGATCGGCTAAGTGAACGCTTCGCTGCATTCCGCGAGCCCGAAGAGAGCGAATCAATCATGGCTGAAGCCGATCTCGACGCCGTCATCCGGCAAATTGCCAAGGCGCAGAACAGGAGCCTGATGGCCGCCGTGAAGAAGCGGCGCGACCGGATCATGGCACGCGCCGCCAAGGCCAAGGACGGCGCGCAGCGGGACCAGCTGCGCGTCGTCGCCCGCAGCACGCTGGAGCTCGGGACGGCAGCGGCCAGGCGGCTGCAGAACTCGGCGGAAATCGCCGCCGATGCCTATGCCAGGGCAATTCGCCATGCGGCCGAGGAAGCCGCCGCGAAGGCGGCGGCGGCGAAGACCGCGAAGAAAAAGGACGGCGGCAGGGACTCCGGGCGCAAGGCTCCCGGGATGAAGGCCGGGAAAGCCAAACAGGCTCGGAGGGAACGCCGCGGCTTGGACTAGCCGCCCTCCCCGAGCCGCTGGATTTCCGCCCGCGCCTCGTCTCCTTCCGGAATCGGCCGCCCGGAATCGCGCCACTCGATCGCCGCCTTGAAGCCGTGCTTCTGGGCGTAGCGACGAAACCACATTCCTTCCGGATTGTGGCGGGAGATGCCGTCGAAGATCGTCGCGAGCTGCTGCGTCTGCTCGAGCCCCATGTTCAGCATCACCTGGTTGACGACCATCTTGTGCATGGCGAGGTGACTCTTCGGCACGCCGGCAATCCGGCCTGCGAGCTTCATGGTGGCGGCATCCAGCTCGGCCGCCGGCACCGACTGGTTGGCGAGGCCCCATTCGGCCGCGGTACGGCCATCGATCATGTCGCCGGTGAACATCAGCTGCTTGGCCCGCACCGGCCCGAGCTTGAATGTCCACATCGCCGGCGTCGGACAGCCCCACACGCGCGTCGGCATGTAGCCGATGCGCGCATCGTCGGCCATGACGATGAGATCGCAGCACAGCGCGATGTCGCTGCCGCCGGCAACCGCAGCGCCGTGGACCTTGGCGATGGTCGGCTTCGAGCAGCGCCACAGGCTCATGAAGTCTTCGGTGTTCCGCTTCATGCCGGCATAGTCGACCATCGGGTCCCAGGGAAAGCCTTCCTGGGTGTACTTGTTTTTCGCGGCTCCTTCCGCATAGCGGACGAGATCGTAGCCGCCGCAAAATCCCTTGCCGGCGCCCTCGACGACGATGACGTGAATGTCGTCGTTGCGCTCGGCCCACTCCACGGCGGCGCGGATCTCGCGCGGCGTCTCGTCGTTGATGGCGTTCAGCCGTTCCGGTCGGTTCAGCAGCAGGCGCGCCACGCGCGGTGCGGCCGGATCGGCCGATATCTTCAGGGTCGAAAAGTCCGGCATCTCGCGATCTCCCGTTTCACTACAGTCAGTATTGACTGTAGCGGGATTGCCGTTACAGTCAATGCTGACTGTTGGAGAAGAAAGTCATGGCACCGAGGCGAAAGGCCGGCGCGGCGAGGGCCGATCGGGACGGCGCCGCCATGCGGCAAAGGCTGCTGGATGCGGCGGTTGGCTGCCTGATCGAGCTCGGCGTCGCGGCCACCACCACGCTCGCGGTGCAGCGCCGCGCCGGCGCCAGCCGCGGCGCGCTGCTGCATCACTTTCCGACCCATGCCGACCTTCTGGCCGCCAGCGTCGCCGAACTCGTCAAGCAGAACGAGCAGGCGGTGGCGTCATCGCGCGCCGCGGCGAGTGCGTCGCACGATCCGCTGCGGACCGCGGTGAACGCCCTGGCCTTCGCCGGCCGGCAGCCCGCCTATCTGGCGGAGCTGGAGCTCTGGGCGGTGGCGCGGACCGACCGGCCGCTGAAGCAGGCGCTGCTCGCGGCCGAACGCGCCGCCAAGCGCGAGATCGACCGCGTCTCCGCCGAACTGTTCGAAAACTGGGCCGGCTCGGAGGCCTATGCCGACGCGGTCGCACTGACGCAGCACTTCGTGCGCGGGCTGGCGATCTCGGAAAACCTGCGAAGCTCGCCGGCGCGGCGCGAGCGCCTGATCGCCGCCTGGACCGGGGCGATGCGGCTGATGCTGCAGCAACGTCCGGCAAGGCCCGCCGCAGCGGCACGCTGCGCCCGGCGCGGCCCGCGCCCCGGCCGGGTCTAGACGGCCGCCGGAGGCCGCAAGGCCGTGAACACGCTTCTGACCAGCCGGCCGAGGCGGCCACCGGAAGACCTGCGCGGCCGGAACGCCTCGAGCTTATGCACGAGATGCAGGTGGTCGCTGGGAATGCTGGCGATCTCGGCCTCGAGCGAGACATCGACCTCCTCTATCAGCCGGTCGAGGCGTTTGCCCCATTCGGAGCCGTCGAGATCGATATACTCCTTCATCGTCTCGTCGATCGCGCGTATCTCGGTGAGCAGCTCTTTCGCCTTGGACAATCGATTGTGCTTGAGCGCCTCGATCAGCAGCAGGCGTCTTGCGTCGATCTGATCGAGCACCATCGACACGACAACCGCAAAGGGCGAGGCCGCGATCCTGGCGACGGCCCTGCTCCCGGCGGGCTTCGTTGCAAGGCGAATCAGTTGCCAGGGCACGTCGAGGCGCCTGGCGGCGGCGACCAGCGCGAACGGCACCAGCTCGGCGCGCCTGGCGCGAATCCCATTGAGCAGATCGAGCATCCTGGCGAAGCGGTCGCCGTCCAGTTCCTCGATCTTCGCCGGCAGCGCGCGGGCGAACTCGGCGAGCTGCTGGCGGCCGTGCATCACGCACATCATCTTCCTGAGGCCATCGAAGGTGGCGTGCGAGCTGGTGTAGAAGTCGAGCCCGGATCGCACGGTGGCAACGCCCGCCTCGGTCGACAAAACGCCGTCCAGATAGGTCACGACCTTGTTCTGGAATCCGTCCGCCAGGCGCCGCGCCTCGACCTGATTATTGGCGGAGATGGCCTTCTTGGCGCTGGCGACGTAGCCGTCTGCCATGCTGGGCAGAAGCCTCTCGGTCACCAGGCTCCAGATCGGCCCCAGCGATCCGCGTGCAATCTGCCCGGCGTTGGCGCGCTCCGGCGCGCCGTCCACCAGAACGGGTTCCAGCGGCTCGAAGAAGTGGCGCGACGGATTTCCAACCCGGTAATGGCTCTGCCCGGTGTTGCGGAACTCGGCGCGCAGCGCGGCAATCAGCGCCTCCGAATGTGGAATGTCCTCGCCAAGAAGATGCAGCCGTTCCAGCTCGGCGAGCAGCCGAGCGCGCACCTGCGGCGTCAGCTGCTGCAGATACTGCGAGAGGTGTTCACTGTTGCCAGCGGAACCGGGCATGATGCGAATGGGTCTCAATAAAATTGCCGCGACCTTGGCGCGGCAGCGGTCAATCGGGACGTGGGCAATTACGACGGAATATTGAAGCACCGGAACCTTAAGTTGAGGTTAGGGCGGCGATTGCAATTACCCGGGAATCTACGGGCGATTGCGGCGCCAATGAACGGGCGGTTCCGCGCGAACATCGCCGACGATGAGGATCGGCGCCGAACCATCGGCCGGCGATGATCAGGCGAGCAGGTCGACCAGCAGGAGAAGGATGCAGGAAACAAGGGCCGCAAACGGCACCCAGCGCGGACAAACGAACGTTCCCGGCGCCGCGGCTTCGTTCCTGCTCTTGATCCGCATCAGCGCGAGGTTCACGATCGCGAAAATCGTAAGCGTGAGGCCCGCCGTCAGATCGGCGACGCCGGCGAGCGGAACGGCCAACGCAAGCACGAGAATCGCGCCGACCGCGATCGCGGTTGCCAGCAGCGGCGTGCGCGTCATCGGGTTGAGCCGCGTGAGGGCCTTCGGCAGGCTGCCGCGATCGGCCAGGCCATAGATCACCCGCGCAATCATGATCATGTGCACGATGACACCGTTGAGCGTCGCAACGATGGCGATCGCGCTCACGGTGATCAGCGGCAAGCCGGTGAGCCGTTCGAAGACCAGCGCAAGGGGAGCCGGCGAGCGGGCGAGCTCCTGCGGAGGCACGGCCGTAACCGCGATCCAGACAACCAGCCCGTAAAGAAGCGCGGTCATGCCCAGCGTCAGGAACAATGCGCGCGGCAGCGTGCGGTTCGGCTCCTTCATCTCCTCCGCGACGTTGACAAGATGCTCGAAGCCGATGAAGGCGAATACGGCCGTGAGCGCCGTCCCCCCGATTCCGATCCAGGCGGCCGTGTCGCCGGCGGAAGGCCACATCTCTGGAAGGCGGGTGACGACGTCGGAGCCTTGGCCGAGTCCGGCAACGATGATGAGGACGAGGCCGCCGACTTCAACGAGGGTCATGACGCCGGCGAAGGTGACCGACTGAACCGTGGCGAGGCACGCCACGGCGCCCATCGCAAGGACCGTTCCGGTAATTATCCACGGCGCGGGGATGGGCAGAAACACCGCGACATAGCCGGCGCTGCCGACGCTGATCGTCGCGGCCGAGACCATTGCCGTCGCAACCACGAGAAGCCCGACGCCGAGACTGAGCCAATCGAGCGGGAACGCCGCATGCACGTAGGCCGCCTCGCTGGCGCTGACCGGCATGCGCGTTCCCAGCTCGGCGAACGAAGCCGCACTGAGGCCCATCACGATTGCGGCTGCGATGAAGGCAAGGGGCGCGTGCATGCCGCTGCGCCCGGCGGCAAGACCGACGAGAACGTAGATGCCGGCGCCGATGGTTACACCGAGCCCGTAGAGCACCGCGTGCGTAAGCGTGAGCGCGCGAACCAGGCGCTGCGGCGCCTCCGGCGTTGCCGCGGACTGGACCGACATTCAATGCTCCTCGTCCGCTGCGGCCGGGCTGCCGCTCGGAAGATATCCGGCAAAGTATGGCATAGTTCGGCGACGGAACGGCAAATGGCGGCTCGCCGTCGCGAGCGGTGCCTGAAGCAGCCCGACGGCAGGTGGCGAGGCAGGTCTTTCCACGACATTCTCGTTCGCGGACGCATTTGATTCGCGTCGGGGACCTCATCTTGATGAACCAACTCGAGGGCGGACCACAGACGCGCGGGAAGCTGCAGGAAGCCATCATCGGGATGGCCACGGCATGGCTCCCCAGCCTGATGCGGCCTGTCCTTGGCTTCCGACGGACCTACCTGCCGCTGCTGATGGTCTATTTTGCCTACGGCGCGCTCGGCATCATCGACGTCAGCCGCGACATGTGGATCAAGGAGAGTCTGACGCTCACCCCGGCGGAGCTCGCCGGCATAGGCGTCTGGCTCAGCCTGCCCTGGACCGTGAAAATGGTGTTCGGTCAGCTCGTCGACAGCCTTCCGCTCTTCGGTTCGCAGCGGCGGTCCTACATCCTGATCGGCGCCACCTTCACCGCCTGCGGCATGCTGACGTTGGCCGGCGCGGCCGGCGGATGGATCGCGTTCGGCCGGACCGATCACCTCTACATTCTCGGTGCCATGCTGATCGTGGTCGGGACCGTCATTCAGGACGTCGTGGCGGATGCGATGTCGACCGAGGTCGTATCCCGCGTGGACACGGCGGGGAATGCACGCCCGCAGGACGATATCCGCGCCGAGCTGGGCATGGTCCAGGTTCTCGGCCGGCTCGCGCTCGGCATTGGGATCCTCGCGGTGGCGGGACTTTCCGGATGGCTCGCCCGGTTCTTCGCCCGGGAAACGGTTTTCCTGTTCGGTCTCGTCATTCCGGCGCTCTCGGCCCTCGGCGTGCTGTTGATCGAAGCCGAAAGCGGCGAGCGGCGGCCGATCGACTGGCGCATCCTCGGCGGCGGCATCGGCTTCGGCCTCATCGTCCTTGCCGTTGCTCTCGGCAGCGTGCCGTTTGCGCAAGAGCTGGTCTTCGTCCTTTCGATGCTGGTGATTTGCCCGATGCTGTTCTTCGTGACGCGCGAGCTCGACGCGAGAACCCGGCGCGCCATTCTGTTCGCCAGCATCATCATCTTCGCATTCCGCGCCACGCCGTCGGTCGGAGACGGCTATTTCTGGTGGACGCTCGACGCGCTCAAGTTCGACGAGGCGTTCTACGGCAGCCTGCGCCAGACTGCCGCAATCATCGCCATCGTCGCGATGTGGGCCTTCAGCAAGCAGTTGACGGAGTATTCCGTGACCCGCGTGCTGTTCTGGCTTGCCGTTGCCGGCGCAATCCTGTCGCTGCCCAATATCGGCCTGTTCTTCGGGCTCCACCACTGGACGGAGCAGACGTTCGGGTTCGGCGCGCGCACGATTGCCGTGATCGACGCGGCGGCCGCCTCTCCGTTCGCGCAGCTCAGCATGATCCCCCTGCTCACGCTGATCGCATACTACGCGCCGGAAGGCCACCGCGCGACGTGGTTCGCCTTGATGGCCTCCCTGATGAACCTGGCGCTCGTCGCGGGCCAGCTGCAGACCAAATATCTCAATCAGATTTTCATCGTCCAGCGCGGCGACTATTCCGAGCTCGGGCCGCTGCTGATCACGGCGGCCGTGCTCGGCTTCGTCCTTCCGGTTGGCGCGATCCTGTGCTTCGGCCGGCGCGCGTGACCGCGATGCGGAGGAACCGCGACCGACGCAATCCGCGTTTGCTAAGTCTTAGATCCCCAGCCGGTCGCGAACGCGGCCGGCGAGCACCGCGCCGCTGACCGCGAGCGGCCAGAAGGCGTGCATCGCCATCGGCTTGATCCCGGTAACCGGCATGTCGATCTCCGCGCTCTTGCCACCGTTCAGGCGACGGGCGAGCTGTGCGCCCATCGCGGTCGAGAGCGCCACGCCGCGGCCGTTGCAGCCGAGCGAGACGAGCAGGCCCTCCGCGGGCTCGTGCACATGCGGATAGTGATCCGGCGTGATGGCAAGCCGGCTGTTCCAGCCGTGCGTCCAGGCGACGCCCTTCAGCTGCGGCCACAGCCGCTCGGCATAGCGGGTGAGATAGGCGATGTCGGAAGCGTCCTTGATCCAGCGCATCGGGCCGCGCCCGCCCATCAAGAGGCGATTGTGCTGGTCGATGCGGTAGTAGACGGTGATGTGGCCGCTCTCGTAGAGCACGGAGCGCGTCGGCATGATCTCACGCACGACCGCGTCGGGCAGCGGCGCGGTGGCGGCAATGGACGAGAACACCGGCACGATGGTGCGGCGCAGGCCGGGCCAGAGGTCGTCGGTAAATCCGTTGGTGGCGAGCAGCACCTTTTCCGCCTGCACGACCGCACGCGGCGTCTCGATGCGCCAGCGTCCGCCTTCGCGGCGGAGCGACAATGCCGGCGTCTGGCCGTGCACGGCGGCGCCGGCGGAGATCGCGGCCCGCGCCAGGCCCCGCGCGTAGCTCAACGGATGCAGGTCGCCACCGCGAGCGTCCAGCATCGCGCCGAGATAACGGCCGGTTCCGGTCATCTCGCGCACTTTCGCCTGGTCGAGCAGCGTCACCGGCATGCCGCGGGCGATGCATTGCGCCGCGGTTGCATGGATACCCGAGACACCTGCTTCATTGTAGGCGGCGCGCAGCGTGCCGTTCTGCCGCGCCTCGCAGGCGATCTGGTAGCGGCGGATCAGATCGAAGGTGAAATTGGTGGTGCCGTAGGCGAACGCGATCATGCGCCGGCCGAGGTCGGGGCCGAAGTCGGCCTCGATCTTGTCGGGATCGTGCTTGAGGCCGGGATTGACCTGGCCGCCATTGTTGCCGGAGGCGCCCCAGCCCGGCTCGCGCGCTTCCAGCACCAGGGCCTGAACGCCCTGCTCGGCCAGGTGCAGCGCGGTCGACAGGCCGGTAAAGCCGCCGCCGACGATCGCGACCTTGACGTTGCTGTCCGCCTCGAGCGCGGGCGTCGGCAGCGGTGCAACGGCGGTGTCGGCATAGAGCGAGGGCGGCAGGCGTTCGGGGGCACTCATCATTGTCACTCGAGCGGATGCAGCACGCGATGCAAGAAATCCTGCGTGCGCGGATGCTGCGGCTGGTTGAGCACGGATTTCGCCGGCCCCTGTTCGACAATCACCCCGCCGTCGATGAACAGCACGCGATCGGCGACGTCCTTGGCGAATGCCATCTCATGGGTGACGACGACCATGGTCATGCCGTCATCGGCGAGCTTGCGCATCACCGAAAGGACGTCGCCGACCAGCTCGGGATCGAGCGCCGATGTCGGCTCGTCGAACAGGATCGCCTTCGGCTGCATGGCGAGCGCCCGCGCAATCGCGACGCGCTGTTGCTGCCCGCCGGAGAGCTGCGGCGGATAGGCGTCGGCCTTCTCCGCAAGGCCCACCTGCCCGAGCAGCGCGCGACCGCGATCGAGCGCGGCAGCGCGCGGCTCCTTCTTCACGAACACCGGGCCTTCGATGACGTTCTCCAGCGCCGTGCGATGCGGAAACAAATTGAAGCGCTGGAACACCATGGAGACCTGGGTACGGATCGATACGATCGATGCCGTGCTGCGATCGACCTTCACGCCCTCGACCAGGATGTCGCCGGAATCGTAGCTCTCCAGCCCGTTGATGCAGCGCAGGATGGTGGACTTGCCGGAGCCCGAGGGACCGATGATGCAGACCACCTCGCCCTTTTGCACGGAAGCGCTGATGCCCTTGAGCACCTCGTTGCTGCCAAAGCTCTTGTGGACATCGGCGAGCTCGATCATCGCTTGCCCGCCCGCTTCTCGAAGTGACGCACCAGCAGGATCAGCGGGATGCTCATGGTCAGATACATCAGCGCCACCAGCGTGAACACGCTCATGTTCTTGAAGGTGGAGGAGGCGATCAGCTTGCCCTGCAGCGCGAGCTCGGCAACCGTGATGGTGGAAGCTTGCGAGGAGTCCTTCAGCAGCATGATCATGATGTTGCCGTAGGGCGGCAGCACGATGCGCACCGCCTGCGGCAGCACCACGCGGCGCATGGTCAGCCACCAGCCCATCCCGATCGCCTGCGCCGCCTCGATCTGGCCCTTGTCGATCGCCTCGATGCCGGCGCGGAAATTTTCCGCCTGGTAGGCCGAATAGGCGATGCCGAGCCCGAGGATCGCCGCCTGCAGCGCCGTCAGCGTGATGCCGAGATCGGGCATGACGAAATAGAGGTAGAACAGCAGCACGATGATCGGGATGCCGCGTATGACGTTGATGAGCCCTGCGGACAGCTTTGAGAGCACTGCGACGCCGGACACCCGCATCAAGGCCCAGACCAGGCCCAGCACTGTCGAGAGGATCAGCGAGCCCAGCGTGACGACGATCGTCAGCGCCACGCCGTTCATCAGGATCGGCAGGAACTCGACCGCGTCACGCCAGAACTTTTCCATCGGACGTCTTTTCCGTCAGGAGCCGTTTCAGGTCCCTTGCGCCTTCAGGCCCCACTTATCGAGGATCTTCGTGGTGGTGCCGTTGGCCTTCAGCTTGGCGAGAGAGGCGTTGATCTTCTTCAGGAGCTCGGCATCGCCCTTGCGCACGCCGATACCGACCGCGCCGACGGTCGATGGCTTATAGCTCTCGACGATGCGCGCCTCGGGAAAGCCGCCCTGCTTCAGGTTGTAGGCAAGGATCGGATAGTCGGCGAAGCCGGCCTTCAGCCGCCCCGTATTCACGTCGCGCAGGATGTCGGGAATGGTGTCGTAGGCCTTCACCTCGGAGAACAGGCCGGTCTTCTTCAGCGCGTCGACAAAGGCGGTGCCGACCTGGGCGCCGACCACCTCGCCCTTGAGGTCCTGCTGGCTCGTGTAGTTCTTGCTGTCGCTCTTCGGCACCAGCAGGCCTTCTCCATAGGCGTAGAACGGCTCGGAGAAATCGATCACCTCCTTGCGCGCCGGGGTAATGAACATGGCCGCCGAGATGATGTCGATCTTGTTGGAAGTCAGCGCGGCGATCAGGGTCGAGAACTGCATCGGCTCGATCTGCACGGCAAAGCCGGCGTCCTTGCCGATCTCGGTGATCAGATCGACCATGATGCCCTGGATGCTGTTGGTCTTGGTGTCGAGGAAGGTGAAGGGCACCCCGGTCGGGGTCGAGCCCACTTTCAGCACCTGTTGCGCCGACACCGGCGAGGCGACGAGGGCAAGCGCCGCGATCGCGGCCTGGACGAGACGTGTGAGCAGCATCGCAACACCTCCTGGCTTCAGGCCTCCGGCCCGGCCGCCCCGCCGCTTCGTGACGAAAAATGGCTGAGCAGCCGACCTGACCTATTTTCACGGATATGAAATTGTGGTCACATCTGCCGGAACATTGCAAGCGATTTTCATGTACGTGAAAGACGGAAGGGTGACGTGACCGGCCGCAGGCGGATCAGAAAGCCCTCGCTGAGGGCGCAGGCAAAGCCACGCGAAAAGGCGCGGGCAAGGGCGTCGCAGAAGGCCGCCGAGCCCGCGATGGACATCGCCGTGGGCCAGCGGATCCGCGAGCTGCGGCACGACCGCAAGCTGTCGCTGGAGACCATCGCCGCCCGGACCAGGCTTTCCGTGGGCTTCCTCAGCCAGATCGAGCGCGGGCTATCCTCGCCGTCGCTGCGCGTGCTGGCAACGCTCGCCGACGTGCTCGGCGTCGGCATCGCCGGGCTGTTCGGCGCCAAGGCCGGCGATGGTGCCGCTGCCGGAGGCGTGGTGACGCGTGCGCCGGAACGCGCCGAGCTGAAGCTGTGGCGCACCGGGATTTCCAAGCAATTGCTCAGTCCGGCCGGAACGGACGGCCGGCTCAATCTGTTCATGGTCCAGCTGGAGCCAGGCGGCAGCACCGGCGACGAGCTCTATACCCATGACGGCGAGGAAGCAGGCCTCGTGCTCGAAGGCGAGATGAGACTCACCGTCGATACCGAGACATGGACGCTGAAGACCGGAGACAGCTTCCGCTTCGCCAGCCGGCGGCCGCACCGCTTCTCCAATCCGGCACGCGACGCCAGGGCCGTCGTGCTGTGGGTGAATTGCCTGTCGGCTAACGGTTAGGCGCCCGCCCGCGCGAATACGAGATCTACTTCGTCGAGATCGAGGTTCAGGCGTTGCCGCGGTCGCCAACCGCCGGCGATGCCGATGCCCGCCGTGGAAGGCCGCGATCGACGATCAGATCCGTCAGGCCGGCCCCGAGCCACATGCCGACGAGGACAATCCAGGCCGTGAGCGCAAACACCGAAGCGCCCGTAATGCCCGCACCGACGGCGCATCCGCCCGCCAGCATGGCGCCGAATCCCATCAGCACGGCGCCGATGAGATAGCGACGCATGCCGAGCCCATCGGAGAACCCCTCCAGGCGCAGCTCGCGCGCCCATGCGGCGGCGACGAGAGAGCCGAGGAATACGCCGGGCACTATGCCCAGATCGAAGTCGAGGCGGACATGGGGGCTGTTCAACACCAGCATCAGCACGTCGGCGGACGGGCCGCTGAAGGTGAGGCTCTTCAGCGTGACGGGCGAAAACGATGCCTCGGCAAGTTGATAGGTGAAGACCCAGCCTGCGACGACGGCCACGCCGGTCAAAAGCGCGGACCACAAGAGCCGCGGCGGCAGACGGCTGTGAAAGGCGAAGGCGAACCCGGCCAGCAGCCAGACCGCGCTGAAGGCGAGCTTCTCCGGCGTCGCGCCGCCCAGCAGGCTCATGATGTCGCGCGACGGCCCGCCATCGACCAGCCACAACCCGGTCAGCCACTCCCGCGCCGGCGACAACAGGCCGCGCCAGGCGGCCTGGGCTGTGACGGCGAATACGAGTCCCGACAACAATGCCCGCAGATTGCCGTTAGCCGAAAGCACCAGCAGCCGGCTGGCGCAGCCGCGCGCCAGCACCATGCCGCAACCGAACATCACGCCGCCGATCAGGGCGCCGGAAATGCTGCCCTGCTGCGCGAGCTGACGCGCATTGGAAACATCGAGCCAGCCGAGAGCGACGAACAGCTGTGTGCCCGTCAGGGCGGCGGCAAAGGTCAGCAGCCAAACCGCCAGGCGTTGTCCGGATACGCCCCGGGAAAACTCGATCGCGGCGGCCCGCAGGCAGAAACGGCTGCGCTGCGCGAAGAATCCGAACAGGCTGCCGACCGCGAGCCCGCCCAGCCACGACAGCAGGTCTTCACCCACGAGGTCGACAACAGACGTCAGCACGGCCGCATAGGCTCCTTGAGGCGGCGCCAGTCTACCGGGCTGGCGGCCTCACACGATGAGCCAGATCAAGGAACGAGCCTTTCCCTGCCGCGAACCGGCTATCCGAAAATGTCGGTCGTGATTCCCGAATACCAGCCGATGTTTTCTTCCTGGGTCTGCTTGCGCAGCTCCGCCGTCTCTCCGGTCTTCGAGACGAAGGTTTCGGCCGCACTGATCTTGCCATCCTTCGGCTCGTAGCGGCCGCCGACCTTGACCGCATTATCGGTCTCGATCAGGCTCCAGCAGGTGTTGTTGTAGCGCGGCGGGAAGGCACGGCTTCCCGTCAGCTCGTTGCGGATGATCATCGCGGCAACCTTGGCCTGGCTGTTCGCGGAGAACGCCGACTTCGGCATGTCGCCCGGGATGCAGGCGTCGCCGACGATGAAGAGGTTCGGGTCCTTGGCGGATTTCATCGTCGCCGGATCGATCGGACAGAACCCCGAAGCGTCGGCCAGACCGGCATCGCGCGCGATCTTGCCGGCCATTTGCGCGGGAATGACGTTGACCAGCGCGCAGTCCTTGTAGGTCTCGAAGCCCGTCACCACGGTGCCGGTCTTCGGGTCGACGGACTTCAATCCGTCGTGGACCTTGGGCCCCAGCCACTCGACCATGCCCTTGTAGAACGTCTCCCAGCCGTCCTGGAAAAGACCCTGCTTGGAGTAGGTTTCCTTGGGATCGACGATGAAGATCTTGCAGTTCGTCCGGCCGGTGGCCTTGAGCACATGCGCCATCATCGATGCGCGCTCGTAAGGTCCCGGCGGACAGCGATAGGGATTTGGCGGCGCGATCATGACGATGACGCCGCCGTTCTTGACCTCGTCGAGGCGTTTCTTCAGCAGTTGCGTCTGCGGACCCGCCTTCCACGCGTGGGGCATCACCTGCTCGTGCTCCTGACCCCAGCCGGGTACGGAATCGTATTTCAGGTCGATGCCCGGAGCGACCACGAGCTTGTCGTACGACAGGATGGTGTTGTCGGTGGTCCGGACGCGCTTCTCGTCGCGGTCGATGAATGCGGCGGTCTGCCGGATGTGGTTGACGCCGTATTTCCTGGTCAGGGCTTCGTAGCTATGGGTAATCTGCTCGAACGTCTTGTATCCGCCCAGATACAGATTCGAATGGAAACAGGTCACGAAGTTGGCCGAAGGCTCCACCAGCGAGACGCTGACGGCACCGGCGCTGTCGCGGGCGACGTATTTGGCAACCGTTGCACCGCCGGGCCCACCCCCGACGACGACAACGCGCGGCCGCGCCTGGCCGATAACGGCCGGCGCCGTCACTGCGGACGCGACTACGGCTGCGCCGGCGCCAAGCAAGCTTCTTCGAGTCAATCCAGACATGGTTTCCTCCCCGCTAAGTACGATAATCTGCCGCTTCACAGTCACGTTGCCGAGTCCGCCGCCTGCAAGCGCCGCATTCGCGGCCCGACGTTGCGGCCCCGGCGGTCATTTCTGCGCCTGTCCGGCCGGCTTGATACTGCCGAAGTAGGCGGCAAGCGCAGCAATCTCTTCGAGCGAAAGGCTGTGCGAGATCGTTCGCATCGTCTCGTTGTCGCGTTGTCCCTCCTTGTAGGAGGTAATCACGGCGATGAACTGGTCCTCGGGCCAGGCTACGATCGAGGGCACGCCGCCGACGCTTCGACCGGAAATCTGATGACAGGTCGTACACTGGGCCGAGAGGTATTCTCCAAGTTCCCTGTCGCCCTTGATCTCGGCGGATGCAGCGGCCTGCGCGAAGCCGGGCGCCGCAAGCAGCGTTGCCGCCAGCGACCCGGCCCTGGCAAGCCGTCCACTTCCGCCAGCCATCATCAGTCGACCTTCGGGCCCTTCTTCCCGTCCTCCGGCGTGACATCGAGAACCGAGGCACGCCCGGTGATCTTAACCTCCGCCTTGCAGTTCGTCATGCACGGCTTCGGATTCCAGAACTGCTTTTCGACCTTCTCGCGGTCATCGTCGTAGAACCCGCCGGCGTTCGGCAGCTTCACGCTCGCCAAGTTCTCCCTCGACAGCGTGAAATCCTCCTTGACGACGTCGTTCATGAACATCAGGTAGGCGACGATAGCATATACTTCATTCGGCTCGAGCGAGCGGGCATTGCCATACGGCATCGCGCGCTGAATGTAGTCGAACGCCGTCGACGCATAGGGCCAGAACGACCCGACGGTCTTTTCCGGGCTTTCCTTCCTGAGGCTTCCGGCGCCGCCTGCCAGAACCGGCCAGCGGC
Source organism: Bradyrhizobium sp. (assembly GCF_052389815.1). Taxonomy (GTDB): domain Bacteria; phylum Pseudomonadota; class Alphaproteobacteria; order Rhizobiales; family Xanthobacteraceae; genus Bradyrhizobium. The sequence continues at coordinate 41,549 of NZ_JBQTHN010000030.1, read as the reverse complement.
CGGCACCCTCGCCGAATTCGCCGTGACAGGACGCACAGCGTTCGAGGTAGAGCGGCTCGCCCTCCTTCACGCTGCCCTTGCCCGCGGGAAGCCCCTGGCCATCGGGGCGAACATCGCTGTCCCAGGCCGCGACCTCGTCGGGATGCGCTTCACGCCCGAGGTTCAGCTTTCCGGCCTCGGCCGGAAACGTGACGAGAAACAATCCGGCAAGTGCCGCAGCGATCCTAGGATACTTCGACATTTTCGGTTTCGCCATTTTCCTTGACCAGCCAGGTCTGGATGCCGTTGTTGTGATAGATCGAGTTGGTGCCGCGAACCTGTCTCAGTTCCGATTTCGTCGGCTGCACGTAGCCCGTGTCATCGATTGCGCGCGACTGCACGAGAAGCTCTTGTCCGCCCCAGTCGAAATCCACGTAGAAGCGCGTCAGCGACAGCGGCGTCGACGCGCCGTCGATCCGCGCCGACCGCCAGTTGCGTCCGCCGTCCAGCGAGACGTCGACGCGCCTGATCGCGCCCCGCCCGCTCCACGCCAGTCCGGAAAGCGTGTTCGGTCCCTTGAACCGCAACGGCGCCTGCGGGCTCGGATTGGTGACCACGGACTTGGCGTCCATGATGAAGGTGAAGCGGCGCGCGCGCCCGTCGGAAAGCAGGTCCGTGTATTTGGAGGTTTCTTCACGGTGCTGCCAGGGCTGATCGCCGACCTCGATGCGACGCAGCCACTTGACCCACATGTTGCCTTCCCATCCGGGAACGACGATGCGCAGCGGATATCCCTGCTCCGGCCGCAGGGCCTCGCCGTTCATGCCCCAGACGAGCAGGCAGTCGCCCAGCGCCTTTTCGATCGGGATCGATCGCGTCATCGCCGCGGCGTCCGCACCCTCGACGAGCAGCCACTTGGCGTTGTTCTTCAATCCGGCCTGGTCGAGAACCGTCTTGAGCGGGATGCCGGTGTAGACGACGTTGTGGACCATGCCGTGCGTGAACTGGCAGCCGTTCAACTGTGCGCCGCGCCATTCCATGCCGGAGTTCGCCGCGCATTCGAGGAAGTAGGTGCGATTGACCCGGCCCGGGAAGCGCTTGAGGTCCGCGAGCGTGAAGACCATCGGCTTGTCGACGAGCCCGTTGATCATGAGACGGTGCTTGCCGGGGTCGATTTCGGCGATGCCGCCATGATGGCGCTCGAAGCAGACCCCGCTGGGAGTGATCGTTCCATCGAGCTCGTGCAGCGGCGTGAAGCTGACCGACGATTCCCTTGACGCGGTCAGCCATTCCACATCGCGGCGGATGACATGCTTCTCGAACTTCGACGGGTTGCCGTAAGGCCTGGTAGCCACTCCATCGCCCAAATACCGTGCGGTGTCCTGAATCTCGGTGATCAACGGATCCGGCTTCTCCGGCGACGCCGCGCGACCGGCAGATGCCCCCAGCGCCAAACCGCCAGCCGCCATTCCCGCAGCCCTGATCAATTGACGCCGGTTCACCGAACGAAGTTGTCCTTCATCGCTCATGTGCGTCTTCTTTCCCTGCTCTCTCGACCGTCAAGTTCCGGATACCCGGACCGCCGTATTCTGCTTGAGCTGGATCGTCTTTTGCGCGCTGACATGGCTGCGCAAGACATCCCAGATCGGCGGCCCCTGCGTGGCTTCGTTGATGCTCGCCCAGCCCGCAACGACATACGACTTCTTCGCGTCGATCGGCTGGCCCGTCTTCAGATGGGTGAGATTCGAGATTCGATCGCCGGCAGGCTTCGCGACGTCGATGGCGTAGCCCATGCCGCCAACGCGGACCATGTCGCCGCCGCCCTGGAAATAGGGATCGGGATGGAAGATGTTGTCGGCGACGTCCTCGAGGATGAGCTTCAGCTGCTCGCCGGTCATTTGCTGGCGGTAGCACGCCGGATAGGTCATCGCCGTCGCATTGGTGATGGCTTCCCAGGTGATCGCATCGCCGGGAAGCAGCGTACCGCCCCAGCGAAAACCCGGCGACAGCGAGATCTCGGCGTCGCGCTGCGTCAGCATTGCCTCGCAAATCAGGTCGTCGAACGTGCCGTTGAAATTGCCGCGCCGGAACAGCAGGGAATCCGTTCGCCCGATGACGGCGCCGAGTTCGGCGGCATATGGCGCCCGAATCTTCTCCACCATTGCTTTCATGGCCGGATCGGGCGCGATGGCGTCCGAGAACACGGGCATCAGCTTGAAACGGATGTCCGTCACGCGCTTGTCCTTCACGGCGAGGTCGAGCCGCGAAACGAACTTGCCATGCGATCCGGAGGCGACGAGAACGGTGTTGCCGACCTTCACGAGTTCGGGCAGCGCATCGTGCGTATGGGACGTCAGGATGACGTCGATGCCCTTCACCCGGCTCGCAAGCTTGCGGTCGACGTCGAATCCGTTGTGCGACAGCAGCACGACCACATCCGCCCCTTCCGCGCGGGACTGGTCGACCTGCTTCTGCATGTCGTCCTCACGAATCCCGAACTCCCATTTCGGGAACATCCATCGCGGATTGGCGACGGCGGTTCGCGGCAGCGCCTGACCGATCACGGCGATCTTCGCGCCGCCCCGCTCGAACATCTTGCGCGCCTCGAAGACCGGCTCCTGCCACTCGCTGTCGCGGACGTTCTGGGCGAGGAATGCGAACGAAGCCTTGTCGGCGATTTCCTTGACCCGCTCCGCGCCGAGGGTGAACTCCCAATGCGCCGTCATCGCGTCGGTCCCGAGCGCGGACATGACGTCGACCATGTCCTGGCCCTTCGTTTGCAACGCGCTCCAGGAGCCCTGCCAGGTGTCGCCGCCGTCGAGAAGCAGCACCTTGTCGGCGCCGCGCTCCGCACGGACAGCCGCGACCAGCGTCGCGATACGGTCGAGCCCGCCCATTCGGCCATAGGTCCTCGCCAACGACGCGAAGTCGTCGGCCGTCAGCGCGTAAGCGCCCGCCGAACCGTTGGCGATCTTGTAGTAGCTCCGGAATGCCTGGTCAGTCAGATGCGGCGGCTGCGCCTTGACGTCGCCGACTCCGAGATTGATCGTGGGCTCGCGGAAGTAGAGCGGAACGAGCTGGGCGTGGATATCCGTCACGTGGAGAAGCGTGACCGTTCCGACCGGATCGAACCTGAGAATATCGGCCTGGGTCAGCTTCTGTTGCGCAGCGACCCGCCCCAACGGTCCAAGCCCCGAAGCCGTAACGATCGCGGAGGCAGCAGCCGTCGCTTGCAGGAAATCCCGCCTGGAGATCATGCGTTCCATCCCGATGCGCTCCCGGGAGCGCGCTTGATTGTCAAAAGTGCCGGTTGTCCGGCCGTCGCTGCGGTCGAAAGAGCTAGCCGACCGCTATCTTGTTCTTCGCGACGTATTCCGAGCCGTCGTCATCCTTCCAGACGAGCGTGAATTCGCCGGACTCGGTCGCCTTGTAGAAGAACGACTGATAGGGATTGGCGGAGATGGCGGGATGCCAGCTCGCCTCGAAGATCACCTTGTCGTTGAACTTCGCCGTGAACGTATTGATGATCTTGCGCGGTATCGCCTTGCCGGAGGCGTCCTTGCGCTGCCCCGACTCCATGTCGTGGGAGATCAGCGTCTTGATTTCGATGATTTCCCCGGCCTTTGCCTGAGCCGGGATGCGAACGCGCGGTTGACTCGCCATCTCTTGATCCTTGTCTGGTTCAGGTTGATTTCGGTCCCGGTCAGCCGCCGCAGCCGCCGATCGTCACCTTGACCTGGGACTTCGTCATGTAGAGGGAACCATTGGACATCTCCGCGATGCAGACGATGTCCTGGGTCTGCGCGAGCCGCATTCGCGTTGCGGCGAACGCCTTGCCGCAAGCGGGCGTGAATTTGTAGCTGACGACGTTGGGAAGCGGATTGCCTTCGGCAAAGACGTGGACGGCCTTGACGTAGTCGGCGTCCGTCATCGGGCTTTCGACCTCGACATTGATGGGAACGACGAGGCCGTTCTCGGCGATCTCGGGAACGTCGAGCTTGATCTTGCCGCTTCCGGGCTTCTTCTCGCCGTAGAGCTTGGCGATGGCGGAGGCCACTTCATCCGGCGTCGCATCGGCGCGGCCGGGCAGCACGATCAAGGCAAGGCCCGCAAGCCCGGCAAGTCTCAGCGCCTCGCGACGCGAATGTTCTGCCGTCATGACGTTCATCGCCATCTCCTTGAGTTTCCCTGAGGCGGGCCTTGCCGCACCAATCATTTCTCTTGACGGCCGTAACCGCAATTGATCATTATCTGCATATATCATTATATTGTTTTTTTTGAATGTAAAGGCGTTAACAACAAGACTCAACGGAAAAAAGGTCGCGAAAAGACGACCCGAAGGTGGAGGAAACCGATGAAACGCCCCGGATTCGGGCTTGCAGCCTGCATGGCCCTACTCGCGGCCCTGTGGACAGGAAGCAGTCACGCCCAAGATGAAGCCGAGAAGGAGATCGAGAAGTACCGGGCGATGATCTCCGACCCGATGTCGAATCCCGGCTATCTCGCCGTCGATCGCGGCGAGGCGCTCTGGCAGGAGAAGCGCGGAGCCAAGGGCGTCTCGCTCGAGGGCTGCGATCTCGGCCTCGGTGCAGGCAAGCTCGAAGGCGCGTTCGCGAAATTGCCGCGCTACTTCAAGGATACCGACCGCGTGATGGATCTCGAGCAGCGGCTTCTGTGGTGCATGCAGAACCTGCAGGGGCTCGACACCAAGGACATCGTGGCGCGGCGCTTCTCCGGTCCCGGAAGGGCTTCCGACATGGAGGACCTCGTCGCCTTCATCGCCAACAAGTCCAACGGCATGAAGATCGACATCCCCCTGGGCCATCCTAAGGAACAGGAAGTCGCCGCCGTCGGCGAGGAATTGTTCTACCGACGCGCCGGCGTCAACGATTTCTCATGCGCCACCTGTCATGCCGACGATGGCAAGCGCATCCGCCTGCAGGGATTGCCGAACTTCTCGAAGCCGGGAAAGCCGGCGCAGGAGACGATGGCGAGCTGGCCCACCTATCGCGTATCGCAGGGCGCGCTGCGCACGATGCAGCACCGCCTGTGGGACTGCTTCCGGCAGCAGCGCTGGCCGGTCCCCGAATATGGCTCCGATGCCATTACCGCGCTGACGGTGTTTCTGCAGAAGCAGGCCGCAGGCGGCGACATCAACGTTCCCTCGATCAAGCGGTGAGGACATTACGATGACACGCATGATTGCCCCCGCTCTCCTCGTCGCCGCGCTTTCCATTGCCCACGTCGCGACCGCCACTGCCCAGACCGCGGCAAAACCCGTCGATCCCGCGCTGGTCGAGAAATATCTCGAATCCACCTTCGGCAAGGCGCCGGCCGAGTGGCAGGCGCGCATCAAGCCGGATGAGACGCTGCAGGCCTGCAACAAGTTTCGCAACAACGTCCCCGCGGCCGAGGCCGACAAGATCACCGCGCGCGAGACGGCGCGCGTGGTGTATCCGGCCGACGGCCAGCTGCTCGGCAACTGGAAGGAAGGCAGGAAGGTCGCCAACAACGGCCGCGGCGGCCAGTTCTCCGACAAACCGGGAATCGCCAGCGGCGGCAACTGCTATGCCTGTCATCAGATGGAGAAGAGCGAACTCAGCTTCGGCACCATCGGCCCCAGCCTGACCAACTATGGCAAGGACCGTAACTACGCGCCCGATGCGATCAAGCTCGCCTGGGCCAAAGTGTACGACTCGCAGTCGCAGGCAGCGTGCTCGAACATGCCGAGGTTCGGGGCGAACCAGGTGCTCACCGAAGCGCAGATCAAGGACGTCTTGGCCTTGCTGTTCGACCCGGAATCCCCGATCAACAAATAAGCGAAAGGGTCGGCCGCGGCGATTACGACTCGCGGCTGAACAGGCGGCTGACACTGCGCGAGATCAGCATGCGCGGCGCTTCGTCCATCAGGAACGCGATGCCGAGTCGCGCGCCGGCGATGATGCCGATCACGGAAACCGGCCATGACAACGCGAGCATCGAGCCCGCCGTGATACCCTGGCCGATCGTGCAGCCGCCGGCGAGGACGCCGCCGACACCCATCAACCCGGCACCAACCAGATGACGCCGCATTTCGCGGTCGTCGTCGAACGCCTCCCAGCGGAACTCACGGGCGAAGAGCGCCGCGAGATGCGCGCCGAGCACGGTCCCGATCACGCTGCCGACGCCGAAGTCGGCGAAGGCCTGCGCGTTCAATAGACCGGCGAACACGGTCTTGCCGACCGTCGATATGAAGGTGAGGCTTTGCGGACGGGCCGGGCCCGAGAACTCGTCATGCAGGAACGAGGTGAGCATCCATCCGGCCGTCACCAGCAGCCCGAGCACCACGCCTGCCGCCAGCAGCCGCGGCGTCCGCCGCAGCCTCGCGTCGCGCATCGCAAGCAGGCACAGCGCGATACCGAACACCGCGGCGACAATCGGTCTGGTCTCGGCGCCTGCCGCGCGCGACACCAGCGCGGCGATGTCGGTGCCGGCTTCGGGAAGGCTCACCGAAACCCGCTCGAGAAACATGATGCGAAAATCGGCGAAGATCCCGCGCAGCATGGCATAGGCCGCCGCCCCCAGGATGACGACCACGACCAGACCGCGCAGATCGCCCGTTCCGAGCCGCACCAGCGAGCCCATGCCGCAGGTGCCGACCAGCGCCATGCCGACACCGAACGCCACGCTTCCGATCGCGATCGAGAGCAGCGGCAGCGCCGCGGGGGCGTAGGTCGTGTCGGCCGGGCTGACGATCCCGGCGAGCACGAGGGCCTGCGTGCCCAGCAGCGCAATGCCGAGCGCCAGCGCGAACACGCGCAGGCGGCGGCTGTCGCCGCCGATGAGAAAATCCTCGATCGCACCGAAGCTGCACAGTCTCGACCGCTGGATGGCAAAGCCGAGAGCCGCGCCCACCGCAAGTCCGCTCAGTGCCTGCATCCAGGCAGACGTCAGCTGCACGGATTCCTCCATCGCGATGCAGAGGCAGCGGCGCGCCGCACCATGGCCGCGCTATTTCTTCTGCGGATCGGGATCGATCGCGCAGAAGATATCGTAGATCACGGCGATGAGCCGGCGAACATCGTCGTTGGCGAGGCTGTAATAGATCGTCTTGCCGTCGCGGCGGGTATCCACCATGCCGTCATAGCGAAGCCTTGCGAGCTGCTGCGACACCGCCGATTGCCGTAGCGACAGGATGTTCTCGAGCTCGGTGACACTCCGCTCGCGTTCGGCGAGCAGGCAAAGCAGCAGCAGCCGGCTTTCATGCGAGAGCGCCTTCAGGAAGTTGCTGGCCTTCCGCGCCTTGCGCATCAGCATATCGAGCTCGGCCGAATATTCGGCGCCCTCCCTCAGCTCCGTCTCGATTTCCGATGAGAGAATAGAGGTCATAGTGTCTCTTCGCGTTTGCGGGCCGGCAGGATTCCGCGCCCGGCAAACGCATATATACATGAATTCGCATATGTAAGAAAGGGGCTGTCCGGCGGGGCCCTCATTTCTCCGGACCGCGTCGCAACAGCTTGGCGAGGTCTTCCTTGGTCGTCAGGTCGCGCTCGGCGTCGAAGACGTCGTTCATCAGCGATTCCGCCGGCCGGTCGCGTCCCGACGTGTAGGTGTAGGACTTCGTGCCGTAGCGCAGGATGCCGAGCTTCGAAAGCAGGAGAAGCAGCGCATTCCACCAGGAGCCCTTGCCTTCATTGCCGGGTTGCATGGAAACCTCCTCCGTTGCCGGTCGGGATCGTTCATCGGGGATGGCTCGCCGTTCTCGACATTGGAGCCGCGGCGGGCCCGGAATCAACTCGGTGACATCTTTCCGAAAAGCCTTTCCGAAAAGCCAAGTGTGTTCGCTAGCCGGCACGATTGCGCGGTGCGGCGATCCGGGCCTTGACCCGCATCTACGTGTCCCCGATACAGCCAACCTACTTGCTGTATCGCAACGATCGGAAAGTCCGCGATGGCGACGTTTCAGTTGAGCCTGACCTCTCCGGAGAAACTGCTGTTCGAGGAGCAGGTCGATCAAGTCGACCTACCGGGCGCCGAGGGCGACCTTGGCGTGCTCGCGGGCCATGCGCCGATCGTCGCGCTGCTGCGCCCGGGGCTCGTCACTGCGAGCAGCGGCGCCGAGCGCGAGACATTCGTGGTGCTCGGCGGCATCGCGGAATTTTCCAACGAGAAACTGACCATCCTCGCCGAATTTGCCTCGCACATCGCGGAGTTCGACGTCGCCGAATTGCAGGCCCGGATCGCCGAGATGGAGGAAGGCCTCGCCGGGATGCCGGTCAGCGAAGAGCTCGATCGCGCGGTTGCCAGGCTCGATCACTTCAAGTCGATCGAGGCCAGCCTGGCCGCAGCCACGGCGTTCTAACTCGCCAGCTCTTCGAACCGTCATCGCCCTCCCACTTCTTAACGGGCTCTACTCCGGATGATGATGCCCGGAAGCAGGACGGCCGAGCCGCTTTCTCCCGCGCGCCAGTAGCGCGCGCGAACATCGCCAACGCGAACGAAGCGATCCTGATGCTCGCCCGTCATGCTCTGGAAAGCAGGATGTCCGCCATCCGCTCGCCGATAACGACTGTGGGCGCCATGGTATTTCCTGTCGACACCCGCGGCATGATCGAGGCGTCCGCGATCGACAGTCCTTCCACGCCGCGCACCCCGAGCTTGCCGTCGACGACCGACATTTCGTCGCGGCCCATTTTGCAAGTGCAGCTCTCGTGGAAATAGGTTCCGGCCGCGTTGCGCAGGAAATCGGTCATCGCCGCCTTGTCGAGCTTGCCCGGCATGATCTCGCGCTTGACGAACTCCTTCATCGCAGCGGCGTTGCCGATCTCCCGGCAGAGTTCGATGCCACGCAGCAGCGCCGTCACGTCGTCCGGGTGGGACAGGAAGGCGCCGTCGACCCTGGCCTTGTCGGCGGGATTGGCTGATGCAAGCATCACACGCCCGCGGCTCTTCGGCCGCACCAGCCCCGGCGCAATCGACCAGGCGCCCGGTACGACGTTGAACTGCTTGCCCGTTACCTCCGAAGCGTAGGGGACCTCGATCTGGAAGGGTTGCAGGTCGGGCGTGTCGAGCGCGCTGTCGCTCTTCCAGAAGAAGGTCGCTTCCGCGAGGTTGTTCGCAGGCGGCAGCGCATTGTTGTACTCCCAGATACAGCCGGCCACGAGCACATGGTCCTGGAAATTCCGCCCCACGCCGGGCAGCGCGACAACGGTCTTGATGCCGTGCCTGCCGAGGTCCTGCGGATCGCCGATGCCGGACAGCATGAGGATCTTCGGGCTGTTGATGGCGCCCGCGCAAAGGATCACCTGCTTGGCCGCCATCACCGTCTGCACCGCGCCGTCCCTGACGAGATCGACGCCGGTGACCTTGGAGCCGCTCATCACGAGGCGCGTGACTTCCGCGCCCGTCAGCAGCGTGACGTTGGGCTTGGCGAGAACGCCATGGAGATAGTCCGACGGCAGGTTGCGCCGCTGCCCGTCCTTGATGCGCAGATTGGCGATGGCGACCCCGCCTGCGCCTTCCATCATGACGCCGTTCTGATCGTCGAAGGCCGGGATGCCGACCGAGGCGGCGGCCTTCACCATCGCAGGCGCGATCGGATTGGGATTTTGCGCGGGCGTGACCCAGAGCCGTCCGCCCTTGCCACGGCGCTGCGGGTCCGCCGCGCCCTGCCAGTCCTCGATGCGGCGGTAGATATTCAGCACATTCCGGTAGTTCCAGCCGTCGTGGCCGGATTCCGACGCCCAGTAGTCGAAATCGTTCTTGTGCCCGCGCGCCCAGACGGTCGCGTTGATCGAGGAGCCGCCGCCAACCACCTTGCCCATCGGCAGGATCAGCGCGCGCCCGTTCACGTTCGGGCTCGGATCGGCGCTGTGGCCCCAATCGCGCTCGGAGCGGATGTTGGTCGGCCACATCGCGGGGACCTTGACGTTGTCGACCTGGTCGGAGCCGCCGGCTTCCAGCACCAGCACCTCGGCGTTGCTCTCGGCCGCAAGGCGTCCGGCCACCACGCTGCCGCCGCTGCCGCAACCGATCACGATGAAGTCATAGGACTTCTTCAGGTTCTTGTTGTTGTAGAGCTGGTTGGAGGCGGCCTGCGTGCCGGCCTGCGCCATCGCTTCGGCCGCGTAAGGCGCAAGCCCCGCGGCGATCGCCATCTTGATGAAGGCGCGGCGGCCGACGCGGCCGCGGTAGAGCGCATCTTCCAGACTGTTGATCTGGTCGCCTTTCTTGAGCTTATCGGATTCACCGTACATCTCGTTCCCCTTCCCTGCGTTGTTTGTTGTTCGGCGACGTTGCCCGATCAGAATGGGTATTGGCGCGCGGCGACTTGCGTCGAGATCCATTGCTGGTCGGTGAAGACCTCGATGGCTCCGGCGCCGCCCCACTTTCCGACCCAGCCGGAAGCCTTCATGCCGCCGAAGGGACAATGTGGCTCGTCATGTACGGGTGAATCGTTGACATGAACCATGCCGGCCTGAATGCGCGGCGCGATCGCCTGTCCGCGCATGGCATTACCGGTCACGATCGCAGCCGAAAGGCCGTATTGGGTATCGTTGGCGATGCGGATCGCCTCTTCCTCGCTCTCGGCTGGCATCACCAGCGCGACCGGACCGAAAATCTCTTCGCCGTAGATCGCCATGTCGGGCGTGACGCCGGTGACGACGGTGGGCTGGTAGAACGGTCCCTGCTTCCTGCCGCCGATATGAATCTTCGCGCCTTGCGCTGTCGCCTGCGACACCAGGCGGTCGATGCGATCGAGTTGGCGGTCGTTGATGATAGGCCCGATCACGCACATCTGGCTGTCGGGCTCGAGCGGCCGGAAATGCTCGACCTTGGCGACGAGCTTCTGCAAGAAGGTATCATACAGCGGACGGGCGACGATGATCTTGTCGGCCGACATGCAGATCTGGCCCTGATGCAGGAAGGCGCCGAAGAACGCGACATTGACGGCATAATCGACATCGGCGTCGTCGAGCACGAGGATCGGGTTCTTGCCGCCCATCTCCAGGATGACGCGCTTGAGCTGGGCGGCGCAGGCCTTGGCCACTTCCCGCCCCACCGCGGTCGATCCGGTGAAGCTGATGCGGGCGACGCGCGGATCGTTGATCAGCTTGCCGCCGACTTCGGCGGCGCCTTGTCGGTCGCAGGTCACCACATTGACCGTTCCGGCGGGGAAGCCGGCCTCGGCAAACAGGTCCGCGATCATCAGCCCGCCGGTCAGCGGCGAATCCTCCGAAGGCTTGATGACGGCGGTGTTGCCGAGCGCGAGCGCGTAGATGAAGCCACGCAGCGACAGATAAAGCGGGAAATTCCAGGGCGAGATCACGCCGACGACGCCGGCCGGCTTGCGCTTGATGGCGTTGACCTTGCCCGGCACGTTCGAAGGAAGAATTTCGCCCACTGCCTGGCTGGTGAGCGCCGCCGCCTCGCGAAGTGCCAACGGCACCAGGCTGCATTCGAACATTGCCTTGCCGAAGCCGGATCCGGTTTCCCGGATCAGCGCGTTGCAGAATTCCTGCTGACGTCGGTTGAATACCTCGACCGCCTTGTAGAAGAACTCGGCGCGCGCGGCGGGAGGCAATTGCGCCCAAGCCGGCTGCGCCGCATGGGCCGCCGCGATGGCGTCGTCCATGTCGGCGGCGGTGCCATTGGCAACGCGCGCCATCGGCTGGCGGGTGGTCGGGTCGAGGTCGTCAAACGTGGCGCCGTTCGACGCCGGCCGCCACTCGCCCGCAATGAAGAGATCGCGGCCCCGGCCCACCGCCGCGTTCTCCGCGGCGACCGCGCGCTTTTCTTCTGCCGTGTTCCGCATGCTTTCCTCCCAATGTGATTTTGGGAGGCAGGCTATGCCCAGGAACTCGGTTCAGGCTGACACGGCCCTATCAATCTCTTGCACGAAATTCTCAATCTTGCCGGCCGCCGGCCGCGTGTTGCGCCGCACATAATCGCCAGGCGTCTCTCCCGTCGCCTGTTTGAACACGCGGACAAAATGGCCGACGCTCTGGAAGCCGACCTCGAAGGCGACTTCGGTGACGCTCGCCTGGTTCGCAGCCAGCAGAGAGCGCGCCCGCTGGATGCGCGCCTGGTTGACGAACTTCGCCGGGGTCGTGCCGAACCTGGCGCGGAAATGCCGGAAGAACGTCGCCGTGCTCATGCCGGCGGACCGCGCCAATTGATCGGGGTCCAGGCGGCTTTCGAGCTTGTGCGCCAGCGTATGGGCGACGGCATCAAGCCCGGTGTCCGGGACATTCGCCCGGCTCTCGATCAAGAGCCGCTTGGCCTGCGACTGCAGCAGCCGGACTACCAGCTCGCTCAGATTAGCGTCGATCAGGGCATCGCGAAATTCCGAGCGCTCGTGGACGTACAAATCCATCAGCCGATCGAGCTGCGCGTCGATCGCGGCCTCGCCGCGATAAAGGGCGAACTGATTCCAGTTCAGGGAAATGTCCTTGCGGATTCCGGCCCTGCGGCGCGAATCGTTGATGCGTTCGACGATGCTGTCGACCTTGTCGCGGTCGATCTCGATGCACATGCAGGACGTCGGATGATCGACGTCGGCGAGCGGAAAATCGATCAGGAGATGCTTGCGCGGCGGGACCAGGATCGACTCGCCGGGAAGGAAGGCGAAGGGTTCCGATCGATCGACCTGCATCATCTTGTAGCCGGTGATCATCCGGCAAACGATCGGATTGTCGAACCGAAAGCTGACGCTGGCCCGCTGATTGGTGAAGTAAGTCGAGGCTTCCGATGCTGCACTATAGTGCGCGATCCGATACTCAATCAGCTTCTCGACTTCGTATCCCATCCTTGGATCATGCAAGATAATGCATAGTCCGTCAACCCGCTGGAAACGAGCCGAGGCACCCTGAAGTGCGAGTATACCGCCCGCCGCGATGAGGCAAATGCGCCGCGTCAGCCGAAGCGGTGATCGTACCTGTCCATCGCCAGCGCCCGCGTGTCGATGTCGGGCTTTCGTCCTGACAGCAAATCGGCCAGCACGCGCCCCGAACCGCAGGCCATGGTCCAGCCCAGCGTGCCGTGGCCGGTGTTGAGGTGGAGGTTGGCGTAGCGGGTGGCGCCGATGATCGGCGGGCCGTCCGGCGTCATCGGGCGCAGGCCGCACCAGAATTGGACGTCCGAAAGGTCGCCGCCGCGCGGGAAAAGCTCGGTCAGCGAATGGTCGAGCGTGGCGCGCCGCGCCGGATGCAGCGTGTTGGAATAGCCGGATAATTCGGCGGTGCCGCCGACGCGGATGCGGCTCCCCAGCCGGGTGATCGCGACCTTGTAGCTCTCGTCCATCACGGTCGACACCGGAGCGCCGGCTTCCTCGGCCACGTTCACCGTGATCGAATAGCCCTTCACCGCATAGACGGGAATGGAGATATCGACGCTGCGCAGGAAGCGTGACGACCAGCTGCCGAGCGCGGCGACGTAACTGTCGGCCTGCATCACGCCTTCACTGGTGGCGACGCCCGCGATGCGGCCGCCCTCGGCGACCAGCCCGTCGATGCCGACGTTGAACTTGAATTGCACGCCAAGCCCGGCGGCGTGCTCGGCCAGAACAGCGGTGAACATCTGGCAGTCGCCGGTCTCGTCCTGCGGCAGGCGCAAGCCACCCACGATCTTGTCCTTCACCTGCGCCAGCGCCGGCTCGGCCTTGATGCAGCCCTCGCGGTCGAGCACCTCGTACGGCACGCCGTATTGCTTCAGCACGGCGATGTCGTCGCCGGTATGGTCGAGCTGCGCCTGCTTGCGGAACAACTGCAACGTGCCCTGGCTGCGCTCGTCGTAGCGGATGCCGATTTCGGCGCGCAAGCTCCGAAGACAGTCGCGGCTGTACTCGGCAAGCGGAATCATGCGGCTCTTGTTGACGGCATAGCGCTCGGCGGTGCAGTTGCGCAGCATCTTGAGCAGCCACCACCACATCGCCGGATCCGGATTGGGGCGGATCACCAGCGGGCCGTGCTTCATCAACAGCCACTTGATCGCCTTCACCGGCACGCCGGGGCCGGCCCATGGCGAGGAGTAGCCGGGCGAGACTTCGCCGGCATTGGCAAAGCTCGTCTCCAGCGCCGGCCCGGGCTGGCGGTCGATGACCGTCACCTCGTGGCCGGCTCGGGCGAGATAATAGGCGGAGGTGACGCCGATGACGCCGCTGCCGAGGATCAGGACTTTCACTTGGAGGCTCCCACGCGCGGCGTCCGGCCGCTGCAGAGATCAAGGACTCTGCAGCGGCAAGAGCAATAATCAGGCCACGCGCTTGATGGCGTCGGACAGGATCGACATCATCTCGTCGATATGGTTGCGCTCGACGATGAGGGGCGGCGACATCGCAATGGCATCGCCGCTGGTGCGGAAGTAAAGGCCACTGTTGAAGCAGTCCACCATCACCTCGTAGCCGCGCGCGCCGGGTGCGTCCTTGCGCGGCGCGAGCTCCACGGCGCCCATCAGGCCGACATTGCGGATGTCGATGACGTTGGGCAGGCCCTTCAGCGCATGCAGCGCGTCGCGCCAGTAATCGGTGAACTGCGCGCCGCGCGTCAAGAGCCCCTCGTCCCTGTAGATGTCGAGCGTGGCAAGGCCCGCCGCGCAGGCCACCGGATGCGCCGAATAGGTGTAGCCGTGGAACAATTCGATCTGGCTGTCCGGGCCGGTCATCAATCCGTCATGCACCTTGCGGCTGGCGAACACCGCGCCGCAGGGCACGGCGCCGTTGGTGATTCCCTTGGCGGTCGTCATCAGGTCCGGCGTGACGCCGAAGAAATTGGCGGCGAACGGCGTGCCGAGCCGGCCGAAGCCGGTGATGACTTCGTCGAAGATCAGGAGGATGCCGTGCTTGTCGCAGAGCTGGCGCAGCCGCTGCAGGTAGCCTTGCGGCGGCGGCAGCACGCCGGTCGAGCCCGGCACCGGCTCGACGATCACTGCGGCGATGGTGTCGGCGCCGTGCAGCGCGACCAGCCGCTCGACGTCGTCGGCAAGCTCCGCGCCGTGCTTCGGCAAATCCCTGGAGAAGGCGTTGCGCTCGAGATCGTAGGTATGGCGGATGTGATCGACGCCGGGCAGATGGGTGGCGAAGGCGCGGCGGTTGTTGACCATGCCGCCGACCGACATGCCGCCGAAGCCGACGCCGTGATAGCCGCGCTCGCGGCCGATCAGGCGGGTACGGGTCGGCTGGCCCGTGGCGCGGTGATAGGCCAGCGCGATCTTCAGCGCGGTATCGACCGACTCCGAGCCGGAATTGGTGAAGAAAACGCGGTCGAGGCCCTTGGGCGCGATCTCGGCGAGGCGCCGCGCGAAATCGAAGGCGATGGGATGGCCCATCTGGAACGACGGCGCGAAATCGAGATTCATCAGCTGGCGCTCGACGGCTGCCGCAATCTGCTTGCGGCCGTGGCCGGCGTTGACGCACCAGAGGCCGGCGGAGCTGTCGATCACCTTGCGGCCGTCGACGCTGGTGTAATACATGCCCTCGGCGGAGGCGAACAGGCGCGGCGTCTCCTTGAACTGCCGGTTCGCCGTGAACGGCATCCAGAAGGCCTGGAGTTCGAGGGTATTGGGAATCTGGTGGACCGTCACGGCGCGACTCCTTCTATGAGGGGTAGGTAGCCGTCCCATGCGTATAGATATGCAACAAGTCCTTTTCTGTCAGCCCTTAAGGCATTGATTTTACTGGATCGACCAAGGCATATTTGTCCGATCCGCAACACCTGCAACACGGGAATCCGATGAGCGTCGATATCGGCGGGCGACTCCGCTTCGTTCGCAGTCACCACAAGCTCTCCCAGCGCGAACTGGCAAAACGCTCCGGCGTCACCAATTCGACGATCTCGCTGATCGAGTCCAACCAGATGAACCCGTCGGTCGGCGCGCTCAAGCGCATCCTCGACGGCATCCCGATGGGGCTCGCGGAATTCTTCGCCATCGAGCCGGAGCGGCCGCGCAAGGCGTTCTACCGCGCCGACGAGCTGACCGAGATCGGCAAGAAGCCGATCTCCTATTTGCAGGTCGGCGACACCATGTTCGGCCGCGCCCTGCAGATCCTGCGCGAGCATTACGGCCCTGGCGGCGACACCGGCCGCGTGCCGCTGGTGCATGACGGCGAGGAAGGGGGCATCGTCATCTCGGGCCGGCTGGAGGTCACCGTCGATGCCGAGCGGCGCATCCTGGGGCCCGGCGACGCCTATTATTTCGAGAGCCGCCGTCCGCACCGCTTCCGCTGCATCGGCAACAAGCCGTGCGAGGTGATCAGCGCCTGCACGCCGCCGACGTTCTAGCGGCCCGTCCGGCAGGATGTGAGCAACCTGCGATCTGCACGTTTGGGTTGCGATCAATCCTTTGCTCGATTACTCTCGATTGAGTGCGGGTCGGGGAGGAGCGGTTCATGCCTATTATTTATATGCACGGCGTCAACACCCGCGATCCAAAGCACTTCGAGCCCGTCAAGGAATATCTGAGAAATATCGTCGCGCCGGCAATATCGCGCAATCCGGACAAGGTCTCGATCCAGGCCGCTGACTGGTTTCAACTGTGTGCGGCTCCGAAATGGGATGGCGTCGCGCGCCCGCGGACCAAGCTGACCGGTCAGGGGGCGGTGGCGCCGGACGACGAGATGCTCGACGCACTGGTCGCCAAGGCGCCGCGCGTAGAAGCGCAGCCGAGCGCCTTCACGAGTGGCTCGGCCGGCGCAGCCTCAAGCAAGATAGCACTGAACGGCCTGTCCGCAGAGGCAATGACGGATCTGATAACCCTCGCCGCCAGCAAGCCGACGATGACGCCGGTGCAACGCGCGCGAATTGGCGTCATCGCGGACAAGATTGCACACGATGCGAACATGCAGGCGAAGCTCAGCCAGACCGGTGCGCCCGACCAGCAATGGGCGATCGTCGCGGCGGAAATTCAGCGTGGCATCGAGGCGCAATCGACCTTCGCCAGCGCAGGCGCTCTCGACGTGTTGCGCGACATCAAGGAACGCATTCAGGAAAGCGCCTCGCGGCTGATCAACACGCCCGCGGTCGGGCTTTCGGTCGCAGCGGGCGAGCTGCGTCCGGCATTGAACGATTTCGTCACGCGGTTTCTCGGCGACGTGCTCTATTATGTCTCGGGCCGCGGCACGGCTGCCGCCCCCGGTCCGATCCCCGCCGTCCTGATCAAGGCGCTCGAAACCGCACAGACGAACAAGCAGCAGAACAACAACGAGCCGATCGTGTTGCTCACGCACAGCATGGGTGGGCAGATCGCATACGACACTGTCACGTCGTTCCTGCCGACAGCCCGCAGCCCCATCAAGGTGGACTATTGGTGCGCTGCCGCCAGCCAGGTCGGCTATTTCGAGGAGCTCAACATGTTCCTCGCCAGCGACCCCAGGAATTCCAAGGCAACCGGGCGCCCGACACCGGTCCCTACGGCGAATCTCGGCAAGTGGTGGAATGTCTGGGACACCAACGACATTCTCAGCTTTACGACAAAGGACATCTTTGCACCGGGCATCGACGACGAGGAATACAAGACCGGCATGTCGAGCGCTGCGGCGCATGGCGGTTATCTCGAACGTCCCAGCTTCTATCGTCAATTTGCCGAAAAGATCAAAGCCAATTCCTCAAGGTGAATTCATTGCATGGCACTTCAGCCCGACGACAACGAACAGGGTCTTTGGATCAACCGGGAGTGGACGCCGGGCACACCGGGTGTGTTTGCGCTCATCATCGGCGTTAGCCGCTACCCTCACCTCGAGGGAGGCGAGACACCAGCCGCCGAGACCTATGGCCTGAAGCAGCTTCCGGCCTCGGCGTTGACTGCCTATCGCTTCTTCGACTGGCTCCGCGACGGTTACACCCTGGCTGGCCTGCCCGTTGCGCGGGCCAGACTCCTCCTTTCACCGCAAAAAGCCGGCAACGGCAGTGCCGTCGACGAACTCGCGGGTTGCGACGCCGCTGTTTGCGCATGGGCGCAGGAGGCAACCTACCTTAACTGCAAGACCGCGATCGAGCGGTGGTATGCGGAGATGCAACAGCAGCCGGCGTCAACCGCGTCTGGCCGAAGCCTTTTCTTCTTCAGCGGACACGGCATGGAACTTCGACAGTTGCACCAGTTCCTGCTGCCGAGCGATTATCTTCGGCCGCCGGTCCAACCGCTGAACGAGTCCATCGGTACGCGCAATTTGATCGACAGCCTTCCCTACCTTGCCGGAGTACGTTCACACGTCCTTCTCTTCGATGGCTGTCGCAACGACGTCGACAAATTGCGCGGACGAAACGTCGTGGGTGCGCCGATCCTGAACGACAATCTCCCCAGCGCGATCAACCCGCATCACGAACAGGGCGTGTTATCCGCGACGGCCTCCGGCCTTCAGGCCTATTCGCCCATCAGGCCGGGCAGTCTTTCCCTGTTCGGCCAGGCCCTGCTCGAGGGATTGCGTGTCAAGCCCGATCCGCCGCTCGACGAAGCGCCAATCGCGGTTCGCCGCAAAGGAACGGTCGATGCGATCGCGATCAACCCGCTTGCAAGTTACATCAAGGGCCGCGTTGCCGCGCTGATCAAGAACGCGAACGAAAGCCTCATCCAGATCGTGCGGGCCGATGTGTCTTCGCCGGATGCCGGCAATCCCATCGACCTGGCCGAAGTCGCGAGAGCGCCGCCACTGCCGCCGGCGAGTCCGATGATCGAGGAGATATTCATCGAATCGACGTCCGATGCCGGTGAGCCTGGAGGCGGGACAAGCCGCGCGAGCAGGGTTTGGGTCGAATCGTCGGCACGCCCCGCAACCGGGACGAAGCCGGTCGTGCCTCGGGGCGCCTGGTTCGATGCACGCTCACGCTACGGAGCACCGGTTCGCCCCGTTGCTCCGCTTCCGTCCGGCGCCACGAAGGACGAGAATTACCAGCGCCTCCATGACGATGTTTTCGGGTCCGAAGCCATTACCATTCCATGGATGGACAGGCTTCGTGTGAGCAGGCTCTCGGGCGGTGAAACCCAGGGCTGGCGGGCAATCGAAATCAAGCAGTCCGCTCATCAGGATGCGGCGATTCATCGGGTTCAGCTTCACGTTCGTATCAAGCCACCACACGACCGCATCGGCCATCTGCTGACCGTCGTCGATCTGACCGGGCGAAAGCTGGGTTGCGTCCTGCCGTTTGACAGCAACGACACATTGTACCAATTGGAAATCGACAGTGAGAAGAACGGCGGGCGGTTCATTCGCTTCGCAGCCTATATTTCCCCTGCCAGCCCCGGCCCCGCCGGCGATGTCGCGATCGCTTGGGACCGATTGCGTGCGCTTGACGCCACGGAGGCTGCAACCTCGCTGGACAAAGGCGTTCTGAACGCAAAGCGCCGCGCCGAACTCGTGCTGTCGCAAAAATCGCTCTCCCCAATGGGAGCCGCGGTAGCGTCGGTCCTGTTGCTGAAGGGCAACCGGTTCAGCATGATGCACGACTGGACCCGAAACGTCGCAAACTGGTTCAAGTGGATTCCCGACGGGATCGTATTGTGGACAGAGCAATGTCGGCGCATGGCTCGAGGTGCGCCGCTCGAACGAGACCTAATCCCATGGTTCGTTCGCGAATTGTCGCAGCGCAGCCTTCCCTTCACGGCAGACGCCATGGGATTCGCCGCCAACATAACTGACGATATCCTGCAGGGCCGCATCAAGACCGACGCTGCTACGCGGCAGACGGCCGAACGGCTGGCCGCGCGGATCGATGCCGTCACCCCCTATTTCCGCGACGACGGCATGTTCTGCGCCTATGCCGCGTGGCCCGACGACAAGGAGCTTGCTTCGATGATCGGCCCGCCATCGGCGGCAGCCGCGCCAGCCAATCGGCAGACCCGTGTCCCGAAGCTCATCAAGACGACGAAGTCAGGCGAGAAGAAAGGTGCGAAAAAGAAAGCCGCAAGGAAGAAAGCTTCAAGGAAGAAGGCAACTCCACGGAAGGAGAAAGCCGCCTCGAAGGCCGCCAAACGGCGGACGTCGAAGCCGGCCAGGAAAAGGTCGCGACAATGACGGACGAGGAATTTCGCAACTGGCTTTCTTCCGAGGTCGCCAAGAACCGTATGACCGACAAGCAGATGTCCGACCTGCTGCAGCAGAAGGTGCTGTTCGATCAGGAAATCGGCAGCGGCGAATCTCCGGCCCGGCAGGAGTACCGCCTTCAGATCGTCGGGTATGTCGCCGAGCGGCGTCGCGTCTCAAACAGCATTCATAAATTGCTGCGGCGCGCCAAGGAGGAGTTTCCGGGCCGGATGGTCTATTTCGAGCCGATCGGCTTCGACCTTTTCTAGGACTCTGCGCATGCCGGACAATCTCGGACCGCCCAGCTGGAACACCGCTGAACGCAGGCCGCATCAAAGCGGGCAAGCCAAGGGCATGAAGCACGGCAATCCCGTAGCGGTGAACGTTGAATGGATGGTCGATACCGGAGCTGAACTTTCAGTGGTCACCAACAGCGTGGAATCGAATTTCGACCTGACGCCCGTCGGCGGATCCGCTTCCGGCACTACAGGCGGCGGCGGAATCATCATCAAGTCGGGCATGGAGGTCGAATTCGAGGTCTTCGATCCCTCAGGCAACAAGGTTTCAATCACCTCCAACCTCGATGTCGGAGTGAAGCCGAACAATGCCGGCAGCGAAATCCTCGGCGTCGACCAGATCGACCATGCCGGCGCGATCATCGAATGGGATCCGGGCACGCTCGCGGGCCGCTTGCGTCAGCCCTGATTTTGCGTGGCCGCCGGCGACACCGGCCGCGTGCCGCTGGCGCATATCGACGAGGTAGGCGGCATCGCCATCTGGGCCGGCTGACCGTCGACGGCGAGCGCATCCTCGGCCCTGCTGCCCGCACCGCTTCCGCTGTATGGGCAACAGCCCTGCAAGGTGATCTGACTTGATCTGGCGCAGCGACCGGCCGGCAGCGATCGGATAGGCTGCCGAGACGCCGAAAAACATCCGAAGGAAATGCCACATGAATTTCGAGTTCACGCCGCAGCAGGAACAGGTGCGCGAGACCATCGCACGCTTCGCCACTGAAGAGATGGCGCCACTGGTCAAGGACGCCGAGGAGAACGAGGCGTTTCCCAGGGAGCTGTTTCGCAAATGGGCGGAGCTCGGCCTGCTCGGCGTACGCTATCCGGAGGCGGACGGCGGCTCCGGCTTCGACAAGGTCAGCGACTGCATCGTGCGCGAGGAGATGAGCCGGGTGTGCCAGTCCTTCTCCGCCTCCTGGTCGGCGCACACGCATCTGGCGCTGTGGCCGATCTGGCGCGCCGGCACGCCGCAGCAGAAGGCGCGGTTCTTCGTCCCCGGCCTTGCCGGCGAGAAGATCGGCGGCTTCGGCCTGTCCGAGCCCGACGGCGGCTCGGATATCCGCAACATGCGGACGCGGGCGGACAAGGTGAGCGGCGGCTGGCGCCTCAACGGCTCGAAGCTCTACATCACCAACGCGCCGATGGCCGACTTCCTGATGCTCGCCGCGCGCACCAAGCCCGACCATTCGGCCGACGCGATCAGCCTGTTCATCGTCGAGCTGCCCAATCCGGGTTTCCTTATCAGCAAGCTCGACAAGGAAGGCATCCGCTCCTCGGAGACCGGCCTGATCTACATCGAGGATGCCTTCGTGCCCGACGACTGCCTGCTCGGCGGCGAGACCGGAACCTACCGCATCGTGCGGGAGTCGCTGGCCGAGAACCGCGTCGGCGTTTCCGCCAACTGCATCGGCATGGCGCGCGGCGCGTTCGACGCGGCGCTGGATTTTGCCAGGACGCGGATCGTGCGCGGCAAGCCGATCCTGGAATATCAGGCGATCGCCCACAAGCTCGCCGACATGGCCGCGGAGATCGAGGCGGCGAAATGGTTCGTCTATTACGGCGCCTGGCGCGTCGATCAGGGCACGATCGATCTGGCTACCGCCTCCAAGGTCAAGCTGATCGCGAGCGAGATGGCGGTGCGGGTGACCGAGCAGGCGATCCGCATCCTCGGCGGCGCCGGCATCATGCGGGAGTATCCGGCCGGCCGCTTCCATCGCGACGCGCTGGTCTACCTCATCGGCGAAGGCACCTCGGAGATCCAGCGCAACATCATCGCGCGCTCGCTGGGGGCGGGCTGAACGTAGTCATTTGCTGCGTCATGGCCGGGCTTGTCCCGGCCATCCACGTTCTTTTCTTTCTGCTGTCAGCAAGGACGTGGATGCCCGGGAGAAGCCCGGGCATGACGAGTTGAGGGATCAGTTTCGCCTTACTCGCGTGCGAAACTCAAATCTCCATCCCGACCACGACGTGCAGCAGGCAGCCTGCGGCCGTGGTACCGATCGGATGATGCGTGCCGGCCCTTGCGAGGTGATAGTCGCCGGCGCGCAGCACGAAGTCGCCGTAGCTGAGGTCGCCCTCGATGACGAGGCACTCTTCCTCGACGTCATGCGCATGCGACTTGTAGACCGCGCCCGGCTGCATCTTGACCAGCAGCGTCTGCCGCCGGCGAGCTTCGTCCACCTTCAGCACGCGGAAGACGATGCCTTCGGAATGCTGCTGCCATTCGGCATCGGTGGCGCGCTGCGTCGCGGTGCCCGGCAGCTGCATGCCCGCCTCGTCGATGCGGGCGAGGATCTTTTCGAACGAACCCTCCGGCACCGGCTCGCTGTCGGCGGCATCGAGCGCCACGAGTTTCGCCTGCCAGCCTTCGGCGTCCTTGCGCAATCCGCGATCGGCTTCCACGGCGGCACGCTGGCCGCCACGGAGCAGTCCGAGCGCATATTCCGCCGGCAGTGAGGGATCCCGCTTGTCGTCCGACATGAGCGGAATGTAGCGAACGACCGGCAATAAGGACAGCGGATAAGCCGGGGCTTTTTGCATCCGGGCCGGGCATGGTCCGCGCACGCCCCGCATTGGCGCGGGCTTTTCGCTCGCCGCGAAAGCGAGGTCAGGCCGAGAGGCTGGTCGTCACCAGGACGACGCAGCCGCCGGTGGTGCGCCCCGGCGGATGGCGCGTCTGCGCAGCCGCGATGTGATAGTCGCCGGGTCCGAGCTCGAGATCGCCGAAGGCAAGATCGCCCTCGACGACGAAGGTCGTTTCCTCGACGTCATGGGCGTGCGCCTTGTAGTCCGCGCCCGGCGACATCCGGATCAGCAGCGACTGCCGGTTGGAAGCGCGATCGGTGTGCAGCACGCGCGCCACGAGGCCCGGCCCGAGGCTGAACCAGCTCGCACCCTCGGCGCGCCGGGTGCGCGTGCCCGGCAGTTGCAGCCCCTCGGCGTCGATGCGTGCCAGGATGCCGTCGAACGTGCCGGCTGCCGGCGCGTCATCGGCCTGCCCGGCCGCATCGAGGCCGGCGAACACTTCCTGCCAGTAGGCGACGGACGTGCGCAGGCCGTCCTCGGATTCGAGCCGCGCGGAAAACTGCACGCGAGCTTCGCCGCGCAGCAGGCCCAGCGCGTACTCGGCTGCGATGGTGTCGTCGGGCTCTACTGGTTCAGACATGCCTGCAACTGCCCGATCGCGCGGTGTATCCAGGTCTTCACCGTTCCAAGAGGTACGGCGGAAAGCGCCGAAAGTTCTTCGTAACTCAGCCCATAATGATAGGCCATCACGATGCAGCGGCGATGCTGGTCGTTGAGGCCGCCGAGACAGCGCCGCAAATCGGGCGCCAGCGACGGGTCTCCGCCTGCCGACAGCCGTCCGACGATGCCGGCGACCTCCGGCTCGCTCAGCGACAGCGCCGGCGCCGGCTTTCTGGCGAGGCGATTGAAGATCACGCTGCGCGCCAGGGCGACCATCCAGGCCATGGCGTCCCCTCTGGTCCGGTCGAACAGGGGAGACTTCTCCCAGATCCGCACCATGACGTCCTGCAGGGCATCCTCGGCGCTCGCGTGGTCCCTCATCAACCGCTTGCAGATGCTGAATAATCTCGGTCCGACCGCCAGATACAGGCTTCGGAACGCAACCCGGTCTCCACCTGCGACCTTCTCGAGCGTGGTTGCGAGTTCGCCGTTCAACACCTGCCGCCCCGATCCCCGGAAGCCCCGGTCCGGGTATAGGGGCCCCGTAGATACGGATCAATCCGGAAAAGTTTCAGGAAAATCCCGCGATCGCCTTCACGAAGAAATATCCGGCCGCGCTGAAACAATTCTGCGGCCCGGCCTGTACTTGGCCGCAGAGCTTGAAGCCCGTCGCGGGCAATCGAGCGTGAAAGCCGGGGGCAAATCATGAAGCCAGCGATCCGCGGAGACCGTGACAAGGACGGCCTTGCCACACTGCTTGCCGAAGTCGCATCCGGCGACAAGGCCGCCTTCGCCAGGCTGTACGGCCTCACCAGCCGCAAGCTGTTCGGCGTTGCCTTGCGCATCCTGCGCGACCGCGCCGCCGCCGAAGACATCGTGCAGGAGGTCTATGTCCGCATCTGGCGCAACGCCGCCTCCTACGATGTCCGGCTCGCCTCGCCGATCTCCTGGATGGCGAGCATCGTCCGGCACTGCGCCATCGACAGCTTGCGCAAGCAGAAGCTCGAAACGGTGGAATTCTGCGACGAGAGCGCGCGCATCGAAGCCTCGACGCCCGATCCGGCCGAGGAGATCGACATGGCGCAGCGCCGCGCCATCGCGTTTGCCGCCATCCGAAGAATGGATCCGGCCAAGCGCGACTTGATCCTGCTCGCCTATTTCCGCGAGCAGAGCCGCGACAACCTCGGCAGGGCTCTGGGTATGCCGACCGGCACCGTCAAGACCAATTTGCGCCGATCGCTGATCGAGCTCCGGCAGTCGATGGAGACCGAGCAGACGCGCGCGCATAGGCAACGTGCCGTCGCAGCCGCTTGACGAATCGGTGGATCGCAAGGCAGGCGCGGATGCGATTGTGCTGACGGTAAGGGGGTTGAGGTAGCGATCCACCACCGCTGTCGTCCCGGCGAAGCAGGCCGTGTAAAAACTCAAAGACCGCGAGCTTCGATAGAACAGAATGCTATGCGAGCGATTTTGTCTGGCGTTCGCGATGTATTCGATCTTCTCTTCCCACTCGCGATAGAATTAGATTCTAGCGCGAATCGCGATGCGCGGGTTTTTACACGGCCTGGAACGCCGGATCCATAACCACAGGGCGCAATTGTTGGAGCAGGCTGGAGCTCCAGCCTTCGCAAAATGACTTCCTGTGGTTATGGGTCCCGGCTCGGCGCTCGCGGAGCCTGTCATCGGGCGCGCATTCGCGCGACCCGTTGGCTCGCTTGTCCGGGACGACAGTGAATTTGCGGCTATAGTCCGGTTTACCTCCCGCTGAAGCTCGCCTTCCGCTTCTCCACGAATGCCGCCCGCCCTTCCAGCGCATCGGCGCTCTGGCGCACCTCGGACTGCACCTCGATCTCGCGCCGAAACTGCGCGGCGTAGCTGGCGTGCTCGCTCTCTTCCAGAAGCCCGCGGGTGGCGACCAATGCGCGGGTCGGGCCATGCGCGAGGCGCTGGGCGAGCTTCATTGCCGCATCCATCAGCGCGCCGTCGTCGACGACCTCGCGCACCAGGCCCCATTCTTTCGCGCGTTCCGCGGACAGCGGCTCATTGAACAGCATCAGCTCGAGCGCGCGCTGGCGGCCGATCAGGCGCGGCAGCAGCCAGGTCGAGCCGAGATCGGGGACGAGGCCGATGCGGCTGAACACCTGGATGAAGCTCGCCGAGCGCGCCGCGACGATCATGTCGCCGGCCATGGCGAGGCTGAAGCCGCCGCCGGCCGCAACGCCATTGACGGCGACCACGATCGGCACGCGGCATTCCCGCAGCGCCTTGAAGGTCGGCCAATAGAACTTCATCACCCCGGTGACGATGTCCTGGCCGAGCGCTTCCGCAGCTTTCAAATTCTGCCCCGAACAGAAGCCGCGTCCCTCGCCGGTGAGCACCAGCGCGCGGACCGCGGGATCGGCCGTCATCCCGGCAATGGCGGATGCGAGCGCACCCAGCAGATCGGGCGTCATCGCATTCAGGCTCTCGGGCTCGTTCAGCGTGAGGATGCCGACGGCGCCGTCCCTGCCCTGCTTCACTCCGGCCATGTTCTTCTCCCTTGCGGCGTCATTTGCGCGACTGTGCCATTCCCTGCGCGCAAGCGCCAATGCGCCATTTTGCGCGGGCTTTGACTTCATTTCCGGGCATACTAGTGTTCGATCAAACACAAGACTTGCGTCAAGCTCCGATGGGAGGAGCTATTCGGAGCAATTGCCCAATGCTTCTGCTGAGCGAAACCCTGCCTGCCCCGCCGCCGCCCGGCCCCGTTTTCCCGAAAGTGTATCC
Source organism: Bradyrhizobium sp. (assembly GCF_052389815.1). Lineage (GTDB taxonomy): Bacteria > Pseudomonadota > Alphaproteobacteria > Rhizobiales > Xanthobacteraceae > Bradyrhizobium. Next base: position 15,338 of record NZ_JBQTHN010000030.1, on the reverse strand, counting down.
CGAGATCGACCAGGACATCCTCACGGAGTCCGAAAATTTCACCGGCGGCCAGCCCTATGAGATGTTCGCGCGCTTGCGCGCGCAGGCGCCGATGTCGTGGCAGCGCGAGGGAAGCAACGGCCCCGGCTTCTGGGCGCTGACGCGCTACGAGGACGTGATGCGCGTCGACGGCGACCCCAAAACCTTCTCGTCACAGAAGGGCGGCATCCTCATGACCTACGGCCCGAAGGAAAGCCGGCATCCGCTGCTGTTCCGCGCCTCGGTCGATGCCATGATCAACATGGATGCGCCCTGGCATTTGCAGCTGCGCAAGGAGCACATGCCCCACTTCACGCCGGCCTACCTCGCCGCCCTGAGGGAGAAGGTCGCGGCCGAGACCACGCGGCTGATCGACGACATGGCGCATTTGGGTGAATGCGACCTGGTCGAGAGGCTCTCCGCGCAGCTGCCGCTGTTCACGCTGTGCGAGATCCTCGGCGTGCCGCAATCCGACCGGCCGAAATTCATCACCTGGATGCATTATCTGGAAGTCGCCGGCTACATCACGGCCAAGCAGCGCAAGGAGCCACAGCTGACGCCGGAGCTGATGAAGTTCGTCAAGGCCTTCAACGAGAACGTCGCCGAGATGTTCGAATACGGCCAGCACATGCTGCAGAAGCGCCGCGCCGATCCGAAGCCCGACCTGATGAGCGCGATCGCGCGCGCCACGCTCGACGGCGAGCTATTGCGCAACGAATATCTCGACGGCTCGTGGCTGCTGATCGTGTTCGCCGGCAACGACACCACGCGCAACACGATCTCCGGCTCGATGAAGCTGCTGACCGAATTTCCCGACCAGAGACGGTCGTTGATGGCGGACATGTCGCTGCTGCCGAACGCCGTGGACGAATTGATCCGCATGGTCAGCCCCGTGATCTACATGCGGCGCACCGCGACGGCGGATACCGAGGTCGGCGGCCAGAAGATCGCCGAAGGCGAAAAGGTGATCATGTATTTCTCCGCGGCCAACCGCGACCCCGCCGTGTTCCCCGACCCCGATCGCCTCGACATCCGCCGCGCCAATGCCGCGAAGAACATCGCCTTCGGCTTCGGCCCGCATGTCTGCATCGGCAAGCGCGTGGCGCAGCTGCAGCTGGAAGAAGTCTACCGGCAATTGCTGTCGCGACTGCCGGACATCGAATACGCCGGCGGCATCGACGTCGCGCCGAACAATTTCGTGCACGCGATCCGCAAGCTGCCGGTTCGGTTTACGCCGGAGCGGCGGGCGGCAGCGCAATAACAAGAAACCAGCAAGGAACCACCATGGCCGACCAGTTCTCCAACTCGCAACAGATCCGCAAACCCGCGGTCAGCTCCAGGGGCGGCATCGTCGCCTCGCAGTCGCGGCGCGCGGCGGAGGTCGGCGCGGCCGTGCTCGCGGCCGGCGGCGATTGCGTCGATGCCGTCGTCGCCACCACCTTTGCGCTCGGCACGCTGGAGCCCTGGATGAGCGGCATCGGCGGCGGCGGCGCCATGGTGCTCTATCGCGCCAGGGAAAACCGCTACGAGGTGATCGACTACGGCATGCGCTCGCCGAACAGCCTGCGCGTAGAAGATTATCCGCTCACGGGAGGTGCGGCCTCCGACATCTTCCCCTGGCCGCGGGTAAAGGACGACCGCAATTTGCACGGCCCCGGCTCGATCGCGGTGCCCGGCGTCGTCGCCGGCATGGAGGAGGCGCATCGCCGCCATGCCAGGATGCCGTGGAAAGAGCTGGTCGCACCCGGCGCCAGGCTCGCGGGCGAAGGCCTGCTTGTGGATTGGTGGACCACGCTGATGATCGCGAGTTGCGCGGTCGACCTGCGGCGCTATCCCGCAAGCGCCGCCGCCTATTTGCAGGACGGCCTGCCGCCGAACGCGCAATGGGGCATCAAGTCCGTCGTGCGGTTGCCGCAGGACAAGTTGCAGGCGACGCTGGAGCAGCTTGCCGCACGCGGCCCGCGCGATTTCTACGAAGGCGAGATCGCGCGCAGCATGGCCGCCGACATCAAGGCGGCGGGTGGCGCGCTCTCGGTCGAGGACCTCGCCGCGTTCCGTGCCTACCATCGCGAGCCGCTCGCCATCCCCTATCGCGGCGGCAAGGTGTTTGCGACGCCGGAGCTCACCGCAGGTCCCACGCTGGCCTCCACCCTGCGCCGTCTGGAGAAGTGGTCGCCCGGCCGCGCGCCGGATGCAGCGGCCTACACCGAATACGCGCTGGCGCTGCAGGCGGCCTATCGCGAACGCCTCTCTGACATGGGCGATACCGACGGCCGCCGCGCGCTCGGCGCCGAGCATCTGGCACCGGCCTGCACTACGCATTTCTCGGTCGTCGACAAGGAGGGCAACATGGCCGCGGTGACGCAGACCTTGCTCTCGACCTTCGGCTCGAAGTTCGTCACGCCCTCGACCGGCATCACCATGAACAACGGCGTCATGTGGTTCGATCCGACGCCTGGCGTGCCGAACTCGCTTGCCGCCGGCAAGCGCTGCCTGACCAACTACACGCCGGTGGTGGCGGAAACCTCCGACGGACGGCGCCTCGCGGTCGGCGCCTCCGGCGGCCGCCGCATCCTGCCGGCGGTGACGCAGCTCATCTCCTTCGCCATGGATTTCGGCATGGACCTCGACGCCGCGATCCACCATCCGCGCATCGATGCCAGCGAAGGCGCGACCGTGATCGGCGACGTGCGCCTGCCCGCGCCGGTGCACGAAGGCTTGCGCTCGCGCTTCGATTACGAACAGGCGCGCATTCAGACCTTCCCGATGAAGTTCGCCTGCCCGAGCGTGACGATGCGGCAGGGCGAGCAAAATTCCGGCGCGACCGAAAGCGCGCAGCCCTGGGGCGATGCGGTGGCGGAAGGTTAGGCTCGCGCGCTCGCCGCCACCGGCGGAGCCTTGGCGCGCGCGCCGAAGCTGAACTCGATCTCCTGATACCCCTTGGCGGCGACGTCGTTGATGATGCCGACATATTTTGGCGTGCCGCCGTTGTAGACGAAGTAGCGCACCTTGCCGGCCTCGTGGCCGTCGACGTTGGAATTGTAGCCTGTGAACCAGCCCCTGGCTTTTCGCATCAGCATGATCTCGTACATCTTGGTGACATGCGCGGTCCACCGTTCCTCCGCCGCGCGGGTCGGATCGGCGCGGGTGGCGCCCCGCGACCACATGTAGCGCATCAACTCCGTGCACCAGTTGACGCCGGTCTCGATGCCGCGAGGGAAATTCGTCGTCGCGGATGCGCTTTGCGGGCCGGTCGGCATCAACAGGTTCGGAAAACCCTGCGCGAGCATGCCGAGGAAGGTCGACGGGCCATCCCTCCATTTGTCGAACAGCCTTTCGCCGCCGATGCCGCGGATATCGATGCGGTCGTAGGCGCCGGTGATGGCATCGAAGCCGGTGGCGTAGACAATGATGTCGAACTCGTAGTCGCGCGCCGAGGTGCGTATGCCCTTTTCGGTGATCTCCTCGATCGGCGTCTTGCTGATGTCGACGAGATGCACGTTGTGGCGGTTATAGGCTTCGAGATAATTGGTCTCGAGCGGCACGCGCTGAATACCAAAACCGTGGTCGCGCGGGATCAGCGTCTCCGCCACTTCAGGGTCCTTGACCCGGCGCCGGATGCGATCGGCGATATATTCGGAGAATTCGGCATTAGCCGCCTCGTCCATGAAGATCTCGCGGAAATTGGCGAGCCAGATGCCAAAGCCAGGCTCGTCGTAGAGCTTGTCCCACAGCTTCAGCCGGTCCTCGCGCGAGACCTCGTAGAAGCCGCGACGGTCGGGCTCATGCTCGAAACCTCCCGGCGTGCGGGCGCAGGCCGCAAAAATCTCATCATAGCGCGCGCGGATGTCGGCCATCTCCTTTTCCGAGATCGGGCTGTTGTTGAGCGGCGCGCTCCAGTTCGGCCGGCGCTGGAACACAGTCAGCTCATCGACCTTGTCGGCGATCTCGCCGATGATCTGGATCGCCGTGGCGCCAGTGCCGATCACGGCGACCTTCTTGCCCTTGATCTCCACCGGCTCGTGCGGCCAGTAATAGGTGTGGAAAGAACGACCCTTGAAGCGGTCGAGGCCCGGAAGTCTCGGCATGGTTGGCGCCGAGAGCAGGCCGATGGCGAGCACGACGAAGCGACAGGTCAGCTCGCGGCCGTCGCTGATGTTCAACCGCCAAAGATCGTTCGCCTCGTCGAAATGCGCCGATTCGACCGCGCAGTTGAACTGCATGTGCCGGCGCAGGTCGAACTTGTCGGCGACGTAATTGAGATAGCGCAAATTCTCCGGCTGGCTGGAGAAGCGCTCCTTCCAGTGCCATTCGTCGAGCAATTCCCGCGAGAACGAATAGCCGTAGGTGTAGCTCTCTGAATCGAAGCGGCAACCGGGATAGCGGTTCCAGTACCAGGTTCCGCCGAGATCGGCGGCGGAATCGAGCACGGTGGCGTCGATGCCGAGCTCGACCAGCCGCTTGATCTGATAGATGCCGGCGACACCGGCGCCGACCACGATCGCCTCGTAATGAGTCCTGGCTTCCTCGGTCATTCCCTGCTCCGGAATTTCGTTTGTTGAGCTTCCCGGCTGATTGGCCCGATTACAATCCCATTTGCCGGCGCAAGCAACCGGCCGCGACCGAATGACCGCCCGCGCTGAATGCGGATCGGCCACACAACTTGCGTCAATGCGCTACGCGCCTGCTTTGGCGGGGTGCTCAGGTAGCGCTTACCCCGTCAGGATCGATTTGAGCGCTTCACGCTGCTCGACGATGTAGTCGAAGAATGCGGCGATGCGCGGCACGCGGCGGATGTCGGGATGAGTGAGCAGACGCCAGCTTCGCGCCAGCTCCGGTACGGGCCCGAGCACGCGAACCAGCTCCGGCTCGGCATCGCCGAGCGCGGTCGGCAGCGGACCAATGCCGGCGCCGGATTTCACCGCCGAGACCAGCCCGAGCACGCTGTTGCTGCGCACCGACATCTTGCCGTCCGGTGCGACCTCCTTGAGCCATTTGGCCGCGCGGTGATTAGCAAGCGACTCGTCAAAGCCTACGAGCGGATGGCGCGGAAGATCCTCGACGCGCTCCGGCCTGCCGTGGCGCTCGACATAGGCCTTGCTCGCATAGACCGCCCAGATCGAATCGGCGATCTTGCGGCCGATCAGTTCGTCATCGGTATCGCCGGAGCGGAAGGCGACGTCCACCTCGCCCTTCGACAAGTCGAGATAGCGGTCGCTGGTGACGAACTCGACCCGCAGATGCGGGTGGCGCGGATGGAAGCGCTCGATCAGGCCCGACTGCGTCATGCGCGCGATGATCGGCTCCGGACAGGTGACACGGATCACGCCCTTCATGTCCTGCTCGATGTCGGTGGCGCGCCGCGAAAAGTCCTCGACGGCAGCCTCGATCCGTTCGGCAAAGGGCTGCAGCGTGGTGCCGTATTCGGTGAGGCGATAGCCGCTCGCCTGCCGTGTCACCAGCGCCTGGCCGATCTTGCGCTCGAGTTCCTCGAGCCGGCGGTGCACCGTGGACTGGCTGATGCCGAGCGCCTTGCCGGCGGCGATGGTGCTGCCATGGCGGGCGACGGCCAGAAAGTATTTCAGGTCGTTCCAGTCGAACATGGAGCCATTATGCACATCTGTGGCCGGGAGCAGCAATCCTGCGGCTCCCGCAACATTGCCGCGGCGCCTAGGCTTTTTCGTGCCGAATCCAGCGCGGCACGTCTTTGAGGAGAAGAACAATGCGAAACCATCTCGCCCGCGGCGCAGCACTTTTCGTCAGCCTGGCCGCAGCGTGCCCGGCGGCAGCGCAGCCCCACAATGCCGCCGCACCTAATATTGCAAAGCCCCATATGGTGCTGCAGCAGGTCGTCGAGGGATTGCCCCGGGACGAGAAGCAGACCGTGCGGGTGATGACGGCGACCTTCAAGCCGGGCGACAAGACCGTGTATCACACCCACCGTTTTCCGGTGACGGTCTACGTGCTCGAAGGCGCCTTCACCCTCGAGCTCGATGGCCGCGCGCCGATCACGGTGAAGGCGGGCGAAGCCATGGTCGAGCCGCCGCAGGTGGCGATGACCGGCCATAACCGCAGCACGACCGAAATGACGAAGGTTCTCATCTTCTACGTCAGCGCCAACGACACGCCGTTCCTCGACCTCCTGCACTGACGGTTCAACGGGAAGGCATGGCGGAATTTGCCGGTAAGGCGGCGGCGGTGTAGTTTGCAAGGCTCGATCTGCCGGGACAAACACATCGGGAGCACTCGCCATGCGCACCGTCGTCCTGCTTACCGCCCTCCTGTTTTCGCTGGCGCTGCCCGCCCGCGCCGCCGAGGTCGCGGCCGCGCAAAGCGTGATCCGCGCCCAGGAGCAGGCCTTTGCCCGCGGTGATGCGGCCGCCGCCTACTCCCATGCCGCGCCCGCGATCCGCGAGATATTCCCGCACGCCGAGATCTTCATGCAGATGGTGCGGCAGGCCTATCCGCCGGTCTACCGCCACCGCAGCTTCGATTTCGGCGAGGCCAGGGTGTCCGACGGACATGTCGCGCAGCGCGTCCAGATCGTCGACGACGAGGGCCAGGCGTGGGAAGCGCTCTACACGCTGGAGCAGCAGCCGGACGGCAGCCTGAAGATCACGGGGTGTTCGCTGGTGAAGGCCGGGCAGGCGGCCTGACGCGCCCGATCCTCACGCCATCGCCAGCCGCTGCCGGCCGCGCAACAACAGCATCAGCACGATCGCGATGTTGAGCAGGTTCCAGGCAAAGCCGTTGGCGAAGGCCGCAGCATACGAGCCGGTGAGATCGAAGATGACGCCGGACACCCAGCCGCCGAACGACATCCCGAGCACGGAAGCGAAGATCACGATGCCGACACGGGTTGCCGCCTCGCCCGCCGGCATGGTCTCGCGCACGATGATGGCATAGCTCGGCACGATGCCGCCCTGGAACAGGCCGAACATCGCCGAGATCAGATAAAGCGACGGCAGGCTGGTGAAGAACAGGTAGAAGAACAGCGCGACGGCCTGCGCCACCGATCCGATCATCAGCGTGACCATGCCGCCGAACCTGTCGGCGATGAACCCCGAGCCGATGCGGCTGACGATGCCGAACGCCATCATCAGCGACAGCATTTCGGCGCCGCGCGCCACGCCGTAGCCGAGGTCGCCGCAATAGGACACGATGTGGACCTGCGGCATCGACATCGCCACGCAGCAGGAGATGCTGGCGATGCTGAGCAGCACCGTCAGCGTGTTGGTGGAGAGATTGAGATCCACCCGCGGCGGCGGCGCGTTGGCGTGATCGTGCGCGGCGCTGCGGCCCATGACCTGGCGCAGCACCAGCAGCAGCACCGTCATCGACACGGCGCAGATGGCGGCGATCGCGAAATGGGTTGAGCGCCAGCCGAAAGCTTGCGTGCCCCAGTTGATCAGCGGCGGCCAGATGGCGCCGGCGATGTAGTTGCCGCTGGCGACGATGGTCACCGCAAGGCCGCGATAGCGCTCGAACCAGTGCGAGGCCTCCGCCATCAGGGGCGCGAAGGTGGCCGACGTGCCGAGCCCCATCAGGAACGAGACGGCGATGAACTGCCACAGCGCCGTCGACAGTCCCGCCAGCACGTAGGACGCCGCCAGGAACACGATGCTGACCGCCATCGCCCTGACGATGCCGAAACGGTCGGTGATCCGGCCGGTGATCACGCCGCCGAGGCCGAAGCCGAAGAAGATCATGGTGGCGGCGAGCGAGATCGCGCCGCGGGTGGCGGCGAACTCGGCCTGCACCACCGGCATCACCACCATCACCGACCACATGCCGACCGCGCCGATCGAGGCGATCAGCACGGCCAGCACCAGCCGCGCCCACGCATGGCGCGAGTCGGGAACGAAGCGGTCGGTGACTTGGGAGAAGTGCGAAGAGATTACCACGGCTCGCGGAACTTGAGCGGATAGCCGCCCGCGGTCAACCCACAATGCCGCGATATTGGGCATGCAGATGCGGCGGAGGTGTCGGAGCAATTTGCTCCGACCCCGCAGTGCAATGCTGCGGCAAACGTGAAAGGCTGCAGCAAACCGGCAGTCCGCGAGCGCCATCATTCCGGCGTGCAACGACACCAACTATGCTATGCACACCCGCAAACGACCGGCGAGAATCCGAGATGGCCGTGCGAAAGATCGAACATCAGGCTTTCCTGTTGCTGCTCGTCGGCGTCACCCTGGCTTTTGCCTGGGTGCTGTGGCCGTTCTACGCGGCCGTGCTCTGGGCCGTCGTGATCGCGGTCATTTTCGCGCCGGTGCAGCGAAGCCTGCTGGCGCCGATGCGCGGCCGGCGCGGGCTTGCCGCCGCCGTCACCGTGCTGATCATCATTGCGATCGTCATCCTGCCGCTGGCGTTGGTCACAGCTTCGCTGATCCAGGAAGCCTCAGGCCTCGTCGCGAAGGTCCAGTCCGGGGAATACGATCTCGGCAGCTACCTGCAGCGGATGCTGGACGCGCTGCCGGCATGGGCGACCGGACTGATCGAGCGGTTCAACCTCACCGATCTCGCCACGCTGCGCGAGCGCCTCGCATCGGGTCTGTTGAAAGGCGGACAGGCCCTGGCCCCGCAGGCGCTCAGCTTCGGCCTCAACACGTTCGACTTCGTGATCGGCCTCGGCATCATGCTGTACCTGCTGTTCTTCCTGTTGCGCGACGGCGGCGCGTTGGCCGAGCGCATCAAGGAGGCGATCCCGCTGCACGCCAATCAGAAGACCGCGCTGTTCGCAACCTTCGCCACCATCGTCCGCGCCACCGTCAAGGGCGGCATCCTGGTCGCCATCGCACAGGGCGCGCTGGGCGGCATCGCGTTCTGGCTGCTCGGAATTCACGCCGCGATGCTGTGGGCCGTGCTGATGATGTTCCTGTCGCTGGTGCCGGCCGTCGGCGCCGGCCTCGTATGGGCACCGGTTGCGATCTACCTGCTGAGCAGCGGCGCGGTCTGGCAGGGCGTCGCGCTGATCCTGTACGGCGTGCTCGTCATCGGCCTCGTGGACAATCTGCTGCGCCCGTTCCTGGTCGGCAAGGACACCAAGCTGCCGGACTACGTGGTGCTGATCTCCACGCTCGGCGGCCTCAAGGTGTTCGGTCCCAACGGGTTCGTCATCGGCCCGCTGATCGCGGCGATGTTCATGGCGAGCTGGCAAATCTTCTCCGGGTCCCGGCCGGAGGACCAGACGGGCAGCTGATGCGCGCCGGCTCGCGCACGGTCCACCGCTCATTTCTTCGTGTCTCGAAAATGACGGGACACCGCCGCATTCGGTCTTGGCGGAACACGGGATCGGCGCTAAATTCATATCGATGTTCGCGCGATTGGCAGGGAAAACACGGGCCAGAGCGGGGTGGTTTGTCGCCCTGCTCTATTTGTTTTGCGTGGTCGCGCCCGGTGTGGCGCTGGCGCTGGGCAGCGTTGCGCCGTGGCTTTCCGGCGACCTGAAGCCGGCCGTCGCCGCGCATAACCACGATCATGCTGCGCACCAGCACGGCGATGCGCATGCAGATCATCGGTCCGGAGCCGGCGGTTCCCACCATCACGAGCACGACGGCACGGCGTCGACAGGACCCTGCTGCGCCATGCTTTGCCTGTCGACGATCGCCGCCGACCTGCCGTCGATCGGAAAGTCCGTGCAGCCGCAATCGCTTCGCGTTGCCGAGAATTACCGGCGCCTGCCGGACAAGGCGCCTTCCCGACTCTATCGACCTCCCATCGCCTGACCTGACGTAACGACGCGGTGCGGCGCGCGGGGAGCGCGTATGTACCTGTGGTTCATTGGCAAATCAGGGACCGATAATGTCTACGCAACTAGGGGTAGGTTTCACCTCCGCGCATGCCGCGAAGGGGCGCCGCGGCGCGCGTTGCGCCACACTGGGCGCAATCATGGCCGCCGCCATTTGGCTGGCGGGCTGCAATCCGACGACGACGCAGCTCGCTGCGCGGGATCCGGCCGATGCAGCCGCGCCGGTGCCCGGTGTCGGCTACCGCTCGACGATTGCACCCTACACGAGCCTGCGGCCGGTAGCGCCAACGCTTTGGCGGGAGCGCAATGAAGAGGTCACGCCGAAACCGCGCGGCGGACGGGAATCGCGATGAGCATCCGCTATGCACCGCGCGGGCTGCTGCTCGCGGCCGCGCTCGCCCTGTCGGGCTGCGCGGCGTTCTCGCCCGACGCCGGAATGTCCGTCGTCGCCGACGTCACGGGACAGACCCTCGGCAAGGACGTCGCCTTTATCCGCACCGGCGAGGATGCCGAGCGGGCGCAGGCCACCATACGCCAGCTGCTGGCCCGCACCCTGAGCGCGGACGCCGCCGTGCAGGTCGCGCTGTTGAACAACAGGGGACTGCAGGCGGCCTACAACGTGCTGGCGCTGGCCGAAACCGAGCTGGTCGAGCAGAGCCTGCCGCCGAATCCGACCTTCGCCATCTCGCGCATTACCGGCGGTGGCGCCGTCGAGATCGAACGCCAGGTGGTCGGCGACATCCTGGCGCTGGCGACCTTGCCGCTGCGCTCCGACATCGCGCGCGAGCGTTTCCGCCAGGCACAATTGCGCGCGGCGCTCGAGACCTTGCGGGTCGCCGCCGAGGTACGGCGCGCCTATTTCCGCAGCGTCGCCGCCAATGACATGGTCGGCCTTCTTACCGATGCCAAGTCGACGGCCGAATCGACCGCACAGCTCGCCAAACAACTTGGCGAGACCGGCTCGATGAACAAGCTCGACCAGGCGCGCGAGCAGGTGTTCTACGCCGAGATCACGGCCGACCTTGCCAGCGCACGTCAGGAGGCGGCGAGCGCGCGCGAGCGGCTCGCGCGGCTGATGGGACTGTGGGACGAGGGCCTCGCCTTCCGCCTGCCGAGCCGGCTTCCCGAACTGCCGCGGCGCCCGCTGACCCTGCCCGGCATCGAGGTCGACGCCGTCGGTCACCGCGTCGACCTGCAGATCGCGCGCATGGAGCTGGTGGCGCTGGCGAAGGCGCTCAATCTGGCCGAGGCCACGCGTTTCGTCACCTTGCTGGACCTCGCCGGCATCAGCAAGCGCACCACCGAACCGGAAGCCCCGCCGTTCCGCGAGCGCGGCTTCGACGTAGCGTTCCAGATTCCGATATTCGACGGCGGCGAGGTGCGGGTCCGCCAGGCGACGGAAACCTACAACCACGCCTTCAACCGCCTCACCGAGAGGGCCGTCAACGTTCGCTCGGAAGCGCGCGACGCCTATCGCGTCTACCGCTCGACCTGGGACATCGCCAGCCACTTCCAGCGCGAGATCCTGCCGCTGCGCAAGATCATCACCGAGGAGATGCAGCTGCGCTTCTCCAGCATGCAGATCGACGTCTTCGCGCTGCTGACGGAGGCGCGGCAGCGCATCGCCTCGTTGCGCGCGGCGATCGACGCCAAGCGCGAATTCTTCCTGGCGCAATCCGACCTCAAGGCCGCCGTCATCGGCGGCGAAACGGGTGCGCGGGTAGCTACGGGAACTTCGGTCACCGCCGCGCCGGCGAGCGGCGGCGGACACTAGAGCACGATCCGGAAAAGTGTGAAGCGGTTTTCCGAAAAGTTCGTGCTCAAACAAATACGGAGAGACATCGATGTATTCACGCAGAGGATTTCTCGGTACCGCGGCGCTGCTCGGTGCCAGCGCGGTCAGCGGGAGAGTGCAGGCCGCCGCCATTCCGGAAGCTCCCACCATGGACAAGGCAGTGATGCAGCCGCCGCTGCATCCGACGAGCGGACCCGACTATCGGCCCGTCGTGACGCTCAACGGCTGGACGCTGCCGTGGCGGATGAACGGCGACTGGAAGGAATTCCATCTCGTCGCCGAGCCCGTGGTGCGCGAATTCGCCGAGGGCATGAAGGTGAACCTGTGGGGCTACAACGGCCAGTCGCCGGGGCCGACCATCGAGGCGGTCGAGGGTGACAAGCTCCGCATCTTCGTCACCAACAAGCTGCCCGAATACACCACCGTGCACTGGCACGGCGTGCTCCTGCCGTCCGGCATGGACGGCGTCGGCGGACTGACCCAGCCGCACATCAAGCCCGGCAAGACCTTCGTCTACGAGTTCGAGATGAAGCACAGCGGAACTTTCATGTACCACCCGCATTCCGACGAGATGGTGCAGATGGCTATGGGCATGATGGGCATGATCGTCGTGCACCCGCGCGACCCGTCGTTCCGGCCGGTGGATCGCGACTTCGTCTTCATCATGAGTACCTACCTCATCGACCCCGGCACCTACCTGCCAAAGGTCAACGAGATGACAGACTTCAACATGTGGACCTGGAACAGCCGGGTCTTCCCCGGCATCGACCCCCTGGCCGTGCGGCTCAACGACCGCGTGCGCGTGCGCATCGGCAACCTCACCATGACCAACCATCCGATCCACCTGCACGGCCACAAATTTGCGGTGACCTCGACCGACGGCGGCTGGATCCCGGAATCCGCGCAATACCCGGAGACGACCACCGATGTGCCGGTTGGCGCGGTCCGGGTCTTCGACGTTCTCGCCGACAACCCCGGCGACTGGGCGTTTCACTGCCACAAGTCGCACCACACCATGAATGCGATGGGCCACGAGGTTCGCAACTTCATCGGCGTGTCGCGCAAGGATCTGGCGAAAGCAGTCGGGCGGCTCGCGCCCGACGCGATGGTGATGGGCGAGACCGGCATGGCGATGGGCGACATGGAGATGCCGGCGCCCGACAACACGCTGCCGATGATGACGGGCACAGGCCAGTTCGGGCCGATCGAGATGGGCGGCATGTTCACGGTGATGAAGATCCGCGAAGGGTTGGCGCGCGACGATTACCGCGACCCCGGCCCCTATCAGTTTCCGAAGGGTACGGTGGCCTGGGAAGTCGAGGCGCCGGCGGCAGAGCCCGTCCGCCGTGGCGGACCTGCAGGTCCTCCGAAAGCCGGCGACATGAAGGCCGTGCCTGGAATGAAGGGCATGAAAGGCATGAAGCACTGACACGACCGCAAACGCGACAATGAATCCACATCAGCAAAGGATTGAATGATGAAGCTCTTCAAATCGAGCGTACTGGTTTTCGCCGCCGCAGGCCTCATTTCGGCTGCTGCATGGGCCGGCTCCGGTCCGGCCGGGCACAGTCACAGCCACGACGAAGCATTCTCGGCCGGCGAACCGGGCAACCCGAAGAAGCCGGCGAGGGTCGTGCAGGTAACGATGACCGAGAAGGACGGCAAGATGCTGTTCACGCCGAACCGGGTCGAGGTGAAGAAGGGCGAGCAGGTCAAGTTCGTGCTTCGCAACAATGGCGAGCTGGATCACGAATTCTTGCTTGCCACGACGGCGGAAAATCTCAAGCACGCCGAGGCCATGAAGAAGAATCCCGACATGGAGCACGACGATCCGAACGGCAAGCGGCTCGCACCGAAGAAGACCGCCGAGATCGTCTGGAAGTTCAGCAAGGCCGGCGAATTCGAGTTCGCATGCCTGATTCCGGGACACCGGGAGTCCGGCATGCTCGGCACGGTGGTCGTGAAGTGACCGCCCAACATCAGTGCACGGAAGGAAAGCCGATGAAGAAGCAGACGATTGCCGCCGCATTCGCCTTGGTCATGACCGGTACGCTCGCATTCGCGCAAGACGCGGCGATGGTGGATGGCGAGGTCAGGAAGATCGACGAGGCTGCGGGAAAAATCACGCTCAAGCACGCTCCGATCAAGAGCCTCGACATGGACGAGCCGATGACGATGGTGTTTCGCGTCAAGGATCCGGCCATGCTGAAGCAGGTGAAGGTGGGCGACAAGGTGAAATTCGAGGCCGAACGCGCTCCGGCCGGCATCACGGTCACGAAGATGCAAATGGCCAAGTAGCAGCGTCGATTGGCCCGGCACCGTTGCGGCCCTGGTCCGTCCGTTGCGCCGCCGGGCCAGTCCGACCGATATGATCGTCGGCCGCACGCGAGGTCGGATGTGAGCCGCGCCGATTCCGCCGTGACGGGCGGCGCCTGCGGCCGCATGAAGGGTTGCGCAGCCGGCGACGCACCAGAACCAAGACTATCCGGGATACACCAAATTGAGGATACGGGCCGATCTTCCGCCCCCGGCGCGCGATTTGCGCCTTGATCTGTTCAGGGGCGTCGCCAACTGGGCGATCTTTCTGGGTCACATCCCGAACAACGCGATGGCATGGATCACGATCAAGAACTACGGGTTCAGCGACGGAGCCGATCTATTCGTGTTCATTTCCGGCTACACCGCGGCGCTTGTCTACGCGAAGATCATGGTCGACAACGGCTTCATTGTCGGAGCCACCAGACTTTTTCGGCGAGTCTGGCAACTCTATGTCGCTCACGTCTTTCTGTTCGTCGTTTATCTCGCATCCGTCCATTATTTCGCTCACAACTTTGACATCCCCCATCTCATGGATCAGTTCAACGTTGCCGGGCTGATGGATCGTCCCGTCGAAATCCTGACACACGGGCTGGTGTTGACGTTCAAGCCGCTCAATCTGGACGTCTTGCCGCTTTACATCGTACTGATGGCGTCATTCCCTCTCGTTCTTCGGCTGATGCTTGGCTATCCCGACTGGATCATGTCGGGATCCGTACTGCTCTACTTCCTGGCGCGGCAGTTTCACTGGAACTTGCCGTCATATCCCTCCGGGGATTGGTACTTCAACCCCTTCACATGGCAGCTCCTGTTCGTCCTGGGCGGCTGGCTGGCGCTTGGAGGGGCCGCGAGGCTCGCTCCGATCGTACGGTCGAGACTCGTTCTCGTTCTGAGTGGAGCGTACCTGGTGTTTGCGCTCGTGATGACCGTGTCCGGTTTGATCCCAGGCGCAGGCGCCATCTTCCCGCGCTGGCTGCTCGACCTGTTCAACCCGAACGACAAGACCAACCTGGCACCTTACCGAGTGCTGGATTTGGCCGCTCTGGCGTTGTTGGTGGTTCGCTTTCTTCCGATGGATTGGCCGGGATTGAAATCGCGCATCGCGGCGCCTCTGATAAAATGCGGCCAACAGTCGCTTGAAGTATTCTGCGTCGGCGTCTTCCTGTCCTTCATTGCTCATTTCGTGCTGGAAATGACGTCGGAGACGCTGCTTTCCCAATTTCTCGTGAGTGCGGCAGGTCTCGCGATCATGACCGCCGTCGCCTACTACCGTTCCTGGTCGAAGCAGTTCGAGACGTTCCGGCTGAAGGCTCCAGCCAAGCGATCGAGTTGAGGTGCCGGCGCGTTTTAGGGCGCGATGGTGATTGGTTGAATCGATCGTCCGGCGGGCTCGGGTGACCTCTCCCCTGGGTGAGGTGGACCCCCATGCCGCGTCAGTTAAAACAAAACACAAATAGGGGT
>NZ_JBQTHN010000029.1:0-25401 GCF_052389815.1 Bradyrhizobium sp. | reverse complement strand
CCCTGCATGCCCTTGTTCTCTTCGCCGATCAGCCAGCCGGTGGCGTTGTCGTAGTTCATCACGCAGGTGGAATTGCCGTGGATGCCCATCTTGTGCTCGATCGAGCCGCAGGACACGCCGTTGCGCTCGCCGATCGAGCCGTCCGGCTTGACCAGGAATTTCGGCACCACGAACAGCGAGACGCCCTTGATGCCCGCGGGCGCGCCTTCGATCCGCGCCAGAACGAGGTGGATGATGTTGTCGGCGAGGTCATGCTCGCCGGCCGAGATGAATATCTTGGTGCCCGTGATCTTGAAGCTGCCGTCGCCCTGGCGCACCGCCTTGGCGCGCAACAGGCCGAGATCGGTGCCGCAATGCGGCTCGGTGAGGTTCATGGTGCCGGTCCATTCGCCCGCCACCATCTTCGGCACGAACATCTTCTTCTGTTCGGGCTTGCCGTGCACCAGAAGCGCTGCGGTAGCGCCCATGGTCAGGCCGCCGTACATCGAGAAGGCCATGTTGGCAGCGCTCTGGAATTCGGTCACGACCTGGCTCAGCGTCACCGGCAGCCCCTGCCCGCCATATTCAGCCGGCGCGGAGAGGCCGAGCCAGCCGCCTTCGGCGACCTGCTTGAAGGCTTCCTTGAATCCCTTCGGCGTGGTGACGCTGCCGTCATCACGGCGCTTGCAGCCCTCGAGATCGCCCACACGATTCAGCGGCTGCAGCACCTCTTCGCTGAGCTTGGCCGCCTCGCCGAGGATCGCCTCGCGCACGTCGGCGGAGGCGTCGGTGAAGCCGGGAAGATTGTCGTAGCGGTCGATCTGGAAGACGTCGTTGAGCAGGAAGGTCACATCTTCCACGGGGGCTTTGTAGATCGGCATCGCGTCCTCTCCGCTGGTGGCGGGTTATGTGGGGAAATTCCTGCGGTACGTCAGTCGCGACTTCGGGGAGGGTTTTAGCCTGTTCCTGAACGCCGAGACAGCCGTGCCGTATCGTCCGGGCAGGGCTATTCGCCTCACTGCATCGCCAATTGCTCACCCATCAGCCTGTGCAGCAGGTTCATCGCCTTGAGCGGACGCACCATCACCTTGAAATGAAGGATGCGGCCGTCCTCGGCGAACTTGATGATGTCGACACCGTTGATGGTGATGCCGTCGATCTCGGTCGCGAACTCCAGCACCGCGCTCTTGTCGCCGCGCCATTCGCCGAGATATCGGAAGCTGTCGCCGTTCAGCACCTTGATGGCGCTGGCGAGGTATTTGAAAGTGATGTCCGCCCCGCGCTGCGGGGTGTGCACGACGGGGCTTTCGAACACCACGTCCGGGTGGAGCATGGCTTTCAGCTCCGCGAGATCATGCGACTTGATGAAACGGTACCAGCAATCGAGGCCGGGCAAGCTCATCGGACGTCCCCTCCTGTGAAGCTGCGATTTGCACTGGCAGCGGCGACCGGCCGCGCCATATCGAGCATCGGGCCGTCTCGCCGTTCAATTCCGCGTCGTCCCGCTATGCACATTGACGCATATGCACCTTTGTGCATAAGGTGTCAAGGAACAGATGCAGCCTTGCCGAAAAATGGCTTGCCCCAAGATGGAGGGTCCGCGCGTGGCGCTGGGTGACGCGATCCTTGCGTGCCTGACCGAACGGCCGATGACGGGCTACGAGCTCGCCAAGACCTTCGACACCTCCATCGGCTTCTTCTGGAAGGCGGACCACCAGCAGATCTATCGGGAACTGTCGAAGCTGCGCGACCGCGGCCATGTCCAGGCCCGCGAGGTGGTGCAATCCGGCAAGCCCAACAAGCTGGTTTACACGCTGACCTCGGAAGGACGGGCGGCGTTGAAACATTGGGCGGCGCGGCCGAGCCGGCCGGCCTCGATCAAGGACGACCTCCTGGTGCGGATGTTCGCGCTGGAGGCGGTCGACATGGATGCGCTGCGCGCCGACATCATGGCGCGCCTCGAACACCATCGCGACCGCCAGGCCCGCTTCGAGCGAATTCTTGCAAAACGCTTTCCCGACGGCACGGCGCCACCTGCCGACCTGGGCAAGTTGCTCAACCTCCGCCTCGGCGTGCGCCACGAACGGGCGGTGGTGGAATGGTGCGAGGAGGCGCTGGAAGTCCTGGCGACCGGCACGACGGCCTCGCGCGTCACGCCGATCGGCGAAGCTCCGCGCGAGAGCAAGGGCTGAGCGCGCCGCAAGCCGCTTTCGAAGGCAAAGCAGCTACTTGGCGTAACTTTACGGCCTCGGCGCCGCATTCCTTAACCCGATATTTACCCTAGCGGGAAAAAGTCGATCTCTGAGGCAGACGACCCGCGCCGAATTCGATTGTCTTCCGATCGGGACGCGCGGGGAGGCTGAGGCGCAGGAAGCGCCGGAGTCGGAACCGGACGAGATCATGAATTCGCGCGTATCGTGGAGTGTCGACGGCATCGATCCATCCGTGCGCGAGAGGGCCGAGGCGGCTGCGCGCCGCGCCGGCATGTCGCTGAGCGACTGGCTCAATGCCAACATCGGCGATGCGCCCCCGGATTTCCGCAACGGCCACGAGCCGCGGCAGGCCGCCTACAGCCAGCAGCACCGCGCGGTCGACGACATCCACCAGCGGCTCGACTCGATCACCCGCCAGATCGAACAGATTTCCAGGCCCCGCAACGAGGTCCCCCGGGGCAACGGTAATGGCCATGCACCGCGCGGCGAGCCCGCGGTGGCGCGGCAGCTCAACGACGCGATCTCGCGCCTCGACGCGCGGCTGTCGCAGATCAGCAATCCGCAGGCCGCCCGCGAGACGCAGATGCAGGACCGGCAGCGCCAGGCCGAGATGGTCGAGCGCGCCGCCAAGGAAGTCTATCGCAACTCGCCGCCGCTGAGCCCGTCGAACTTCGATTCCGCCATCGCGGAAATCGCCGCACGCCAGAACGAGCTCGACGAGCCGCGGCGCCAGATGCCGCCGCGCCACGCGCCGCCGATGGCGCCGCAAGCGCCGCAGGCACACTATGCGCCGCGGCAGCAGTTTGCCCCGCAGCCGCAATTCGCGGCGCAGCAGCACTTCGCTCCGCCGCCGCCCTACGCGCCGCAGCCCCAGTTCGCCCCGCAGCAGCCCTATGCGCCGCAACAATTCGCGCCGCCGCCTCCGAGCCCGGACTTCTCGTCGCTGGAACGCCACCTGGTCAAGATCACCAGCCAGATCGAGGCGCTGCAGCGGCCCGACCATGTCGAGCAGTCGATCGCGGCGTTCCGCAGCGAGCTCGCCGAGATCCGTCACGCCATCACCGAAGCGATGCCGCGGCGCGCGATCGAATCGATCGAGAACGAGATCCGCTCGCTGTCGCGCCGCATCGACGATACCCGCAGCAGCGGCATCGACAGCCAGGCGTTGGCCGGCATAGAGCGCGCGCTCGCCGAAATCCGCGAAGTGCTGTTCTCGCTCAAGCCCGCCGAGCAGCTCGCCGGCTATGACGAGGCGATCCGCAACCTGCACGCCAAGCTCGACCTGATCCTGCGCGCCAACGACGATCCGTCGACGGTGCATCAGCTCGAAGGCGCGATCGCGGCGCTGCGCTCGATCGTCTCCAACGTCGCCTCCAACGACGCGCTGGCGCGGCTGTCCGACGACGTGCACACGCTGTCGGCCAAGGTCGACCAGCTCGCCCATTCCGCCGGCCACGGCGACGCGCTGGCGCTGCTCGATCAGCGCATCGCCGCGCTGACCTCGACCATCGAGAGCCGCGAGCAGCCGCGGCCGGTCGAAAGCAACAACAACGAATATCTCGAAAGCGTGATCCGCTCGCTGTCCGAGCGCATCGACCGCATGCCGGTCGGCAACGACAACGCTTCGGCCTTTGCGCATCTCGAACAGCGCGTGTCGTACCTGCTGGAGCGCGTCGAGGCCGCGACCGAGCAGCGCGGCAGCGCGAGCAATCTCGGCCGGGTCGAGGACGCGCTGCAGGACATCCTGCGGCATCTGGAGACCCAGCACGCCAACCTCGTGACGATTGCCGACAACGCCAGCCGGCAGTCTTACGCGCCGCCGCCACCGCCGCAGATGGATTCCGGGCTGATCGACACGGTCAAGCGCGAGCTGTCCGACATCCGCTTCAGCCAGTCGGAGACCGACCGGCGCACCCAGGATGCGCTGGAGACCGTGCACTCCACGCTCGGCCATGTCGTCGATCGCCTCGCGATGATCGAGGGCGACCTGCGCAATGTCCGCGCCACGCCAGTTGCGCCCGCTCCCGAACCGCCGCCGCCTGCGCCGCCCGCCCCCGCCTTCGTTGCGCCGGAGCCGGAAGCGCCGCGGTTCACCATGCCGCCGATGCCGCGGCCCGAATTGCCCAATCCGGTCCTCGCCCAGTCGCAGTACACGGCGCCCGCTCCTGCGCCGCAGGAGCACTTCGTCGCAGCGCCTCGCGAATTCGGCGCAGCCGAGGCCGAAGCCGCGGTCCCGCCGCCCGTTCCGGCGCTGCCGGCGACGCCGCGCGCGATCAGCGAAATCCTGGTGCCGCACGCCAGCCCGCGCGCGGCGATCGAGCCCGACCTGCCTCCGGACCATCCGCTGGAGCCCGGCACCCGCCCGATGCCGCGCTCGACGCCGTCGGAGCGCATTGCCGCGTCCGAAAGCGCGCTGAGCGAAATTCCCGCCGCCGGACCGAAGGAGCCGGTGAGCACGTCGAGCTTCATCGCCGCCGCGCGCCGCGCAGCCCAGGCTGCCGCCGCCAATGCGCAGAACGACAAGCGCCCGGCGAAGTCCGCCATGGCGGCGCCGGCCGAGAAGGCGAAGGAAAAGGTCAAGGACAAGGCGAAGGAAAAGGCCGCCCCCGGCACGCCGGGCACCGAAGGCTCCAGCATCACTTCCAAGATCCGCTCGCTGCTGGTCGGCGCAAGCGTCGTGGTGATCGTGCTCGGCACCTTCAAGATGGCGATGAACCTGCTCGATACCGGCTCGGTCCCGCCGATGCCGGCGCTGGAAGAGCCCGCCTCCACGCTCTCGCCCGCCGACAAGAGCGCCGGGCCCGCCGCAGCGCCTGCTCCCGCCCCCGCCGCGCCGTCGATGACATCGCCGACACCGCTCGGCCGGCAGTCGAACAATTCCTCCGCGCCGAACATGCTCGACGGCTCGCAGATCACGATCACGCAAGGCGCATCCGCGCCGGTCGCCGCTCCGGCGCCTGCGAGCGACATCACCGGCTCGATCCCGCCGGCCCCGGCCCCCGTGCCGCCGAAGGGCGGGCGGCTCGGCCAGGTGCAGGTGCCGCCGACCGAACAGCTGCCGGAAGGAATTGGCGGACCCGTACTGCGTAGCGCTGCGCTGAAGGGCGACGCGTCCGCGGCCTATGAGATCGGCATGCGCTTCGCAGAAGGCAAAGGCATTCCGGTCAACCTCGACGAGGCCGCGAAATGGTATGACCGCGCCGCCAATGCCGGCGTGGTGCCGGCGATCTTCCGGCTCGGCACCTTCTACGAGAAGGGGCATTCCGTGAAGAAGGACGCCGACATCGCGCGGCGCTACTACATGCAGGCCGCCGAGCGCGGCAACGCCAAGGCGATGCATAACCTCGCCGTGCTCGACGCCGACGGCAGCGGCAAGGGCGCCAACTACAAGGCCGCCTCGCAGTGGTTCCGCAAAGCCGCCGACCGCGGCGTCGCCGACAGCCAGTACAATCTCGGCATCCTCTATGCCCGCGGCATCGGCGTCGAGCAGAACCTCGCCGAATCCTTCAAATGGTTCAGCCTGGCGGCCGCCCAGGGCGACGCCGATGCGGGGCGCAAGCGCGACGACATCGCCAAGCGCCTCGACCCGCAGTCGCTGGCCGCCGCCAAGCTCGCGATCCAGACCTTTACCGCCGAGCCGCAGCCCGACGACGCGGTCAACGCGGCAGCCCCCGCCGGCGGCTGGGACAACGCCGCGGCACAGGCCAGCGCAGTCAAGCCGGCGACCAAACCTGCGGCCAGGCCCGCCAGGCGCGCCGCGCCGGTGACCGCGTCGCATTAAATTGACGTCACACTGCGGGCCAACGGTGCCGCAGGGGCTGAACCTCCTCGCCGGAACTCCCTACATAGATCGGGGCCGGCGTTTCTGCCGGCTCACCCGCGAGAGGTATCCGTGAACGACCCCCGGCAGCGAAACAGCGGCCTGCCAGTACCGCCGGCGCGGCGGCCCTGGGACAAGCCCGCGCCTGCGCCTGCGCCCGAATTCGAACCGGAAGACACTTCCCACGGCACGGGAGCCCTTGGGTTCTTCCGCCGTCACCTGATGTCAGTGGCCATCTTCGTGCTGCTCACTTCAGGCGTGCTCATCCAGGCGTATGGCGACCTGTCGCGGCCCGACGCCTGGGACTACTGGAAGGATCTCTACTCGACGCCGAGCATGTCCGCGTCGGTGGTCGACAATGTCGAGCTCGACGGCCGCCGCCGGACCGTGCTGGCCTTGCGCGGCAAGATCGGTCCGGCCGCCGCCAGCTGGTTCCGCGGGAGGTTGGACGAGGCCAAGCTCAAGCCCGGAGACGTCGTGCTGCTGTCTTCACCCGGCGGCAATCTCAACCAGTCCATCATCGTGGGCGAAAACATCCGTGCCCGCGGCCTCGCCACCGCCGTCGGCACCATCGATGCGGCCGGCCAGATCAGGCCAGGCTCCTGCGCCAGCGCCTGCGTAACCGCCTTTGCAGGCGGGACCGTGCGCTACGACATCGGCGGCTCGCGGCTCGGCGTCCACCGCTTTACGACCCGCGGGGGCGGCAGTGACGATCCGGTCGCCGACACCCAGCGGACGACAGGCATGGTGCTCAGCTATCTGAAGCGGATGGGCATCTCGTCGTCGCTGGTGGAGGCGATGTCGGCGACGGCGGACATCCGCTGGCTGGATGCGCAGGAGGCCAGCGCCATGAATCTCGTGACGGCATCGGCCCGCGGCCCGCGCGGCTAGCGCGAGATGACTTTTCTTCGAATCGTCATCTCGCTCTAACTTTTTGTTTGAGCATGATCTTTTCGGAAAACCGCTTTACACTTTTCCGGATCATGCTCTAGCGCCGGCTTTTCGCCCGGCGGCAATTTCACAATCGCGGCACCCATGGCCGGCCCGAGGCAAATTATTGCCAATCCACGGATTCTTTAGTCCCGCCCGCCGGCAAATTCGGTTATGCAGGGGGGGCGGCAACGGTCCGTGCGCGCTCCCCGCGCGTGTTCATGCGGATTCTCCTGCCGGCAGATGCTCGACCGATAACCTCGTCGCGGGCGGCCTCGGGTCGCTTCTTGCGGCCTCAAGAAGAAGCGACCGCGCGTGCAGCTCTTCCTTCCCATCGCCGACATCCCGGTCAATGTCTTCCTGATCCTGGCGATGGGCGCGGCGGTCGGCTTCGTGTCCGGCATGTTCGGCATCGGCGGCGGCTTCCTGATGACGCCGCTCCTGATCTTCGTCGGCATCTCGCCCGCCGTCGCGGTGGCCTCGGTGTCCAGCCACATCGCGGCCTCCTCGATGTCGGGCGCGATCTCCTACTGGCGAAGGCGCTCCATCGACCCGGCGCTGGCCGCGGTGCTGCTAATGGGGGGCAGTATCGGCACGGCGATGGGGGTCTGGACCTTCACCTGGCTGCGCTCGCTCGGCCAGCTCGACCTGTTGATCGCGCTGTCCTACGTCATCCTGCTCACCACGGTGGGCGGGCTGATGTTCTGGGAAGGCCTGCGTGCGATGCTGCGCGCCCGCGGCGGCAACCCGGTGCCGATGCGCCGCTCCGGCAGCCATAGTTGGGTCCACGGCCTGCCGATGAAGATGCGCTTCAAGCGCTCCAAGATCTATCTGTCGGTCATTCCGGTGGTTGCGATCGGACTGTTGATCGGCTTCCTCGGCGCCATCATGGGCATCGGCGGCGGCTTCATCCTGGTGCCGCTGATGATCTACCTGCTGCGCGTGCCGACCTCGACGGTGATCGGCACCTCGATGGTGCTGACGCTCGTCACCATGCTGTTCGCCACCATGCTGCATGCGATGACCAATCACCTGGTCGACGCCGTGCTGGCGCTGATCCTGATGGTCGGCGGCGTCACCGGCGCGCAGTTCGGCGCCCGCGCGGGCCAGAAGATCCGCGGCGAGCATCTGCGCCTGCTGCTCGGCCTGATCGTGCTCTCGGTCGGCGTGCGCTTCGCCTTCGAGCTCGGCATCAAGCCGGCCGAGCTGTTCACCGTTCGTGAAACCGCGGCAAGCGGAGGCGCCTCATGAGGGCGCACGCAGTTGCGATCCCCGCATTGGCTTTGGCGACACTGCTGGCCGCGCTGCCGGCGCGCGCGGAAAAGCTGATCGTGTCGGTGTCCAACCACCGCGTCACCGTGACGCCGAACTATTCCGGCGAGGAACTGGTGCTGTTCGGCTCGGTGGAGAAGGATGCCGCTACGCCCGCGAACCGCGCTTACGATCTCGTCGTCACCGTCGCCGGCCCGCGCGCTGACATGGTGACGCGGCGCAAGGAGCGCAAATTCGGCATCTGGATCAACACGGATTCGCGCCAGTTCCTGCAGGTGCCGGCATATCTCGCCATCTTCTCCAACCGCCCGATCGACGCCATCGCCGCGCCCGAAGTGCAGCGGCGCCAGCAGCTCGGCATGAGGAACGTGGTGCTGACCCAGCGCGTCGGACCCGACTATGCCGACGTCGTGCCGAACGATCCGTTCCGCTCCGCCTTCGTCCGGCTGCGCTCGCAGCATGGCCTCTATCGCGAGTCGAGCTCGGCGGTGACCCTCCTGACGCCGACCTTGTTCCGATCCGGCATCCCGCTGCCGGCCGAGGTGCCGATCGGCACCTATACCGTCGACATCAAGCTGTTTGCCGACGGTCAGCTGGTGACGCGCACCGAAACCGCGTTCGAGATCGTCAAGGTCGGATTCGAGCAGTTCGTCGCCAACAGCTCGCGGCAGCACGGCTTCGCCTACGGGCTTGCGACCGTCGCGATGGCGCTGATGACGGGCTGGATGGCATCGATCGTGTTCCGGAAGGATTGAGCCGGCCCCTCATGGTGAGGAGCGCGTCTTCGCGCGTCTCGAACCCTGACG
Organism: Bradyrhizobium sp.; assembly: GCF_052389815.1. GTDB lineage: Bacteria > Pseudomonadota > Alphaproteobacteria > Rhizobiales > Xanthobacteraceae > Bradyrhizobium. The sequence continues at coordinate 16,381 of NZ_JBQTHN010000029.1, read as the reverse complement.
CCCCACTGTCGCCTGCGGCCATCCTTCGAGACGACCGGGGTTCGGTTCCGGAAGGCCTGGCACGGGCGCCTGAGCGGACTTCCCGTGCCGCTCTCCGAAAAGAATCTCTCAAGACCCGCTTGACTTTGACGTTGCGTCAAACGGCCATAGTCCGTTCTGCAAGCGCGCCTCATTCGCTTCCGTTTCGGAGAATCACCTATGTTTCGCATCGGCGAATTCGCCCAAATCGCGCAGGTCTCCGGACGGCAGCTGCGGTTCTACGACCAGCTCGGTCTGTTGCGGCCGGCGCATGTCGATGCGCAGACCGGTTACCGCTACTACTCCATCCGGCAATTGCCACGGCTCAACAGCATTCTGGCGCTGAAGGAGCTCGGCCTGTCGCTGGAACAGATCGGGCCGCTGCTCGATCGGGAGATGTCGCCGGCCGAGCTGCGCAGCATGCTCACCTTGAAACGGGCGCAGCTCGAGCGCTCGCTCAGGGAGGAAGAGGCACGGCTGCGCCACATCGAGTCGCGCATTGCCCAGATCGACCGCGAGGGCAAGGCTGACGGCTTCGACGTCATCGTCAAATCGGCGCCGGCGACGCCGTTCCTCGCCGTGAGCTGTGCTTGCGAGAACATGGACGAGGCGGTGCGCATGGTGCGCACCGTCGCCGAGGAAGGCACGCGACAGATCAAGCCTTCGCTGCGCGACAAGCTCATCGTGGTCGCACGCAACGATGTCGATTCCGAGAAACTCGATCTCGATATCGGCTTCTCGTTGACGCGCCCCTCCAACGCCGGCGTGCGCATCGCGGGCGATCTGGTGCTGCGCGCCACCGAGTTGCCGGCGATCGAGACGATGGCGACGGTGGTGCGGCCGGGAACGAACGCGGAGAGCCATACCTCGTTCGGCACCGTCGGCCGCTGGATCGAGGCGAACGCCTACGAAATCGCGGGGCCTTGCCGCGAAATTTTCCTCGAGCCCATCACCGGCCCACCCGGCTTCGAAGGCGCCCTGGTGGAAATCCAGTTCCCGGTCCGCAAGGCGCACTAGCCGGCCCAAACCGATCACGACGTTCGATACCCCGGATCGCTGGCGCGTTCCGGCAACACCACCGGCTTGCCGATTGACGGCGGCCAAACAACTCTGAGGAGAGAGCATGATTACGATCCACGGCGTTCCCCTGTCGGTTCACACCCGCAAGGCCATCGTCACGGCGATCCTGAAGAAGATGGACTACAAGTTCGAGGTGGTGATCCCGGTCATTCCCGACAACCCGCCGCCGAACTGGAGCACGCTGAGCCCGACCGGGCTGATCCCGGCGATGCAGGACGGCGATTACACGCTGGCCGATTCAAACGCGATCTGCCTGTACCTGGAGCGGAAACAGCCGACCCCGGCCGTGCTGCCGGCTGACGCAAAGGCGTACGGCCGCACGCTGTGGTTCGACGCCTATGCCGGTGGCACCATCTTCCGCCACGTCGTGCATCCGCTGTTTCACCAGACCATCGTCGCGCCGAACATCCGCAAGGTGCCGTCGGACAAAGCCGTGATCGACGACGTGCTGGACAATGTGCAGCCGAAGATCTTCGGCTATCTGGAATCGCAGATCGACGGCAAGTTCCTGGTCGGAAACGCGATGACGCTGGCCGATATCGCCATCGCGTCCAACTTCATCGTCTATCAGTATATCGGCTACAAGCTCGACGACGCCGCATATCCAAAGCTCTCGCGATACCTCCGCGGCATCGCCGGGCAAGACGCCTTCCGCAAGGCGCTGGAGGACGAGAAGCCGTTCGTCGCCAACATGGGGCTCGACCGGAGCTTTCTGGATTGACCACAGCCGTCATTGCGAGCGAAGCGAAGCAATCCACCTATCGGCTCGTGGCGCCGTGGATTGCTTCGTCGCTCCGCTCCTCGCAATGACGGTCATCAAATCAATAACACCGCGACGCGACGATCGCGTGCAGCTTGTTGTCGCCGAGCACGTGTGCGGTGAAATCCGGCGCGCCGAAGATCTTGGTGAAGGCGACGTCGCGGATGCTGAGGCCCCCGGTGTAGGCGCCGAACGCGGGCATCACGGCGCGGTCGCCGTCGCTGGCGAAGCAGCGGCGCTCGGTGACGCGGGCGCGGGTGGCGACGCGAGCCTTGGGATGCAGATGGCCGGCGATCTCGCCGAACGCGCCTGACGGCTCGTGGCGAAAGGCGATCGGGCCGATGCAGACTTCGCTGGCGATGACGCCGCCGAGGTCGGAGGACAGAGCCGGATCGTGGTTGCCCGAGATCCAGACCCAGTCGCGGCCCACCTGCATGGCCGTGATGGCGCCGCGATCGATGTCGGACAGGCGCCGGTGCGCATCGCGGTCATGAAAGCTGTCGCCGAGCGCGATCACCATGCGTGGATCGTGGCGGGCGATCACGGCGGCGAGCCGGCCGAGCGTCGCGGCGGTGTCGTAAGGCGGCAGCAGCACGCCGCGGGCGGCGAAGCTCGAACCTTTTTCCAGGTGCAGGTCGGAGACAACGAGAAGGCGCTGCGCCTCCCAATAGAGCGCGCCGGAGAGATCGGCGATCAACGCGACGCCGGCGACATCGAAGTCCGATTGGGGAAGGACGGCACGCGCTGCACTCACCGTCATGGCCGGGCCTGTCCCGGCCATCCACGTCTTGGCCAAGAAAAGAAAGGCGTGGATGCCCGGGACAAGCCCGGGCATGACGATGTTGAGATAGTGACGCGTCTAAGATTCATTTTCCTTCTCATCAACGTCGTCGATCAAGACGTTGCTTCCCGCACCAGCTCATCGGCGGCTTCCGCCAGCAGTTCGTCGGCCGCTTCGCCGTAGACGGATTCGCGGCCGATTTCCAGCATCACTGGCACCGCCAGCGGCGAGACGTGATCGAGTTCCCGGTGGGTGATTCGTCCCTGGATTCGCGCGAGCATATCACCCAATCGCTTGAGGTCGAGCAGGCCGGTGGCGGCGTCGGCGCGGGCGGCACGCAGCAGCACGTGGTCGGCCTGGTGCTTGCGCAGGACGTCGTAGACGAGGTCGGTCGAGAACAGCACCTGGCGGCGGCTCTTCTCCTCGCCGGTGAAGCGGCGCGGGATCAGGCCGGAGATCAGCGCGCAATTGCGGAAGGTGCGCTTCATCAGCGCGGATTCGGCGAGCCACGCCTCGAGATCGTCGCCGAGCATGTCGGGTGCAAAGAGGCCTGCGAAATCGATCTTGCCGTTCCGGACCATAAAGGAGACGTCGCCGAGCCCCCAGATCGCCAGCGCATATTCATTGGCGACGAATCCCAGCGGCCGGGCGCGGGCGCGCTCCAGGCGGCGCGTCAGGAGCATGCCGAGCGTCTGGTGCGCGAGACGGCCCTCGAAGGGATAGCAGACCATGTAGTGCTTGCCGCCGCGCGGAAACGTCTCGATCAGGAGCTCGCGCACCGCCGGCACCCGGGAAAAATCGCGCTGCATCGACAGCCAGTCGCGCACCTGCTCGGGCAGCGCATTCCACTGGCGGCGATCGTCCAGCAGCCTGCGCACGCGCTCGGCGAGATAGGTGGAGAGTGGAAACTTGCCGCCCATATAGGACGGCACCTTGGCATCCCGGTCGTTCGAACGGGAGACATAGACCTGGTCTTCGACCAGAGCCTCGTAACGCACGACCTCGCCGCCGAATACAAAGGTGTCGCCGGGGACGAGGCCTTCGATGAAGTATTCCTCGATCTCGCCGAGGATGCGGCCACCGCGCAGGAGCGCGCCGGTGGAACCCGCGCCCGCACCGCGCGAGCGCACCAGCTTTACCTTCAGCATCGCCTCCTCGACGATGGTGCCGACGTTGAGGCGGTAGCTCTGCCGCACCTTCGGATTGGCGACGCGCCATTTGCCCTGCTTGTCCTGCTTGATGCGGGCGAAGCGCTCGTAGGTCTTCAGCGCATAGCCGCCGGTGGCGACGAAATCGACGATGTCGTCGAAATCGGCGCGGGCGAGACCGGCGTACGTCGCCGAGGTGATGATCTCCTCATACAGCTCGTCCGCCAGGAACGGCGCGCCGCAGGCGCAGCCGAGCACGTGCTGCGCCAGCACGTCGAGCGCGCCGGTGCGCAAGGGAGGGGTGTCCTGCGCATTCTCGGCAATGGCGTCGATGGCCACCGCACACTCCAGCACCTCGAAGCGATTGGCCGGGATCAGCACCGCGCGCGAGGGCTCGTCGAGTCGGTGATTGGCGCGGCCGATTCTCTGCATCAGGCGGGAGGCGCCCTTCGGCGCGCCCACATTGATGACGAGGTCGATGTCGCCCCAGTCGATGCCGAGGTCGAGCGAGGAGGTGCATACCACGCCGCGCAGTCTTCCCGCGGCCATGGCGTCCTCGACCTTGCGGCGCTGGGCGACATCGAGCGATCCGTGATGCAGCGCGATGGCAAGGCCGTCGTCGTTCATGCGCCAGAAATCCTGGAACAGCATTTCGGCCTGGCTGCGGGTGTTGACGAAAATCAGAGTCGTCTTGTTGCGCCTGATCAGCTCATACATCTCGCCGAGCGCGTGCCGCGCGGTGTGGCCGGCCCAGGGCAGCCGCTCCCTGGTGTCGAGCATTTCCACGATGGGCGCGGCGGCCCCGCCGGCAACGACGATGTCGGCGGAAACCGGCTTGGCCCGATGTTGCGGCATCAGGAAGCGCGCGAGCTGCTCGGGCTCGGCGACGGTGGCGGAAAGGCCGATGGCGCGCACATCGGGCGCGATGCGCCACAGCCGCGCCAGGTCGAGCGAGAGCAGATCGCCGCGCTTGGAGGTGACCAGCGCATGCAATTCGTCGAGCACGATCCGCCTGAGCGACGAAAACAGATAGGGCGCGTCATCGGAGGCCAGCAGCAGCGCCAGCTGCTCCGGCGTGGTGAGCAAAATATCCGGCGGATAGCGCCGTTGCCGCTGCCGCCGCGATACCGGCGTATCGCCGGTGCGGGTCTCGACCTTGATGGGCAGGCCCATCTCGGCAATCGGCGTGTCGAGATTGCGGGCGATGTCGACCGCCAGCGCCTTCAACGGCGAGATGTACAGCGTGTGCAGGCCGCCGGTGCGATTCACGGTGCGGCCGGCCGAGACGAGGCTCTTGCCACCTGCCGCCATCGGCCCGGCAAGCTCCACCAGCGTCGGCAAAAATCCCGCCAGCGTCTTGCCGGCGCCGGTCGGCGCGATCAGCAGCGCGGAACGGTTGTCGCGCGCCTTGCCAAGCAGCGCCAGCTGATGCTCGCGCGGCGACCAGCCGCGCGCGGCGAACCATTTCCGGAAACGGTCCGGCAGCAGCGCTGCCGTCGCCGGGGGCGCTGGGGGAGTCCAGGAGAGGAGATCGGGCGACGGCACGAAGAAAGAGGTAAGCCGTCCGGCCGGGTTCGTCGAGGTCCAACCTCACTCTCCGCCGTCATGGCCGGGACAAGCCCGGCATGACGAGATAAGAGAGCCCGCCCTCTCAGCTTCGCGTCGCCACCACCACAAGTCCCGGGACGGGAGCATTGCCCTCGTCGCGCGGCGAGGCTTCCTGGAGCAGTGCAAGCTTCAGGTTTGCGGCGGCAAGCGCCTCGCGCACATGCGCGGCGGCGTGCGCATAGCGTAGGCCATTGCCCAGGATGACGCCTTCGCCCGGATGGGTTTCGGTGGTGAAGGCGATCAATCCACCCGGCGCGAGCACGCGGTGTGCCTGGCCGAGCACCGGCGCCAGATCGGCGACGTAGACCATGGCATCCGCCGCGAGAACGAAATCGGCGCTGGCGTCCGGCTTGCTGGCAAGTCCGGCCGCCATGTCGGCCACTTCGAGCTCGGCATAGAGGCCGGAGGCGCGCGCCTTCTCGAGCATGCCAGCGGAAAGATCGATGCCGATGAAGCGGTCGACGTTGTTCGCAAAGGCGGCCGCGCCGAGCCCCGTGCCGCAGCCGAGGTCGATGCCGCGCTTGAAGAAGGCGGGCTTCCTCGCCGCATTGCGCACCCCGATCACGGCCTTGAACAGCAGCGACGGGCCGCGATAACGCAGGTCGTTGAGCAGCGCGCTCTCGAAGCGCGGCGCATACTGATCGAACAGCGACTGCACATAGCCGGCCGGCATCGCCGAGACCGGCTCGGCGCCAAGCTCCATCAGACGCAGAGCGGCGCCGTGGCGATCGGCAGGGTCGGCATGCCGCGCCTGCCGAAAGGCCTCGATCGCCGCGTCGCGCTCGCCGAGCTGCCGGCGGATTTCGCCGAGCGTGAACCAGGCGGAGGCAAAGTTCGGCGCCAGCTCGATCGCCTGTTGCAAGAGGTCGGCCGCCGCCGGCAGGTCGCCGCGCAATTGCAGGTCGCGCGCGAAATCATAGCGGCGGTCGGCAATCAGATCGCCGGAGGACAGGAAGATGCGCGCGGGCATGGGTTTTGGACGGGTGAAAAATCGGTTTCCTGCGCCCTATATATCCGAGATGCGCCCGCAAGACATCCTGCTGCCAACTCCCGCCGGCCTGTGCTGCAGGCCGGGCGGCTTCCACATCGACCCGGTGCGGCCGGTCGAGCGGGCCGTGATTACCCACGGCCATTCCGACCATGCGAGGGCCGGCCACAGCGCCGTGCTGGCGACCAAGGAGACGCTCGACATGATGCGCCTGCGCTATGGCGAGAATTTCGCTCGCAGCACGCAGGCTATCGCCTATGGCGAGGAAGTCCGGCTGGGCGATGTCAGGATCAAGTTTCATCCCGCGGGCCATGTGTTGGGCTCGGCCCAGATCGCGGTGACCTGCAGGGATATCTGCATCGTCGCATCCGGCGACTACAAGGATGCGCACGATCCGACCTGCACGCCGTTTGAAGTCGTGCCGTGCGACGTCTTCATATCAGAGGCAACCTTCGGCCTGCCGGTGTTCCGCCATGGCGATGCTGCAGATGAGGTGAAGAAGCTGCTGGCGTCGGTAAAGCTGTTTCCCGAGCGCGCGCATCTGGTCGGCGCCTATTCGCTCGGCAAGGCGCAACGCGTAATCGCGCTGCTCCGCGAGGCCGGATACGACGCTCCGATCTATCTGCACGGCGCGATGGAGGCGATCACCCACTACTATCAGAGCCGCGGCATCGATCTCGGCGAGCTGCGCGCGGTGCGCGGCACGAAAAAGGCCGACCTCGCCGGCACCATCACGCTGGCACCGCCGTCGGCGACGTCGGATTTGTGGACGCGCCGGTTTCCCGATCCGGTCACGGCCTTCGCCTCGGGCTGGATGCGGGTGCGCGCGCGGGCGCGGCAGCGCGGCATCGAATTGCCGCTGGTCATCTCCGACCACGCCGACTGGGACGGACTGACCGCCACCATCGCCGCGACCGGCGCGGGCGAAGTGTGGGTCACCCACGGCCAGGAAGACGCGCTGGTACATTGGTGCAAGAGCCGCGGCCTTGCGGCGCGGCCGCTCGATCTCGTCGGCTATGGCGATGAGGACGAGGGCGAGGCTGTCGTCACCGGTGAGGCGGACGCATGAACCGCTTCGCCGACCTGCTGGATCGCCTCGCCTACGAGCCCGGCCGCAACAACAAGCTGCGGCTGATCTCGGCGTATTTCCGCGACGTCGGCGATCCCGACCGCGGCTTTGCGCTGGCAGCGCTCACCGGCGCATTGTCGTTCAAGCACGCCAAGCCGGGGCTGATCCGGGACCTGATCGCGGAGCGCACCGATCCCGTGCTGTTCGGGCTGTCCTACGATTATGTCGGCGACCTCTCGGAGACGGTGGCGCTGATGTGGCCGAAGGCGGCGCTGCTAGCCGGTCACAACCATCCGCCTCCGCCGACGCTGACCGAGGTGGTCACCACGCTGCGCACCCTTGGCAAGACCGAGCTGCCAAGGCAGCTGTCGCGCTGGCTGGACGAGCTCGACGAGACCGGGCGCTGGGCGCTGCTGAAGCTCGTCACCGGTGCGATGCGGATCGGCATCTCGGCGCGGCTCGCCAAGACGGCAGCCGCCGCGCTCGGCGACAAGGACCCGCACGAGATCGAGCTGATCTGGCCGGGGCTGTCGCCGCCCTATCTCGATCTCTTTGCCTGGCTGGAGGGCCGCGGCGACAAGCCCGTCAACCGCGAAGCCGCGCCATTCCGCCCCGTCATGCTGGCGCACGCGATCGAGGATGAAGACTTTGGCAAGCTCGATCCCGCCGATTTCATCGCGGAATGGAAATGGGACGGCATCCGCGTGCAGGCGGTGAGCGGCCGCGACGCCGACGGCCACATGCAAGCGCGGCTCTATTCGCGCAGCGGCGAAGACATCACCGGGAGCTTTCCGGATTTGCTGCCGTCGCTGCGTCTGCCGGGCGCGATCGACGGCGAGCTGTTGGTGCTGCGCGAGGGCCGCGTGCAGAGTTTCAACGTTCTGCAGCAGCGGCTCAATCGAAAAGTCGTCTCGCCGAAGCTGATCAAGGAATTTCCCATTCACCTGCGCGCCTACGACCTGCTCGGCGACGACGAAAATGATTTGCGTGAATTGCCATTCGCCGATCGACGCGAGCGCCTCGAGGCGTTCGTGAAGAAGCTCGACGATGTCAGGATCGATCTTTCCCCGACGGTTGCCTTCGACAGCTGGGACGCGCTGGTAGCCGCGCGCGCCGATCCTGCGAGCGCCGGCGCCGGCGAGGATGCCGATGCGGTGGAAGGCGTGATGCTGAAGCGGCGCGATGCGCCGTACCTTCCGGGCCGGCCGAAGGGACAATGGTGGAAGTGGAAGCGCGACCCGCATCTGATCGACGCGGTCTTGATGTATGCGCAGCGCGGCCACGGCAAGCGCTCGTCCTATTATTCCGACTACACCTTTGGTGTGTGGACCGATGGCAGGGAAGGCGAGCAGCTGGTGCCGGTCGGCAAGGCCTATTTCGGCTTCACCGACGAGGAGCTGTTGCAGATCGACCGTTTCGTCCGCCGCCACACCACGGAAAAATTCGGACCCGTCCGCCATGTCGTCCACGAGCCGGACCAGGGCCTGGTGCTGGAGGTCGCCTTCGAGGGATTGGCCCGCTCGCCGCGGCACAAATCGGGCGTGGCGATGCGCTTTCCCCGCATCAACCGGCTGCGCTGGGACAAGCCGCCGCGCGAGGCGGACCGGCTGGAGACGCTTGAACGGATGTTAAAGACCGTGACAGGAAATTAAGGTTCCGCGCCCGCATGGCGGCATTGACGCGGGCAAGCCGGTTCCCCATCTGCCCCGCCGTGCCTATAATGGGCACGAACGCGAGGGAGATTTCGATGCCGAACGACGTCAGGGATTTGCCGGCCGGCAATGACGGCCTGTACCGCTTTCTCGGCGGCACGCCGCTGGCGGTGGCGTTCCGGCTGATCCTTCTGTCGATCCTGGTCGGCGTGGTGCTCGCCGCTGTTGGATTCGATCCCTGGAATATCCTGCACTCCATCCGCATGCTGTTCCAGCGGCTGTGGGATCTCGGCTTCGACGCCATCAACTGGCTGTGGCGCTATTTCCTGCTCGGCGCCGTGATCGTGATCCCGGTCTGGCTGCTGTCGCGCATTTTCGCCTCGCCGCGCGGCCGATAAGGTCCCGTAACGCACGAAGGGGTCGCAGCCGATGCAACTGCAATTCGTCGGCTGCGGCGACGCGTTCGGCTCGGGCGGCCGATACAATACCTGCTTCCACGTCACCGGCGCCGCGGTCAATTTCCTGATCGATTGCGGCGCCACCTCGCTGCCGGCGCTGAAGCGGCTCGGCATAGCGCGCGAGGGAATCGACCTCATCCTGATCACGCATTTCCATGGCGATCACTTTGCCGGGCTACCGTTCCTGCTGCTCGACGCGCAATTCGGCCGCCGCGCCCGGCCGCTCGTCATCGCAGGTCCCGAAGGCATCGAGACGAAACTGAAGGCCGCGATGGAGGTGATGTTCGAGCATTCCTCCAGGACGCAGCAACGCTTTGAGCTTTCTGTCGTCGGGCTGAAGCCGGAGCAAGCCAGAGCGTTCGGCGGCGTGACCGTGACGCCCTACCCGGTCGTGCATGGCGAGTCCGGCGGGCCGTTCCTCGCCTATCGCATCGAGGCCGAGGGCCGCACGATCTGTTACAGCGCCGATACCGAATGGACGGAGACGCTGATTCCGGCGGCGCGCCACGCCGACCTCTTCATCGCCGAAGCCTATTATTACGACAGGATCGTGAAGAACCATCTCAGCCTGACGACACTCGAGGCGCATCTCGGTGCAATCGATGCAAAGCGACTGGTCCTCACCCACATGAGCGACGACATGCTGGGCAGGCTGGACAAGCTGCCCTACTCTGCTGCAAAGGACGGCATGATCGTCGAACTGTAGCAGCCTGTCTTGAACTCCCCTTCCAAGGTCACCACCGCGCAGGTCTTCGCCATCGCCGGCCCCGCGATGATCGCGAACCTGACGACGCCCCTGATCGGCATCGTCTCGACCACGGCGATCGGCCGGCTCGGCGACGCCACGATGCTCGGCGGCGTCGCAATGGCCTCGGTGATCTTCGACTGCCTGTTCTGGTTGTTCGCCTTCCTCCGCATGGGAACGGTCGCCTTCACCGCGCAATCGCTCGGCGCCGGCGAGACCAAGGAGCTGCACGCGATCCTGGTCCGCGGGCTGATTGTTGCCGCGATCGTTGGCCTTGCGCTGATCGCGCTGCAGGTGCCGCTGGCCGCGATCCTGCTCGGCGCGATGGGCGGCAGCGAGGGCGTCACCCGCGCCGCCACGACCTATTTCATCATCCGCATCTGGTCGGCGCCGCTGGCGCTCGCCAATTACGTCGTGCTGGGCTGGTTGATCGGTCAAGCCCGCGCCACGCTGGCGCTTTCCGTGCAGATCGCCATCAACCTCATCAACATGATCGCCACGATCCTGCTGGTGCTGGTCGCCGATCTCGGGATCGCGGGCGCTGCAATCGCCGCTGTGATCGCGGAAGCCGCCGGCCTTGCCATCGGCGGGGTGATCGCGCAGCGGCTGACCTCCGGCCACCCGCCGCTGTCGCGCGCCCATCTGTTCGCGCGCGACAAGCTGCTGCGGATGCTGGCGGTCAACCGCGACATCATGATCCGCACCGCAGCGCTGATCGCGGCATTCCTGTTCTTCACCGCGCAGGGCGCGCGCTCCGGCGACACGGTCCTGGCGGCCAACGCCGTGCTCAACAATTTCCTGCTGATCAGCGCCTTCTTCCTCGACGGGCTTGCCAATGCCGCCGAGCAGCTGTGCGGCCGGACCTATGGCGCGCGCTCGCGCGAAGATTTTTCCGGCGCAGTGCGGCTGGTGGTGTTCTGGGGTTTTGCCTTTGCACTTGCCGTCACCGCGGTGTTCGCGCTGTTCGGCCCTGCGCTGATCGACATCATGACCGCGAGCATCGACGTCCGCAGTGTCGCGCGCGACTTCCTGCTGTTCGTCATCGCCTCGCCGGTGCTGGCGGTGTTCGCCTTTGCCTTCGACGGCGTCTATATCGGCGCGACCTGGGCGCGCGACATGCGCAACCTGATGCTGGCCTCGCTGGCGATCTTCCTCGCCGCCTGGTTCGCGCTGCGCGGCTTCGGCAATGCGGGACTATGGGCCGCGCTGCTGGTGCACTACGCCGCCCGCGGCGGCCTGCAGGCGCTGGCGTATCCGGGATTGGTGAAGCGGTCGTTCGGAGTGTGAAGCTCCGATGCCTGCTCTCCCTCTCCCCGCTCTCTTGTCCGCCGAAGCCCGCCTTCGGGCGAAGGCGGATGCGGGGAGAGGGTTGGGGTGAGGGGCTTCTATCCGCGAGTGATACTGCCGAGAGACCTGCACCCCCTCCCCCGGATTGCATCTTGCGATGCAATCCGACCTCTCCCCGCAGGCGGGGAGAGGTGAAGAACAGCAGCCTTACCTTACCGGCCAGTCTTCCGCCGTCAGCGCCGCCGCATCGGCGCCGACGATTTCCGACAGCGAATCGCGTCCCGTCCGCAGCAGGGTCGAGGACAGATCGCGCTTGATATCCTCGACCAAGCCAAGGCCCTTGTAGACCAGCGAGGAATAGAGCTGGATCAGGCTGGCGCCGGCGCGGATTTTTGTCAGCGCCGCGCCGCCGGAATCGATGCCGCCGACGCCGATCAATGGAAAAGCGCCTTCGACCCGCACGTAGGTTTCCGCCACCATCCGCGTGGAGAGGCGGAACAGCGGCCGGCCGGAGAGGCCGCCCTGCTCCTTCGCGCGATTACTCTCGCGCAAGGTAGCGGGCCGCGCCAGCGTGGTGTTGGCGACGATCATGCCGTCGACGCGGCGCGAGCGGGCGATGTGGACGACGTCGTCGAGCTCGTTGAGGCTGAGATCGGGCGCGATCTTCAAAAGCACCGGCGAGTCGCCTGCGTTCTTGCGCACGCGCTCGCGGGCGTCGATCACCCGTGCCAGGAGATCGTCGAGCGCAGCCGACTGCTGCAAATTGCGCAGGCCCGGCGTGTTCGGCGAGGAGACGTTGACGGTGAAGTAGCTTGCCACCGGCGCAAAGGTCTCGATCAGCCTGACGTAGTCGACCGTGCGGTCGTCGGAATCCTTGTTGGCGCCGACATTGACACCGACGATGCCGCTGTGGTGGGCGCGCGAGGCGAGGCGCCGCAGCACCGTCTGGGCGCCGTCATTGTTGAAGCCCATGCGGTTGATGATGGCTTCATCCCGCTCGAGGCGGAACAGCCGCGGCCGCGGATTGCCGCTTTGCGGGCGCGGCGTCACCGAGCCGATCTCGACAAAGCCGAAGCCGAGCCGCAGCAGCGCATCCGGCACCTCGGCGTTCTTGTCGAAGCCGGCGGCCATGCCGACCGGGTTGGGAAAGTTCAGCCCGAAGGCGCGCACCGCGAGCTTCGGATCGCCGGCCTTAGGCCGCATCGGCGGCAGCAGCCGCAGCCCCTGGATCGCAAGGCGGTGCGCGTCCTCCGGATCGAGCCAGCGCAGCAGCGGCAGCGAGAAGGTGTCGAACGCGCGGATCACGAAGCGAGCTCCGGCACGTCGTGGGAGCCGTCCGCCCGCGAGCGCAGATCGAGGATATCCCTCACCGCGCCGAGGTCGAGCTCGCCATAGAGATGCGGAAACATTTCGTCGTTGCGCGAAGGCTCCCAGCGCAGGCGCTCCCCTAGCGCATCGGCATCGACCGCGACCAGGAACAGGCCGGTCTGCCCATGGAAGTGCTTTCGCGCGGTCTCGGCGACCTGGGCGGCGGTGGAGAAATGGATGTAGCCGTCCCTGGCATCGTCCGCGCTGCCGCGATAGACGCCCTGCCGCTCCGCCTCGCGCCATGCCGAGGCCGGGCAGATTTTGTAGATCATGCGCAAGGGAGCGATTCCTGCTTGTCCTTGAGACCTTTGGGATTTTTCGGGGAATCCCGGTAGCCGGAGGCGACCGTATCGGCGGGCGGAGGCGACTTCAAGCAGAAGCGCGCACCCTTGCCGCGCAGAATTGCCGGAAGCCGGCGATTGCGCCAATAATTCCCGCATCAAGGTGCCGGGTTGTGACCATGGCCAAGCAGCCAAAAGCGCTGAAGATGCTGACCCACGGCCAGGTGTGGGGCGCGCTCGACCGGCTCGCCGAGCGTGCGGGGCTGTCGCCTTCGGGGCTGGCGCGGCGCGCGGGGCTCGATCCCACCACCTTCAACAAGTCCAAGCGCATCACGGCCGACGGCCGCGAGCGCTGGCCCTCGACCGAATCGCTGGCGAAGGCGCTCGCCGCGAGCGGCAGCTCGATCGATACGTTCGTGCAGCTGATCGGCGATCACGGGCGCGACGTGCGATCGGTTCCTCTGCTCGCCCTTGCACAGGCGACGCATCCCGGCCATTTCGATGCGCAGGGTTTTCCGGCCGGCCGCGGCTGGGACGCGGTCGCTCTCCCCGTGGCCGGCGAAGACCACGCCTTCGCACTGGAGATTTCCGGCGATGCCTTCAATCCCGCCTATCGCAACGGCGACGTCATCGTGGTAGCTCCTCGCACGCCGATCCGCCGCGGCGACCGCGTGGTGGTGAAGACGGTGGCGGGCGAAGTGCTGATCGGCGAACTCCGGCGCCGGACCGCAAAGGCGCTGGAGCTGGCGCCGCTCGGCGCCGACGGGCCGGACCGCGCGCTCGCCTCGGACGAGGTGGAATGGATCGCGCGGATCGCGTGGACGCGGCATTAGCCGGCGAACGGCGCCGGTTCCGCATGTCGCCTTTTGCGGGATTTGCGTCATTTCGAATGACGCTCGCGCGCGTTAACATTCGAACAAACGTAACGGAATTCGACTCGATTCAAGATGACCTGGCGGCTTGTGTTGTGGTGCGGTTTGGGGGCCGCCGCGCTTCTCGCGATTGGTTTTGCAGGCTGGATTCTCGCGCTGCCTGCGGAGACCTCCGCGGCGGCTGCGCCACCGATCTCGCGCGAGGAAGCCGATGGCGCGCTCGCGGCTATTAAGCCGCCAAAGCGGCAGCGACCGCTGATTGCGATCGTCGGCATCAACGAGCAGAGCGAGACCACCGACTACCTGATGCCTTACGGTATCCTGCGCCGCGCCGACGTCGCCAACGTGGTGGCGCTGGCGACGCAACCCGGACCGATGACGCTGTTTCCGGTGCTCAAGGTTCAGCCGGACGCGACGACGGCTGAATTCGACGCGCAACACCCCGACGGCGCCGATTATGTGATCGTGCCGGCGATGAGCCGCGACGACGATCCGGCCGTATCGCAGTGGATCAAGGGCCAGGCGGCGAAGGGCGCCATCATCGTCGGCGTCTGCGCCGGCGCCAAGGTGGTTGCCAGCGCGGGGCTGCTCGACGGCAGGCGCGGGACCACGCATTGGTTTTACCTGAAGGAAATGGCCAGGGAGCATCCCACGATGCGCCATGTCAGGGATCGGCGGATCGTGGTCGACCGCGGCGTCGCTACCACCACCGGAATCAGCGCCTCGATGCCGATGTCCCTGACGCTGATCGAGGCGATTGCCGGACGCGCCAAGGCCGCGGCGGTCGCACGCGAGATCGGGCTCGAGAGCTGGGACGCGCGACACAACAGCGACGCGTTCAAGTTCACGCGGCCCTTCGCGCTGACGGCGATCCGAAACACGCTCGCGTTCTGGCAGCACGAGCAGCTCGGCATCGCGCTGACGCCGGGCATCGACGAGGTGTCGCTGGCGCTGGTCGCGGATGCCTGGTCGCGTACCTATCGCTCGCGCGCGGTGACCTTTGCGGGCGATGTTGGGGCGCTGCGGACCAAACACGGCATCCGGGTCCTGCCCGACCAAATCGCTTCCAGCTGGCCCAGGGATCGATCGCTGCCGGCGATCGCGGATCGTCCGGCACAGGCGCTCGACCGTGCTCTTGGCGGCATCGAGGCGCGCTATGGCGGGCGCACGGCCGACTTCGTGGCGATGCAGCTCGAATACCCAAGACCTGCGGCGCACCGCTAGATTTTTCGTCGCCGCCAGCTTGCCGCTTCAAGGGCGCTTCAATAGGTTGCGCCGGACCGGATCATTGCCGATCGGGTCTTCCGGGGGAGAACATGAATCGCCGCGACGCCCTCAAGGCCTTTGCAGGCCTTGCGCTTTGCCCGCTGTGCCGGCCTGCCTTTGCCGCCGAGGGCGCCCATTGGAGCTACCAGGGCGCGACGGGCCCTGCGAAATGGGGCGATCTCGACGCGGCCAGCAAGGTTTGCGCGATCGGCCAGCAGCAATCGCCGATCGACATCATCGCGCCGGTGAAGGCGCAGCTGCCGCCGCTGAAGCTCGGCTGGGCGAAGAGCGCCGACACCATCGTCAACAACGGCCACACCATCCAGCTCAATTTCGCCGAAGGCAGTACGCTGACGCTGGGGGACAGGAAGTACAAGCTGCTGCAGGTGCACTTCCACCGGCCGAGCGAGCACCTGGTCGCCGGCAGGAGCTTTCCGATGGAGGCGCATTTCGTGCATCGCGCCGATTCGGGCGCGCTCGCCGTGCTTGGCGTGCTGATGTCGACCGGCAAGCCGAATGCGGCGTTTGCCAGCGTGGTCGCCACCATGCCGGCCAAGGAAGGTCCGCCCGTGAAGGCCGACGCTTCCTTCAACCCGAACGACATGCTGCCGAAAAAGCTCACTTACTACCGCTATTCGGGCTCGCTGACGACGCCGCCCTGCGCGGAGACGGTGGAGTGGCTGGTGCTGACGACGCCGATCACGGTGGCGGAAACGGACGTGGCGGCGTTCGCAAAGCTCTATCCGATGAACGCGCGGCCGGTGCAGCGGGATAACCGGCGTTACGTGCTGGTATCGGGTTGAGACGCTGTATTCGAACTGTAGGGTGGGCAAAGCGGAGAGACTGGGCAAGTATTCTGCGGCTAAGTTGCGGTACTGAATCGGACGCGGTTGATCGCTGAGTTTTGCCCTGATTTGGCTGAGAAGCGCCCCATGAAGGCGGTAATGCGGCCCAGAGCGGGCGTGACAACGCGCAGAACGCGCAAAATCGCACTCCCGTC
>NZ_JBQTHN010000028.1:0-55021 GCF_052389815.1 Bradyrhizobium sp. | reverse complement strand
GTTTTTCCTCCGTTTCCTGCAACCACCGGTCGCACAATTCCAATCATTTCGCAGTTTGCTGGAATTTTGAACAATCGTTGCTGAAATTGGTGACAAGACGCAAAAGATGGTCTACCAAAGCGGCCTCAGGCCAGCCGCGAGGTTGGACTGGTGGTCCAAGTCTCGGGAGGAACCCTGACGCGCACAAGCAGCGTCACCCCGTCAAACAACGAGCAAATCTAATTTTTCGGGTGAAATAGGGTCGACACAATTTTTAGAGCAGGGCTTTCGCCCTGCTCTTTTTTTTCGACAGGACGAATCGCAGTCGACGGCGCAAGAGAGATGTCCTCAACGAACCCGATCGAAAGCAGCTTCGAACTCGCGGCCGAACGCTGTGAGGATCTGAGGCCGCTGGTCTACCGCCGTCTGCATGCCGAGCATCCCCAGACGCTGGCGCTGTTTCGCAGCGAAGGCAGTGAGCTCGTCAAGGGCTCGATGCTGGCAATGACCATCGAAGCGATTCTCGACTTCGCCGGCGAACGCAGCGGCAAATTCCGCATGATCGAATGCGAGGCGGTCTCGCACGACGCCTACGGTACGCCGCGCGAGCTTTTTGTGGCATTCTTCGGCGTGATCATGCGGACGCTGCAGGAGCTTCTCGGACCGGACTGGACCGCCGGAATGGATCGGGCGTGGCGCGACCTGATTGCCGAGATAGAGACGGTGGTAGGTGAAACGGCCTAAAACAGTTCGCGCTCGAGGAAGTTCGAGCCGATGCCCGCGGTCCGCTTCACCGGATCGAAATCGCAATAGACGCCGTCGGCAAACAGCGTGTAGCTGGCGACGATGGTATCCCTGTTGAGCTTGACCGAGTTCAGGCCGATCACCGCGGTTTGCTTGCCGCCGTTCCATTTGAACGGCGTCGTGCTCTGCGCCCTCTCGCAAGCCGTCACCGCTTCGGCAAAGACGGCGCTTTCGACAAAGGCCTTGGTAGTCTGCAACTGTCGCAGCGTTTTCCAGTTCATGTAGAAGGAGCCGGCGAGTCCTGCGATCAAGAGGACGATGAGCCCGATGGTGATGCGCTGAAGATTCATATTCTCCCTGCCCCTCAATGAGATTCTAGAACGGCGTCCCCATTAGCTTCGACAACCGCTCGATGTTGAGATAGCCGGCCTGATAGGCCCACATCCCGATCGCGAAAATGATGCCCGATATCACGGTGGTCCAGACCAGCTTGCGGCCCATCCTGGCCAGGATCGGGGCGCCGGGATCGGTGCCGGGCGCGCCCTCGCCGTCCTCATGCTGGCTGCGCACGCCGAAAGGCAGCGTCAGGAACAACGTCACCCACCAGAGCACGAAGTAGACCGCCAGTGCCGTTGAGATGCTGTAGAACATCGTCAGGCCTGTTCGATCTCGACCAGCGCGCCGGAAAAGTCCTTGGGGTGGAAGAACAGCACCGGCTTGCCGTGCGCGCCGATCCTGGGCTGGCCATCGCCGAGCACGCGGGCGCCGTCCTTGATGAGCTGGTCGCGCGAAGCGATGATGTCGATCACCTCGTAGCAGACGTGATGAATGCCGCCGTCGGCATTGCGCTCGACGAACTTGGCGATCGGCGAGGATTCCCCGAGCGGCTCGATGAACTCTATCTTGGTGTTGGGCAGCGTCACGAACACGGTGACCACGCCGTGCTCGGGCAGCGGCACGGCTTCGGAAATCTGCGCATTGAACGCGCCGCCATAGATCTGCGCGGCCTTCTTCGCATCCTTGACCGCGATCGCCACATGATTGAGCCGGCCCAGCATGTCTGTCTCCCAAACCCTTTCGATCACACTCCGAGGACGTGGACGAAGCACAGCGGCTTCTTGCCCCATTCCTCGTTGACCGCCGCGCGCACCGCCCGGCGCACCGATTCGGCCAGCGCATCCGGATCGCGCCGGCGCGCCCGCGGCAGGCCCTCTACCGTCGATACCACCACATCGAACACGATCTCGTCGAGCACCTCGCCAGCCGCATTTTTCTCGGGGATGCCGACCAGATCAACCTCGGGATCGTCGGCGAGCTCGCCCTTCCCGGTCATGGCGATCGCGACAAAGGCGCAGCCTGCGAAACCCAGCTTGCGCCGCTCGACCACGGCGCGCGACTTGGCCTCCTCGAGGATGGTGCCGTCCTTGTAGAGCCGCCCTGCCGGCAGCTCGTCGATGATTCCGGGGTCTCCCGGACCGAGCTTGACCAGGTCGCCGTTGCGGCAGGTGATCACCTTCGGCACGCCGGCCGCTCGCGCCAGCTTGGCGTGCTCGGACAAATGCAACGCCTCGCCATGCACGGGGATCAGGATCTGCGGGCGGACCCAGGAAATCATGTCGCGCAGCTCGTCGCGGCGCGGATGGCCGGAGACGTGCACGAGGTGCGTGCGGTCAGTGATGACCTCGACACCCTGATCGACGAGGCCGTTGATAATGCTGCCGACCGCCTTCTCGTTGCCGGGAATGGTGCGGGAAGAGAAGATCACGGTGTCACCCTTGTTGAGGGTGACCGCCGGATGGTCGTTGCTCGCGATGCGCGCCAGCGCGGCACGCGGCTCGCCCTGGCTGCCGGTGCAGATCGCCAGCACCTTGTCCGGCGGGAAGTGGCCGTAGAGGTCCATGCCGCGAAAACTCTTTGTGCCGTCGAGATAGCCGCATTCGCGCGCCACCTGCACTACCCGCTCCATAGCGCGGCCGACCACCACGACTTCGCGGTCGGCGGCCCTGGCGGCGTCCGCGACGGCCTTCACCCGCGCCACGTTGGACGCGAAGGTGGTGACCGCCACCCGGCCCTTGGCCGATTTCACCAGGCCCGTGATGATGGTTGCGACTTCGGCCTCCGAGGGCGAACGGCCGTCGCGCACGGCATTGGTGGAATCGCCGACCAGCGCCAGCACGCCGGCTTCGCCGAGCTCGCGCAACCGCTTCTCGTCGGTCGGCGGCCCCATGATCGGGGTGGGATCGAGCTTCCAGTCGCCGGTATGCAGCACCGTGCCGAGCTCGGTGTGGATCGCCAGCGCATGCGATTCCGGAATCGAATGCGCCACCGGAATGAACTCGACATTGAACGGGCCGAGATCGATGCGTCCGCCGGATGGCACCACGGTAACGGGGATTTTCGGCGGGTTGCGCTCGCCTTCCAGCTTGGCCTCGAACAGCGCCGCGGAAAACCGCGTCGCGTAGATCGGACATTGCAGCTTCGGCCAGAGATCGATTATGGCGCCGAAATGGTCTTCATGGGCGTGCGTCAGCACGATGCCCACCAAATTCTTGCGTTCCTTCTCCAGGAAAGAGATGTCGGGCATGATCAGGTCGATGCCCGGCAGGTGTTCCTCGTCGCCGAAGGAGACGCCGAGATCGACGGCGAGCCAGGCGCGTTGGTGCCGGCTGCCGAGCCCGTAGATCGACAGGTTCATGCCGATCTCGCCGACGCCGCCGAGCGGCGCGAAGGTAAGCTCATCCGGCCGCGCCATCAGGATGCCCTCATGGAGGCTGCCGAGCCGAAATAGACCTCGCCCGCCGCCACCGGCACGCGCTTGCCCTCCGGCGTGCGGACGATCAGGCAGCCGGCCTCATCGATGGTATCGAAGATGCCTTCGATGGTGGCGTTACCCGTATTGATGGCGACCTTCTCCCCAAGACCGGCGGCCCGCTCGAGCCAGCGCGTCCTGATCTCGGCGAAGCCGCGACCCTTGTCCCAGATACCGCGAAATTCGACCCAGGCATCGGAAAGTGCACGGAACAATTCTTCGGCACCGATCTGGATGCCCAGCGCATGCAGCGAGGTCGCAGGCGTCGGCGTGCCCTCGGGCGCCGCGACGACATTGGTGCCGATGCCGACGACGACCGCGAGCCCTGCGGGAACGGCCTCGGCCTCCAGCAGGATACCGGTAAGCTTCTTGCCGCCGGCCAGGACGTCATTCGGCCATTTCAGGCCGAACTTGAACGGGTCGCCCCCGCCCGCGCGCAAGGCGGCTTCGATGCTGACGGCGCGCACCGCCGCGTCGAGCGACAGCCCTGCGGCAAAGCCGAGGGTCGCCGCCACGGCCGGCGTCACGTCGATGACTTCGAGGATGCTGCTGGCGAGGTTGCCGCGCGGTGCGATCCAGGCGCGCTGGCGCCGGCCGCGCCCGGCAGTCTGCTCCGTGGTCACGAACCACATCGGTCCGCGCTCGCCCTCGCGGGCCCGGACCATCGCCTCCGCATTGGTTGAGCCGATCCGATCGAAAGCGGCGAGCTTATAGCCCGCCGACCTGGCCCGGGGGCCGAGCGTGATTGTCATCTTATGTTTTTGCGCATGATGTTCTCCGAAAACCGGTATTCACTTTTCGGCATCATGCGCCCTAGAACAACGACTTCGCCGCGGCCGTGGCGACGCTGACCAGCGGTCCGGGATAAGCGAAGTAGAGGATGTTGAAGATACCTGCCACCGCCAGCACCGTGCGCAATTCGATGCGTACGGGATCGAACTTGCCGGCGGGCTCGTCGAAATACATCACCTTGATGATGGACAAATAGTAGAAGGCGCCGACGACGCTGGTCAGCACGCCGATGACGGCGAGTGTGAACAGGTCGGCCTTGATCGCGGCGACGAAGACGTACCACTTGGCGAAGAACCCTGCGAGCGGCGGAACGCCGGCAAGCGAGAACAGCAGCATCGCAAAGAAAAAGGCGAGCAGCGGGTTGGTTCGCGAGAGGCCGGAGAGATCCTTGATCTCCTCCACGGCCTGACCGTTGCGCTTCATGGCGAGGATGATGGCGAAGGAGCCGAGCGTCATCGCGACATAGATCGCAATATAGATCAGCACCCCCTGCGCGCCCTCGACCGTGCCCGCGGCAAGGCCGACCAGCGCAAAGCCCATGTGGCCGATCGAGGAATAGGCCATCAGCCGCTTGATGTTGGTCTGGCCGATCGCAGCAAAGGCGCCGAGCGCCATCGAGGCGATCGAGACGAATACCAAAATCTGCTGCCATTGCGGCACGATGCCCGGAAACGCCGTCAACGTCACGCGCGTGAACACAGCGAGGGCTGCGACCTTCGGCGCGGAAGCAAAGAACGCGGTAATCGGCGTCGGCGCGCCCTCATAGACGTCGGGCGTCCACATATGGAACGGCACCGCCGAAACCTTGAAGCAGAGGCCGGCGAGCAGGAAGACGACGCCGAACACGATGCCGGTGCTGCCGGTCTTCGCCGCGGCCGCGATGCCGGCGAAGCCGACGGTGCCGGTGAAGCCGTAAATCAGCGAGGCGCCATAGAGCAGCATGCCCGAGGACAGCGCGCCCAGCACAAAGTACTTCAGGCCCGCTTCGGTGGACTTGGCATTGTCGCGGTTGGACGCGGCGACGACATAGAGCGCAAGGCTCATCAGCTCGAGCCCGAGGTAGAGCATGATGAGATCGCCGGCCGAGATCAGCACCATCATGCCGAGCGTGGAGAGCACCACCAGGATCGCATACTCGAAGATGCGGCTCGACGGGTTGGACAGGAACTCCGCCGACAGGATCAGCGTCGCCGCCGAGCCGATCAGCGCCAGGATCTTCAGGAAGCGGGCAAAATCGTCGACGATGAAGCTGCCGCCGAAGGTGGTGAGCTTGCCGGCCGGCAGCATCAGCTCCAGCGCGCCGGTGACGATCAGCAGCAGGATCGACAGCCAGGTGACGGCCCGCGTGGTGTCCTGCCCGCGATAGGCTCCAAGCATCAGCAGCACCATGGCTCCGGTGGCGAGCACCAACTCGGGCAGCACCGGCAGCAACTGATAACCTGCACTCTGGAAATTCATGGCGCGTATCCTTCGGCTGCCGCGGTCATTGCAGCAGCGCGGCTGCCTTCACGGCAGTCACTGCAGTATTGTAGTTGTTGACGAGTTGCTGGACCGACGCCGCCGACATGTCGAGCACCGGCTTCGGATAGACGCCGAACAGGATGGTCAGCGCCACCAGCGGGAACAGGACCAGGCCTTCGCGGAAGGTCAGGTCCTTGATCGAGGCCAGCGACGGCTTCGTCATCGCGCCGAACACGACCTTACGGTAGAGCCAAAGTGCGTAAGCGGCCGACAGGATCACGCCGAAGGTGGCGAAGAACGTCGTCGTGATCGAGACCTTGAAGGTGCCGATCAGCGTCATGAACTCGCCGACGAAGCCGGATGTGCCGGGCAGGCCGACATTGGCCATGGTGAAGACCATGAACACGAAGGCATAGAGCGGCATTCGGTTGACGAGGCCGCCATAGGCCGCGATTTCGCGGGTATGCATGCGGTCGTAGACGATGCCGACGCAGAGGAACAGCGCGCCGGAGACGATGCCGTGCGAGATCATCTGGAATACGCCGCCGGCCACGCCCTGCATCGTGCCGGCAAAGATGCCCATGGTGACGAAGCCCATATGCGCGACCGATGAATAGGCGATCAGCTTCTTCATGTCGTCCTGCATCAGGGCGACCAGCGAGGTGTAGACGATGGCGATCACCGACAGCGTGAAGATCAGCGGCGCGAAATCGTGCGAGGCCAGCGGGAACATCGGCAGTGAGAAGCGCAGGAAGCCGTAGCCGCCCATCTTCAGGAGGATCGCGGCCAGGATCACCGAGCCTGCGGTCGGCGCTTCGACGTGGGCGTCGGGCAACCAGGTGTGCACCGGCCACATCGGCATCTTCACTGCGAACGACGCGAAAAAGGCCAGCCACGCCCATGTCTGCAGACCGCGCGGCACGGCCGTGCGCATCAGGGTCGGGATGTCGGTGGTGCCGGCATTCCAGTACAGCGCCATGATGGCGAGCAGCATCAGCACCGAGCCGAGTAGCGTATAGAGGAAGAACTTGAAGGACGCATAGACCCGGCGCGGGCCGCCCCAGACGCCGATGATCAGGAACATCGGGATCAGGCCGCCTTCGAAGAACAAATAGAACAGCACGAGGTCGAGCGCCGAGAAGGTGCCGACCATCAGCGTTTCCAGGAGCAGGAACGCCATCATGTATTCGCGAACGCGGTTCGTCACCGACTTCCAGCTTGCGATGATGCAGAACGGCATCAGGGCGGTGGTCAGGATCACGAAGGGCAGCGAGATGCCGTCCACGCCCATGTGGTAGGTGATGCCGGTGGCAAGCCAGGACGCCTTCTCGACGAACTGGAAGTCGGCACTCGCGGCATCGAAGCGCCAGACCAGGATCAGCGACACCGCGAAGGTGACGAGCGTGGTCCACAGCGCGATCCAGCGCGCGTTGCGCGCCGCCGCCTCGTCCTCGCCGCGGACGGCATAGATCAGCAGCGCGCCGACGATCGGCAGGAAGGTCGTGACCGAAAGGATTGGCCAGGTTGTCATTGCTGGCCTCCCAAGCCGAACATGAACCAGGTGATCAGGCCGGCGACGCCAATCAGCATCGCGAAAGCGTAGTGGTAGAGGTAGCCGGTCTGGATTTTCACGACGTTGCGGGTGACGTCGAGCACGCGGGCCGAGACGCCGTCGGGCCCGAAACCGTCGATGACCAAGCCGTCGCCCTTCTTCCAGAGCTGGTAGCCGATCCACTTCGCCGGGCGGGTGAAGATCAGATCGTAGAGCTCGTCGAAGTACCACTTGTTGAGCAGGAACCGGTAGAGCAGCGGGTGCTGGCTGGCGAGTTCCACCGGCAGATACGGCCTGCGGATGTAGAACAGCCACGACACCAGGAAGCCGCCCACCATCATCGCCGTCGGCAGGAAGGCGATCACCGGATTGATGTGGTGCATCTCCTCGATGATCTTCGGATGCATCTTCAGCGACTCGCGGAAGAAGTCGTCCACCGCGTGTCCCGCGAACAGCTCCTTGAAGGGGAAGCCGGCCAGGATCGAGCCGACCGCGAGGACGCCGATCGGCACCAGCATCCAGAGCGGTGCCTCATGCGCGGCCTCGTAGTGTTCCTGGTCGTGCGGCTCGCCATGGAAAGTCTTGAAGATCAGGCGCCAGGAATAGAACGAGGTCAGGCCGGCCGCGATCACCGTCATCAGGAAGCCGTAGAAGGCGAACGGGTTGTGCGAGACGTAGGCGGACTCGATGATGGCGTCCTTGGAGAAATAGCCGGCGGTGAGCGGGAATCCGGTCAGGGCCAGCGTGCCCACCAGCATCACGAAGTAGGTGTAGGGGATGCGATCCTTCAGGCCGCCCATGTTGCGGATGTCCTGCTCGTGGTGCATCGCGTAGATCACCGAGCCGGAGCCGAGGAACAGCAGCGCCTTGAAGAAGGCGTGGGTGAACAGGTGGAACATGCCGACCGAATAGGCCCCTGCCCCCATCGCCACGAACATGTAACCGAGCTGCGAGCAGGTCGAATAGGCGACGATGCGCTTGATGTCGTTCTGCACGAGGCCGACGGTGGCGGCGAAGAACGCGGTGGTGGCGCCGAAGAACATCACGACGGCCTGCGCGTTCGGCGCCAGCTCGAACAGCGGCGACAGCCGCGCCACCATGAACACGCCGGCAGTCACCATGGTCGCGGCATGGATCAGCGCCGACACCGGGGTCGGGCCCTCCATGGCGTCCGGCAACCAGGTGTGCAGCAGGAACTGCGCTGACTTGCCCATCGCGCCCATGAACAAGAGCACGCAGGTCAGCGTCAGCGCATCGGCCTGCCAGCCGAAGAAGTTGATGGTCTTGCCGGTGAGGCCTGGAGCTGCATGGAAGATGGTCTCGAAATCGGTCGAGCCGACCAGCATGAACACGGCAAAGATGCCGAGCGCGAAGCCGAAATCGCCGACGCGGTTGACGATGAAGGCCTTGATCGCCGCCGCGTTGGCCGACGGTTTCTGGTACCAGAAACCGATCAGCAGGTAGCTCATGAGGCCGACGCCTTCCCAGCCGAAGAACAGCTGCACGAGGTTGTCGGCGGTCACCAGCATCAGCATCGCGAAGGTGAACAGCGACAGGTAGCCGAAGAAGCGCGGCCGGTACGGATCCTCGTCCATGTAACCGATGGAATAGAGGTGCACGAGCGAGGATATGGTGTTGACCACGACCAGCATGACCGCGGTCAGCGTGTCCACCCGCAGCGCCCAGGCCACTTGCAGGTCGCCGGAGTTGATCCAGGGTAGCAGCGCGATGCGGGCGTCGTGCTTGAGGAAGCCGACATCGACCAACGCGAACCAGGACAGTGCGGCGGAAACGAACAGCAGGCCGGTGGTGATCAGCTCGGCCGCGCGCGAGCCCTGCGCCGGCGGCTCGGAGACGTGGTGGTCGTCGTGCCCGTGATCGTCGTGGCCATGGTCGTCATGGGCGACCGACGCGTGGGCATGGCCGTGATCGCCGTGATGCTCGACGGTATCGCCGCTCGGATTGCGGGCATGCGCGCCGAAAATCGAGATCAGCCCCGCGAGGATGGCGCCGAGCAGCGGCAGAAAGACAATTGCCTGATACATGCCCCGCCCTAGCCCTTCATCAGATTGACGTCTTCAACCGCGATCGAGCCGCGGTTGCGGAAATACACGACCAGAACGGCAAGGCCGATCGCCGCCTCCGCAGCGGCGACCGTCAGCACCAGCAGCGCGAACACCTGCCCGACGATGTCGCCGAGGAAGGTCGAAAACGCCACCAGGTTGATGTTGACCGCGAGCAGGATCAGCTCGATCGACATCAGGATGACGATGATGTTCTTGCGGTTGAGGAAGATGCCGAGGATCCCGAGCGTGAACAGGATGGCGGCGACCGAGAGATAATGTCCGAGCCCGATGGTCATTTCACCCACTCCGCCGCATCCGCATCCTGCAGGCCCTGGCCGGAAGCCACCTTGCGCACGCTCATGGCAAGCTCGGGCGTGCGCGCGTTCTGCACGTTGATGTCCTGCCGCTTGATGTAGGCCTTGTGGCGCAGCGTCAGCACGATGGCGCCGATCATGGCGACCAAGAGCACGATGCCGGCCAGCTGGAAGTAATGGATGTACTTCGTGTAGAGCACGAGGCCGAGCGCCTCGGTGTTGCTGACATTGGTCGGGATCGCCGCGGTGATCGCCTTCGGCGCACCGGGCGCGATCAGCCAGGAGCCGACGATCAGGAGCAGCTCGAACATGAAGATGCCGCCGATCACGAGACCGACCGGCAGATATTCGATGAAGCCCTCGCGCAGCTGGGCGAAATCGACGTCGAGCATCATGATCACGAACAGGAACAGCACGGCGACCGCGCCGACATAGACCACGACCAGGATCATCGCCAGGAACTCGGCGCCCATCAGCACGAACAGGCCGGAGGCGTTGACGAAGGCTAGGATCAGGTACAGCACCGAATGCACGGGATTGCGCGAGACGATCACCATGACAGCCGAGGCCACGCAGACGCCGGCAAAGAGATAGAAGAACAGCGCGGGAAGGATCATGCCCTCACCTCACCGGTACGGCGCGTCGAGCTCGATCGCCTTGGCGATCTCGCGCTCCCAGCGGTCGCCATTGGCGAGCAGCTTGGCCTTGTCATAGTAGAGCTCCTCGCGCGTTTCAGTCGCGAATTCGAAATTCGGTCCCTCGACGATGGCATCCACCGGGCAGGCCTCCTGGCACAGCCCGCAATAGATGCATTTCACCATGTCGATGTCGTAGCGCACCGTGCGCCGCGTGCCGTCGTTGCGGCGCGGGCCGGCCTCGATCGTGATTGCCTGCGCCGGACAGATGGCCTCGCACAGCTTGCAGGCGATGCAGCGCTCCTCACCATTGGGGTAGCGGCGCAGCGCGTGCTCGCCGCGGAAGCGCGGCGAGATCGCACCCTTCTCGAAGGGATAGTTCAGCGTCGGCTTCGGCTTGAAGAAATAGCGCATGGCGAGGAAGAACGCCGATACGAATTCCGACAGCAGAAGCGAGCGGGCTGTGGCGTTGATGTTGACACTCATCGCAATCGTCCTTTGGTCCGAGCCGTGCGCGCCATCATTGAAGCGTCTCGCCGAAGTAGTAGCCGAGCCCCGTCAGGATCGGGATATCCGCCAACAGGATCATCCGAGCCATGGACGCGCTTCGCTCGCGCTGCTCGGCCGTCCTTGTATCCGACGGGTGCGCCGTCCCGCGCTTGAGTGCGAAGCTCACCGCCAGAAACGCAACCAGAGCCATCGCGAATCCGATTGCAGCACCGATCAATCCCGCGCTCGACAACGTCATGACGACCTCACTTCGGCGCAATGCCGGCGAACTGCAGCACGCCGGCCACAATCACCACCATCGCCAGCGACAACGGCAGGAACACCTTCCAGCCCAGCCGCATCAGTTGATCGTAGCGGTAGCGCGGCACGATCGCCTTCGCCATCGCGAACAGGAAGAACATGAAGAAGAGTTTCAGCGAGAACCAGATCACGCCGGGAATCCAGGTGAACGGCGGCAGGTTGACCGGCGGCAGCCATCCGCCGAGGAACAGGATCGTCGCCATCGCGCACATCGTGGTGATGGCGACGTATTCGCCCAGCATGAACAAGAGATACGGCGTCGAGCCGTATTCGACCATGAAGCCCGCCACCAGCTCGGACTCCGCTTCCACGAGATCGAAGGGCGGCCGGTTGGTCTCGGCGAGCGCCGAGACGTAGAACACCACGAACATCGGGAACAGCGGCCAGACATACCAGTTCAGGATGGTGAGCTGCGGCAGGCCGATCAGGCTGGCAAGACCGCGCGCATTCTGCGCCTCCACCACGGCAGACAGATTCAGCGAGCCGGCGCACAGCAGCACCGTGATGATGACGAAGCCGATCGAGACTTCGTAGGACACCATCTGCGCCGCCGAGCGCAGCGCGGCGAGGAACGGGTATTTCGAGTTCGACGACCAGCCGGCCATGATGATGCCGTAGATCGACAGCGAGGAGATCGCGAAGATGTAGAGGATGCCGACGTTGATGTCGGCGATCACCCAGCCGAGATGCACCGGGATCACGGCCCAGGCGGCGAGCGCCAGGACGCAGGACACCAGCGGCGCCAGCAGGAACACGCCCTTGTTGGCGCCGGACGGGATGACCGGCTCCTTCAGCACGAACTTGAGCAGGTCGGCGAAGGATTGCAGCAGGCCCCAGGGGCCGACCACGTTGGGGCCGCGCCGGATCTGCACCGCCGCCCAGATCTTGCGGTCGGCGAGCAGGATGTAGGCGATCGCGACCAGCAGCACGACCAGCAGCAGGACGCTTTGCGCCACCATCACGATCAGCGGCCAGAGGAAGCCGGTCCAGAATTCGCTTGCGAGGAATTCAGCCATCAGCGCACGCTCACTCCGCTGCCGTCAGCATCCGCCCCGAGGCAAGGCGGGAACATTCCGCCATCACCACGGAGGCCCGTGCGATCGGGTTGGTCATATAGAAATCCTCGATTGTCGGCTTGAACGCCGCCTTGTCGACGTTGCCGCCCTTGCCGGCCAGCGCCTTGACGTCGTCGGCCTTGCCAGGCTCGATCTGGTCGATCCGCATCAGGTGCGGCGCCGCCTTGAAGACTGCCTGCCGCAGCTGCGCCAGCGAGTCGTAGGCCAGCTTCTTGCCCAGCACGTCCGACAGCGCACGGACGATCGCCCAGTCCTCGCGCGCCTCGCCCGGCGGGAAGGCGGCGCGGTTGGCGATCTGCACCCTGCCCTCGGTGTTGACGTAGATGCCGGACTTTTCCGTGTAGGCCGCGCCCGGCAGGATGACGTCGGCACGATGCGCGCCGCGGTCGCCATGGGTGCCGATGTAAACGACGAAGGTTCCGTCGGCCACCTTGGTCTCGTCGGCGCCGAGCAGGAACAGCACGTCGATCGCGCCGAAGGTCGTCATCTGTGCGATCGAGAGCCCGCCGCCGGCCGACGAAAAGCCGATGTCGAGCGCGCCGCCGCGGGAGGCCGTGTCGTGCAGCACGCCAAAGCCGTTCCAGCCGTCCTTGATCGCCCCGACATCGAGCGCGAGCCTGGCGGCAAGCGACAGCACCGCCGCGCCATCGGCGCGCGACAGGCCCGCCGCGCCAACCAGCACGATCGGGTGCTTGGCGTTCTTCAGCACCTCGGCAAAGGAATGCTTGCCGGCGGTGAGATCGTTCAGCGAGTCCGTGCCCGCGCCGATATGGTCGTAATCGTAGGTCAGATCGGCCTGCGGCCCGACCACGCCGATCTTGAGCTGTCCCGTGCGCCAGCGCTTGCGGATGCGAGCATTGAGCAAGCTGCCCTCACGGCGAGGATTGGAGCCGATGATCAGAAGCGCATCGGCCTGCTCGATGCCGGCAATGGTCGGATTGAAGATGTAGGAACCGCGGCCGGCCGTGGTGTCGAACGCCTCGCCGCCCTGCACCGCCAGATTGGTCGAGCCCAGCTTCGCCAGCAGCTCCTTCAGCGCGAACATTTCCTCGACCGCCGCAAGGTCGCCGGCGATCGCGCCGATGCGGTTGCCGTGGATGTGGCCGGCCTTGGCGGCGATTGCCGCGAAGGCTTCCTGCCACGACGCCGGGCGGAGCTTGCCCTTCTCGCGGATATAAGGCCGGTCGAGCCGCTGCGTACGCAGGCCGTCGACGACGTGACGGGTCTTGTCGGAGATCCATTCCTCGTTCACGGCCTCGTTGACGCGCGGCAGGATGCGCATCACCTCGCGGCCGCGGGTGTCGACCCGGATCGCAGATCCAATGCCGTCCATCACGTCGACCGACTGCGTCTTGCCGAGCTCCCAGGGGCGCGCGGCGAACGCATAAGGCTTCGAGGTCAGCGCGCCCACGGGGCAGATATCGACGAGATTGCCCTGCAATTCGGATGTCAGCGCCTGCTCGAGATAGGTCGTGATCTCCATGTCCTCGCCGCGGCCGGTAGCGCCCATCTCCGGCGTGCCGCACACTTCCGCCGAGAAGCGGACGCAGCGCGTGCACTGGATACAACGGTTCATCGAGGTCTTGACCAGCGCGCCGAGATACTTGTCTTCGACCGCGCGCTTGTTCTCGGCGAAGCGGCTGGTGTCGACGCCGTAGCCCATCGCCTGGTCCTGCAGGTCGCACTCGCCGCCCTGGTCGCAGATCGGGCAGTCCAGCGGATGGTTGATCAGCAGGAACTCCATCACGCCTTCGCGCGCCTTCTTCACCATCGGCGAACGGGTGGAGATTTCCGGCGGCTCGCCCTTGGGGCCGGGGCGGCAGTCGCGCACGCCCCAGGCGCAGCTCGCGACCGGCTTCGGGCCGCCCTTCACCTCGACGAGGCACATGCGGCAATTGCCGGCGATCGACAGCCGCTCATGGTAGCAGAAGCGCGGGATTTCCGCGCCTGCAGCCTCGCACGCCTGCAACAGCGTGTACTCCGGCGGGACATCGATCTCTTTGCCGTCGATGATGAGTTTGGTCATCAGCTTCTTCTCAATGCGATACGTCAGACAGTTCGAGCCGCTTCTCGATCCGCTCGACGCGATCTTCCAAACGATCAAGCCGACGGTTGACGCCAGCCAGGCCTTCCTCGACGGAAGTCATGCGAACCTTCAGATCGTGAAGGTCTTCCGCCATGCGCTCCGTACGCTGGTCAATTTTGCGCAGCATCGCCAGCATGATGTTGTCGGGTTGATCCGCCATCTCCTACTCCGCCGCGACCATGTTCACGGGATCGCGGACGCCGATGTCGTCAACGTCAGCCTTGTGCGAATACTCTCCGATGCGCTCCTCGATCTCGTGACGGAAATGCGCGATCAGGCCCTGGATCGGCCAGGCCGCGGCATCGCCGAGCGCACAGATGGTGTGGCCCTCGACCTGCTTGGTGACTTCCAGCAGCATGTCGATCTCGCGCTTGTGGGCGCGGCCCTCGGCCATGCGGGAGAGCACGCGCCACATCCAGCCCGTGCCCTCGCGGCACGGCGTGCACTGGCCGCAACTCTCGTGCTTGTAGAAATAGGAGATGCGCGCGATCGCCCGAATGAGATCGGTCGACTTGTCCATCACGATCACCGCCGCGGTGCCCAGACCCGAGCGCAGCTTGCCGAGGCTGTCGAAATCCATCGGCGTGTCGATGATCTGCTCGGCCGGCACCATGCGCACCGACGAGCCGCCGGGGATCACGGCCTTCAGATTGCTCCAGCCGCCGCGGATGCCACCGCAATGGCGCTCGATCAACTCGCGGAACGGCAGGCCCATCGCCTCCTCGACGTTGCAGGGACGCTCGACATGGCCGGAGATGCAGAACAGTTTGGTGCCGACATTGTTGGGCCGGCCGATCGAGGCGAACCAAGCCGCGCCGCGGCGCAGGATGTCGGGAGCAACCGCGATCGATTCGACGTTATTGACGGTGGTCGGGCAGCCGTAGAGGCCGACATTGGCCGGGAACGGCGGCTTCAGGCGCGGCTGGCCCTTCTTGCCTTCCAGGCTTTCCAGCAGCGCAGTCTCCTCGCCGCAGATATAGGCGCCGGCGCCGTGCGCGACGTAGAGGTCGAACGGCCAGCCGTTGACGTTGTCCTTGCCGATCAGCCTGGCTTCATAAGCCTGATCGATTGCGGCCTGCAGGCGCTCGCGCTCGCGGATGAACTCGCCGCGCACATAGATGTAGCAGGCGTGCGCGCCCATCGCGAAGCTTGCGAGCAGGCAGCCCTCGACCAGCAGATGCGGATCGTGCCGCATGATCTCGCGGTCCTTGCAGGTGCCGGGCTCGGATTCGTCGGCATTGACGACGAGATAACTCGGCCGCCCGTCGGTCGACTCCTTCGGCATGAACGACCACTTCAGGCCGGTCGGAAATCCCGCCCCGCCCCGCCCGCGCAGGCCCGAGGCCTTCATCTCGTTGATGATCCAGTCGCGGCCCTTGTCGATGATCGCTTTCGTGCCGTCCCAGGCGCCGCGGCGGCGCGCCCCGTCGAGCCCCCAGTCATGGAGGCCGTAGAGGTTCTTGAAGATCCGGTCCTTGTCGTCGAGCATCTTAAGACCTTCCGAACATCAACGATTGGCCTGGGAGCAAGCGAGCCCGTTTCATGTCACTTCCTTCAGCGTGGTCGGCCCGCCCACCGGCGCCGAAAGCTGCCGATCGATCTGCGGGCCGGGCTTCGGCGGATTGCCGGAGGCAAATCCGTCCAGCACCTTGCCGAAACTCTCCTTGGTC
Organism: Bradyrhizobium sp.; assembly: GCF_052389815.1. Classification (GTDB taxonomy): domain Bacteria; phylum Pseudomonadota; class Alphaproteobacteria; order Rhizobiales; family Xanthobacteraceae; genus Bradyrhizobium. The sequence goes on along the minus strand of NZ_JBQTHN010000028.1, from coordinate 39,027 downwards.
AGATCCTCGTAGGTGTCCTTCCAGATCAGCACCATCGGCGCGTTCACGCAGGCGCCGAGGCACTCGACCTCTTCCCAGCTGAAATCGCCGTCCTTGGAGAGGTGGAAGGGATCGTGATGGATGCGGCTCTGGCAGACCTCGATGATCTCGCCCGCGCCGCGCAGCCGGCACGGCGTGGTGCCGCAGACCTGCACATGCGCCTTCTTGCCGACCGGGGCGAGCTGGAACATCGTGTAGAAAGTCGCCACTTCCAGCACGCGGATGTAAGGCATCTCGAGGAGATCGGCGACGGCGCGGATCGCGACCTCCGACACCCAGCCTTCGTGCTGTTCCTGGACGCGCCATAGGATCGCGATCACCGCCGAGGCCTGCCGGCCCGGCGGGTATTTCGCGATCTCCTTCTTCGCCCAGGCGAGATTCTCTTCCGTGAACGTGAAGCTCGCGGGCTGCAAATCCTTCGGGGCAAGGCGGCGGACGGACATCGTTCAATCTCTCATTGCAAACGTGCGTTCAGCGCGCTGATGCGATCCTGCCAGAACGCACTTGCGGTGCCGAACACGTTGTAGCCGACATGGGAGGAAACCTTGATGCGGTCGAGAATCGACAGCTCGGTCACGGTTTCCATGCGATTGGTGCGGGGATCATAGACGATCAGCTGCAGCGGAGTTTGTTCCAGGATAAACCGCGAAACGGTATGTTTGGGGTCGTTGCCGTGCTCCTCGCACAGGATCACGCTGTCCTCCTTGAGGAGCCGCGCGCCGCCCTTGATCGCATCGATCTCGACGCCCTCGACGTCGAGCTTGACCAGGAATTTTCCGCCGGCGGAAATCCTGCCGTCGTCGAGCAGATTGTCCAGCGCGATGACCGGCACTTCCTCGCCGTCGTCCTGGCTACCGGCGATGCTGAACGCCTCGTGCTTGGTGCCGGACAGACGCGCGGTACCGCGTGCGGCGCCGATCGCGCACTTCATCACTTCAAAGCGGTCGTTGTTGAGCCTGGCGTTGTTGGCGAGCTTCGGGAAATTCGCGCCCGACGGCTCCACCGCGATCGCCTTGTGTGCACCATAGGGCTTGCTCGAGACCAGCACCGACCAGTAGCCGTAATTGGCGCCGCAATCGAGCAACGTGTAGTCGACATCGGCGGAGGCGTGGAACAGCAGATCGAGCTCGTCTTCGTAGGAGAAAGTGCGGTTGAGCAGCTTGCTCCAGTAGCCGTCGCCATAGGGAAAGGCGAAGGTCGCATCCTCGTTCAGCTTGATCTCGATGTCGCGCTGGGGAAGCGCCTTGCGCAGCAGATTGGCGCAGCGGTTGTAGCCGCGATGCGAAAAGTTCGACGAAATCTTCGATCCCAGCGTCAGCGCGACGGCGGCAAGCCGCTCCCACGCGTTCGCGCCTTCCAGCACGCCCGAAGCCCGGTCAAACTGGATGGGCGGCGTCGCCATCACCGATCGACCTCTCCGAACACGATGTCGAGCGAGCCGAGGATGGCGGAGACGTCGGCGAGCAGATGGCCCCTGCAGATATGGTCCATCGCCTGCAGGTGGGCGAAGCCCGGCGCGCGGATCTTGCACTTGTAGGGCTTGTTGGTGCCGTCGGAGACCAGATAGACGCCAAACTCGCCCTTCGGCGCTTCCACCGCGGCGTAGACCTCGCCGGCCGGCACGTGAACGCCCTCTGTGTAGAGCTTGAAGTGATGGATCAGCGCTTCCATCGATCGCTTCATCTCGCCGCGGCGGGGCGGCGCGATCTTGTTGTCCTCGACGACCACCGGCCCCTGCCCTTCGGGCTCGCGGAGCTTGCCGATGCACTGCTTCATGATGCGCACGGACTGGCGCATCTCCTCCATGCGGAGGCAGTACCGGTCGTAGCAGTCGCCGTTCTTGCCGATCGGGATGTCGAAATCCATCTCGTCATAGCATTCGTAGGGCTGCGCCTTGCGCAGGTCCCATGCCGCGCCCGAGCCGCGCACCATCACGCCCGAGAAGCCCCACTCCCAGGCTTCCTTCAGCGTGACGACGCCGATGTCGACGTTGCGCTGCTTGAAGATGCGGTTACCCGTGAGCAGCGTCTCGAGGTCGGCGACGACCTGTAGGAACGGATCGCACCACGCCTCGATGTCGTCGATCAGTTTCGGCGGCAAGTCCTGATGCACGCCGCCGACGCGGAAGTATGCCGCATGCATGCGCGAGCCGGAGGCGCGCTCGTAAAACACCATCAGCTTCTCGCGCTCTTCGAAACCCCACAGCGGCGGGGTCAGCGCGCCGACGTCCATTGCCTGCGTGGTGACGTTTAGCAGATGCGACAGGATGCGGCCGATCTCGCTATAGAGCACGCGGATGAGCTGACCACGCCGAGGCACCTCGATGCCGAGCAGCTTTTCCGCCGCCAGGCAGAAAGCGTGCTCCTGGTTCATCGGCGCGACGTAGTCGAGCCGATCGAAATACGGAATCGCCTGCAGGTAGGTCTTCTGCTCGATCAGCTTCTCGGTGCCACGATGCAGGAGCCCGATGTGGGGATCGACGCGTGCGACGACTTCGCCGTCCAATTCGAGCACGAGGCGAAGCACACCGTGCGCGGCGGGATGCTGCGGGCCAAAGTTGATCGTGAAGTTACGCAGGTTCTGAGGCTGTTCATTCATGGTCAGGCCTTCGGCTCCGCCTTCTCGTCGCCCGGCAGCGGATAGTCGGCGCCTTCCCAGGGCGAGAGGAAATCGAACTTGCGGAATTCCTGGTTGAGCCGCACCGGCTCGTACAGCACCCGCTTCTCCTGGTCGTCGTAGCGCACCTCGACGAAGCCGGTGAGCGGAAAGTCCTTGCGCAGCGGATGGCCGTCGAAGCCGTAGTCGGTGAGGATGCGGCGCATGTCGGGATGGCCGGTGAAGATCACGCCGTAGAGGTCGTAGGTCTCCCGCTCGAACCAGTCGGCGCCGGGAAAGACGTCGATGATCGACGGCACCTGCGTGGTCTCGTCGGCCTCGGCGCGGACGCGGATGCGGGTGTTCAGCGTCGGCGACAGCAGGTGATAGACGACGTCGAAGCGCTTCTCGCGGCCGGGATAGTCGACCGCGGTGACGTCGGTGATGTTTACGAAGCGGCAGGATTGATCGTCGCGGAGGAATTTCACGACATCGACGATCTTCTCGGCCTTCACGTCGATGGTGAGCTGGCCAAACGCCACCGAATGGCCGGCGGCGGCGGCGCCGAGCGCGCTAACAATCGTCTGCCCAAGTGTGTCGAGCTTGCCGTCGTCCATGACCCAAAACCTTAACGTTCGATGGTGCCGATGCGCCGGATCTTCTTCTGCAGAAGCAGCACGCCGTACAGCAGCGCTTCCGCCGTCGGCGGGCAGCCAGGCACGTAGACATCGATAGGCACGATGCGGTCGCAGCCGCGCACCACCGAGTAGGAGTAGTGATAATAGCCGCCGCCATTGGCGCAGGAGCCCATCGAGATGACGTAACGCGGCTCCGGCATCTGGTCGTAGACCTTGCGTAGCGCAGGGGCCATCTTGTTGGTCAGCGTGCCCGCGACGATCATCACGTCGGACTGCCGGGGCGAGGCGCGCGGGGCGAAGCCGAAGCGCTCGACGTCATAGCGCGGCATCGATACCTGCATCATCTCGACGGCGCAGCAGGCGAGCCCGAAGGTCATCCACATCAGCGATCCGGTGCGCGCCCAGGTGATGAGATCATCGGCGGCGGCGACGAAAAAGCCCTTGTCGGATAGCTCGTGATTGACCTCGAGGAAAAACGGATCGCTCGCGCCGACCGGCTTTCCGGTGGCGGGATCGAGAATGCCCTTCGGCGCCGGCGCGATCGCCGGCGAGGCCGCAGTGATGCCGGTCTGGCTCAATCCCATTCGAGCGCGCCTTTCTTCCATTCATACGCGAAACCGACCGTCAGGACGGCGAGGAACACGAACATCGACCAGAAGCCGGTGGCGCCCAGCTTTCCGAACGCCACCGCCCACGGGAACAGGAAAGCCACTTCGAGGTCGAAGATGATGAAGAGGATAGCCACCAGGTAGAAGCGGACATCGAACTTCATGCGGGCGTCGTCAAAAGCGTTGAATCCGCATTCATAGGCAGAGAGTTTTTCCGCATCCGGCTGCTGGTAAGCAACCAGGAACGGGGCGATGAGAAGCGCAAGGCCGATCAGGCTCGCGACCCCGATGAACACCACGAGAGGCAGGTAATTCTGAAGGATGCCGGTCATCGGCCACGCCTTTTCCCGCGGCCGCGCCGAGGCCGCAGATTCGCTGATTGGAATTGTTCTTGAGGCTTAGCGCAGCGCAACAGGGCGCGCAAGGCGAGCAATTTCGGCGCATTCACCGCCCTTCAAGGGGTCGGCTCCACTGCCCGCGCCGGCACTTTATTGCCTCTCCAATCCAACGCCCGGGTGTCCGATCGGTGCCCGAATTCGCGGTGACAATTCGATCGCGAGCGGCCCCTCGACCCGATCGAGCTGATGACCTCCGGTTGCCCATGGCACGCCGATGGGCGCGTTGATGCGGCGCTACCTGAAGCCCGGTTGGGCTCGCCTTGGACACTGCCGATATCCCCAGAATAGTCAGCTCGGCATCGTGATGGGCGTGTCGTTCGATCCGAACGCGCCGCCGGTCGAGTTCGAAGCGAGGAATTTCATCGGCAAGGCGTAGCGGAAACCGTATTTAGCGGCCGCAGGAAGGCCCAACCATCCCGAAAGCCCGGCAAATCGGCCGAAAAGCCGGCCCGATGAAACCATTTTGCCGGAACCGCGAAACGATCCTGAAACAGATCGGGATTACCTATTCGAGCCATAGAGGCGGCACAGTCCGCCGGGAGGCTCAGATGAACCACTCCATTCATTCAGCTGATAAGGCGACCCACCTGAAGATCGTGGTTGTCGCGCTCGTGGCCGGCATTGCAGTGGCTGCGCTCGGTATTTCCGCCCGTACCAGCGTCGATTATTCCCAGACCGCCCAGGTCGTGAAGGCCGGCAAGCCGGTGGTGGTCACCAGTTCGGACCTGTCCAAGGTCCAGTAAGCCGGGCGCGCTCTCGCGCCACGAAAAGCGGCCGCCTTCGGGCGGCTTTTTTGTTGCGGCGAGTTATCTGGAGAGGGAACTAAGCCATTGAAAAGATGGCGCGAGAGACGGGACTCGAACCCGCGGCCTCCGCCGTGACAGGGCGGCGCTCTAACCAACTGAGCTACTCCCGCGAATTGCCGAATTCAGCCGATCCGCGCAGGATCGAGGGCATAAAGGCGTCCCCCCGGTTAGTCAAGGCAAGTTGCAAATGCCGGCGCCGAATGGGCGTTTCCCGCGCGAATCGCGGCCGGACCGGTCCGGCTCTTCCCTTGAAAACGACATGGTCAGTCGGCCCCCGAATCGAATAGGCCTCCGTTGTCCTGGTTTCCTGACCAAGGTTCCAAGGGAAGGCCGAGATGGCGAAGAAAGCAGCTAGCCCCACCACCGTGACGCTGAAGCATCTGGCGGCGGAAATTGCCGATGACCAGGACATGTCCAAGAAGCAGGCCGAGATCATCCTCACCGATCTCGTTGCGCGGATCACGAAGCATCTGAAAAGGGGCGAGCGCATCCGCATCGTGGGCCTCGGGATTCTCCGGGTGCGCCGGCGCGCCGCACGCATGGGCCGCAACCCCGCCACCGGCGAGCCGATCCCGATCAAGGCGAGCAAGAAGGTCGCCTTCCGCCCCGCCAAGGAGCTGGCGGAAGCGATCTGAAGCGGGCCGCCGGGCAGTGACGGTGTCACCCGGCTCGGGTTGCGCGCCGGAGTTGCGCCGTTTTTGCTATACAGGCCCGCCCTCACCTTCCAATGCTGCAAGCGGATTTCATGGCCCTCGACTTCAAGCACAATGTCACCGAGCGCTTCCTGCGCTATGTCGCGATCGACACCCAGTCGGACCCGTCTTCTCCGACTTGCCCTTCCACCGAGAAGCAGAAGAACCTCGGCCGCCTGCTTGCCGCCGAGTTGAACGCGCTTGGACTTGCCGACGCCCATCTCGACGAGCACGGCTATGTCTACGCGACGATCCCGGCGACGACTTCCAAAAAGGTGCCGGTGATCTGCTTCTGCTCGCACATGGACACGTCACCGGACTGCAGCGGCGCCGGCGTCAAGCCGCAGATCGTGCGGAACTACCGCGGCGGCGACATCGCGCTGCCGGCCGATCCCGCGCAAATTATCCGCCTCGCCGAGCATCCGGAGCTTGCCAACCAGATCGGCAACGACATCGTCACATCAGACGGCACCACCCTGCTCGGCGCCGACAACAAGGCGGGCATCGCCGAGATCATGGATGCGGCCGAATTCCTGGTGCGCAATCCGCAAGTCAAGCACGGCACCATCAAGATCCTGTTCACGCCGGACGAAGAGATCGGCCGCGGCGTCGACAAGGTCGACCTGAAGAAGCTCGGCGCCGACTACGCCTACACCATGGACGGCGAGAGCGCCGGCACCATCGAGGACGAGACTTTCTCGGCCGACGGCGCCGCCATCATCATTCAGGGCGTCAGCGCCCATCCCGGCTTCGCCAAGGGCCGGATGGAGCATGCGATCAAGATCGCGGCGGCCATCGTCGACCGCCTGCCGAAGGACACCTGCTCGCCGGAGACCACCGAGGGCCGGGAGGGTTTCCTGCATCCGACCGGCATTGAGGGCGCGCTGGAGAGCGCGCGGATCGATCTCATCGTCCGCGACTTCACCGGGCAGGGCTTGGTGCAGAAGGAAGCGCTGCTGGAATCCATCGTCCAGGACGTGATGAAGGACTATCCGCGCTCGACCTACAAAATCGAGGTCAAGCCGCAATACCGCAACATGAAGCAAGTGATCGACCGCCACCCCGAGATCGTCGACTACGCGGTCGAGGCGATCCGCCGCGCAGGGCTAAAGCCGGTGAAATCCTCGATCCGCGGCGGCACCGACGGCTCGCGGCTGTCGGCCATGGGCCTGCCCTGCCCCAACATCTTCGCCGGCGAGCACGCCTTCCATTCGCGCCTGGAATGGGTCAGCCGGCAGGACATGGAGAAGGCCGCCGAGACCATCGTGCACCTGGCGATGATCTGGGAAGAGCGGGCGTGACAGGCCCCAAACCCAAAATCGCGAAAACAACCCCATGCAAAGTAGAAATGGGGCTCAGGAAGCGCTCGCGGTCACCAGCCAGATCGCGCCCGGCAGCAGCACCGACTGCCCCTTGGCGAACGGCGCCAGCGCCTCGCGGATCGACTGGATCGCCGCTGCGACCACCTCGGGCGGATGGCCTTCCAGCGCGCGGCTGGCCGGCCCGATCTCGAGCGCGCCCTGCACGGCCGCTTCCAGCCCCTTGCCCACGGCAATGTCGAAGGTGAGCGGGCAGGTTTCCATCGCAATGTCGGTGAAGCCGGCCTCGCCGAGGATGCGCCTCACCCGCGCTTCGTCGGCGAACGCGAACGGCCCGGGGTCTTCCGGGCCGAGCTGCGGCAGCTTCGGCACGTGCTTGTAGACCGCCATCAGCGGCGCCATCATCCAGCCGTTCTGGCGCGGCTCGCACCAGCAGGCGAAGACCAGCCTGCCCTTCGGCCGCAGCGCGGCGCGCAGGTTGCGGAACGACAGCACGGGATCGGCGAAGAACATCACGCCGAAACGCGACACCAGCACATCGAAACTTGCGGGATCGAAGGGATAGACGGTGGCGTCGGCCAGCACGTAGTCGGCCGGCAAACCCTTGTCCGTCAACTGCCGCGCCCGCTCCAGCATCGGCACGGAGATGTCGATGCCGAGCACATGGCCGGACGGAGCGACTTGTCTGGCCAGCGCCATGGCGATCGCGCCGGTGCCGCAGCCGATGTCGAGGATGCGCTGGCCCGGCTGTGCCGCCACGCGCGCGATCAGCGTTTCCGTGACCGGCGCCAGCAGGACGTCCTGCGCGGACTGCCGGTCGGTCCAGTGCCGGCCGGCGACCCCGTTCCAGTATGCGATCTGGTCGGCGTTGCGATCGTGGCCTTCAGGAAGAGACATGAATATCCTGCATCAAGCTTTCCAGCCTATAAGTCAAAGTATTGCTCCCTCATTTGCTCGCAAGCCCCGTCAAGTCCTGGGAAAAGCGCTCCAGCAGTGATACCCATCATGGCGAGTTCTTGCATAATCTGACCTCTCTCACTCGTCGGGAGGTCCACCACTCGAAGGTACTTCTTCGCGGTTCGGCGCTCTTGCCAACCAATGAATTCCTCTATGTCATCCAAGTTGGTCACAGATGAGAGAGCTTGTTGAGGCATCAGCCGCGGGTTGTTGATCGCGAGCGGGTTCAAGAACGTAAAGTGAAGTGGAGCTGGGCTGATCAACTGCACCTTCGGATGATCACTGTTCCACTCGCGCAAATCATGCATGTAGATCCTTGCAAAGGCATCAGACCTTTGAGCTGCCTTGGATAATCTCCTGAATGCAAAGAAGGCCGCGATGTACGGAGAAAACGTCCAGTCCAATAGTGGGGTCGGATAGCCGTGGTGTTGGACCAAGCTGTGAAATGCAGCATTCTCAAGCGGATCGCCGAGTTTGAAGTGATGAGAAGTGATGCTGCTTAAATGAGTATGGAGCTGGGGAATATCGGCATTTACAAATTTCAGTAGATCGAAACGACCGCAGCGATGAAAATAGGTTCTCAAGCGCCATTTGTTGCTTTCATGTCCGCGAAAGACATATCTGCGCGGCTCCAATGAAATAGTATGCTCTTTGAACGCCGCCCAACTAACGATGTTCGGCTCAGGGATTCGCTCAGAAGGCGCCGAGGCTCTGCTGGCGGCCAGTTCGGCACTGCCCGCCGTCCCAATGGGTGTCTGCCAAGAAAGGTTCAGCTTGCCATGGGAATATTCCCATTTGGTATTTAGATCGGGGCTCAATTCAACGCCCGGATACTTTGCCTTGACCTGGTTCCACTCTTCAATTTGGCCGTTGGGGCCCTCGATGGGCTTCACATGGAGATTTAGGTCGAAAGTGGAAACATTCTTCGGCGCGCGAACATGAGCCCATAGGGATGGCTGAGACGGAGTGCTCGAGTAGGCGAACGCAGACCCTTCCCAGTGATTCCCGACGTCATCCAGTTCGATGATTGCCACTCCTTCACTGGTACCTCGGAACGCACCGATCCATTGCCCTCGCATCTGGATTTTTCCCAAAGTCAAGTGTGGCGAACATGGCCTATTGCCCGTCGGAAGACGTCAGAAAGGCCATTTCCAGAATGTGACGGAGCTGTTGATCCCCTGCGAAGCGGAAATCGCCCTCAGTTCGCCCCGGTCTTGGTCTTCTTGGCCGGAGAAGTCTTGGCTTCGGGAGTCTTGGCTTCCGGCTTCGCATCGCTGCGCACGTTGCCCCAGGGATCGGCCTGCTTCTGCGCCGGGATGTTGCCGAGCGAACGCCTGTAGGCCGCCTCGGCCTCCTTCTCGGCCCTGATCTCCTGGGCCGTCTTCTCCTTGTCCGGCTCGCCGTAGCGCTGGACCGGCTGCTGCGCCTGGCCGAACGCCGGGCCGGCGAGGAAGGCGACGATCACTGCTGCGGCGACGACTCTCATTGACAGCTCCATTGCTCGGCATTTCGGCTCGCGGAGCCTGAACGCTTCCCGGCGACAGTCCGCCTTCGTTGCTTCGCAACTCCGGCGCGACAGCCTTCGCCCTTCGCGCTCCGGCTCGCCGAGCCGAAGCCCGCAGGGCGAAGGCTGGTGGGCGGCTACGGATTCGAACCGCAGACCCTCTCGGTGTAAACGAGATGCTCTAACCAGCTGAGCTAGCCGCCCTCGCCTCCTGTTTAGCGCCGCCATACGGACCAGCGCAAGCGCGCCAGAACGCCAGAGCGGGAACGGCGCCCGAAGGGCGCCGCTTACGTCATATTTGCGTCGGTTTGCCCCAGGCATCGGTCACTCCGCCTGCGCCGAGCCTTGGATGAACCACCGCCACCCAATCGCGCCACGATTGGCCTATGCTCCCCCCATGCAGATGAGCGGAGTGTACATTATATGGTACAATTACCACATAATGTACGGCAGGCGCTCACGGCTTCATCAAGAAGCCCCAGAAGACGCCCGATGAAGAATTGACCATGGCGCGCAAGCGAAAAAGAATTCGAAGCTTGAAAGAGGCTCCGATGGCCAAGGCCAAGAAAAGGAAATCGCCCCGCTCGCCGGCCAAGCTGAGCGCGCTCGACGATTCTCTGAACGAAGACAGCAAGCTCGAAGAGTTTCAGGCCGCAGCCATCAAGGAAGTGCTGGCGTGGCAGATCGCAGAAGCCATGAAGGCCAACAAGATAACCCGCAGCGGCTTGGCTACGCGCATGAAAACCAGCCGCAGCCAGATCGGTCGCTTGCTAGACCCGAAGGATGGCAACGTAACCCTTGCGACATTGCAGCGGGCTGCGCGGATGGTGGGGCGCTCATTGCGGCTGGAGCTGGTTTAGCCAACGACAAACACAGCTGCTGCGGGGGCTTGACGATTCGGCCATTGAGTCCCATGTTAATTACAAATGGATCGGGCTTTCTCGGTCGGCGTCGTGGCTCTGGGCAACCGGGGCCTTTCGCTTTTTAGGGGAAGATTTTCAGGCCGTAGCCTGTTGCATTGCCCTTGCCGTCCCTCCTGAGTTTCCGTTCGATAATGTCGTAGGCCCGGTTTGGCTGGTCAGGCGCGATAACGCGTCGCGCAATCGGCTGCGCAACCAAGTCAGCGAATTGTAGGCCGGTCGAGTTGTGCTTCTTATCCATGAAGCGGATATCGAGGTTCGGCATCTTGCCGGCCTGGTTGTTGCCGTCGCAGATGCGCCGAAACTCCAGCTCAAGCTTTGCGTCCTCTTTGGCTCCCCGGCGCTCGACCAGCAAATGAGTGGTCTTGTCTCCCTGCCCGAGATCTCGCAGAAAGTAGAAAAGCCGTTCCATGCAAAACACGAGAGCGATCTCGTAAGGATCTCGCGGCTCAGTGTACTTCTTCTTGTGAGCTATCTTATCGATGACAGCCGCGATGACCGTAAAGGGTGCCGCCTCAATTGCCTTGTTCACCTGATCGATGAATGCAGTGCGCGCTCGAGCCTCGCGCAAGATGACGAAATCGCCATGTTGCTTTCTGATCTCGTACCCCCGCAGCACGACAGCGTCGTGTCCCCAAAACTCAAATTTCAGACGCTGAACACTGGGCACGACCGTGTCGACGAAATCGGATTTCTTGAAAATGCAGAACGCCAGCGAGAACACCGGGAAATGGGGGTCGATGGATCGCAGGCTATGGTCGCCGCTCTCGTCGACATAAACGATGTAATCGCTAAATGGCATGCAGCATTTTACTACGGCAACCCAGGATCGGCGACCCGAGAATTCCCGCATTGAAGCGGAAACGGACTTCCACAACACGCAGAAGCCAGCCCGAAGCTGCCCTGCCGCTGCTATCGCAAGAGCCCTTGATTTCTGCAACACGCCGCCGATCTCGTCACCCGAATGGGAAGCTCGATAGATCACGGGAAAGTTGCTCTTGCTTAGCGACTGAATCGGTTCAGTCGCAACGAATGGCGTCATTCGCGCTTGCTTGAACGCACAATCTGACGGCGCATGCCTTGGCCGCGCAAGCCTGCTCCTAACAAAAACGGCACCCCTCGGGGTGCCGCTTCCGTCACAATTGCGTCGCTTTGCCGCTCAGTGCGCCGTCAGCCCGCCGGCCGCTTCGTCGCCGCCGTCCGGCTTGACCGACACCTTGGTGTCTTCTTCCCAGACGATCGGCGTGGGCGTGCGGACCAGCGCCTTGGCAACCACCTCGTCGAGGCGCGCAACCGGGATGATGTCGAGGCCGCCCTTGATCGCATCGGAAATCTCCGTGAGATCCTTGGCGTTGTCCTCGGGGATCAGCACCGTCTTGATGCCGCCGCGGGCGGCCGCCAGCAGCTTCTCCTTGAGGCCGCCGATCGGCAGCACCCGGCCGCGCAGCGTGATCTCGCCGGTCATCGCGACATCGTGGCGGACCGGGATGCCGGTCATGACCGAGATGATCGCGCTGGCCATGGCGACACCCGCGGACGGGCCGTCCTTCGGGGTAGCGCCTTCCGGCACGTGCACGTGGATGTCGCGGCGGTCGAACATCGGCGGCTCGATGCCATAGACGATCGCGCGGGAGCGGACGTAGGACGCCGCCGCGGAGATCGATTCCTTCATGACGTCGCGCAGATTGCCGGTGACGGTCATCTTGCCCTTGCCGGGCATCATGACGCCTTCGATCGTCAGCAGCTCGCCGCCGACATCGGTCCAGGCGAGGCCCGTGACGATGCCGACCTGGTCCTCGCTCTCGATCTCGCCGTAGCGGTACTTCGGCACGCCGAGGAACCCTTCCAGAGTCTTCTCGGTCACCTTCACCGACTTCTTCTTGGAGAGCATCAGCTCCTTCACCGCCTTGCGGGCGAGTGTGGAGAGCTCGCGCTCCAGATTACGCACGCCCGCTTCGCGGGTGTAGCGGCGGATCATCAGGAGCAGCGCGTCGTCGTCGATCGACCATTCCTTGGAATCGAGGCCGTGCTTGGAGACGGCGTTCGGGATCAGGTGCTTGCGCGCGATCTCGACCTTCTCGTTCTCGGTATAGCCGGCGATGCGGATGATCTCCATGCGGTCCATCAGGGGGCCCGGAATATTCAGCGTATTCGCGGTCGTGATGAACATCACGTTGGAGAGATCGTAGTCGACCTCGAGGTAGTGGTCGTTGAAGGTCGAGTTCTGCTCGGGGTCGAGGACCTCGAGCAGCGCCGAGGACGGATCGCCGCGGAAATCGGCGCCCATCTTGTCGATCTCGTCCAGCAGGAACAGCGGGTTCGAGGTTTTCGCCTTGCGCATCGACTGGATGATCTTGCCGGGCATCGAGCCGATATAGGTGCGGCGATGACCGCGGATCTCGGCCTCGTCCCGCACGCCGCCGAGCGAGACGCGCACGAATTCGCGCCCCGTCGCCTTCGCGATCGACTTGCCGAGCGAGGTCTTGCCGACGCCGGGAGGCCCGACCAGGCACAGGATCGGCCCGGTCAGCTTGTTGGCGCGCGACTGCACCGCGAGATACTCGATGATGCGGTCCTTGACCTTCTCCAGGCCATAGTGATCGTTGTCGAGCACTGTCTGCGCGGCCTCGAGGTCCTTCTTGACCTTGGACTTCTTGTTCCACGGGATCGACAGCAGCCAGTCGAGATAGTTGCGCACGACGGTCGCTTCCGCGGACATCGGCGACATCTGGCGCAGCTTCTTCAGCTCATGCTGCGCCTTCTCGCGCGCTTCCTTCGACAGCTTGGTCTTGTTGATCTTGTCCTCGAGATCGGCGAGCTCGTCCCGGCCCTCGTCGTCGCCGAGCTCCTTCTGGATCGCCTTCATCTGCTCGTTGAGGTAATACTCGCGCTGGGTCTTCTCCATCTGGCGCTTGACGCGCGAGCGGATGCGCTTCTCGACCTGCAACACCGAAATCTCGCTCTCCATCAGCCCGAGCACCTTCTCCAGGCGCTGGGTGACCGACAGCGTCTCCAGGATGCCCTGGCGATCGGCGATCTTCACCGCAAGGTGCGAGGCGACGGTGTCGCCGAGCTTGCCGAAATCGGTGATCGACTGCACCACGCCGACGACTTCGGCGGAGATCTTCTTGTTGAGCTTCACATAGCTTTCGAAATCTGACACGACCGAACGCGCCAGCGCTTCCGCCTCGACGGACTCGGCGTCGGTGTCGGCGAGCGCGACCGCGGTCGCCTCGTAATACTCCGTCCGCTCCGTGTATTTCTCCACGCGGGCACGCGCGAGACCCTCGACCAGCACCTTAACGGTGCCGTCGGGAAGTTTTAGCAGCTGCAGCACGCTGGCCAGCGTTCCCGTCTCGTAAATCGCATCGGGCGCCGGATCGTCATCGGACGCGTTCTTCTGCGTCGCGAGCATGACCAGCGCGTCGTTCTTCATCACCTCTTCGAGGGCGCGGATCGATTTCTCGCGGCCGACGAACAGCGGCACGATGTTGTGCGGGAAAACGACGATGTCGCGCAGCGGCAGCACGGGATAGGCGTGCGTCTCGCCGTGGACGATGGTTGGCCGGGGTTTTGAGGTCGTCATGGCCTAGCTTCCTTTTGTTGTGCCCCCTCGCACGCAGTCCGCATTGAGCGCAACTGCCACAAGGTGCCGGATTTCCGTTCATTTGGCCCCTACAGAACCTCATGTTCGGGTCGTTTTTAATGACGAATCTCAAGAATGAGCCCCGCCATCGATAACATTAGGTGGCTATCGGGTACGGGGGTGTCAAGTCACTGAAAAAAGCCCGCAAATCGGGCCTCACGCGCAGCAACGCTTACGCTGTTACCGGCTGCGGGACGCGCCCGCAGCACCGCTTCCAGGGAACGAAACAGACCTTCCGGCGGCACCCGGTCAGGCGCTCGCCGAGCTTTCCACCGCGCGGTCGGAGCGGTCCGCATAGATGTAGAGCGGACGCGCCGTTCCTTCGACCACTTCGCGCGAGATCACGACTTCCTCGACGCCTTCCAGGCCCGGGAGATCGAACATGGTCTCGAGCAGGATGCTCTCCAGGATCGAACGCAGGCCCCGCGCGCCGGTCTTGCGCTCGATCGCCTTGCGGGCGACCGCGCCAAGCGCCTCGTCGGCGAAGGTCAGGTCGATATTCTCCATCTCGAACAGCCGCTGGTATTGCTTGACCAGCGCGTTCTTGGGATCGGTGAGGATCTTCTTCAGCGAAGCCTCGTCGAGGTCTTCCAGCGTGGCGACGACAGGTAGACGGCCGACGAACTCCGGGATCAGGCCGTATTTGAGCAGGTCTTCCGGCTCGACATGGCGGAAGATCTCGCCGGTGCGGCGGTCTTCCGGTGCCAGCACCTGGGCGGCAAAGCCGATCGAGGTCGAACGGCCGCGCGCGGAGATGATCTTCTCGAGGCCCGAGAACGCGCCGCCGCAGATGAACAGGATGTTGGTGGTGTCCACCTGCAAGAATTCCTGCTGCGGATGCTTGCGGCCGCCCTGCGGCGGGACCGAAGCCACCGTGCCTTCCATGATCTTCAGCAGCGCCTGCTGCACGCCCTCGCCCGACACGTCGCGGGTGATCGAGGGGTTGTCGGACTTGCGGCTGATCTTGTCGATTTCGTCGATATAGACGATGCCGCGCTGGGCGCGCTCGACATTGTAGTCGGCGGCCTGCAACAGCTTCAGGATGATGTTCTCGACGTCCTCGCCGACATAGCCGGCTTCGGTCAGCGTCGTCGCGTCCGCCATGGTGAAGGGCACGTCGAGGATGCGCGCCAGCGTCTGCGCCAGCAGCGTCTTGCCCGAGCCGGTCGGACCGATCAGCAGGATGTTGGACTTCGCCAGCTCGACGTCGTTGTGCTTGGTCTGATGGTTGAGCCGCTTGTAGTGGTTGTGGACGGCGACCGAGAGCACCTTCTTGGCGTGGCTCTGGCCGATCACGTAGTCGTCCAGCACCTTGCAGATTTCCTTCGGAGTCGGAATGCCATCGCGCGACTTGACCAGCGAGGATTTGTTTTCCTCGCGAATGATGTCCATGCAGAGCTCGACGCATTCGTCGCAGATGAAGACCGTGGGGCCTGCAATCAGTTTGCGGACTTCGTGTTGGCTCTTGCCGCAGAACGAGCAGTACAACGTGTTCTTCGAGTCGCTCGTACCGACCTTACTCATTCTTGTCTCCGTCCGCCGTTCGAACCCTTGCTCGATCGACCCATTCCGGCACTAACCGGTTGTTAGGGTTTAGATAGAGCAAATTCCGTACCAAAAAAGGGTCTCACGCTTCACACACCATGCGAATCACGGTTTCTTCGAATCCCCCGTGGATCATAACTGATCCCACACAGCCAACCATGCTGACACCCGACTATCAAGAATTCGCTAATCGGGCGTCGTCCGCCAGACCGTGACAATACCGTGATTTCCCGCGTTCGTACGGTATGATACGCGCGAAATAGCGCCAGCGTTGCGCTATTGCCACGCACCAAAAGAGCACGAAAGCGGAACTTTCTGCCTCAATGCGGGCGCCGGGATTCTGTGCCCGCCAGACCTGCCGGGTCCGCCGAGAGCTGGCGCAGCGAGTTGGCTCAGGCGGCCTTCGCCGAGGCAGGATCTTCCGGCCGCTTGTCGATCACCTTGTCGACGAGGCCGAACGCCTTGGCATCGTCGGCGGTGAGGAACTTGTCGCGCTCCAGCGCGTCCTCGATCGCCTTGTAGGTCTGGCCGGTGTGCTTCACGTAGATCTCGTTGAGGCGCTTCTTGAGATTGAGGATCTCCTGCGCATGCAGCATGATGTCGGTGGCCTGGCCCTGGAAGCCGCCGGAGGGCTGGTGCACCATGATGCGCGAATTCGGCAGCGAGAAGCGCATGTCCTTTTCGCCGGCGGCGAGCAGCAGCGAGCCCATCGAGGCCGCCTGCCCCGTGCACAGCGTCGACACCGGCGGTCGGATGAACTGCATGGTGTCGTAGATCGCAAGGCCCGACGTCACCACGCCGCCCGGCGAATTGATGTACATCGAGATTTCCTTCTTGGGATTGTCGGCCTCCAGGAACAGGAGCTGCGCCACGACCAGCGTCGACATGCCGTCCTCGACCGGACCGGTCACGAAGATGATGCGCTCCTTGAGCAGGCGCGAGAAAATGTCGTAGGCGCGTTCGCCGCGATTGGTCTGCTCGACGACCATCGGCACGAGGTTCATGTAGGTTTCAACGGGATCGCGCATGGGTCACCTTGAGTGATGCTGGGTAAGGACTGTACGCACAGATATGGGTCGAATTCCCGGCCGGCAAGCCCGGGTCATCGACGCCGCAGGCACGCCAGTTCAAGCCGATTCGGGACCGCCGGCCTAGCGAGCTATGCCCTCGCAGGGCCGGTTTCGCCGCTCATCCTTAACGGTAACTGTCGCCATCAGGCGGCAGTCTTCTCGTCTTCCTCTTCCTTGAACAGGTCCTCGCGCGTGACCTTCTTCTCGGTCACGTTGGCGAGCTCGAGCAGGAAGTCGACCACCTTGTCCTCATAGATCGGTGCACGAAGCTGGGCGAGCGCATTGGCGTTGTTGCGATAATAGTCCCAGACTTCCTTCTCGCGGCCCGGCATCGAGCGGGCGCGCTCGATCACGGCGCGGCTGACCTCCTCGTCGGTGACGGTGATCTTGTTCTTCTCGCCGATCTCCGAGAGCACGAGCCCGAGGCGAACGCGGCGGTCGGCGATCTTCTGGTACTCTTCCTTGGCCGCTTCCTCGGTGGTGTTCTCGTCGGCAAAGCTCTTGCCGCCCGATTCCATCTCGGCCTTGATCGAGTTCCACATCAGATTGAACTCTTCTGAGACCAGCGAGGGCGGCGCCTCGAACTTGTGGCTCTCGTCGAGGGCGTCGAGCAGCGCGCGCTTGACGCGCTGGCGGATCGCGCCGGCGAACTCGGCCTTCAGGCGCTCGCGCGCGGCTTCCTTCAGCTTGTCGAGCGATTCGAGGCCGAGCGACTTGGCGAACTCGTCGTCGATCACGGTCTCGCCGGGGGCTTCGATCGCGGTCGCCGTTGTCTCGAACTCCGCCGGCTGGCCGGCGAGCTTCTCGCTCGCATAGTTCTTCGGGAACGACACCTTCACGGTGCGGGTCTCGCCGGCGCCGATGCCGATCATCTGGTCCTCGAAGCCGGGGATGAACTGACCGGAACCGATCACTAGCTGGATGCCCTCGCCGGTGCCGCCGTCGAACGCGACGCCATCGATGGTGCCCTTGAAATTGATGGTGACGCGGTCGCCGGTCTCGGCCTTGGCGCCCTCGGCCTTCGCCGCATAGGGACGGCTCTGGTCGGCGATGCGCTTGACCGCATCGTCGACGTCGCCGTCGGTGACCTCGACGACGGGCTTCTCGACATTGAAGCTCTTGAAGTCGGCAAGCGCGATCGGCGGCACCACCTCGATCGCCACCGTGTAGGTGAGATCGGTCTTGCCCGAGAGCAGCTCTTCGACTTCCTTCGCCTCGGTCGGCATCGTCACCTTGGGCTCGGACGCGAGGCGAAAGCCGCGCTCGGTGAAGATCTTGGTGTTGGCGTCGCGGATGGTCTCGTCGATGGTCTCGGCCATGACGGAGCGGCCGTAGATCTTCTTCAGATGCGTCACCGGCACCTTGCCGGGACGGAAGCCGTTGAGGCGGACCTTGTCCTTGAGATCGACGAGGCGCGCGTCGGCCTTGGCGTCGAGATCGGTCGCGGGAACGCTGACCTTGAATTCGTGCTTCAGTCCCTCGGAAAGGGTTTCGGTGACCTGCATCGTCGTCTTCTTCCGCGTTCGTCCGGCGCTCATCGAGCCGGAGATTGTCAAAATGTTCGGCGCCGGCCGGATGGCCTGGCGCCAGTGGTCTTGGCGAACCAACATCCCCGTACGGGGAAAAGGTCCTCCGGAAATCGTCGGGCAAACGCCTGAAAGCGCTTGGTGCGGGCGGAGGGACTCGAACCCCCACAACTTTCGTCACTGGAACCTAAATCCAGCGCGTCTACCAGTTCCGCCACGCCCGCTTGAATAGCATCATTGGTTCCGGCCGCGATGCCGCGGGCGGCGGCTTATATCACGAGGCCGCGCCTTCGCAGCAAAAAAATGGCCCGGCCCGGCCGCATTGGGCCAAACCGCCGCAACTGGACATCTGACCTCAAAAATGGTCCGGATCGGCCTCATGGCAAGAGCGTTTTTGCGGATCGACCGGCGCGACCTGATGGCGGGAATTGCGGCAGCCTCGCTCGGCGTGCTGCTGGCGGACGGCAGCGCCGCGCAGGGGCTCAAGCCGATCGCGATCCAGGCTCGCCGCGGTGCCCTCAGCCTGCGTTCCGGAAGCCCGGAAACGCCGGTCTGGACGCTCGCGGCTCCAGAGATGCGCTTCCGCCGCGGCGACAACCTGCAGGTCGAGTTCGCCAATGACCTGACGGTCCCAGTGGGCCTCGATTGGCGCGGGTTCGACGGGGTTCCTGCCATCGAGCTGCTCATCGGCCGCCGGCTGCTGGCAGCCGCAGGGTGGGAAAACGTCCGGATTCCATTGCGCCATGCCGGAACCTTCCTGTGCGACATGAGCGTGCTGGCCAGCCAGAACGCGCTTCCGGCCCGGGGCCTGCCCGTGGTGGTCACCGAGAGCGAGCCCGTCAGCGTCGATCGCGACGAGGTACTCCTGGTCGAGGAATGGCGCTTGCGGGCGGACGGGACGGCGGCGGTGCCCGGCACGGACGCAACCGAAGCCTCGATTTCCTACACGCTTAACGGCAAACCCTCACTGGACGTCTCAGCCCGATCCAACGAG
Source organism: Bradyrhizobium sp. (assembly GCF_052389815.1). Classification (GTDB taxonomy): domain Bacteria; phylum Pseudomonadota; class Alphaproteobacteria; order Rhizobiales; family Xanthobacteraceae; genus Bradyrhizobium. The sequence goes on along the minus strand of NZ_JBQTHN010000028.1, from coordinate 19,770 downwards.
CGCCTGAGACTTCGCTTCATCAACGGCAGCCGGCGCACCGTGATCGCGCTGAAACTGGAGTCCGTCGAGGTCACCGTCATGGCGATCGACAGCCAGCCGGCGGAGCCATTCCCGGCCCGCAACGGCGCGCTGGTGCTGGCGCCGGGCAGCCGGGTCGATGCCTTCGTCGACGTGACGGCACCTCCAGGCAGCAACCTCAAAATACTCCTGCACAATGGCAAGGAAGCCCGGACCGTTGGCTTCATCATCGTGTCGCGCGAGGCGCCCGCGCGGGCGGCGCCACTGCCGCCGCCGCCGCCGCCTTTGCCGTCCAACGGGCTGCCGGCGCGGCTCGATCTGAAGAATGCGCTCCGCGCCGATCTCGCGTTGAACGGGCCTGAGTGGACCGTATTTGCAAGCCTTGCCGCTTCGCCGCAACCGGCCTTTCGCGCCAAGGCCGGGCGCGTCGTCGTGCTGGCACTGACCAACCGTGCCGAGGTCGCAACCGTCTTTCGTCTGCACGGCCACCATTTCCGCCTGCTCGACCGCCTCGACGACGGCTGGAAGCCGTTCTGGCTCGACACACTGGCGATCGAGCCCGGCCAGACCCAGCGCATCGCCTTTGCGGCCGAGCATGCCGGGCATTGGCTGATCGAATCCGTCGCCACCGATTGGGCCGCGCCGCGCTTCGTGCGATGGTATGCGGTCGACTAGGGAGACAGACGCATGAGCAAGACCACACCAGCAATCCGCGGCGTGAAGGCACGGGCCGTCGTCGTACCGCTCAAGCGCCCGGTGAAGAATGCGTTCGGCGTGTTCACCTCAGGCCCGCTGGTGCTGATCGACGTCGAGACCGATCAGGGCGTCACCGGCCGCGCCTACATCTTTGCCTACAGCAATCTCACGCTAAAACCGCTGGTGCAGCTGATCGAGGACCTCGGCCGCGAGCTCGTCGGCAAGCCGATCGTGCCGTTCGAGTTGATGGCGGCGATGGACGCCAAATTTCGCCTGCTCGGCTGGCAGGGCCTGGTCGGCATGGCCGTCGGCGGCCTCGACATGGCCTATTGGGATGCGCTCGGCCAATGCGCCAATAAGTCAGTGGCCGAACTGCTCGGCGGCTCGCCGAAACCGATCAAAGCCTATGACAGCTACGGCGCCGTCGATCCCATCAAGGACGAGAAGGAGCTGCGGCGCTCGCTCGACCAGGGATTTGTCGGCATCAAGATCAAGGGCGGCGACGGCGATGCCGAGAACGACGAGCGCGTGGTCAGCGGCGTGCGCACCCTGCTCGGCCCCGACATCGCGCTGATGATCGACTTCAACCAGTCGCTCGATCCGGCCGAAGCCACGCGCCGCATCGAGCGGCTCGCGCCGTACGACCTGCACTGGATCGAGGAGCCGGTGCCGCAGGAAAACCTGCTCGGCCATGCCAAGGTGCGCGCGACCTCGCCGACGCCGATCCAGGCCGGCGAGAACTGGTGGTTCCCGCGCGGCTTTGCCGAGGCGATCGCAGCCGGCGCGAGCGATTTCATCATGCCGGATCTGATGAAATGCGGCGGCATCACCGGGTGGATGCGCATCGCCGGACAGGCCGAAGCCGCGTCCATCCCGCAGTCGAGCCATCTCTTTGCCGAAGCCAGCGCGCATGTGCTGGCGGTGACGCCAACGGCGCACTGGCTGGAGTTTCTGGATTTTGCCGGATCGATCCTGGCGAGGCCCGCCGAGATCGTCGACGGCACGCTCACCGCGCGCGGGCCGGGTCTCGGGATGGAGTGGGACGAGGCCGCGGTCAAAAAGCATCTCGTCTAGGACGTGCTCGTTAACGCGCAGTCCTGATCAGGCCTCAGCACCGGCGGCCCAGACACCGATGCGAACAAGAACCTCATTCAGATCTTCGGGCCAAACCTGTTCGGCGGTACAATGCAACTCATCAGCCGACCACCAGCGATGGGCCTCCATTACCTCATGCTCGAGGTTGGTCCATCGTTCGGTTGACAGCTCTCGTCCGGAGCCCATCCGGATGAGGAAGAAACACTCCTCGGCCCTCACCATTTCGCCGTCAGGCATCTGGAACGTCACGACACGGCGATGTACGACCGCGCCCGGATCGTCAGTTGAAAAGCCAGTTTCTTCCATGAGTTCCCGGCAAGCGGCCTGCGCATAACTTTCGCCGGGTCGAGTGCGCCGCCTGGCGTCGCCCAGAAGGTTTGCCCTGCGAGCGGACCCTTCTTGTGCTCGAACCTGAACAGGAGCACGCGACCGCTGTGGTCAATGACCAGCAGGCGAGATGACGGACGTTCGCGCATACCGAAGCACCCTAGTCGCGTGGAATGGGTGGAGCTAGTTGCTACGAAATGCCGCGTCCTCATTGGATGTGGGGCTTTGCCGTGAGTTCGATTCCCAGCGCCTTCATCACGGCAATCGTCGTCTTCAAGGTCGGATTGCCGTTGGTGCTGAACGAGCGATAGAGCTGCTCGCGTGAAAGTCCGGTCTCATTGGCAATCTGTGTCATCCCCTTGGCACGGGCTACAACGCCAAGGGCATGCGCGATATAGCCGGCATCCTCGGTTTTGAAGGCCTCCTCCATGAACACGGCAATTGCTTCATCGGAAAGCAAATCCTCCGCCGGATCATAAGTCGTCAGCTTCTTGCCCATCTCATTCACTCCATTCCCCGGCAAGACGTTTTGCTGTCCTGATGTCTTTCGCCTGGGTGCTCTTGTCGCCACCGCAAAGCAGAACAATGATCGTGCTTCCCCGTTTCTGAAAATAGACGCGGTAACCGGGGCCGTAGTGGATGCGCAGCTCGCTGATGCCTTAGCCAACGGGCTCGGCGTCGCCAGCGTGCCCTTGGGCCAGCCGATCCAGTCGCGAAGCAATCATCGCACAGGCCCGGTGATCCTTGAGGCGATGGCGCCACTTTCGAAACGTCTCTGTCTGCTTCAGCTCAAGCACTTGTAGTTTATAAACTACTACGAACCTTCAGCGGTCAAGCTGCCCCTCAATACTCATCCCGAACCCGTCATGAACCGCCTGAACACCGCCGGCATCACCTCCGGCAAATCTTCCGCGATCAGGCCGGGGCCCGCCTCGCGGGCGCCCTCGCCGTGCATCCATACGACGATGCCGGCGGCTTCGAATGCGCTCACGCCCTGCGCCAGCATGGCCGCGACGATACCGGCGAGCACGTCGCCGGCGCCGGCGGTGGCAAGCCAGGGCGGCGCGTTGGAAGCGATGGTGGCGCGGCCGTCCGGCGCAGCTACGACCGTATCGGCGCCCTTCAGCAGCACCACCGCGCCGGAGCGCTGCGTGGCATCGCACCGCAGCATCCCGGCGGGACGCTCGTGTGCGGACAAGGGTAGGCAAGGACAAACATGGGCGGAACATGTAAACTGGCTCCCGCGACCTGGACGCCAGCAGTCTGACTTGCTTCGCGAATCGCCGGGTCGCTGTGTCAACGGGGCGGCAGTGCTGAGATTTTGGGAGGGCGAGAGCAAGAACGGAGGAACCGATGAAAAAGGACATCTGGCAGGAAAACAAGGAGCGCTATTTCGAGTGGAATCCCATCGAGAGCGTCGTAGCCAAGTTCGCATGGGCTGCGATCGGGGCCGCCGTGGCGGTCGTGGCCATGTACCTGCTTCGCTAGGTGGCGCCGAGTTGGTAGAGCCCGCATTCGCCTGTCGCGCGCTCGCGTCGTGGAGCCCGGCTGCCCCGGGAGGAATCAATGCCGCAAAGCGTGCTCGTGGTCGATGACGAAGCCAACATCCTGCTGTCCCTCGAATTCCTGATGAAGAAGGCCGGCTACGAAGTTCGCCTCGCACGCGACGGCGAGGAGGCGCTTGCGGAGATAGGCAAGGCGCGGCCGGATCTCGTGCTTCTCGATGTCATGATGCCGAAGCGCAACGGCTTCGACGTGTGCGAGGCCATCCGGGCCAATCCCGAGTGGCGGACGGTGCGTGTCATCCTGCTGACAGCCAAGGGCCGCGACATCGAACGCGAAAAGGGCCTGGCGCTGGGCGCCGACGACTACATCACCAAACCGTTCTCGACGCGCGAGGTCGTTGAACGGGTTACCGCTTGGATCGGGCCGGCCAGGTAACCGGGCAACAAGGGCGTGCGATGCGGGCTGCCGTTGCGATACCCATCCTCCTCGCAGCATTGGCGCTTGCCGCCTTCGCTGTGTCGGGCGTTGCGCTGTGGCAGGCGGTGCAAGGTGGCGGAGCGGTCGGCGTTTACATGTCCATCGCATTTGCCGTCGTCGCCGCTTTGGTTGGGCTTGCTTGGGCTCTGCTGCATGTCAAGCTCCTCAAGCCCCTGGCCGCCCTGAAGCGGGAACTGCTGATGCAGTCGCAGATTCGCGTCGATAGGCCGCTCGCGGTCGATCGCGGCCACTTGCTCAATGGGCTGCCAACGGCGGTCGACAAAATACTCGGCGCGCTCCGAGCCGCGCGTGGCGAGACACAGGAGGCCGTGGATGCTGCCACGCGACGTGCGGAGGAGCAGAAGAGCCGGCTCGAGGCCATCCTGCTCGATCTCTCCGAAGGTGTGATCGTCTGCAATCTCGAGCACCGCATCCTCCTCTACAACCAGGCCGCCGCACGGATACTCAACGCGCGAGATACGCTTGGGCTTGCCCGCTCATTGTTTGGCGTGCTGACGCGAGAGCCCGTGCTGTTGACGCTCGAGCTGCTCCTGCAACGGTCAGAGGACGCAGCCGGCGATGAAGCCCGGTCCGCCGGAGGATCGACGCTTGATTCCACGACGCGCCGCTTCGTCTGTGCGTCGGTCGACCTTGCAACATTGCTGCAGGCCAGGCTCAGCTTGGTGCGCGAACCTTCGGGCCGCGCCTCAGGCTACGTGTTGACCTTCGCCGATGTCGGCGCCGAGCTCGAAAGCGTGGCCCAGCGCGATGCGCTCTTGCGTGAAGTCGCCATGGAATGGCGACGGCCACTTGCAAGCTTGCGTGCCGCTGCCGAAATGCTGGCGGGAGAGCTCGAAGCGGGCGACCGCCGCGTCTTTCAAGACATCGTTGGCAAGGAGCTCGGAACGCTCAATCGGAGCTTTGCTGACGTTGCGCAGCGTTACGAACGCCTTGCGACGGGTCAGTGGCCGTTGGCCGACATTTACTCGCTGGATCTGTTCCGCGCCGTCCGCAGGCATTTGGCAGACGCCGACGGCATCCAGGTCACGCCCGTGGGCGTGCCGGTCTGGATTCATGCAGACAGCCACTCGCTGGTGCTTGCGCTCGAGCATCTCATCCGCGCCGTTGCCAGGCACACGGCGAAAGCCGCCTTCGATATCGGCGCCGTAGTGCGAGACGAGTACGTCTATGTCGAGGTGGTTTGGGACGGCGCACCGCTCGCCTCGGCGATTATCGAAGCCTGGCTGGCGGAGCCGCTGAAGGGCACGATCGGCAACCGAACGGTCCGCCAGATCGTGGAGCGACATGGCAGCGAGCTATGGAGCCAGGCGCTGCCAGAGGGGCGCACGTGCCTCAGATTGCCGCTAAGGAAGAGCGAGCAGCCACGCGCCCCGGAACGGTCGGACCGCGTTGCGCCGATGCCGGAACTTTATGACTTCGACCTGTTTGCTCCTACGACTGAGGCAATCAGGGACACGCCGTTGCGCAAGCTCAACCTTGTCGTCTTCGACACCGAAACCACCGGCCTCAGGCCCAACGAGGGCGATGAGCTCATCTCAATCGGGGCGGTTCGTGTGGTCAACGGTCGCATCCTGACGGGCGAGACGTTCGAGCGGCTGATCAATCCGGGCCGCGTTATCCCGGCCAGCACCACGCGAATTCACGGCATCACCACGGAAATGGTGCGAGACAAGCCCCCTGCCCATGTCATCTTGCCACAGTTCAAGTCCTTCATCGGCGACTCCGTGCTCGTCGCCTACAACGCCGCGTTCGACATGACATTCGTTGAGAACGGTGCCGGGCAGGCAGGCGTCAAATTCGACAACCCGGTGCTCGATGCCCTGCTTCTGTCCGTGTATCTGCAGCCGGATGTGTCCGATTTTTCGCTGTCCGCCACTGCCGAACGACTGGGTGTCGAGGTCATTCGCAGGCACACCGCAATCGGCGACGCCATGACCACGGCCGCGATCTTCGTGAAGCTCCTGGATCTGTTGAGAGCCCGCGGGATCGAGACGCTCGGTCAAGCCGTCAGGATCTCAAGCCGGATGATGGAGCAGCGTCGTCAGCAGGCACAACTCACATGATCTCGCACGGCCAAAGCAGCAACGCAGCAAGGAACGCATAGAGGCGACACACATGCCAAGACAAGGATTGATTGCCGAGCGCTTGATCGGCTTGTTCCTGTTCGGTTTGGTGCTGCTCACACCACCCCTGATCGGCGCCTTCGACAAGGCCACCTTCATGGGTAGGATACCACCGCTCTATCTCTATTTGTTTCTCTCCTGGGCGTTGCTGATCGCCCTCACGGCGCTGATCGTCGAGCGGCCGGACCCCGACGAGGAGAGTGCCGGAAGCGATCCTGGCCCGAATCCGGACCGGCGTCCCGACCGCAGACCGCGAGCCTGAGCCATGCTGGGTGGTTACGTCATAGTCACGGTCTCCTTCCTCTATCTCTCGATCCTGTTCGCCATCGCCTACTATGGCGACCGCCGCGCGGATCAGGGTAGGAGCATCATCGCGAGCCCCTACATCTTCGCGCTATCTATCGCCGTGTATGCCACAGCCTGGACCTTCTACGGCAGTGTTGGACGGGCCGCGTCCTCGGGCGTCAGTTTCCTGCCGATCTATCTTGGCCCGACGCTGACCTTCATCCTTGGCTGGTTTCTGATCCGCAAGATCATCCGCATCAGCAAGGTCAATCGCATTACCTCGATTGCCGACTTCGTTGCCTCGCGCTACGGCAAGAGCTCCTTCCTGGGCGGGTTGGTGACCATCATCGCCGTTGTCGGCATCATGCCGTACATCTCGCTACAGCTGAAGGCGATCTCGACGAGCTTCGCCGTGCTCCAGCACTACCCGGACATCATGATGCCGGCCAAGCTTGGCTCCACACCGGTCCTGCAGGACACGGCGCTCTACGTGGCCGTGATCATGGCCACATTTGCCATCTTGTTTGGCACGCGGCACATCGACGCCAGCGAGCGACATGAGGGCATGGTGGCGGCGATTGCCTTCGAGTCGGTGGTCAAGCTGTTCGCTTTCCTGGCGGTTGGATTGTTCGTCACATACGGCATCTATGGCGGCTTCGGCGAAGTGTTCTCGCGCGCCGCCGCCGATCCAGCCCTCGCGCGTCTTTTTACGCTCGAGGCCGCAGGCGGGTACTCGAGCTGGCTCTCGCTGACGCTGGTCTCGATGGCAGCCATTGTGCTGCTGCCGCGCCAGTTTCAGGTGCTGGTGGTCGAGAATGTGGATGAGCGCCACATCAAGAAGGCCATCTGGCTGTTCCCGCTCTACCTGCTGCTCATCAACATTTTCGTCCTGCCGATCGCTTTTGGCGGGCTCCTCCACTTTTCCGGAAATACCGTCGACGCCGACACCTTCGTGTTGACCGTGCCGATGGCGGAGCATTTTCCGGCCATCGCGTTGTTCGCATTCATCGGCGGCCTCTCGGCGGCAACGGGCATGATCATTGTCGAAACCATTGCGCTGGCCACCATGGTGTCGAACGATCTCGTCATGCCCCTCCTCTTGCGCTTCGGCCGCCTGCATCTGTCGGAGCGCAAGGACCTGACTGGCCTCATGCTCGCCATCCGCCGCAGCGCCATCATCTTCGTGATCCTGCTCGGCTACGCGTATGTCCGGTTGATCGGCGAATCCTACGCGCTGGTCTCCATCGGACTCATGTCGTTCGTCGCCGCCGCACAGTTCGCACCTGCCATCCTCGGCGGCATCCTGTGGAAGGGAGCGACCCGGCTCGGCGCCATGGCTGGATTGAGCGCCGGGTTCCTGGTGTGGATCTACACGTTGCTGCTGCCTTCGTTCGCCCGATCGGGGTGGATCTCGGAGAGCTTCGTGCAGGACGGCCCGTGGGGGCTTGCGCTGTTCAGTCCCTATGCGTTGCTCGGGCTTTCCGGCCTCGATCCCATTGCGCACGCCCTGTTCTGGACCATGGTGATCAATGTCGGGCTCTACGTTGCGGTGTCGCTTACTACAACGCAGACCATGATCGAGCGCAGCCAGGCCGTACAGTTTGTAGACATCTTCAAGCAGCCATCCGAGGGCGCGCGCATCTGGCGTGGCACCGCCACTATCGGCGACCTTCGTCGCCTCTCGAACCGCTTCATCGGTGAGACCCTGACGGACCAAGCCCTCCAGCGCTTCGAGCGCGACCGAGGGCGCCGGCTCGACGATGCCCATGCGGCGGATGCGGACGTCGTGCATTATGCGGAGCGGCAACTCGCCGGCGCCATTGGCGCGGCCTCCGCACGGATCATGATCGCCTCGGTGTTGAGGGAGGAGATGCACGACATCGACGAGGTCATGCAGATTCTCGACGAAGCTTCGCAACTTGTCGTCTACAGCCGTCAACTGGAGGAGAAGTCGCAGCAGCTCGAGGCTGCGACGGCAGAGCTCAGGGCAGCCAACGAGCGTCTAAAGGAGCTCGACAAGATGAAGGACGACTTTGTCTCGACGATCAGCCATGAGTTCAGGACACCGCTCACCTCGATCCGCTCCTTCAGTGAGATCGTGCACGACAATCCGGATATTCCCGTCGAGCAGCGCAAGATGTTCCTTGGCACCATCGTTCAGGAAACCGAGCGGCTGACCAGGCTCGTCAACGACATCCTCGACCTTGCCAAGATGGAGGCCGGACAGACGGATTGGCACCCGGCCAGGATCGAGCCCAGGAAGGTGATCGACAATGCGCTCGCCGCAACGGCCGGCCTCTTCGCCAAGAACCCTCGTATCAAGCTTGGGTGTCGCGTGGCCGAGGATCTGCCGACGATTCTCGTTGACGCCGACCGGATCACGCAAGTGCTGGTCAACTTGATTTCCAACGCGGTCAAGTTTTGCGACAAGGACAATGGTCTGATAACCATCGTTGCGCGAGCGGAAGCGGGGTCCATCCTGGTCAGCGTGCGTGACAATGGTGTCGGCATCGCCAGGGAAGATCACAAGAAGATTTTCGAGCGCTTCCGCCAGGCAGGGGACACATTGATCGGCAAGCCGCAGGGCACCGGTCTCGGGCTGCCGATCAGCTTGCATATCCTCGAGCGCTTCGGGGGCACCATCTGGGTCGAGAGCGAACTCGGCAAGGGTGCGACATTTTTCGTCCGCATCCCTTCGGCCGCCTCTTCGGCCGAGCCCTCCCACCCGGCCTCAGCCGCTCGCGAGATCACTTGACGGAGAATTCCATATCCAGTGTTGCACGCAGGTTTTCGATGGCGCGGAAGGACGCCACGAGATGTTTGTTATCGCGTTGTGAGAGATCAGCCACGGGGACATAGTTGGTGATCTTGCGCCCGGCCTTGAAGTCCTCCAGCTGCTGGCGGAGCAGAAGACGGGTCATATGCCTGAACGCGTCGGCAAGATCCTCATGATCTCCAGCGCTGATGACCCCCTTCTCCTTGAGGCAATCAAGCCGGGTGAGCGTCGACGTGGCCGGAATACCGGCTTTAAGCGCAAGCAGTCGCGCACCTTCCACGAGCGGTAACGTTCCACGAAGCTTCAGGTTCACCACACCCTGCCGATCCTCGCCATGGTACTCCTTGCGCAAGCGTCCGAACCAGCCGAGTGCCACCTTGTGCTCGGCTTCGATGGCGAACAGGTGTCGGAGGAACTGAGGGTACTCCGAGGCTACTGCGGTGACGTGGCTGCGGAGCTCGCTCGAGAGTGCGGGATCACCGAACGCATGACGGAAATCGAAGAAGATATCGCAGTTCAACAGCATTCCGGACTCGCGCCGCCTGATCCAGCTGTCGATCTGCCGGCGCCAATCCGACAGGCTCTTGCGCCAGACGGGATTGGTGGCCATGACGTCGCCGACGCAGAGGCGGAAGCCGACCGCGTCAAGCATCCGCGTCATGCGCACGGCAAGCTCCAGAAAATAGGCGTCCGCGCGCTTGCCCTGACTGCCGACGTCGTCAGCGAGGATGAAGCCATTGTCCTGGTCGGGCGCCAGAAAGTTTTCGCCGCGCCCACCCGAGCCCATGATTATGAGAGCGAATCGCGCAGAAGGCTCCCCCCAGCCGTCGTCGCGCATCGCCGCTTCCACCAGCCTCAGGACACGCCGGTGGATATCGGTGTTGATCTCGGTGAGCAGCGACTGCACCTCCGGCGCCGGAACGTTGTTGTCCAACAGTGCGCTGGCAAGCTGGGCCTGCGCCTCCTTTATGAGGTGCAGGCCCTTGACGCTCTCCTCGTGCGTGAGTTGCTCGATGAGCGACATGGTCTCGCTCGACAAGGAGGCGAGCGCTTCGTCCAGGGCGAGCATGCCGATCATCGCTCCGCTCCAGTCCACGACGGGGACATGCCGAAGCTTGCTACGGCGCATCAAGGCGACCGCCTGAAAAAGGTAGTCGTCGGCCCCCGCCACGACCACCGGCGACGTCATCACCGACTCGACGCCTTGATCGGGCTCCGTACGCCACGCGATCCGACGCACGACGTCCTGTTCCGTCACGATGCCCCTGGGTCGGCCCGCACCATCGATGACGACAGCGCAGGACGCAGGCGTCGCCGTCATCAGGCTCACGACCTCGATCACCGTCGCGCCCGGTGCAACACGCAACGGCGGCGGTCGCATATGGTCGCGTACGAGGCGTCGGAAAATCTCGGTTTGCGTACTCAAGGTGACTTGCTCCGCGGACCCTGATGCTCCCTGGAGATAAGTTGCCAGCTTTGGATTTGGCATTCGCGTCACGCGCTCGCGGCCAGGTCGGTCGCGAATGTCAAGTCCAGTCCACTAATACTCGATCCCGAACGCGTCATAGAGCCGGCGGAACACCGCCGGCATCACTTCCGGCAAGTCCTCCGCGATCAGGCCGGGCCCCGCCTCGCGCGCGCCCTCGCCGTGCATCCACACGCCGATGCTGGCAGCCTCGAATGCGCTCACGCCCTGCGCCAGCATGGCGGCGACGATGCCGGCGAGCACGTCGCCGGCGCCGGCGGTGGCGAGCCAGGGCGGCGCGTTGGAGGCGATGGTGGCGCGGCCGTCGGGCGCGGCCACCACGGTATCGGCGCCCTTTAGCAGAACCACCGCGCCGGAGCGCTGCGCGGCATCGCGCACGCGCTCGAGTTTTGAGCGGCCGGGATTCTTGTTGCTGATGTCGGAAAACAGGCGCGGGAACTCGCCCTCATGCGGGGTCAGCACGACCTTCGGGTCGACCGACGCCTTGATGGACTCGAACAGGCGGTCCGGCGCCTCGGCAAAGCTCGTCAGCGCATCCGCATCCAGCACGAGATGCTTTTGCGCCGACAGCGCGGTGTGCACGAAGCCGCGGGTGCGTTCGCTGATCCCGGCGCCCGGCCCGATCACGCAGGCGTTGAAGCGCCGGTCGTCGAGGAATTCGCCGAACTCGATCGGCGTATCGACGCCGCGCACCATCACGGCGGCAAGGGCCGCCGCGTTCACCGCCAGCGCCTCGCGCGGCGAAACAACCGTCACCAGGCCCGCACCCGCCCGCAGTGCACCGCGCGCGGCAAGCCGCGCCGCGCCGGTCGACGCCATCTCGCCCGACACGATCACCGCATGGCCGCGGGCATATTTGTGCCCGTCCATGCGCGGCACCGGGAACGAGGCCTGCCAGGTGTCGGGCACGTTCTCGAAGGTCTGCGGCCTGATCTCGGCGAGCACGCTCCTTTCGATGCCGATGTCGGCGAGGCGGACGCGGCCGCAATACATGCGGCCCGGCAAGAGCAGATGCGCGGGCTTGCGGCGGAAGAAGGTCACGGTTTCCGTGGCGCGCACGGCAACGCCCATTACCTGACCCGTCGTGCCGTTGATGCCGCTCGGCAGATCGACTGCCAGCACCGGCGCGCCATTGGCGTTGATCGCTTCGATCATTTCGAGCGGCTCGCCTTTCACCGGCCGGTTCAGCCCCGCGCCGAACAGCGCGTCGATGATCAGCGCCGGCCTGCCGAGCGCCTGCGGGTTGAACGGCAGCACCGGATATTTCCAGCCGCGCGCCGCGGAGGCCGCATCGCCCTGCAGGCTGTCGCGCTCGCACAGCAGCACCACGGAAACCTCGCGGCCGCGCGCGGCAAGCTCGGCCGCCGCCACGAAGCCGTCGCCGCCATTGTTGCCGCGGCCGGCGACCACGACGATCGGGCCCTCCTCGGCCAGATCCATCGCCGCTTCCGCCACTGCCTGGCCAGCGCTTAGCATCAGCGCGAAGCCCGGCGTGCCGGCCGCGATCGTCAGGTGATCGGCGCGCTCCATTTCGGACGTAGTGAGAACTTCCATGCCAAATCCTGATCCAAACGCCCTTTACTGAGGCACATCCATTCCGGGCTTGAACGCCGCAGGCCATTGCCTGCATACGAATTGATCTGTTTGCCTATTTTGTAGGCTGACGTATCATGGGCAGGTTGCCCGCAACTCCACCCGGCTGCACGTTAAAAGTCTGATAACACTCCAAAATCAGACAGGTTAACAACTTGGCATAGACCCTGCTTTTGAGGAAGCCGCTGAGGATGATGGGTAATCGCGAGCATTTTCCGGCAGTTCGCCGGATCGCAGCATCGAACGAGCGGCGCGTCAGCACAACCGTTGAGAACGCGCAGCAGTCTGGAATTTACGGAAGCGCCGGGAGAAGAAATCAGTGAAGAAGATCGAGGCCATCATCAAGCCGTTCAAACTCGACGAGGTGAAGGAGGCGCTTCAGGAAGTCGGACTGCAGGGCATCACCGTGACCGAAGCCAAGGGTTTTGGACGGCAGAAGGGCCATGCGGAACTATATCGCGGTGCAGAATATATCGTCGACTTCCTGCCCAAGGTGAAGATCGAGATCGTCATCGGCGACGACCTCGTGGAGAAGGCGATCGATGCCATCCGCCGCGCCGCCCAGACGGGTCGCATCGGCGACGGCAAAATCTTCGTTTCAAACATCGAGGAAGCGATCCGCATCCGAACCGGCGAATCCGGGCTGGACGCTATCTGAGCCGGGTGCTATCCGGAATTTCGCGGCAAAAACAAGAAAAACGGGCTGCTTTCCGCAGCCTGATCTCGTTCGCGACCTCACTCGCCGTTCACTCCAGGAAACCGACCCGCCAGAGATAAGGGGAATTCATGAAGACCGCCAAAGACGTCCTGAAATCGATCAAGGACAACGACGTCAAGTACGTCGACCTGCGCTTCACCGACCCGCGCGGCAAGTGGCAGCACGTGACCTTCGACGTCGGCATGATCGAAGAGGAAACCTTCGCCGAGGGCCAGATGTTCGACGGCTCGTCGATTGCCGGCTGGAAGGCGATCAACGAATCCGACATGTGCCTGATGCCCGACCCCGTCACCGCGACGATCGATCCGTTCTTCGCCGAGACCACCATGGTCATCGTCTGCGACGTGCTGGAGCCGACCACCGGCGAGCCCTACAACCGCGATCCGCGCGGCATGGCCAAGAAGGCCGAGGCGATGGTGAAGTCGATGGGCGTCGGCGACACCGTGTTCTTCGGCCCCGAAGCCGAGTTCTTCGTGTTCGACGACGTGCGCTTCGCGGCCACGCCCTACAACACCGGCTTCAAGCTCGATTCCTCGGAATTCCCGACCAACTCCGATACCGAGTACGAGGGCGGCAATCTCGGCCACCGCATCCGCACCAAGGGCGGCTACTTCCCGGTGCCGCCGCAGGACAGCGTGCAGGACATGCGCTCGGAAATGCTCGGCGCCATGGCCAAGATGGGCGTCAAGGTCGAGAAGCATCACCATGAAGTCGCCTCCGCCCAGCATGAGCTCGGCATGAAGTTCGACACCATGACGCTGATGGCCGACCAGATGCAGATCTACAAATACTGCATCCACCAGGTCGCCCACATCTACGGCAAGACCGCCACTTTCATGCCGAAGCCGATCTTCGGCGACAACGGCTCGGGCATGCACTGCCATCAGTCGATCTGGAAGGGCGGCAAGCCGGTGTTCGCCGGCAACAAGTATGCCGACCTGTCGGAGACCTGCCTGCACTACATCGGCGGCATCATCAAGCACGCCAAGGCGATCAACGCCTTCACCAACCCCTCGACCAACTCCTACAAGCGCCTGGTCCCCGGCTATGAAGCCCCGGTGCTGCTCGCCTACTCCGCGCGCAACCGCTCGGCTTCCTGCCGCATCCCCTATACCTCCAACCCGAAGGCCAAGCGCGTCGAGGTCCGCTTCCCCGACCCAGTGGCCAATCCGTATCTCGGCTTCGCCGCGATGCTGATGGCGGGCCTGGACGGCATCAAGAACAAGATCGATCCGGGTCCGGCGATGGACAAGGATCTCTACGACCTGCCGAAGGAAGAGCTGAAGCAGATCCCGACCGTCTGCGGCTCGCTCCGCGAGGCGCTGGAGAACCTCGACAAGAACCGCGGGTTCCTCAAGAACGGCGGCGTGTTCGACGACGACTTCATCGACAGCTACATCGAGCTGAAAATGACCGAGGTCGAGCGCTTCGAGATGACCCCGCACCCGGTCGAGTTCGACATGTACTATTCGCAGTGATTTCCCGGTTCACTGCCGCGAATGCGAAAGGCGCCCCCAGCGGGCGCCTTTTGTTTTGCCTATTGCGAGTTCTTGCGCACGAAGCGTTCGAGCTCCGGCTGCACCGAGTATGGCAGCGGGATCGGATCGCCGGCGTGATCGATAGCCGGATCGAGACAGCGGCGCAGCATCCGCGCCAGCTCGGCCTTGCGGTAGGGTTTTGTCAGCATCGGAATGCCCTGCCCCGCGCGGCCCTGCGCGTGCATCGCGCCGTAGGCATAGCCCGACGTGAAGAGCACGCGTAGCGCCGGACGCTCGGCCATCATCCGCTCGGCCAATTGCCGCCCGTTCATGGGCCCGGGCATTACGATGTCGGTGAAGAGCAGATCGAACGGCGTGCCGCGGCCGGCAATGGCGAGGGCTTCCGCCGCATTGGTTGCAACGATGGTCTTGTAGCCGAGGCTTTCCAGCTGGACGGTCACGAATTGCCGGACCTCGAGATCGTCCTCGACGCAGAGGATGGTTTCGTGCCCGCCGACCACCGGCCGCTCGTCGCCGTTCGCCAGGGCAAGCGCACTTGCATCGGCTTTCGGCAGGTAGATCCGGAGGACGGCGCCGCGCCCCGCCTCGCCGCCGATCTCGATGCTGCCGCCGGACTGCTTGACGAAGCCGAACACCATGCTGAGGCCGAGCCCGGTGCCCTTCCCGACTTCCTTGGTCGAAAAGAACGGATCGAAGATGTTGTCGCGGATCGATGGCGGGATGCCCGGCCCGGTATCGGCGACTTCGATGACGACATAGTCGCCCGCGCCCTCGACGCCGGTGGCCACTGCCTCACGCATGCCGAACACGACATTGCTGGTTGCGAAGGTCAGCGTGCCGCTGCCTTCCATCGCGTCGCGGGCATTGATGGCAAGGTCGACCAGCGCCGAGTTCAGCTGCGCGCGGTCGACCAGGGCCGGCCAGGCATCGCTCGAAAGCCTCGTTACGATGGCGACATGCTTGCCGAAGGTCAGCGACAGCAGCTGGACGATTTCCCTGATGAGCGCGTTGACGTCGATCTCGGCCGGCTGCAGCGGCTGCTTCCGGGCGAACGCCAGCAGGCTCGACGTCAGCCGCGCGCCGCGATCGGCGGCATCGCCGATCATTTTCGCGATGGAAGCAAGGCTCGGATTGTCCTTGACGCCGTCGGCGAGGATGTCGATCGTCCCGGTGATCACCGTGAGCATGTTGTTGAATTCGTGCGCGATGCCGCCGGTGAGCTGGCCGACCGCTTCGATCTTCTGCGCCTGGATCAGCTGCTCCTCGGCGAGCCGCTTCTGGCTGATGTCCCTCAGGAAGTTGTTGAGGACGTAGCTGTCGCCGCGGCGAAGCGCGGTGGCCGAGACCTCGACCGGGAATTCGCGGCCGTCGCGGTGCATCGCGCTGGCCTCGAACCGGACGCCGGCAGACCTGCCCAATTCCTCGCCCAGCATTTTCTGGCGCCGCTGCCGGTGCGCATCGCGCAGCCGTTCCGGCACGAGCAGGTCCACGACATTGGCGCCGATCGCCTCTTGCCGCGTCCATCCGGTCAGGGCTTCGGCCTGCGGACCCCATTCGAGAATGACGCCGTCGAGATCGGTTTGAAAAAAGGCGTCGAGCGCGGTCTTGATAATGGCCTGCGCGTTCTGCTCGCTCTCCGCAAGTGCCAGGCGCGCCGCGTCCTGCCGCGCAGCTTCCGCGGCGAGCAGTTGCGACAGCTGCCGCGCCACGAAGGAAGCCAGGACCAGGGCCAGCACGACGCCGATCGCGCCCGCCGACAGCAACGCCTCGAGCCCCAATCCGCCGCCGCCGAAATACGCCACGGACAGGCCCGCCGCGCCAACCGTTGCGACGGCAAGCAGCACCATGGCGAGCGCCACGCGGCCCCATAACGTCATGATAGCGAAACGCTCCTGCCCCCGGGGAAAATGCAGTGCCGCCAGCCGTCGGTAATGCATATCCGGCTTCAGCCGACGGGTCGTCAATTATTGACCCCGCAAGATTACGGCCTGTCCCCGGAAAAGCGGCGGGAAAGTGGCGTTGTGAATAACCTTGGCGGCGTGTGCGCCTGCGAAATCACGCCGGCTTGAATGCCTACCGGCCGCCCGTCAGCTCGCCCGCCTGTATTCGACCAGCGCCTGACCGAACGCCTCGAACAGCGCGCGGTTGATCGGGTTCTTCTGCGGATCGTATTCGGCGTGCCATTGCACGCCGAGTGCAAAGCTCGGCGCATCCGCGATGCGGATCGCCTCGATGGTGCCATCCTCGGCGATGCCTTCGATCACGACGCGCCCACCCGGCTCGAGGATGCCCTGGCCATGCAGCGAGTTCACGCGGATGGTCTCGCACCCCAGGATTTTCGCGAACGCCCCGCCCGGCGTCAGCCGCACTTCGTGGCGGTCGGCAAAGATCACCGTGGGGTCGGGATGGATCTCGCCATTCTCCAGCCGCGGCATGCGGTGGTTGATGCGGCCGGGCAGCTCGCGGATTTCCGGATGCAGCGAGCCGCCGAAGGCGACGTTCATCTCCTGTAAGCCGCGGCAGATTCCGAACAGCGGAATGCCGCGGGCGACGCAGGCTTCCGCCACCTCGAGCGCCACGTGGTCACGGTGGATGTCGTAGGGCTCGTGCTTCTCGCAAGGGTCGACGTTGAAGCGCGTGGGGTGGACGTTGGCGCGCGCGCCGGTCAGCACCACGCCGTCGACGACGTCGAGCAGCGCGCCGACGTCGGTGATCTCGGGGATGGAGGCAAACATCAACGGGATCGCGCCGGAGACTTCCGCGACCGCGCGCAGGTTGCGCTCGCCGACGGCCTGAACCGGGAAACGATTTTCGATCCGATGCGAATTGCCGATGATACCGACGACCGGCCGCCTCATGGGGTCAACGTCTCGTGCAAGATTGCTTGTTCTCTTTGGGCCACGATTCCAGGGCCGATCATGCCTTCCGCCCTGCGGTGGATCAATATGTGTCGCCTGCACCCGGCGCGCCATACCCCTGCAATAAGCTCAGGCCCGCAAGGCCGGTTGAGGCTATTTGCGGGTGAAGGCCTGCCTGGCTTCGACGGCCTCGGCGCCCGGAGGGCCGGCAGCCTTCAGCGCCGTTGCGGCAGCCGCCGGCGCGCCCTCCCCGTCGAGCCACGGCAGCCTGCCCTTGATCCCGCGCGTGACGGGATCGCCGAGGGCGCCGCCGAAATCGATCGGCCAGAATCCGTTCGGCACCACCTCCGCCGTGACGCCGCGCAGGCGAAAGCCCTTGCCGAGCGCGGCCTCGGCATCGGCGGGCGAGACGATCTTGGCGCTGCCGGGACTGGCGGGATCGGCAAACGTCACCAGCACCGGGATCAGCGCCCCCTGCACCGGCACGGCGCCGCTCTGCCTGCTCATGTCGTTGAAATTGACCCGCTTGCCTGACGCCGCCGGATAGGCGCGCAGCGCGACGTAGTTGATTGCGTCGAGATCGAGCGTCTTGTCGAGATGCGCCAGCAAGGCGACGAGATTCTTGCCCCCGCCGAGATCGACGAATACCGCATCGCCCGAGGTGCGGGTGTTGCCGCCGGGCGTGTAGCCCCGATAAGGCGTCACGGCGAGAATGTTCGATGCCGATTTGACGCCCGCGGGCGTCTCGACCTCGACCGTCATGCGGTATTTGTGGCCGGGCCGGTTGACCCTGATGTGGTCGCCGGCGACGAGCACGGCGAGCAGTCCCAGTGGACCGATCCATTTGAGGAGCTTCATTCCGCCCGGCCTTTGTCAACGATTCGGCTTACCCGTCCCGCTTGGCACACCCCCGCCCATAGCGTCAAACCGGCGCGCGATGGCGGCTTGATCCCGGCCGCGTTTTGTCGAATGAGTGTCCCGCCAGACGGAAAGCAGGAGGGGATCGTCATGCCAGTTTCGACCGAAGAGCGCCTTCAGGCCCGCAACGATCTGGCCTGGTCGATATCGGTCGGCGGCATCGGCATCGCGATGTTCGTGGCGCTGTTGATCTTCGCCTGGTATTTCGCCGCGACGCTGTTCCTGATCTTCTCCGGCATGCTGCTGGGCGTGGCGCTCAACGCCATGAGCGGCTTGCTCGGACGCGTGGTGCCGTTGCCGCAACCCGTGCGGCTTCTCATCGTATGTCTGGCGCTGGCGGCGATGTTGTCCGGCATCGTCTTCCTCGGCGGCACCACCATCGCCCAGCAGGCGACCATTCTCAGCGACACCATCAAGTCGCAACTCGTCAACGTGAAGGCCTTCCTGGAAAGCCGCGGCGTCGATACCGGCTTCTTCGACATCAGCTCCTTCACGACGCCGAGTTCCCCGGAGGCGCCGGCGGCCGCAACGCCGCACAACCTGCCCAGCGCCAGCGCGATCGCCTCCAGCGGCGGCGCGATCCTCGGGCAGACCTTCAAGGTGCTGCTCGGCACCGTCAGCGCCGTCGGGCACTTCTTCATCGTGCTATTCCTCGGGCTGGCCTTTGCGGTGCAGCCGGGCGTCTACCGCAATGGCCTCGTCTTCATGGCGCCGGCAAAGCACCGTGCGCGCGCCACCGTCATCATCGACCGCATCGGCTTTACGCTGGAGCGCTGGCTGATTGCGCAGATCATCACCATGGCCGCGGTGTTCCTGGTCACCTGGATCGGCCTGGCGCTGATCGGCATCCCCTCATCGTTCATCCTGGGCATCCAGGCCGGCCTGCTCGCCTTCATCCCGACGGTCGGCGCGATCCTCGGCGGCCTGATCGTGGTGCTGGCGAGCCTCGCCTCGGGCTGGGTCGCAGGCCTCAGCGCCTTCGTCCTGTTCCTCGGCGTGCACGCGCTGGAGAGCTATATCCTCACGCCGATCATCCAGCGCCAGGCGCTCGACATCCCGCCGGCCACGCTGTTCGCGTTCCAGATCCTGCTCGGCGTCGTCTTCGGCATCTGGGGCCTGGCGCTAGCGCTGCCGCTGATGGCGATCGGCAAGGTGATGATCGATCATTTCAAGGGCGAGCGAGCTCGCGTCGAGCCGATAGCGGCCTGATGCTCTGTAGGGTGGGCAAAGCGCAGAGACTGGGCAAGTATTCAATCGGCCATCGACGCAGTAGAAATCCATTCGCAGTCCGACGCCATAGCGCCGAAAATATTCTGTTGCCGTCATTGCGCAAGCAGTGCAGAGAATGAACTTTCTACGAGTTGACAGGCCTTC
>NZ_JBQTHN010000027.1:0-41807 GCF_052389815.1 Bradyrhizobium sp. | reverse complement strand
CTAGGTCCGGACGGCGTGAGGCGCGCGCAGGCTTGCAAGCCACTGCCCGATCTCGCCGATATCGCCGGAAAGCTCGATGGCGCAATCGCCGGCAAACTCGCGCCAGGCGTTGAGGTTGGATTTCGGCACGCCGATGATCGAGGGAATGCCGCGGTCGACGGCATTGGCCATCAGATCGACCACCCCGCCGCCGGCGCACTCGGCCTTGCCGAACTTGTTGAGCACCAGCAGATCCGCCCCGCCGGCGAGGTTGCCTTCGATGCGCGCGGTGGCCTCGGCAAGCGCGCCCTCATCGAGCCGGCAGCCGGACGCGCCGGCCCCGCGGTCCTCGAAGATCGCCGTGCGGTGGCCGGTGGTCAGATCCTCCAGCACGACGTCGCAGCGCCGGTCCGGCGCCGTGCAGACCTGATGCTGCACGACACCCGCGAGCGAAAGTCCACGCTCCCGGCACAAGCGCACCAGCGCCTCGAAGGACGAGCCGGGATAGACATTGTCGGTGTAGACGATGGCCGCGACCCGCCGCGTCTGCGGCAGGGAGCCCTGGTCGTTCGGGGCGAGATCGGTGACGGACATCGGACAGCACCTCAATGGATCGGGTGATCTAACTAGGCTGGAAAACGCCGAGCGCGCTTTGCGGAAGCGCAAATCCGGAGTGACTGCCGCGTGGCGCGCGGGCGAGCCCGCCTCACCGACCGTCGTATTCGGCCCAGCAGTCGGCGGTCTCGTAGACGCGCACGGCGGAGATCGGCTTGATGCCCGCCTTCAGGCGATCCCAGATCCACACCGCGATGTTCTCGGCGGTGGGGTTCTCGAGACCTGAGACCTCGTTGAGGCAGCGGTGGTCCAGCGCGCCGACGATGTCGGCAAAGGCTTGCTCGAGATCGAAGAAGTCGACGACGAAGCCCGTACGGGGATCGACCTTGCCTTCGAGCTGGACCTCGACGCGGTAGGAATGACCGTGCAGCCGGCTGCAACGGTGAGTTTCGGGAACGCCCGGCAGCCGGTGCGCCGCCTCGAACTTGAACGCCTGCGATATCTTCATCTGGTTCCTGACAGAGGAGGCGGCTTTCGCGAATCCGGGACCAGCGCCGCCTGTGGATTGACCTTCGCTGCTTCGCCAGTCGCCGACAGCCTCAATGACGGCTCGACTGGACGTCGTGGCCCCTTGCCGGCGCGCACAATGAGATTGCCCGGCGGCGAGCCTGGCGGGCTGCTTCTGCTGCCCATGAAGCCAGCTCTTGCTCACGAAACAGGGGTCAATAGTCCGTCGCGACCATAACGGCAAGCGCCACATTCCCGAGCCGGACAGACCCCTGGCGCGTTCGTGACTGCTCGACAAAAAATATCGAAAACAACCCCATGCAAAGTAGCCGGCGATTGCCGGCGCGATGCCAGCACCATCGTAAGCCATTGAAATATCATACTAATGAGGAAGTAGACGACGTTACCAAGCACCGAGCTGGCGGTGCTCCTATGGTGCCACCCTTTCGGCGCGCGATATTTGTACCAGGCTCAATCGGGGTGAGCCGCGGTTCCCGCACAGCGCCCAAGTTTGACATCAGATGTTCCAATATATAGCATCAAACATCATGCGGACGACGCTCGATATCGATGATCCAATTCTGAGAGAGGTCAAGGCCCTTCACGAGAGCGAAGGCCGATCGATGGGGGCGGTTGTCTCCGAGCTGCTTGCCGAAGCGCTCGCGCGACGCCGTTCGTCGCGTGCTCGACCATCGTTCCGCTGGACCTCTCGCGACATGAAGTCTCTGGTCGATCTCTCTGACAAGGAGGCGGTTTACGCGGCCCTTGATATGGACCGGCGGTGAGCTACTCCCTCGACGTGAACGTGCTCCTCTACGCGTCGGACCGGTCGAGCGACCGTCACGTTCGCGCCCGCCGCTTCGTCGAGTCTTGCGCCGCTGGCCCGGAGATACTCTGCCTGACCTGGCCCACGCTGATGTCGTATCTCCGCATCGCTACACACCCGCGCATGTTCTCCGCGCCGCTGACGCCGGACGAAGCGCTCGGCAACGTCTCGGCGCTCATCGGGCTACCTCACGTGCGCGCCGTGTCCGAGCTGGACGGTTTTTTCGACGCTTACAAGCACGTATCCGGCGAGATGCCGGTTCGCGGCAACCTCGTTCCGGACGCCCACGTCGCGGCGATCCTGTTCCAGCACGGCATCCGGACGCTGTACACGAATGACCGCGATTTCCGGAAATTCCAATCGCTCGACGTGCGAGATCCCTTCTCTTGAGGTCCCACCGCGAGCGGTCCGATTGACAATATCATTAGTCTGTACTAATCATAAGTCATGACTGTTGATAACGCCCAGTTGGCCTCCCTTGGCGACCCGACCCGCCGCGCGATATTCGAGCTGATCGCAGAGCATCCGCGCTCGGTCGCGGAGATTACCCGGCAGGTTTCGGTCTCGCAGTCGGCTGTTTCCCAGCACCTCAAGGTGCTGCGCGAATCGCGCCTGGTTCGTTCCGAGCCGAAGGGTGCCAGCAACGTCTACCACATCGATCCACACGGGCTTGGCCAGATGCGTGCCTGGCTCGACCGGTTCTGGAGCAAAACGCTGGCGGCCTACAAGGTCGCCGTCGAGCAACCACCCGAGGAGTCACAATGAACGCTCGTATTTCAGTTGCGTCCGTGAAGCAGTCCGTCGTGGTCGAGGCGCCGATCGAGCGCGCATTCAAGGTCTTCACCGAGGGCTTCGGCAGTTTCAAACCGCCCGAGCACAACATGCTCGCTGTCCCGATTGCCGAGACGGTGTTCGAGCCTCGGGTCGGCGGCTACCTCTATGATCGTGGCGTCGACGGCAGCGAGTGCCGCTGGGCGCGCGTGCTGGCCTACGAGCCGCCCGACCGGGTGCTCCTGAGCTGGGACATCAGCCCGCAATGGCAGATCGAGACCGATCCGGACAGGACCAGCGAGTGGGAAGTGCGCTTCACCGCCGAGACGGCTGACCGCACCCGCGTCGAGATCGAGCACCGGAATTTGGATCGCCACGGCGAAGGCTGGGAAAGCGAGCGCGACGGAGTTGCCGGCGATCGGGGTTGGCCGCTGTACCTGAAGCGGTATGCCGACGTGTTGGCCCGCAAGGCCTGACGGCCGCAATGTCAACCGGCTCGGAGCGGGGATCGTGAATCGGCCCGAATACGGCGAGTGGTCGCTGGGCGAAGCTGGTCAGGCCGGTTCAGCATAGGATTTGCCATGCCATATTACGCTGCGATCGTCTCGTTGCTCACCGTGGCGTTCCATTTCTTCCTGGCCACGCGCGTCGCGGCGGCACATGGAAAGTTCAACGTGAAGCTTCCGGCAATGACCGGTAATGCAGACTTCGAGCGCGTGTTTCGCGTGCACATGAACACGCTCGAATGGATGCCGATCTTCCTGGTGTCGCTGTGGCTTTGCGCGATTTATCTGAACGACATCGCGGCCGCGACGCTCGGACTCATCTGGATTGGAGGACGTGTATTGTACTTCACCGGCTACATCAAAGCCGTGGAGAAGCGTCTGCCCGGGTTCTTCATCCAATCGACCGCATGCGCCTTGCTGTTCGTCGGCGCCGTTGTCGGCATCGTCCTGCGCGGAACAAGCGGTTGATCGGCGTCGCGGGGACAGTGCACTCAACTCGACAACTTCACTACGTCAATCGAAGACTCGGCCGAAGTTGGCGGCGATAGCGTGTACCAGAGTGGCGCGCCACGGACGATGAAGATGGGCACTTTTCTTTCGCCGTGGCACTATGATGATGTGCGACGGGGATCGACATCGCCGCCGAGGCTACGCCGCACTATCCGCAAGCAATCTCCGCATGACCTTCGGGTTGCGCTCGATGGCCAGCAATAGCGCGCGGGCCGGTGCGTCGGGCGTGCTGCGGCGCTGCTCCCAATCACGCAACGTCGTGATGGGCAGGTGGAAGGCTTCGGCAAATTCCGCCTGCGTCATCCCGAGGCGCTGTCGCAGCACCTTCACGCGCGACGCCCGGCGCATCCTGGCGAGTTGTTCGGGCGTGAGCGGCTGTGCATCAGGGTCGGACCGCGCGGCAGCCATTATCTCCTTGTCGCTCATCGCATCAAGTCGCGTCCAATCGGTGCGGCCTCGTGGAAGGGGCTCACCACGTTTCACAGTCACCCGCGTAGTACCGGTCTTGCTCATGTCGTGTGGCCTTTCGGGCCGAAATGATTCTACAGACGTCGTCGTCACGCACAGTCACAACCACGAACAGGACGTCTCGGTGCGCCATTCCGATGACCTGCATCCGCTCCCTCGCCGTAGGCGAACCGCGTGTCGATCTCTTCCACACGGTTCGGGTCTTCCAGGCCCGCAATGGCATCCGCAAAATCCAGGCCGTGCTTGCGAAGGTTATCGGCGGCTTTGCGATTGTCCCATTCGTACTGCAGGAGTGGATGGTACCGGATATCGGTAGTTGCGGCAAGCGGCGAGAGCGAAGCGTTTCGTCGCGGATTTGGTCACCAACGGCGAGCGTATCGTACTCTGGCGTAGTGGCGCGCCACTCGGAATAAAACTGCGAACTCGTACATAATTGAAATTGCTTGTGATTTTGCCTAATCTCAATGGTTCGACGGCCGTCGGCACCGACTTCGGCCTCATGCGCCGCCCTAGGGCATCTCAGCACGCCTCACGACAGCGTGCGCCTTGACCGCTCTGGGATCGTAGTATTGTCGTCAGGAGCCGTCGAAGCTTTGAGACCGAGGATTTCGCGTACGCGCTCGATCGCGGTCAAGGCAATGGCGCTCGAAGAGATGCACTCCAGAATCAAGCCGATGATCGCGACTGCGGTCGGACAGCGCGGCAAATGGAGGACATTATGGCGTTGCGTGATGACAAGGCCCGGGCGACCCTGATCCGCGATGCAGCGGGAATCGTGCAGCCGGGCAAGACCCCCCCGGCCTTTGCCGAGCTTCTGTTCGGCTACACCAATATCGAAGACCTCGCCAATCACGATGCCGCCTCGCTTGCCGTTCTGGCGGAGCAAGCCTGGGAGCATGTGCAGCGGCGCACGGCCGGCAGCGCCGAAATCCGCGTCGTCAATCCGACGATGCCGGATGGGCGCGAGATTTCCGTCCTCGAAGTTCTCAACGACAACATGCCCTTCCTGTTCGATTCCACGATGGCGGAGCTCGCCGAGCAGGGCATCGAAGTCACCCTCGTCGCTCACCCGATCATCGCCGTGGAGCGCGATGACCAGGGCAAGCTCCTGCGCTTCTACGGCGAAGCACTGCCGGAGGGAGCAAGGGGCGCGCGCGAAAGCCTGATTCACCTCCACATCAACCGCCTGGACGCCGATGCCGACCGCCAGAAGCTGATCAACGGCCTCACCGGGACGTTGAACGACGTGCGAGCCTGCGTCACCGACTGGCGCGCCATGCGCGAGCGGGTCGAAGAAGCGATCAAGACTTTCTCTTCCAATCCGCCGCCGCTGCCGATCGACGAGGTCGCGGAAGCCAACCAGTTCCTGCAATGGCTGTGCGCGGACAATTTCACCTTTCTGGGCGTGCGCGAATATCGCTTCTCGCCCGACGGCGATACCTCGGACGACATCAAGACCCGCGAAGGCCTCGGCATCCTGCGCAATAGCGATGTCAAGGTGCTGCGCCGCGGCAGCGAAATGGTGGTGATGACGTCGGAAATCCGCGAATTCATGCGCGAGCCGACCCTGCTCATCGTCATCAAGGCCAATGTCTCCAGCCGTGTCCATCGTCGCATCCGGATGGATTATGTCGGCATCAAGCTCTACACGCCCGACGGCCGGCTCGAGGGCGAATTGCGCCTCGTCGGTCTGTTCACCTCGGGCGCCTACACCCGCTCGGTACGGCAAATCCCTTATGTCCGCCACAAGGTGGCGCGGGTGCTGCAGCGCGCCGGCTTCGACCCGAGCGGCCATTCGGGCAAGGCGCTCATGCATATTCTCGAAGAATATCCGCGTGACGAACTGTTCCAGGTCGACGTCAACACTCTCTACAATTTCGTCATGGAGATCCTGATCCTCTACGAGCGCCCGCGCGTCCGGGCGCTGGCTCGGGTCGACAAGTTCGATCGCTTCGTCTCCATCCTCGCCTTCATTCCACGCGACAAATACGACACAGATGTGCGCACGCGCGTCGGCGCCTTCCTGACGCAGATCTACAAGGGGACCCTGTCGGCCTCCTACATGTCCTTTCCCGAGGGATCACTTGCGCGCGTCCACTACATCATCGGGCGCTATGAGGGCAAAACTCCTGCCGTCGAGCGCGCGACACTCGAAGCCGGGATCAGCGCCATTGCTGAAACCTGGGCTGACAAGCTGAAGGCGGCGCTTGCTGCTTCGACCGATGGCATGCGGGCGCGCATGCTCGCCAGCCGTTATGCCCAGGCCTTTACCGGCGGCTATACCGAGATATTCGGCGCGGAACAGGCGATCGCCGATATCGCCACCATCGAGAAGCTCACGCCAGCCCGTCCCGTGGCGATCTCGGTTCACCGCGACGAGGGCGAGAACGATCCCAGGCGCTTCGGACTGAAGGTGTTCTCGGATGCCACACCACTGTCGCTGTCCTATCGCGTGCCCGTGATCGAAAATCACGGCCTGCGCGTGGTCAACGAACGCACCTATCAGATCGTGCCCCGCACCACGTCGGCGCCGGTATGGCTGCACGATATGACGATCGAGACCAGCGACGGCCAGCCGATCGAGATCAGCCCGGAATTCAACCACCGCCTGGAAGCCTCGATCATGGCGGTGGTCCGCGATCGCGCCGAATCCGACGGATATAACGCGCTGATCCTGCGCACCGCCTTGGGTTGGCGGGAAGTCTCGACCATCCGGGCGCTGTCGCGCTACCTGCACCAGATCCGCGCTCCATTCAGCCAGGACTATATGTGGGAGACCTTGCGCAACAACGCTGCGATCACTGCCAGCATCGTCGCTCTGTTCCAGGCCCGCCTCGATCCGCGTCTCGCGTCCACGGATGCCGAGCGTTCGGCGCGCGAGACGGCGCTGCTCGCCGAGATCGAGGAGCAACTGAAATCCGTCGCCTCGCTCGACGAAGACCGCATCCTGCGCCGTTTCACCAATCTGGTGCAGTCAACCATCCGCACCAATTTGTGGCAGGTCGCCCAGGACGGACATCCGCGTCCGGTGATCTCCTTCAAGTTCGACGCGCGCCGGATCGACGACCTGCCGGCTCCACGACCTCTCTACGAGATCTTCGTCTATTCACCTCGCGTCGAAGGTATTCACCTGCGCTTCGGCAAGGTTGCTCGCGGTGGCTTGCGCTGGTCCGACCGGCCGCAGGATTTCCGCACCGAGATCCTTGGCCTGGTCAAGGCACAGCAGGTCAAGAACGCCGTCATCGTGCCGGTCGGCGCCAAGGGCGGCTTCGTGCCCAAACGCCTGCCCGCGCCCTCCAACCGAGATGCGTGGCTCGCGGAAGGCACCGAAGCCTATCGCATCTTCGTTCGCTCGCTGCTCGAACTCACTGACAATCTCGATGGCGATACGATCGCGCCGCCCGACGACACCGTGCGACATGACAGGGATGATCCCTATCTCGTCGTCGCCGCCGACAAGGGCACCGCCACCTTCTCCGACACCGCCAACGCGATCTCGACCGAAATGGGCCATTGGCTGGGCGATGCGTTCGCCTCCGGCGGCAGCCAGGGCTACGACCACAAGAAGATGGGCATCACCGCGCGCGGCGCGTGGGAAGCCGTCAAGCGCCATTTCCGCGAGCTCGGCACAGATATCCAGACCGTGCCCTTCACAGTGGCCGGTGTGGGCGACATGTCCGGCGACGTATTCGGCAACGGCGTGCTGCTTTCGCCTGCGATCAAGCTGGTCGCGGCTTTCGATCACCGCGACATATTCATCGATCCCTCGCCCGATCCCACCATCAGCCACGCCGAGCGTCTGCGCCTGTTCAACCTGCCGCGATCGAGCTGGCAGGACTACAGCAAGTCGCTGATCTCTCCGGGCGGCGGCGTGTTCTCCCGTTCGCTCAAGGCCATCCCGCTCGCGTCGCAGGTGCGGGCCCTGCTCGATCTTGACAAGCCGCAAGCCACGCCTTTCGAAGTGATGACGGCGATCCTGAAGGCACGCGTCGACCTGCTCTGGTTTGGCGGCATCGGCACCTACATCCGCGCTTCAGGGGAAAGCGACGATCAGGTCGGCGATCGCGCCAATGATCCGATCCGCGTCACCGGCGCGGATATCCGCGCCCGGGTGATTGGCGAAGGCGCCAATCTCGGCGTGACCCAGCGCGGTCGCATTGAGGCGGCGCAGACAGGCATCAAGCTCAATACCGATGCGATCGACAATTCGGCTGGGGTCAACACCTCCGACGTCGAAGTCAATCTCAAGATTGCGCTGGCACGCCCGGAACGCGATGGACGCCTCAGCAAGAGCGACCGCAACAGCCTGCTTGTCTCGATGACCGATGAGGCCGGCACGATGGTGCTGCGTAACAATTATCTGCAGACGCTGGCGCTTTCGTTGGCCGAACGCAAGGGTGTGGCCGACAACGGCTTCCTCGCCCGCCTGATGCAATCGCTCGAGCGGCGGGACCTCCTCCATCGCGGCGTAGAGTTCCTGCCGGACGATGCCGCGATCTCCGAGCGAACCCTGCGTGGCCAGTCCTTTACGCGGCCGGAACTTGCCGTGCTGCTCGCCTACGCCAAGCTCACGCTCTACGATGATCTGCTCATCACGAACGTGCCTGACGATCCCTATCTCGCTCGCGAACTCTCCCGCTACTTCCCCCGCGAGATTCTGGAAAGATTCCCCGATGCGGTGAAACACCATCGTCTGCGGCGGGAGATCATCTCGACCAATCTCGCCAACGCCGTGATCAATCGCGGCGGTCCGACTTGCATCGCGCGGCTGGTCGACGAGACGGATGCCGATGTGGCCACCATCGTCATGGCCTTCGTGGCGGTGGAACAATCTTACGGCCTTGAGCGGCTGAACAGCGCGATTGACGCGCTCGACAACAGAATCGACGGTCAGTTGCAGCTTACCCTCTACGCCGCGGTTCAGGATCTCTTGCTCTCCCGCATGGTCTGGTATGTGCGCAACGTCGATTTCAGCGTCGGGCTGGACGCGGTGATCTCGCGCTTCGGGCCGAGCATCCGCGAGATCGCCGCCGGGCTCGACAACGCCCTGCCGCCGGACATGCAGGCCGGCCGCAACAAGCGCCGGCAGGAACTGATCGAAGCCGGCCTCCCCACCGAACTTGCCGGCGAGTTCGCCGATCTCAACACTCTCCTTTCCGCACCCGACATCGTGATGGTCGCCGGGCGCAGCGACCGCGCGATTGCCGATACGGCCACGACCTTCTTCGCCGCCGAGGCCAATTTCCGTCTCGACCGTATCGTCGCTGCCGCGCGCGGCGTGGCGGCGAACGATTTCTTCGAACGTCTCGCCATCGACCGCGGCATCGACCAGATCGCGGCGGCCGAACGACGGCTGGTCGCGGATATGCTGGCGAACGGCCAATCCGGGCAACAGGCCGCCGAGACCTGGCTCGCGGCCCACCCCGAAGCGACCCGCATTCGCCGCTCGGTCGAGGAAATCGCTGCCAGCGGCCTGACGCTCGCCAAGCTAATGGTGGCGGCGAACTCGCTGGAGGATTTGGTGAGGCGCTGAGTGGCCTCGCTCGTGCCGGTGGCAAACTCTGCGACGGACGACGGACCTGATCCGAATACGTGGAAGCTGACAGAGCCATACTTCGTCGTGAGAGCTGCATTCAAGGTGCAGGCCCTCAACCATCGGACCCCGCACCCCCCGGGTGCTCCCGAGTTGAAGCTGCATCGTACGATGTCGCGGAATATCGTGGTTTTGGCGCGCCGCGGCCGATGAAGTTGGGCACTATGAGTTCGCCGTGGCGCTATGATGCTGTAGCCCGCCACGCGCTCCAATCGGCAAATGTGCGACAACCTGCGATCTTGCACGACGCGTCGATACAGGCCGGCGCCAAAACCCGTGTATCGAGCCGCAGCGGTGCACCCCGTCACGCGGCCGTCTGGACTTCGCGCTCCACAAGGTGGCCGACATCGCGCATGGCGACGGCGAGATCGTACTGAGCCTGCAGGTTGATCCAGAATTGCGGAGCATTGCCAAAATAACGGCCGAGGCGCAGCGCGGTCTCAGCCGTGACCGAGCGTTTGCCGTTCAGTATATCGACGATACGGCCTGATGGCACACGCAGCGCCCGTGCCAGTGCATTGGCCGAGAGGCGCCGTGTGTTCAGTTCGCGTCTCAGGATACGGCCGGGATGGATCGGAACCATGGCTGCTCCTCAGTGATAATCGACAATTTCTACCTCATAGACATCGCCGCCTTTGAAGCGAAAGCAAATGCGCCAAGGCCCATTGACCGTGATCGCCCATTGGCCTCTTCGGTTGCCCTTGAGCGGGTGAAGCCCGACGCTCTTGAGCGGGCTGATGTGATCGAGTCGTTCGGCCGCGTTCAAGATTGCCAATAGCTCCAGCGCCGATTCAGCATCGAGACCGCGAAATCTGGACTTGCCGGACTCGAATAGCCGACGCGTCGCCGAATTGCCCCACGAGCGTATCACATGGCGTGTCTACAACGCTTTACGTGGTACGTCAAGCGGATCGGCACCCCGGCCACGAGCGAACTCGGGCGCAGCAGCGGTTAGGCTGGACGTAGCGTGGCGTGCTCTGGCGTAGATTGGAGAATGGCGCGCCCGGAACGATTCGAACGTCCGACCCTCAGATTCGTAGTCTGATGCTCTATCCAGCTGAGCTACGGGCGCGTTTTCTTTGGCGATATGGGGCTTGAGAGCCCGATCTGCATCCAAATAATTGGAAGGCCGCGAAAGAGCGCTCTAGCTACCGGCTTCCGCCACGGTTTGCAAGGTCCGGAAGCGACCGAATGGCCGTCGTTCCGGGGCGATGCGCAAACACCGAACTATGGGCGCAATTGCGCCCCTGAGAATCCGGAAGGACGCGGGGGCGAGGTTTCCCGACTCCGGATTCGATCGTGACCCGAATAGCGAAAAAGGCTGCAATAACAACGGGATTCCGGGTTCATCGCTGCGCGTTGCCCGGGAGTGACCGGCTCGGACTTACGCGCTGGCCCGCTCGTCGCGCACACGCTGCAGTTCCACCGGGCGGTCCGGAATCGAGACGCGGAAGGTGGCGCCGATCGTGCCCTCGACGAGGTGAATGTCGCCGCCATGGGCGCGGACCAGCTCGGCGGCGATGGCAAGGCCAAGGCCGCTGCCGCCAGGGCGGCCCGAGGTCTGGAACGCCTCGAACAGGCGCTCGCGCGTCTTCGCCGGCACGCCCGGGCCGGTGTCGGAAACTTCCAGGATCGCGACCGCGCCCTCGCGGCGGCCGGTGATGCGGATCTGCATCGCCGCCGCGCTGCCCTGCGGCAGGCTCTCCAGCGCCTGCGCCGCGTTGCGCACGAGGTTGAGCAGCACGCGGAACAGCTGGTCGGCGTCGGCATCGACGGTGAGCCCGCGCTCGATGGCGGCGACCCAGGCGATGGAGGCGTCGGCGGCAAGGCCGGCGGATTCCCGCACTTCCGCCACGACGGGCTCGACCGGCACCATGCGGCGGTCGGGCTCGGCCTCCTGGGCGCGGCCGTAGGACAGCGTGGACTGGCAGAAGGCGATCGCGCGCTCCAGCGAGCGCATCAGTTTCGGCGCAAAGCGCTGCACCCGCGGATCGGGCACGCTCGCGAGCTGGTCCGACAACAGCTGCGAAGATGCCAGGAGATTGCGCAAATCGTGATTGATCTTGGAGACGGCAAGGCCGAGGGCTGCGAGCCGGCTCTTCTGGCTCAGCATCGAGACGAGGTCGCGCTGCATGTCCGAGAGTTCGCGCTCGGCGACGCCGATCTCGTCGCCGCGCTGGCTCGGCACGATGATCCGCGCCGGATTTTCCGGGTTTTCGTGGAAGCCGACGAGGTTGGCGGTGAGCCTGCGCATCGGCCGCACGAAGAGGTAATGCAGCGCCAGGTACACCAGCGCCGAAACGATGCCTGCGATCACGAGCGCCACGATCAGCAGGTTGCGCGAGAAGCGGTACATCGCCTTGCGCAGCGGAGCCTCGTCGATCACGACCTCGATGAACTGGGCGGCGCCCGGCGCCTTGCCGACGAGGCGGATGGCGTGGTTGTCGGTCTCCAGCATGGTTTCGAACGCGTCATGGATCGCCGCCCACACCGTGATGTTGCGGGTGTCGATGTCATGGTCGATTCTTTGCGGCAGGTCGGCGCTGGCGAGCAGGCGGCGCTGCTGGCCCATCTTGATGGCGACCGCACGCGCGTCGATGCTGGTCAGGATCTCGCGGGCGAGCGTCTCCGGCACCATGCCGAGCGGAGCGGCGTCGAGCACCAGGGCGGCGGTGTTGGCGGCGGCCAGGCGGTCGTTGAGCCGGTTGACGCGGAAGTTGGCGATGGCGGGCACGTAGATCATCATGCCGGCGATCATCGCCAGCGGAATGGTCATCAGCAACAGCTTGCCGGACAGGCCGAGCCGGCGCGCCCCCGTCGTGGGTCGCGGGCTGTCGCTGGCCGGCTGGTTGTCGGTCGCCACTGACACCGTACTTGCCCTCGATATCCGGCATTGAGGATGCGTTTGCGCCCCCGCACCGGTCAAATTACCGATCGCTAATGTGCGATCTAATGCGCGGCCCGCCGGATCGCCATCCCGCACGCTCAAAACCCCGCAGAATCGCCAGTATTTCAGCCGATTGTGCCCTTTCGAAGAACGGCGGCCGCCTCCTCCGGCAGCGTTGACGAAACGGGGTAACCTCCCGTATAAGCCGCGCCAATTGTCCGCGATGACCCGGTTTCTCGGGCAGCGGCTCATTGGGGCCGCAAGCGGCCGTTTTGGGCCGGTCAGCATCACCGGACGCTTTCTCAATTCAACGGCAGATTGCCCCATCGGGCGAATTGCTATGTCAGCGGAGATCGACCCGTGAAGCGGACCTATCAACCCAGCAAACTGGTGCGCAAGCGCCGCCACGGCTTTCGCGCGCGCCTGGCTACCGCCGGCGGCCGCAAGGTTCTCGCCGCCCGCCGTGCGCGGGGCCGCAAGCGTCTGAGCGCCTGAGCCGGGCCTCACCTTAGGACAATCATCATGGATCGGCTGAGGCAACGGGCGGACTTCCTCGCCGTTGCCAATGGCGCGAGGGTTTCCAGCGCGGCATTTGCCCTTCAGGCCCGCCGCCGCGACGACCATGGCCCGATCCGGGTCGGCTTCACCGTCACCAGGAAGAACGGCACCGCCACCGAGCGCA
The DNA here is from genome assembly GCF_052389815.1 of Bradyrhizobium sp. Taxonomy (GTDB): domain Bacteria; phylum Pseudomonadota; class Alphaproteobacteria; order Rhizobiales; family Xanthobacteraceae; genus Bradyrhizobium. The sequence continues at coordinate 28,523 of NZ_JBQTHN010000027.1, read as the reverse complement.
ACCGCATCCGGCGCAGGCTTCGCGAACTGGTGAAGCGGCTGGACGTCATATCGATGCGACCGCACCATGATTATGTGCTAGTCGGCCGCCGGGAGGCGCTGACGCGGGACTTCGCGGTCATGCTGGACGACCTGCGTTCCGCGCTCCGTCGCCTCGACCGCAAGGCGTTTTCAAGCGAAGTGGGCAACGGTTCGCGCACGGAAAACGCGCCAGGTAAAGACCGCCCATCAAGCCGCGCCGCAATTCGACCTGAATGACGAGACCGCAAAACCGATGACCGACAATCGCAACACCATCCTCGCCGTCATTCTGTCCGGCCTCGTGCTGATCGCCTGGCAATACTTCTACAACGTGCCGCAGATGGAGAAGCAGCGCGTCGAGGCCCAGAAGCAGGCCGAGCTGCAGAAACCGACGCAGGCGGTGCCCGGAACCGCGCCCGGCAGCACGACGCCGCAGGCCGGCAGCACGCCTTCGCCCGCGCCGGCCGCGCCCACCGCCGTCGTGCCGCGCGATACCGCAATCTCAGCCTCCCCGCGCGTCAAGATCGAGACCCCCAAGATCACCGGCAGCATCTCGCTGAAGGGCGCCCGCATCGACGACGTCGCGCTGACACAGTACCGCGAGACGGTCGATCCGAAGTCGCCCGCCATCGTGTTGTTCTCGCCGTCCGGCACGGCCGAACCCTATTATGCCGAATTCCTCTGGGTTCCGGCCCAGGGCTCGCGCGCGCGCATCCCGAACAGCGACACCCTCTGGCGGCAGGAAGGCTCCAACAGCCTGACGCCGACGACGCCGGTGGTGCTGAAGTACGACAATGGCGAAGGCCTGACCTTCAAGCGCACGATATCGGTCGACGAGCGCTATCTATTCACCATCAAGGACGAAGTCTTCAACATCAGCAGCGATCCGGTGACCCTGTTCCCGTACGGCCTGCTGTCGCGCGGCGGAACGCCGCAGGTTTCCGGCTACTACATCCTGCACGAGGGCTTCATCGGCTATCTCGGCGAGAAGGGCCTGCAGGAGTACAGCTACAAGAACATCGACGACGCCAAGACAACGGTCGACTCGGGCGCCAAGGGCCTCACCTTTGACAAGGTGACCAATGCGTGGCTGGGCATCACCGATAAATACTGGGCCGCTGCGCTATTGCCCGACACGACCGCGACGCTGGAGACCGCGCGCTTCTCCACCGGCGGCGCGATGAAGCGCTACCAGGCCGACTACAGGCTGGGCGGGCAGACCATCTCGATCGGCGGGACCGCCACCAGCAACGCGCGCCTGTTCGCCGGCGCCAAGGAAGCCGGCGTGGTCGGCATCAATTTCCCCCTCGTCGGCCTCGGCGGCTACAACAAGGCGCTCGGGCTCAACCACTTCGATCTCCTGATCGACTGGGGCTGGTTCTACTTCATCACCAAGCCGATGTTCCTGGCGCTGGACTGGTTCTTCCACCTGATCGGCAATTTCGGCATCGCGATCCTGATGGTGACCCTGCTGGTGAAGGTGATCTTCTTCCCGCTGGCGAACAAGTCCTATGCCTCGATGGCGAAGATGAAGTCGGTGCAGCCGCAGCTGCAGGCGCTGAAGGAGCGCTATCCCGACGACAAGGTGAAGCAGCAGCAGGAGATGATGGAGATCTACAAGAAGGAGAAGATCAACCCGGTCGCGGGCTGCCTTCCCATCCTGCTGCAGATCCCGGTATTCTTCGCACTGTACAAGGTGCTGTTCGTCACCATCGAGATGCGGCACGCACCGTTCTACGGCTGGATCAAGGACCTCTCGGCGCCCGACCCGACCACGATCTTCAACCTGTTCGGGCTGATCCCGTTCGACCCGGTCGCGGTGTTCGGCGCCGGCGTCGGCGCCTACCTGATGCTCGGCGTCTGGCCGATCATCATGGGCATCACGATGTGGGTCCAGATGAAGCTCAACCCGGCGCCGCCGGATCCGACCCAGAAGATGATCTTCGACTGGATGCCGCTGATCTTCACCTTCATGCTGGCGAGCTTCCCCGCGGGCCTCGTCATCTACTGGGCATGGAACAACCTGCTCTCGGTGATCCAGCAGAGCTACATCATGCGCAAGAACGGCGTGAAGGTGGAGCTGTTCGACAATCTCAAGGCCACCTTCGCGAAGAAGCCCGCGAAAGTGGGGTCGAAGACGTAGCGCCAGCTTTCTCGACTTCAGAAGTCGTCATGCCCGGGCAAAAGCGCGAAGCGCGTCTTCGCGCAGATGGCCCGGGCATCCACGTCTTAGGGAGCAGCGAGAAAGGACGTGGATGGCCGGGACAAGCCCGGCCATGACGAAGTCGGAAATCCTTCACCATGACCACCGACATCGATGCGGAGCTGATCGAGCAGGGGCGAAAGCTGTTCGCCGGCGACTGGCATTTCATCTGGGCCTCGCCCTCGATCGAGACGCTCCCGCCGATGGGCGGCATCGAGATCGCCTTTGCCGGCCGCTCCAATGTCGGCAAGTCCAGCCTGATCAACGCGCTGACCGGCCGCAACGCGCTCGCGCGCACCTCCCACACGCCGGGCCGCACGCAGGAGCTGATCTTCTTCGAAGGTCCCGACAAGAACGGCCTGCGGCTGGTGGACATGCCCGGCTATGGTTATGCCGCGGCGGCGAAAACAAAAGTCGCGTCGTGGACGGCGCTGATCCACAAGTTCCTGCTGGGCCGCGCCAGCCTTGCCCGCGTCTACGTGCTGATCGACGGCCGCCACGGCCTGAAGGATGTCGACCAGGACGTTCTGAAGACGCTGGATAAATCCGCCGTGAGCTACCAGATCGTGCTGACCAAGGCCGACCAGGTGAAGGCCGCCGAGCTCGCCGCGCGCATCGAGGAGACCAAGGCGGCGCTGGCAAAGCACCCTGCCGCGTTTCCGGACGTGCTGGCGACGTCCGCGCGCTCCGGCCGCGGCATGCCGGAGCTGCGCGCGGCGATGGTGCGTCTGATGCGGGAGCGCGGGCAATGAATCGAATTGCGCGCGTGCTGATCGTGCTTGCGGGCATCATGGGCGCCGATGGCGTCATCCTCGCTGCGGCCTCCGCGCACCAGGCCGATGCGTCGCGGCTCGGCGCGGCCTCGTCGATGCTGCTGTTTCACGCCTGTGCGGTGCTCGCGACGGTGGCGCTTGCCGAGCGCGGCCTCATTCATGCCCGCATCGGGCTGACTGCCGCGACCGGCTTCGTCATCGCCGCGGCATTTTTCGCAGGCGATCTCACGCTGCGCCAATATGCCGGCCACGGCCTGTTCCCGATGGCGGCACCGACCGGCGGCACGCTCTTGATCGCAAGCTGGCTGGCGCTGGCGGTCGCAGCCGCATGGCCGAAGCGGAATTAGCGCTCAGATTTCGTGTCCCGGGACGCGGTGTAGCGTGTAACGCTGCTCCGCAGAGCCGGGACCCATGCCCGCCGAATGGGCCCCGGCTCAGCAGCGCACCGCACCGGACGATGGGACGATGCTTCGCATCGCCGGGGACGCGCTGCGCTGCGTCCGGGGCACGAGAGCGTTGCATGGTCCTCTTTGCGCCCTGCCCGGCAATCGGATAGAAACCGGCCCGACATCCGCTCCTGCCCGCCCACGCGAGATCATCCATGCCCGACACCGACATCAGCCCGCTCGACAAGGCTCGAATCCTGTCCGAGGCGCTGCCGCATATGCAGGAATATGACGAGGAAACCATCGTCATCAAATATGGCGGCCATGCCATGGGTGACGAGGACACCGCCAGGGCCTTCGCACGCGACATCGTGCTCTTGGAGCAGACCGCGATCAATCCGGTGGTGGTGCATGGCGGCGGGCCGCAGATCGCGACCATGCTGAAGCGCCTCGGCATCCAGTCGGAATTCGCGGCGGGCCTGCGCATCACCGACGCCGCCACCATCGAGATCGTCGAGATGGTGCTGGCGGGCTCGGTCAACAAGCAGCTGGTCGGCTACATCAACGAGGCCGGCGGCAAGGCGGTGGGCCTGTCCGGCAAGGACGGCAGCATGGTGAAGGCCTCGAAGACCAAGCGCACCATGGTCGATCCCGATTCCAACATCGAGAAGGCGATCGATCTCGGCTTCGTCGGCGATCCCGAAAGGGTCGACCTGACGCTGCTCAACCAGCTGATCGGCTATGAGCTGATCCCCGTGCTGGCGCCGCTCGCGACCTCAGCCGACGGGCAGACGCTCAACGTCAACGCCGACACCTTTGCCGGCGCCGTTGCCGGCGCGCTGAAGGCGAAACGCCTGCTCTTGCTCACCGACGTGCCCGGCGTGCTCGACAAGTCGAAGAAGCTGATTCCGGAACTGTCGGTGAAGGACGCGCGCAAGCTGATCGCCGACGGCACCATTTCCGGCGGCATGATCCCGAAGGTCGAGACCTGCATCTATGCGCTGGAGCAGGGCGTGCAGGGCGTCGTCATCATCGACGGCAAGACGCAACATGCGGTATTGCTGGAGCTGTTCACGAATCAGGGTACCGGCACGCTGATCCACAAGTGACAGGCTTCAGAGAGAAAGCCCCGATCATCAGGCGCAGTTTTCGCGCCCGAATGCGCCGTTATGCACGGCGCACGGTTCTCGCATTGCCGGCCGCCGCGCTGTCGATCCTGGTATCCGCCGCGCCCGCGCATGCGGACCTGAAACTCTGCAACCGAATGAGCTACGTGGTCGAGGTCGCGATCGGCATCGATCATCAGTCGGCGACGGCGACGCGCGGCTGGTTCCGGATCGATCCCGCCGGTTGCCGCGTGGTGGCGCAGGGCACGCTGACCGCGGACCGCATCCTGCTGCATGCGCGCGCGCTCGGGCTGTACGGCTCCTCGCCGGCCCCGCAGGGCGGCGCCGACACGCTCTGCATCGCCGAGCAGAATTTCGTCATCGCGGCTGCGCGGCAATGCCGCGCGGGACAGACGCCCGCGCCGTTCACGCAAGTTCACCCGACGCCGGGCGATGACGGCCACCTCATCGCCTATCTCGCCGAGGATTCCGAGTACGACGACGAGCAGGCACGGCTTGCCGGCATCCAGCGGCTGCTGGTCGTCGCCGGCTACGATGCCTCCCCGATCGACGGCACCGACGGGCCGAAGACGCAGGCCGCGCTCAATGCGTTCCTGAAGAGCCGCGGACTCGGTGCGGACGCGGTGCAGCAGCCGAATTTCTTCGCCAGGCTGATCGAGGCAGTGCAGTCGCCTTCCGCGACCGGGCTCACCTGGTGCAACGACACGCCGCACAAGATCATGGCGGCGGTGGCGACCGACGACGGCAAGAGCGTGACCAGCCGCGGCTGGTATCGCATCGATCCCGGCAAGTGCCTGCATCCCGACGTCACCGGCCAGCCGAGGCAGATCTTCAGCTTTGCCGAGGCTGTCGACCACGACAATCGCGCGGTGAAGTACAAGGACAAGGCGCTGAACTGGGGCGGCAGCACACAGCTCTGCACCCGCGAAGCCAAGTTCGAGATCAACGAGCAGGGCGATTGCGGCACCCGCGGGCTTTCCGCCGCGGGCTTTGCCGCCGTCGACATGAGCGCCGGCGGCAAAACGCTGCGCTTTGCGATGCCATGAACTATCTTCTTGTCGTCCCGGCGAAAGCCGGGACCCATAACCACAGGGCGACTTTATTGACCCCGGTGCATCTCCAAGCAAAGGCAACGCGCAGCGTGCTCACCAATATCCGTCACGGCGTATGGGTCCCGGCCTTCGCCGGGACGACGGGGTGAGGGAGCAATGACCACCTCGCGCACCTCCCGCGGCTTCGACCATGTCGACACCTGGGTGTTCGACCTCGACAACACGCTCTATCCGCATCACGTCAATCTGTGGCAGCAGGTCGATGCGCGGATCGGCGAGTTTGTCGCGGACTTCCTCAAAGTGTCGGCAGAGGAAGCGCGCCGCATCCAGAAGGATTACTACCGCCGCTACGGCACCACCATGCGCGGCATGATGACCGAGCACGGCATCAGCGCCGACGACTTTCTCAGCTACGTGCACAAGATCGACCACTCGCCGCTCGAACCCAATCCGGCGATGGGCGCCGCGATCGCCAGGCTGCCCGGCCGCAAGCTGATCCTCACCAACGGTTCGGTCGACCATGTCGATGCGGTGCTGGAGCGGTTGGGGCTATCGGCGCATTTCGATGCCGTGTTCGACATCATCGCCGCCGAGCTCGAGCCGAAGCCCGCGCCGCAGACCTACCGGCGCTTCCTTTCCCTGCACGGCGTCGATCCGGCGCGATCGGCGATGTTCGAGGACCTCGCGCGCAATCTCGAGGTGCCGCACCGGCTCGGCATGACCACCGTGCTGGTGGTGCCCGACGGCACCAGGGAAGTGGTGCGCGAGGACTGGGAGCTGGAAGGCCACGATGCCGGCCATGTCGATCATGTCACCGACGATCTGACCGGGTTCTTGCAGCGGCTCATCTAGCTGTCGTCCCGGGCAAGCGACCCTTCTTCGCTTGCTGCGCAAGCTTCGCAGGGTTCAAGTCCGCCGAAGCGCTTGCGCGAAGGCGGAAGCGCGACCCGGGACCCAGAACCACAGGATCGAGTGGATACGGGAATTCGGAGCTACGCCTTCGTGCCACCACATCTCCCTGTGGTTATGGGTCCTGCTTTCCAGGGACGACAGTCGAGAATGCGGCTGCTGTAATTGTCATCCCGTCCTTGACTCCTTACTGCCATTTCCGGAAAAAGCCCCCGAAGATCCGCCCGCTGCACCCCCAGGAAACACCCATGTCCCTCGCCGCCCTCGAAGCCACCGTGAACGCCGCGTTCGACGCCCGCGAGGGCATTTCGACCGCGACCAAAGGCGAGGTCCGCGATGCCGTGGATTCGGCGCTGGAGCTGCTCGACAAGGGCGAGACGCGCGTCGCCGAGCGCGAGGCGAGCGGCAAGTGGAAGGTCAATCAGTGGCTGAAGAAGGCGGTGCTGCTGTCGTTCCGCCTCAACGACATGGGCCAGATCGCCGGCGGCCCCGGCAAGGCGTCGTGGTGGGACAAGGTGCCCTCGAAGTTCGAGGGCTGGGGCGAGAACCGCTTTCGCGACGCCGGTTTTCGCGCGGTGCCCGGCGCGATCGTGCGCCGCTCGGCCTTCATCGCCCGCAACGTCGTGCTGATGCCGTCCTTCGTCAATCTCGGCGCCTATGTCGATGAAGCCACCATGATCGACACCTGGTCGACCGTCGGCTCCTGCGCGCAGATCGGCAAGCGCGTGCACATCTCCGGCGGCGTCGGCATTGGCGGCGTGCTGGAGCCGCTGCAGGCCGAGCCCGTGATCGTCGAGGACGACTGCTTCATCGGCGCGCGCAGCGAGGTCGCCGAAGGCGTGATCGTGCGCAAGGGCGCAGTGCTGGCGATGGGCGTGTTCCTCGGCGCCTCGACCAAGATCGTCGACCGCGAAACCGGCGAGACGTTCGTCGGCGAGGTGCCGGAATATTCCGTCGTGGTGCCGGGCACGCTGCCGGCAAAACCCCTGAAGAACGGCCAGCCCGGCCCCGCCACCGCCTGCGCCGTGATCGTCAAGCGCGTCGACGAGCGCACCCGCGCCAAAACCAGCATCAACGAGCTGTTACGCGACTAAAGCGCGATGGCGTTTGATTGAATCGGTCGTCCGGCTGACTCAGTCCACCTCTCCCTTCGGGAGAGGTGATTCCCGATGCCGCTACAGTTCAACCTAATCTCATCACGCTCTGATCGAACCGCCCGCCGGTTCCAGCCGACCAAGGACCGGGTGGCGGGTCGCCGCCCGGAGCGATCCGTCATGGACTGGACCTGGTACCTGTTCGGCTTCAAGGGCCGCATCAACCGCGCCAAGTACTGGCTGTCGGGGCTGGTCGTCCTGTCCTTCATGATGATCTTCGTGGCGCTGGTGCAGCTGGCCCTGACGATCGACCTTGTGGCGCATGCCATGGGCACCGCTGCCGGTCACGGCAAGGCGTCGTTCGCCATCGGTCTCGACGACATTTACAGCGCACTCGATCCGGCGGCGTGGCAGGCACTGTCGTTTGCCAAGCTGCCGATGCTGCTGGTCAGGACGATCGGCCTGGTGCTGTTGCTCTGGATATTCCTCGCCACCTCGATCAAGCGGCTGCATGACCGCGACAGGAGCGCGTGGTGGATGCTGCCGTTCTTCGCAGCTCCCCAGCTCTTCAACCATTTCTCGGACCAGCTTCCCGAATCGGATTTCATGATGATCCCCGGCGCGATCGCGCTCGTGCTCATGCTCTGGGGTTTCGTCGAGCTGTATTTCCTGCGCGGCACGAAATGGACCAACCGGTACGGCGCCGATCCGCTCGGCAAGGAGCAGATGCGGGTGCGCTCCGAGCGGGCAAGGCTGCGCGCGACCACGGCGTGGAGCCAGGACAGCGAGATCGAAATGGTTCCGCACAAGTCTGGCCCTCCGCCGGCCATGCGTGTTAAGCCGATGGCATGACCGATGCCCTCTCGATCGCCCAATCCCTCCTCCGCTGCCCATCCGTAACCCCGGCCGACGCCGGCGCGCTCGGCGTACTCGAAGAGCTGCTCAAAGCACACGGCTTCGAGACGCACCGCGTCACCTTCGGCGAGCCCGGGACTGCCGACATCGACAATCTCTATGCGCGCATCGGCAGCGACGCACCGCACATCACCTTTGCCGGCCATACCGACGTGGTACCGGCCGGCGACGAAGGTGCCTGGACGCACGGCGCGTTCGCAGGCGATGTGAAGGACGGCGTGCTGTACGGCCGCGGCGCGGTCGACATGAAGGGCGGCATTGCCTGCAGCGTCGCGGCGGTGCTGCAACATCTGAAGGACAATGGCGGCAAGCCGCAACGGGACGGAAGGGGATCGATCTCGTTCCTCATCACCGGCGACGAGGAGGACATCTCCGTCAACGGCACGATAAAACTGCTGCAATGGGTGGCCGCGCGCGGCGAGAAATTCGATCATTGCGTGCTGGGCGAGCCCTCCAATGTCGAGGCGCTCGGCGACTGCATCAAGATCGGCCGCCGCGGCTCGCAATCCGGCACGCTTTTTGTCGACGGCGTGCAGGGCCATGTCGCCTATCCGCACCGCGCCTCCAATCCGGTGCCGGACATCTCGCGGCTGATCGTCGCGCTCTCCGACGAGCCGCTCGACCACGGCAGCGCGCAGTTCCAGGCGTCCAACCTGGAGTTCACCTCGGTCGACGTCGGCAACACCGCCGGCAACGTCATTCCCGGCCAGGCGCGAGCGAAGTTCAACATCCGCTACAACGACCTGCATACGCAAGCGAGCCTGCGCGACCTCGTCGACGCGCGCCTCGCAAAAGCCTGCGGCAACCGCATCAAGGCCCGCATCGTCTGGGAGCCGTCGAACTCGAACGTGTTCGTGACCAAGCCCGGCGCCTTCACCGATCTCGCGGTCGCCGCCATCGAGGAAGTCACGGGGCGGAGGCCCGAGCTTTCCACCAGCGGCGGCACCTCGGACGCACGCTTCATCTCCAGCTATTGCCCGGTGATCGAGTTCGGCCTGGTCGGCCAGACCATGCACCAGGTCGACGAGCGCACGCCGGTGGCCGATCTGGAGAAGCTGACCAAGGTGTATCGCGGCGTGCTGGATCGGTATTTTGGACAGTCGGGGACAATTTGATGCAGAAGCGATCAGTAAGCGCCGCTGATGCTCCGGAAGCGAGGGGCGGCTACGCACAGGTCTTTGAGGTGTCCGATGCAAGGCGTTGGGCCTTCGTCAGCGGGCAGATACCGCAAACGGCGGACGGAACGGTACCGGCTGATTTCACCGCGCAGGCGCGATTGGTGTGGGCCAATATTGAGGCTCAGCTCAGGGCTATCGACATGACGCTTGCCAATATCGTCAAGGTCACCACCTTCCTGTCGGACCGGAAGTACAACATCGAGAACCGCGCCGTTCGCCAGGAAGTGCTCCGCGATCTCACGCCGGCACTGACCGTGATCATCGCCGACATCTTCGACGAGGCATGGCTGCTGGAGATCGAGGCCATCGCCGCGGCCTAGACTGGCTAGTATTCCACCCTCACCAGATAGAGCCCCTCCGGCGGCGCGACGGGGCCGCAGGCGGCGCGGTTGCGGGCGGCGAGTGCGGCGGCAAGGTCGTCGGCGCTCCAGCGGCCTTCGCCGACCCAGACCAGTGAGCCCACCATCGAGCGCACCTGGCTGTGCAGGAACGAGCGCGCCGAGGTGACGATCCTGATCTCCGTGCCGTCGCGGATGACGTCGAGCTGGTCGAGCGTCTTCTCCGGCGATTTCGCCTGGCACTCGGTGTCGCGAAACGTCGTGAAATCGTGCTTGCCGAGCAGGCGCTGCGCGGCGGCATGCATGGCGTCGGAATCGAGCCTCCGCGGCACGCGCCAGATGCGGCCGATATCGAGCGCGAGGTTCGCGCGCGTATTGGCGATGCGATAGCGATAATGGCGCCTGATCGCGGAGAACCGCGCCTCGAAATCATCGGGCACGATCTCAGCTGCAATCACCGCAACCGGATGCGGCCGCAGATGCGCATTCAGCGCATCGCGCAGCCGGCTTGCCGTGAACGGTTTTGCGATGTCGCAATGCGCGACCTGGCCGAGCGCATGCACGCCGGCATCGGTGCGCCCCGAGCCGTGCACACGGACGTCCTCGCCACAGGTCGCCTTGACAGCGGCTTCCAGCGCGCCCTGCACCGTCGGATGATCGGGCTGCAGCTGCCAGCCGGCAAACGGCGCGCCGTCATATTCGATGGTGAGCTTGTAGCGGGGCATCAGGCAAACCGCGCGCCAGGCTTGAGCGATGTGCCACGCAGGAATTCCGCTGTCTTCATCGGCGCCCTGCCGGCGCGTTGCAACTCGACGATGCGGATCGCGCCCTCGCCGCAAGCGACGGTGAGCCGATCGTCGAGCAATATGCCGGGCGCGCCCGATCCCTCGGCGGGCTCGCAGCGCAGGACTTTCACGCGCAACGCCTCGCCGTCGACCGCCACCTCGCTCCAGGCACCGGGGAACGGCGACAGGCCGTGAATGTGCCGCAGCACCGCGTGCGCCGGCCTGCTCCAGTCGATCTTCGCTTCCGCCTTTTCGATCTTGGCGGCGTAGGTGACGCCCGTCTCGCTCTGCTTCGTCAATTGCAGCGCACCGCGCTCCAGCGCGGCCATCGCGCGCACCATCAGGTCGGCACCGAGCCGCGCCAGCGCGTCGTGCACGTCGGAGGCGGTCATCTTGTCCGTGATGGTCAGCCGCTCGGCCATCGCGACATCGCCGGTATCGAGGCCGACGTCCATCTTCATCACCATCACGCCGGTTTCGGCATCACCCGACATCACGGCGCGGTTGATCGGGGCAGCACCGCGCCAACGCGGCAACAGCGAAGCGTGCAGGTTGAAGCAACCGTCTTTCGGTGCATCGAGAATGGCCTGCGGCAGGATCATGCCGTAGGCGACGACGACAGCGGCATCGGCATTAAGGGCGCGGAATTCTCCCAGCGCTTCCGGCGTCTTCAGCGTCGCCGGCGTCAGCACGGCAATGCCGAGCCGGCGCGCCTCCTGCTCGACGGGGCTCGCCTGCAATTTCAAGCCGCGCCCGGCCGGCTTCGGCGCGCGGGTGTAGACGGCGGCGATCTCGTGGCCGTGGGCGACGAGTTCGAGCAGCGTCGGCACCGCGAAATCGGGCGTACCCATGAAGATCAGACGAAGCGGCATTCGAGGGCCCTGGCTATTTCGTCATGGCCGGGCTTGTCCCGGCCATCCACGTCTTTGATCCCCGCGAGAAAGCAAGTCGTGGATGCCCGGGTCATTAGAGCCAAGACGCGCTTCGCGCTCTTGCCCGGGCATGACGACTGTGAGAGAGCGCGGGCTACTCTCCGGCGCGCTTGGCCGCCTTGGTGAACTTCTTCAGCACGCGGTCGCGCTTCAGCTTGGAGAGGTAGTCGACGAACAGCACGCCATTGAGGTGATCGATCTCGTGCTGGATGCAGGTGGCGTAGAGACCCTCGGCGTCTTCCTCGTGCACCTTGCCGTCGAGATCGGTGAAGCGCACGCGCACGCGCGCAGGACGCTCCACCTCCTCGTAATATTCGGGGATGGAGAGACAGCCCTCCTCATAGACCGACATCTCCTCGGATCTCGCGATGACTTCCGGATTGATGAAAACGCGCGGCCTCGGCGTGGTCTCGCCGTTCTCGTCGCGCTTGGCGAGATCCATGGTGATCAACCGCAACGGCTGCGCGACCTGGATCGCGGCAAGCCCGATGCCGGGCGCGTCATACATGGTCTCGAGCATGTCGCCGGCGAGCTTGCGGATTTCCGCCGTCACCTTCTCGACAGGCTTCGAAACCAGCCGCAACTGCTTGTCCGGCAGGATGATGATCTCTCTGATGGCCATGACGCGCGATTTAAGCGGTTGATTTGACGGGGTCAATGCGACCGGGAACGCGTTAACCGCCTGCTAACCGTGATTTTTAAGGCGGCCTTAACCATAGAAATTTGCTTCCCATTAACCATATACGTTCCCTCTTCGTTCGCGCCAGCCCGCGAATCGGGTTACATAGCGGCATGAACGAGATTCTTTTCCTGATCGGCGACTGGCCGATCCGCGTCGCAGATGGCCTGGTCGGTATCAGCGGGCTCGCGGTTGTCCTGCTGCTGGCGCTGGTGATCGTCGTCGCAAAGTCCGGCCGGCGCGGCGCGGAACTCGCGGTCGTGCAGGCCATCCGCGCCGACGAGCTGGAGGAGCGGCTTTCCGACATGCTGCGTGCCCAGAGCGAATCGACCGGCCGGGTCGACGCGATGGCGCAGGCGCTGGCCGGCCGGCAGGCCGAGATGGCGCGCGCCGTCAACGAGCGGCTCGATTCGGTGACCCACCGCGTCGGCCAATCGATGGAAGCGACCACGCGCAACACGATGGACTCGCTCCGCAAGCTGCACGAGCGGCTCGGCATCATCGACAATGCGCACAAGAACCTCACCGACCTGACGACTCAGGTCACGACCTTGCGCGACGTGCTCGCCAACAAGCAGTCGCGCGGCGCCTTCGGCCAGGCGCGGATGGAGGCGATCGTCCAGGACGGCATGCCGAAGGGGGCGTACGAATTCCAGTTCACGCTGACGTCAGGCAAGCGGCCGGATTGCGTGGTGTTCCTGCCCGACCAGCGCCCGCTCTGCATCGACGCGAAGTTTCCGCTGGAGGCGATGACCGCGTTGCACGACGCGCGCAGCGACGAGGAGCGCCGCATCGCCGCGCAGCGGCTGCGCGGCGACATCATGAAGCATGTCAGCGACATCGCGGAAAAGTACCTGGTTCCCGGCGAGACGCAGGACACCGCGCTGATGTTCGTGCCGTCGGAGTCGGTCTATGCCGAAATCCACGACGGGTTCGACGACATCATCCAGAAAGCCTATCGCGCCCGCGTCGTGCTGGTGTCGCCGTCGCTGCTGATGCTGGCGATCCAGGTGATGCAGCAGATCCTGAAGGACGCCCGCATCCGCGACGCCGCCGACCAGATCCGCAACGAGGTGATGCATCTCGGCGACGATCTCGGCCGCCTGCGCGAGCGCGTGCTGAAGCTGCAAAAACATTTTGGCGACGTCAACGAGGACGTCCGGCAAATCCTGATCTCCGCCGACAAGATCGAAAAGCGCGCCGGCCGGATCGAGGAACTGGATTTCTCCAAGGACCCGCCGGAGGCGCCGCGGCTGGTCAAGGGCGCCGCCACCGAGCTGTTCCCGCTGCCGTCGCGGAAATTGCAGGCGGGGGAGTAATCACTCCTGTGGCAACACACAAAACTGTCATCGCCCGGCTTGACCGGGCGACCCAGTATTCCAGAGGCGGTAGATGGGCACGCGCCAGTACTACGTCTACATTCTCGCCAGCCGCATCGGCGGTACCCTTTACATCGGCGTCACCAACGACCTTATCCGCCGCGTTTCGGAACACCGCCCAAAAATCGCCGAAAGTTTCACCAAGCGTCATGACGTCACGCGGCTGGTCTATTTCGAGGTCTTCGAGGAGATCGAGCAGGCCATTCATCGCGAGAAGCGGCTCAAGAAATGGCCGCGGGCGTGGAAGATTTCGCTGATCGAGAAGGACAATCCGAACTGGATCGATCTTTACCCGGAGATTGCAGGGCCCGGCGGATAGGCCTCTGGAATACTGGATCGCCCCGTCAAGCCGGGCGATGACAGTCTTAGAATCTGCTACCAACGGCCCCATGACCGCTCCCGACGCCGCCTCTCCCGCAGTTCCCCCCGCTTCCGCCTCCTGGCGCGAGAGCCTTGCCGTCTACCTGCAGCCGCGCGTGCTGATCGTATTGCTGCTCGGCTTTTCCTCCGGCCTGCCGCTGGCGCTGTCGGGATCGACGCTGCTGGTGTGGATGCGCGAGGCCGGTGTCGACCTCGGCACCATCGGGCTGTTCGCCCTGGTCGGCACGCCCTACACGCTGAAGTTCATCTGGGCGCCGCTGGTCGACGCGCTGCATGTGCCGTTCTTCACGCACGCCTTCGGCCGCCGCCGCGGCTGGCTGGTGTTCTCGCAGTTGCTGCTGATCGGCGCGATCCTGCTGCTGGCACTGACCGACCCGGCACACTCACCGCTGTTCGTGGCGCTCGGCGCCCTGCTGGTCGCGATGATGTCGGCGACGCAGGACATCGTGGTCGACGCCTTCCGCGTCGAAAGCCTGCCGGAGAACGAGCAGGCCGCCGGCATGGCGTCCTACGTCGCGGCCTACCGCATCGGGATGCTGGTCTCGACCGCCGGCGTGCTGTTCCTGGTGACCGCATTCGAATCCACCGGCATCGGGCGTACCTCGGCGTGGATGTGGGGCTATGTGAGCATGGCGGCGCTGGTGCTGATCGGCACGCTGACCGCGCTGGCCGCCACCGAGCCCGAGCAATCCGTCCGCGCGGAAGCTGCGACCCGATCGGAGAGCGCATTCTCGCGCGTTCTGCACGCAGCCATCGGCGCCTTCTCGGAATTCCTGACCCGAAGGGATGCGCTGACCGCGCTCGCCTTCGTAGTGCTGTACAAATTCACCGATGCGTTCTCCGGCACCATGACGGCGCCGTTCGTGATCGACCTCGGCTTCACCCGCAACGACTACGCCGCCATCGTCAAGGGTGTCGGCCTTGCCGCAACGCTGATCGGCGGCTTTGCCGGGGGCTATGTGGCGCGGCGCTATTCGCTGGTCGCGAGCCTGTGGATCGGCGGCGCACTCCAGGCGGCCTCCAACCTGGCGTTCGCCTGGCTCGCCCATGTCGGGGTCAATCAATGGGCGCTGGCGCTCGCGATATCCGTGGAGAATTTCACCGGCGCGATCGGCACCGTGATCTTCGTCGCCTATCTCTCGGCGCTGTGCCAGAACCCGCTGCACACGGCGACGCAATACGCGTTGCTCACCGCCCTGTCGGCGGTCGGGCGCACCTATCTTTCCTCGGGCGCAGGGTATGTGGCGGCGGCAACCGGCTGGCCGCTGTTCTTCATCATCTCGGTCCTGGTCGCGGTGCCGAGCCTGCTGCTGCTCGCCTTCCTGCAGCAACGCAAGCATTTCGACACGCTGGGGCCGGTGCGAATTTAGCTCAAGCAGTCATCACCCGCGAATGCGGGTGATCCAGTATTCCAGAGACACCTGAATGGAAACGAGAGGCCGCGGCGTACTGGGTCGCCCGGTCAAGCCGGGCGATGACACCGGCGGGTTACTTCACCACGCTCCACTTGGTGATGACGGCCTCGGTCATCTGCCCGGGGTCCTTTGCGCAGGATACCTCATCCACCTTCACGGAGATGGGCTTGCCGATGAGCCCCTTCAGCTGCACCGCCTGCGCGTCGCTGGTGGTGACGAGCTGGAACGTTTCCGGTCCGGTTTCGAGATTGCACAGCCCGCTCGGCGGCGGCAGCCGACGCGGCTCCGAGGTGATCTGGTAGGTCGCGGACTTGCCGCGCTTGCGCGACCTGATGGTGGTCAGCTCGCCCGAGAGGACGTCGCCGGCATTGATCAGCTTGCCGGGCTTCGACGGGGCTGGCTCCCCCTGCGGGGCGGACTGGGCAGAAGCGGCAGGCGCAGCAAGGGCCACCGCCAGGATCGACACAAAACCCAGGCGTCCGGCGAATCGTCGTTTCGTCATTTCCAGTTCCGTTTGTGTGAAGAATCTTCTTTGACTTACGCGTTTTCTTGATGCGAACCGGTTCCCACTTCGCTTGAAAACGCTTTAGAACAGCGTTCGCTGCCGCATGGCAGCCGATAGCGTACCTTCGTCGAGATAATCAAGCTCGCCGCCGACCGGCACGCCGTGGGCCAGCCGCGTCACCCGCACATTGGCGTCCTGCAGGAGGTCGGTGATGTAATGCGCGGTGGTCTGGCCGTCGACGGTGGCATTGAGCGCCAGCACCACTTCCTTGACCTCTTCCTCATGCGCGCGTGCCACCAGCGCGTCGATGGAAAGGTCCTGCGGGCCGACGCCGTCGAGCGGCGACAGCGTGCCGCCGAGGACGTGATAGCGGCCGTTGCCGGCGTTGGCGCGCTCCAGCGCCCAGAGATCGGCGACATCGGCGATGACCACGATGATCGAGGGATCGCGGCGCGGATCGGTGCAGACCGTGCAGGGATTTTGCGTGTCGATGTTGCCGCAGGTCTTGCAGACCTGGATCTTCTCGATCGCAACCTGCAACGCCGAAGTGAGCGGCGTCATCAGCGCCTCGCGCTTCTTGATCAGGTGCAGCGCCGCGCGCCGCGCCGAGCGCGGCCCAAGCCCGGGCAGCCGCGCCAGCAGCTGGATCAGGCGTTCGATCTCGGGACCGGCAACCGCGGGCATGGGCTTTAGGAACCAAGCCCCCCGAGCAGGCCCGGCGGCAAGCCGAGCCCGCCGGCCAGCGACTGCATTTTCTCCTGCATG
Source organism: Bradyrhizobium sp. (assembly GCF_052389815.1). GTDB lineage: Bacteria > Pseudomonadota > Alphaproteobacteria > Rhizobiales > Xanthobacteraceae > Bradyrhizobium. Next base: position 11,687 of record NZ_JBQTHN010000027.1, on the reverse strand, counting down.
GCGGTTTCCGCCTTGCGCTTGGCGTCATTGATCGCGGTGACCACGAGGTCCTCGACGATCTCGCGCTCTTCGGCCTTCAGAAGCGACGGATCGATCCTCACCGCCTTCACTTCCATTTTCGCGGTCATGCGCACCGACACCATTCCGCCGCCGGAGTTGCCCTCGACCTCGATATTGCCGAGCTCTTCCTGCATCGCCTGCATCTTGGATTGCAGCTGCGCGGCCTGCTTCATCATGCCGAGAAAATCAGCCATTCTCGTGTTCCTTGTATTCAGTCGTCGTCGCCATCGGGCATTTCCGCAGGGTCTTCCGCGACAAGATCGGATTCCGGCGGCTCTGCGGCAAGCCGGCGGACCTCGATCACCCTGGTGCCGGGAAAGCGCGCCAGCACCTCGCGCACGCGCGGATCGGCTTCGGCCGCCTTTTCCCGCGCGCTCTTCTCGGCGAGATTCTGCGAGCGCACGGTCGGCTGGCCGGCCTCGTTGGAGACGATCACGGTCCAGCGCCGCCCGGTCCATAGCTCGAGCTTGCGCGAAAGATCGTTGACGAGGCCACGCGAGGCGTTGGGCTCCAGCGCGATCTCGAGCCGGCCGTCCTCGATTCGCACCAGCCGCATGTCGGCTTCCAGCGCGGTCTTGGTCAGGAGATCGCGCTTCTCGCCGGCCAGCGCTATCAGCTGCGGGAAACTGGAGATGCGCAAGCTGGGCGCCGATTGCGGCTCGGCGCTCGCGATCGGCTGCGGACGAGCCTCGGCGCCGCTGCGCGGGCCCGCGGCGGACGCCCGCACCGGAGACGACGGCATCGCCGACATCGTAGAAGCGGGCGCACCGCGCGGCGCGCCGTTGCCCGACACCGGCGGCGTCGATCCGCCGCCCTGCTCGATCATGCGGATCGCTTCATCCGGCGTCGGCAAGTCGGCGACGTAGGCGATGCGCACCAGGACCATTTCGGCGGCGGCGGCCGGACGCGTCGCGGTCTGCACCTCGGTGATGCCCTTGAGCAGCATCTGCCACATCCGCGACAGCACGCGCATGGAAAGCTTGGCGGCGAACTCCCGCGCCCGCACGCGCTCGGTCTCGCCGAAGGCGACGTTGTCGGCCGTGGCCGGCACGATCTTGACGCGGGTGACGAAGTTGACGAATTCGGCAAGGTCGGACAGCACCACGATCGGATCGGCACCGACGTCATACTGCGCGCGGAATTCCTTGAAGGCGCCGGCGATATCGCCGCCGGCGAGATTTTCGAAGAGGTCGATGACGCGGGTGCGGTCGGCAAGCCCGAGCATCTGCCGTACCGCCTCGGCGCGCACCGCTCCGGCCGCATGCGCGATCGCCTGGTCGAACAGCGACAGCGAGTCGCGCACGGAGCCTTCTGCAGCGCGGGCGATGATGCCGAGCGCTTCGTCCTCGACCTCGACGCCTTCCTTCTTCGCGATATCGGACAGATGCCCCATCAGCACGTCGGCCTCGACGCGGCGCAGGTCGAAGCGCTGGCAGCGCGACAGCACCGTGACCGGCACTTTCCGGATCTCGGTCGTGGCGAACACGAACTTGGCGTGCTCCGGCGGCTCCTCAAGCGTCTTCAGGAAGGCGTTGAACGCCGCCGTCGAGAGCATGTGGACTTCGTCGATGATGTAGACCTTGTAGCGTGCGCTCGCCGGCGCATAGCGCACGCTGTCATTGATCTGGCGCACGTCGTCAACGCCGGTGTGGGAGGCCGCGTCCATCTCCAGCACGTCCATGTGCCGGCTCTCCATGATCGCCTGGCAATGCACGCCGAGCCTGGCCATGGCGATGGTCGGCCCCTTCACGGAACCGTCGGGCAATTCGTAGTTCAGCGCGCGGGCGAGGATGCGCGCGGTGGTCGTCTTGCCGACTCCGCGCACGCCGGTGAGGATCCAGGCCTGCGGAATGCGCCCGGTCTCGAACGCATTCGAGACGGTGCGGACCATGGCCTCCTGGCCGATCAGATCGTCGAAATTGGAGGGACGGTATTTGCGCGCCAGCACGCGATAGGGCTTGGCTGCGTCCGGCTGGCCGCCGAGATCGAAGCCGCCCTGATCCGCGGGAGGGGGAGCGCCAGCATCGGTCATCGGTCGATCCGCAATTGATAATCTCTCGAACGGCCTGATTGCGGAAAGGAGCGCGCGCGAGACGGGCAAAAGCCCACTTCCAGCGCGATTCGCTCGGAAAAACAGGTAGGAGACTGACGAGCGACCCGATCCGGACCTCGTTAGGGCTGCTTCCTTCCGGACCTGACCCGGTTGGCGAGTGGCTCGTCCACCGCCAATCTCCCGGTCCCTATTTGGGGCCAAAAGGGCCGGAAAGCAAGCGCTCCCTAGGCTGTCATACCCCGCGAAAGCGGGGTATCCAGTAATCACCGGCTCGGCGATAGAGTGAGGGGCCGCGGCGTACTGGATCACCCGCTTTCGCGGGTGATGACGCCTTGATATGACACTGAGAGTGCCCTCCAGAAGGCGCTATTTGGACCCGGTTGAAACCGGGTTTGGGAACCAAGAATGCCCGCCGCCTGGTCGCTGCACCAACAACTCACCCAGGACACCATCGACATCGGCGACCTGCCGCTGTGCCGCGTGCTCGTGATCAAGGACGCCAATTACCCCTGGCTGCTGCTGGTGCCGCGCCGGGAGGGCGCCGTCGAGGTCATCGACCTCGACGAGGTCTCGCAGGCGCAGCTGATGACGGAGGTCTCGCGCGTCGCGCGCGCCCTGAAAGAGATCACCAAATGCGACAAGCTCAACATTGCCGCGCTCGGCAATGTGGTGCCGCAGTTGCATGTCCACATCATCGCCCGCCGCAGGAATGATGCGGCCTGGCCGCGCCCGGTCTGGGGCGTGGTGCCGCCGCTCGCCCACGACGCGGCGGAGGTGCAGAATTTCATCAGCGCGATCAGGCGCAAGATCTGGCTGGGTTGAGAACAAGAAAATGTCCGCATTCGACAAATATCCGCTGGGCAAGCCTGCTTTCGTCACCCACGTGCTCGATCGTGCCGCGCATCTGCGCATGAACGACGAGAAACTGTTTGCGATGGAAGGCCAGAACAACGCCCGCGCCTATGTGGTCTACCGCGACTCGCTGGTCATGAAGCAGGAGGAAAGCGGTCCGCGCGCCCTGCTTTCGATCAAGGAGGCGCTGGAATACGGCGCCAATCCCGGCACGGTCTTCCTCGGCTTGCGCGACGGCGCGCCTGTCTTCGGCATGGGCATTTCACCGGCCGCCGCGGAAAAGCTGGTCGGCCGCAATGACGTTGCCGTAACCGAGCTGCGCGGCATGGCGATGCAGGGGCTGGTGCCGCTGGAGCAATTGTCGGCGATCGCGATGGCGAAATCGCTGGTGACCTGGCATCAGCGCCACGGCTTTTGCGCCAATTGCGGACAGCGCACCTCGATGAAGGAAGGCGGCTGGAAACGCGAATGCGGCAGCTGCAAGGCCGAGCACTTCCCGCGCACCGATCCCGTCGTGATCATGTTCGTCAGCTCGGGCGAAAAGGCGCTGCTCGGCCGGCAGAAGCAGTTCATGCCCGGTATGTATTCCTGCCTGGCCGGCTTCGTCGAAGCGGCCGAAACCATCGAGGACGCCGTGGCCCGCGAGATCTTCGAGGAATCCGGCATCCGCGTCACCGACGTCAACTACTACATGACGCAGCCCTGGCCCTATCCGTCCTCGCTGATGATCGGATGCACCGCGCGCGCGCTCAATGAGGATATCGTCGTGGATCGCAACGAGCTCGAGGAGGCGCGCTGGTTCGATCGCGCCGAGCTGGAGTTGATGCACAAGCGCATGCATCCCGACGGCCTTTTCGCCGCGCATCCATTTGCAATCGCCCATCATTTGATCGGGCAATGGCTGCATGGCGGAACGAGCCGCGGCGCATAGCGGGAACCGCACGACACCCTGCGTGATTGACTGAGGATTCGAACGGACATGACGGATCCGCGCATGAACTTTCAGGACAAGGCGCCGAAGATACCGCCGCGCATCCTCTGCATCGGCATGCCGGTGCGCGATCTCACCTTCCACACACCCGGAGTTCCCGGCCGCGGTTCCAAGGAAAACGCGACCGCGTTCGACGAAATCTGCGGCGGCAACGCGCTCAATGCTGCAATCGGCATCGTGCGGCTCGGCGGCCGTGCCTCCATCTGCGGCCCGATGGGCGACGCGAAGGAAACCTCGAGCCGCTTCATCTTCGAACAGTTGAAGCACGAGGGCATCGAGACCACGCACCTCATCCACATGCCGGGGCTGGTGACGCCGATCTCGGCCGTCATGATCGATCCCTCCGGCGAGCGCACCATCGTCACCTTCCGCGATCCGAAATTGTGGCATGTGAAACTGCCGAAATTCGACACACTGCTGAACGACTGCCACGCCATCCTGACCGAAAGCCGCTGCGCCGAGTTCTGCACCGACCTCTGCGCGGAAGCGGTCCGGCGCGGCATTCCCGTCATTGTCGATGTCGACCGCGCGATGTCGCTGCGCGAGGGACTGCTCAATGCCTCGACGCATCTGGTGTTCTCGAGCGAGCCGTTGCAGGAGACCGCCGATGTCAGCGACGATGGCCAGGCGCTGCACAAGATCGCCAAGCTGACGAAATCGTTCCTGGCCGGCACGCGCGGGCCGCGCGGCACCATCTGGCTCGACGAGCAAGGCCGACTGCAGGAGACCCCTGCCTTCCCCGTCCATACCGTCGATACCCTCGGTGCCGGGGACGTGTTCCACGGGGCTTTTGCGCTGGCCATCACCGAGGGTCAGGGGCTGCGGGAGGCGCTGCGGTTCGCCTCGGCGGCCGCGGCGCTGAAATGCACGCGCTTTGGCGGCGCCTTTGCGGCTCCGCAACGTGCTGAAGTCATTGAGCTTTTGGGACAAGGTCAGATTGCCCGAAACGCCTGACCGAGGCGCAAACTGGCCTTGCATGAGAAGATTTTTCTCTATATGAGGGCTATTGTCCCCTCATATGGAAATTTCTTCTCATGACCGATCTGGCCGCCGCCGTCCCTCTGCAAGAGCCCAACCGCCGGCTCGACGCCATCGACCGCAAGATCCTGACCGTGCTGCAGGAGGACGCCTCGCTGTCGGTCGCCGAGATCGGCGACCGGGTGGGCCTGTCCTCCACCCCCTGCTGGAAGCGCATCCAGCGGCTGGAGGCCGATGGCGTGATCCTGCGCCGGGTGGCGCTGGTCGACCAGAACAAGATCGGGCTGGGAATCTCGGTGTTCGTCTCGGTCGAGAGTTCCGACCATTCAGAAGCCTGGCTGCGCAAGTTTGCGGACGCCGTCAGCGCCATGCCGGAGGTGATGGAATTCTACCGCATGGCCGGCGACGTCGATTACATGCTGCGCGTCGTGGTGGCGGACATGCCGAGCTACGACGTCTTCTACAAGAAATTGATCAGCGCCGTGCCGCTGAAGAACGTCACCTCGCGCTTTGCGATGGAGAAGATCAAGTCGGTGACCGCGCTGCCGGTGCCGGCGGCGTAGCTCAGGCCGCGCTGAATGTCGGCAGCACGAGATTGACCCGCGCGCCGCGGCCCGGCGCCGAGGCGATGTCGACGGTCCCGCCGTGAGCCTCGACCAGCGCGCGAACCACCGCGAGACCGAGACCGGCGCCGCCGGTGGCCCGGTTGCGCGACGCTTCGAGCCGGTTGAACGGCTCGAGCATGGCCTGTCGCGATTCGGCAGGAATGCCTGGGCCGTCATCGTCGACCGACACGACGACCGACTGCCGCTGCAGCTTCACCTGGACATGGGCCGCGCGGCCATACTTGATGGCATTGTCGATCACATTGGCGATGATCCGCCGCAGCGCCAGCCTGTCGCCAAGCACGATCGCACCACCGGCGCCCTCGTCCGTCGTCAGGTCGACGGCCTCGCCCTGCGCGCGGCGATCGTCGGCTTCGGCCTGCACCAGCGCGGCAAACTCGATCATTTCCTGCGAGAGCCCGCCGGCACCGGCGCGGGCCGACAACAGCGCGTCGTCGAGCAGGCGGATCATGTCGTCGATATCGGTGATGGCGCGGTGGCGCTCGGCGTCATCCGGAATGTGCTCGACCCGCAGCCGCAGCCGGGTCGCGAACGTCCTGACGTCATGGGCGATACCGCCGATCAGGCTCATGCGTGCGCGCAACATCTCGTTGAGGCGGCCCTGCAGCCGGTTGAACGCAGCCACCACGGCCCGGATTTCCGGCGCGCTGCGGCGCGCCTCGACCAATGGCGGCGGATCGGCCGACAGATCCACGCGGTCGACAGCCGCGGCGAGCTGCGCCAGGGGCCGCGTCTCGCGGTGCATGACGAGCAGCGCCAGCAGAGCCACGATGGTGCCGAACAGCCCCGCGCCGAAGCCGACCGGCAGGCCGAGCGGCGTGACCGGCAGGCGGGTATAGGCGTCGACCACCAATGTCTCGCCGGTTCGAAGTCCGATGCGGAATTCCGTCGCATTCGCCATCAGCCGAGCCAGCCGGGGAAACCAGCGATTCGTCCGCCGGTCCGGCGGCAGCACGATCTCGACTGCACGGCCCCCGAGCCGGGCCGCATAGGCTTCGCGCATGGTCGCCTGCCGCTGATCCGTCGCCGGGGCAGAGCTTGAGCCGGGCTCGATCCTGACGACGAATTGCGGCGAGGCGGCAGCGTTGAGAAGGAGCCCGCGCGAAGCGGGCGAGGCCTGCTCGATCAGCGATGCCAGCGCGTCGAGCCGGCCCGGCGAGGGATGCACGAGCTCACCTTCGCGGACCGACGTGAGATAGAAGATCGCGACACTCACGGTGATGACCGTGGAAAATCCCACCAGGATGATCAGGGCGAGGCGAGTCGCCAGCGACAGCCGCAGCATCATGACACCTGCTTGACCGAGGCCGTGAACAGATAGCCGCCATTGCGCACGGTGGTGATGAGATTCGATCCGGGGCTCGCGGCTTCGAGCTTCTTGCGCAAGCGCGATATCAGCATGTCGACGGTACGATCGAACGGCTCGGCCGAACGGCCGCGGGTCCAGTCGAGGATCTGGTCGCGGCTCAACACGCGGCGCGGCCTCTGCACGAAACAGCCGAGCAAATCGAATTCGGCACTGGTCAGTTGCAGCGTCTGGGCGTCGCCCTCGGCCAGCTCGACGTTGCGCGTATCCATGTCGACGACGAAGCGGTCGAACGCGTAGCGGCGGACCACGGGCCTGGCCGGGCTCGCGCCGGCGCGCCGCAGCAGCGCACGGACCCGCGCCAGTAATTCACGCGGCCCGAACGGCTTTGCCAGGTAGTCGTCCGCTCCCATCTCGAGGCCAACCACGCGATCGACCTCGTCGCTCTTGGCGGTGAGCATCAGGATCGGAATGTTGTCGTCCGCGCGCAGCCGCCGGCAGATCGACAGCCCGTCTTCCCCGGGCAGCATCAGGTCGAGGATGATGATGTCGGGGCGAAGCCGCTGCAGGGCCGCATTCATCGCGGCGCCGTCGCCGGCACAGACCACCTCGAATCCCTCGCGCCGCATGAAATCGGCGACCAGCCGGCTGATCTCGGGGTCGTCTTCCACGATGAGAATGGTCGCGGCCTGCGTCGTCATGGCCGCATTGTGGCTGACGCCCGTCGCCGCGCAAGGCCCGCGGCGCGGTTGTTACACACTGTTACACGCCGTCGACAAAACGATGAAAATCGTTTCCTGCGCGCAAAGCGGCGCTGACGTCGCACCCGCATTCTCCTTGCCGGCTTCCTCAAACGGCGGCCTTGCCCCTGCAACCGGCTCATCAAGGAGAATGACGACCATGAAGAAAATGCTTCTCGCCTCGGCCATGATCGGCGTGTTTTCGATCGCTGCAGCCGCAGATGCCAACGCCTGGACCCGCTCCGCAACGAGCACAGGCCCGCGTGGGACGGCCACCGTGCAGGCGGCCGGCGGCTGCACCTACGGCAGCTGCACGCGCAACGTGACGCGCACCGGTCCCGCCGGAAATACCTACACCCGCACCGGCACGATCTCTCGTTGACACCTCCGCGCGCCCGCCGTCCGGACTACACCCAGCCGGCCGGCGGGATCGCCCGATAGCGATCATCACTCCAGAGGAAATCCATTATGTCTTACACCGTTCGACGACCAAAGCTCGCAACCGCCATGGCGGCGCTCCTGATCTTTGCTGCCACCCTGCCGGCACACGCCCAATCCCAGCCGACGCCGCAAATGCGCAGCGAGGCCATGGCGCTGCTGCAGGTTTGCCGCGGCGATTACGATCGCCTGTGCAGCGGCGTGACGCCGGGCGGCGGGCGCGTGCTTGCCTGCTTGCAATCCCACGCGAGCCAGCTCAGCGCGGCCTGCGCACAGGCGATGCCGCGTGCCGAAGCGCTCAAGAGCAGCGCCACGGCGGCCGGCGCGATGCCGAAATAGGAGAAAGCCATGCCATATGCCGCTCAACTGGTCGGCACCGACATCCGCGTTCTGATCCTGGCGATGGCGATCGGCCTGATGGCGCTGGAATACGGGATCGGCCGGCTGACCCGCCACGACGCACACGACTGGCGCGAGAGCGCCGCGTCATTCGGCGTCGCGCTGGGACAGACGCTGCTGCGCGGCGTCGAAGCCGGCATCGTCGCGATCCCCTTCGCGTACTTCTATCGGCACCGGCTGTTCGATTTCGACCAGACCAGCCTGCCGGCGCTCGCCGCGCTGTTCGTCGGCAGCGAGTTTCTGTACTACTGGCAACACCGCGCCTCACACCGCATCCGCTGGATGTGGGCCACCCATTCCGTGCATCACTCGACCACGCGCTTCAACCTGACGGCGGCGATCCGCCTCGGCTGGACCGGCAGCATCTCGGGCAACTTCCTGTTCTTCCTGCCGCTGGCACTGCTCGGATTTCATCCCTTGATGATCGTGGCCATGCTCGGCATCAACCTGTTTTATCAATTCTTCATCCACACCGAGTTCGTGCCGCGGCTGGGCCCGCTGGAATGGGTGCTGAACACGCCCAACCATCATCGCGTGCATCACGCCTCCAACGAGGCGTGCCTCGACCGGAATTTCGGCGGCATGCTGATCGTGTTCGACCGCCTGTTCGGCACGTTTGCCGAGCCGCCTGCCCACCAGAAGCTGCGCTACGGCCTGGTCGGCGGCCAGCCGTCGTTCAATCCGGTCAAGACGGCACTGGGCGAATGGGCCGCCATGCTGCGCGACGCGCGCCGGGCACAGGGCGCAGGCGCAAAGCTCCGCACCCTGTTCGGGCCTCCCGGCGCGTGAGCGCCGGGGCGCTCAGATCTTCTGATTGTACTCGCCGACCTCGGGGTGCGCGCGCAGCACAGAGTCCATCGCCTCGAACATGTCGCGCATGCGCTTCTCGCTGACCGGGCTTTCCACCACGACCACCAGTTCCGGCTTGTTGGAGGAGGCGCGGATCAGGCCCCAGCTGCCATCTTCGCTCGTGACGCGCACGCCGTTGACGGTAACGAGGTCACGGATCGGCTGTCCCGCCACCTTCTCTCCCTTGGCCTTCGCCGCCTCGAAATGCTTCACGACCGCATCGACGATGCCGTATTTGGCTTCGTCCGCGCAATGCGGCGACATGGTCGGCGACGACCAGGTCTTCGGCAGCGCGTCCTTCAGGTCCGCCATCGACTTGCCGGGCGCGCGATCCAGCATGTCGCAGATTGCGATCGCCGAGACGAGGCCGTCGTCATAGCCGCGGCCGAACGGCTTGTTGAAGAAGAAATGGCCCGACTTTTCGAAGCCGGCGAGCGCGCCGACCTCATGGGTGCGCCGCTTCATGTAGGAATGGCCGGTCTTCCAGTAGGTCGCCTTCGCGCCTTGTTTTTGCAGCACGGGGTCCGTCACAAACAGCCCGGTCGACTTTACGTCGACCACGAACTGCGCGTCCCTGTGGATCGCCGACATGTCTCGCGCCAGCATGACGCCGACCTTGTCGGCGAAGATCTCCTCGCCGGTATTGTCGACGACGCCGCAGCGATCGCCGTCGCCATCGAAGCCGAGGCCGACATCCGCCTTGTGATGCAGCACGGCGTCGCGGATGGCGTGCAGCATTTCCATGTCTTCCGGATTCGGATTGTATTTCGGGAAGGTGTGGTCGAGCTCGGTGTCGAGCGGGATCACCTCGCAGCCGATCGCTTCCATCACCTGCGGCGCGAAGGCGCCGGCGGTGCCGTTGCCGCAGGCGACCACGACCTTCAGCTCGCGCTTCAGCCTGGGGCGATTGGTCAGATCGGCGATGTAGCGCGCCGGGAAATTTTCGTGGAACTGGTAGGAGCCGCCGACCTTGTTCTTGAACTGCGAGTTGAGCACGATCTCCTTCAGCCGCGTCATCTCGTCGGGGCCGAAGGTGAGCGGACGGTTGGCGCCCATCTTCACGCCGGTCCAGCCGTTGTCGTTGTGCGAGGCGGTCACCATGGCGACGCAAGGCACGTCGAGATCGAACTGCGCGAAATAGGCCATCGGCGTCACCGCAAGGCCGATGTCGTGCACCTTGCAGCCGGAAGCGAGCAGGCCCGAGATCAGCGCGTATTTGATCGAGGCGGAATAGCCGCGGAAATCGTGACCCGTCACGATCTCCTGCCTGGCGCCGAGCTCCGATATCAGCACGCCGAGGCCCATGCCGAGGGCCTGCACGCCCATCAGATTGATCTCCTTGCCGAACAGCCAGCGCGCGTCGTATTCGCGAAAACCGGTCGCCTTCACCATCGGCTCGGATTCGTAGGCGTAGGTATTGGGGACCAGCGCGGATTTCGGCTTGGGAAACATCAGAATAGGCCTCGGAAATGGCTTTTGAAGGGACCGCTGAGCCATAGCGAATGCCAGGCCGCAGCGAAAGGCGGGAAGCGGCTTTTGGCGGTCAATTAAGGCGGATTTGGCTGGAAACGTTCCTAGGCAGCTGTAATTTTAGCGCACGATTTCGTCTTCAATGACCGCCCTGAGTCCCGGCAAGGCCTTTTGCACGGTGTCCCACACCAGCTGCGCCAAGACGTCCTCGTAGTCATGGCGATAGACGTTGCCAGCCGCCGCCATTTGCCGCCATGCGATCTGCGGATGTCGTGCCTTCAAATCCGTCGGCAGTCGTCGCGATGCTTCCGAAATGATCTCAAGGCAACGAGTGACGGCATAGACGGTGCGGATGTCCGGCTTGAAGGTCTCAATGTCAAAGCCATTGACGAACTCGGTCGCCAGATCGATGTGATGCAGGATGTCTCGAAGGACGCCGTCCGGACGCTCAGAAGGCATAGATGGCATCGGCCATGGCGGCGGGACGGACGTGCGACTTTAAACTCTCACGGTTCACGACATCGACCGGGTCGCTAAAAAGGCCTGATATATATTCCTTCAAGTCGACATAGTCGAAGACCGTGATCCGCGCATCCGGATCGATTTCGATCATGATGTCGATGTCGCTATCCGGCCCGTGGCTACCTCTCGCCACCGAGCCGAACAGGGCGGCATGCTTTACCCCACGTCCACGCAGGGCGTGTTCGGAGCGTCGCAGCGTTTCAAGGGCTTCCGAGCTGTTCATGGAGGCAATATAGCACCCTGGGATGCCGATCGGGAGGGCCGATTAGACCTTACTGCTCCATTACCAGCCGGCCGTTGGCGTATTCGAAGCGCTTCAGCTTGGACAGGAACGAGAGGCCGAGCAGGTTTTCCGACAGCGCTTCGTCGGGCAGCACCATGGCCTCGACGTCGCGGACGACCA
>NZ_JBQTHN010000026.1:0-18387 GCF_052389815.1 Bradyrhizobium sp. | reverse complement strand
CAATATCCATGGCATGACCAAATCGGCGGAGCCGTCCACGCCTTCCGGCTCCGCCAAAAAACTCAACAACGAAGGCGACAGATCACGAGCTACAAAAATACGACAACTTCACCCGCTACGGACACGACAACGTCGGGCGCCGGCGGCAAAACCGTCTCGATCGACCGCGACATAGACGGTGACGGCCTCGTCGATCAGAACGAGACGCAAGTCATAAGCGCATCCAGCGCCTTGACCAACACAATCACCAACTACAATCCGAATGGCTCCGTCGCCGATCAGGCTACCAAAGCGCTCAGCAGCGACGGCCTCATTCGCACCGATTCCGTCGATCCGGACGGCAACGGCGTCATCGATCTGATCAAGGCCGACGCCACCGAGGTTGATGCCAACCAGAACCGGGTTGAGACGATCTCCGTGTCGGCTACCGACGGCACACTGCTTCAAAAGACCGTCACGGCTACGAGCGCTAACGGTGCAAACAAGATCATAAAGAATGACTATAACGGTGATGGTATCGTCGATCAGACCAGCTACCTGACGATCACGGTGGCGGCGAACGGCGATTCCGTTACGACGCAAAAAGACACCAACGGCGACGGGTCTCTGATCGGCGCATCCCAAACAACGATCAGCAGCGATGGGCTGCGCAGAGCCACTCTCCTCGATAGCTTCGGTGCAACGGACGCAAGCAACAATCCTGTCTACGATCTCCTGGAATCGGATGTAACGGTTGTCGACGCCGACCAAAACCGAACACAAACGTTGTCGAGCTATATCTATGCCAATGGTGCGCCGACCAAGCTTGTGAGCCTGGTGCAGATCGTCAAGGGGGCCGATGGCATCACGCGCACAATAAAAACGGATCGTAACGGCGCGCTCGACGCGCAGAACAATCCCATCTGGAGCAGTATCGAGACTGTTGCGATCGACACTGCGCACAACAACGACGTTGTCGATACGCTCAAGATCATCAACCCGGACGGCTCGCTTTCGAGTGCGACTGTAACGACCACCAGCGCCGATGGCCTGTCAGTCACGACCCGGAGCGATCTGGGCGGTAACGTTGACCAACAACAATCTGGTCTTCGATCACGTCGAAACCGTCGTTACGACGAAGAACCCCGATGGCAGTTCGACAGTTGTGACCACAAATATGGGCGGCGACGGCTACACCGTCATCAACACAACCACGACCACGACATCAGCCGACGGTCTCACCGTCACGACAATGTCGAATGTCGGGGGCGATAACACGATCACAACCGACACGACCACGATTTCTGCCGATGGCGCCCGCAAGCGGGTTATTGAGGTCGCCGCCCCTGGCGCCGGCATGAATCCCACCCAGGTCCTGTTGAGCATGACCGAAATTGTCACCAGATCGGACCAGAAAACGACTGTCGTCAAGGAGGACACGAACGGCGACGGGGCTGTCGATCGGCTGACGGTGAGTTATCTGCAGGCCAGCGGGACGACGGTCGATGAAATATCGATCTTCGCGCCGGATGGTTCCTTGGTCTCCGAAACGCGGAGGGTAATCAGCGCAGATGGCCTTGCCACGACGGAAACGACGAACATCGACGGCAAGATCGACAGCATTACGACCTACGTGACTGTCCTGAACCTCGATGGCGGCCATACCGAGACGGTAACTAGGCGCGCCAACGACGGCACCTTGAATAGTCAAACAGTAACGACAACAAGTGGAGACGGTTTCGCAAGCGCGACCACAACAAGCATCGATGGAAAAATCGATAGCACGGTCACCGATGTCAGTTCGATTGCGGCGAACGGCGATGAGATCGAGACGATCACCGCCTACGACGCACAAAATGTCAAGATAAGCGCGACTCGAATTACCACCTCGGCGAACGGCCTTTTGCAGGCATCGCTGATCGACGAGAACGGCGACGGAACCTTTGATGTCCAAACGGTTGATCAGACGACGTTGAATGCAACCGATGGAAGCCTCACGCAGTTAGTTACGACAACGACGGTGGCAGCGTCGCCGGTTACGCTCGGCCGTATACAAACGGTGACCTCGGCGGACGGTCTTACGGTCGTCACAAGCGTGGATCACACCGGCAACGGCGTTTACGACGAAGTAACCAGTGTGGTCGGGGACGCGGCCGGCAACGTCGTTACAACGGTCGATCACTTTGATCCCAGCAATCCCAATAACAGGAAGATCAACGAGACCGTCACGATCGCGCGCGGAAACGGCCTGTTCAACCAAGTCAAGGTAGACGTGGACGGGGATGGCACGTTTGACCAAGTACAAACCGACAGCATTGCATTCGCACAAGACGGAACCCAGACGGAGACAGTTACAACCCTCGCTGGCACGACGACGATAGGCACGACAGTCGTAACGACGAATGCCAACGGGACGACGGTAACGACGCAAAAATATATCGGTGGGACGGCGGCCACCGGCCGGCTGGTTGAAACCTACCAATCCCAGATCAGTTACAATCTGGACGGCAGTGTTACCACGAACTCGACCATGAAGGCCCGGAACAGCATTGTCTTCGAGCAGTCAACCACGCAGGTCAGTGCCGACCAGAAGACAACATCAATCACGACTAATTTCCTGCAAGCAAGTTTCGCGGGAAATCAGACCGATGCGCCCGAGAGTGTGCTGGGAACAATATCTGAATTGACCGATGGCTCACTGAGGGATACCACCACCTACTATGCATCGGCGTCGGCGGCTGGTGCTATCCTGGCCACCAAGACGGTGCAGACAAGTGCCAACGGATTGTCGAAGACGCTGTCGTGGGATTTGAACGGCGATGGCACAATTGATCAAAATCAATCGTACGCTACAGAGATTGGGACTGACGGCAGCACAGACGAGGCCTTTGCCGACGCGTTCACGGGGACAGGCTTCGCCATGCATGTCGCCGTTGGACGCTCGACATCTGCCAATGGTTTGACAGGCAGTTTAACGGCATCGATCAATCTTGGCGAGAGCTGGAGCCTTATCGATGGATCCCGCGACACGTTTCTCAATCCGGACGGGAGCGCGTCGGTCGTCACCAAGAACAACATCCTGGTCTACCGCAGCAGCAATACCCAAAACTATTCATTGGTCTACGCGGGATCTGATGCTGCCGTTGTCAGCACAAGCCGTGATGGTTTGACAACGACAAAGCAAATCTCGACCTGGGGCAACAACACCTTCTATCGAACGAACAGTTTCACCACTAACCTCGATGGCAGCACCACCCAGACGATCACGAACCTTAACGACGACAATTCGTTGGGTGAGGCCAAGGCGGTGAATGTCAGTGCGGATGGCCGCATCATCACCATTACCGATCAGACGAACGAGCATGGCTATGTAAACTATGCTGTCCAAACCACGGTGCCGACGAACGACGGCAGCGGCTACGCGGTCTTGATGACCACCACGTCCAACTACGCTTCCAATGGCGGAACGCTGCGGAACAGAGAAACGGAATCAACTCTGCTCAACGGGTTGTCGAAGACCACGAGTCTCGATGTCAATGGTGATGAAATCGTCGACGAAAGCAAAACAGACGTCACCACGCTGACGGCGGACGGCAGGACCATTCAGACGATCACAGAAACAGATGCATCGGGCATCCAAATCAAGAAGCAGGTCGTCACAACATCGGCGGACGGGCTGCATAAAACCACGACGATCGCGGGCAGCGGCGCAGTCCTCGCCACCACGCAAACCGACACGGTTGACAATTCCGACGGATCGACCACGACGACGGCGATCACGACATCGCCCGGGACAGCAGGAT
The DNA here is from genome assembly GCF_052389815.1 of Bradyrhizobium sp. Taxonomy (GTDB): domain Bacteria; phylum Pseudomonadota; class Alphaproteobacteria; order Rhizobiales; family Xanthobacteraceae; genus Bradyrhizobium. The sequence goes on along the minus strand of NZ_JBQTHN010000026.1, from coordinate 14,605 downwards.
CGACGCTCACGCGCAACACGACCCTGATCAACACAAGCGCAGACGGACGCGTTACTAACGTCACGTGGGATCTCGATGGCGATCAAACGCTCGAGGCGGCGGAGTCTTCCGTTACTCATGCGGACGGATCGAGGACCGTCACCGATACCTACTACCAGGCCGACGGCACCACAGTTTCGTCTGTAACGACCACGACAACCTCCGCCAATGGCCTGATGACCACGGTCAGCCGCTCGATCACCGCGAATGCTGCGAGCAATACGACCGAGATAGCGCTCAAGAGTTCGGACGGCTCCGGCAGCTACACGTGGACCGAGAAAGATGCGAGCGGCAACAACGTCGTCCATGCGAGCCACACGATCGATCAGAACGGCATCGATTACGTAAATCTCTGGGTGCGTGGCACGGAAGTCACCTACCGGATCAGCGCGGATCAAGAGGCGCATGATCTGGCAGAGGTGCAGAGCATCTACACGGTATTGCTTGGCCGGACAATGAGCCCGGAAGAAACGCAAACATGGCTGAAATACTACACCAATAGCGGGCTAAACGTTGTTCAACTTGCCAAGGATCTGATGAACTCGACGGAATTCTGGCAAGACAACGACATAGCGTTCAGGCGGGATTACGGCAGCCAGAATCGTCCCGATCTAGTTACACTTCTCAACACAATTTACCAGAACGCGTTTGGCCGCCTTCCTAGCCAGGCGGAACAGAGTTCCTACATCTCGCGCGTCTACGGCAGCAATCTCGATCCGATGGCGGACTTCGTCGTCGAGATAGCGCGCATTGCAAACCCGGCCGGAGTTCCGAATGCTGGGTTTAACCTTCAGGCGACGAGCCCCTATCCGCTTCCGTTCGGCGCGGGTGGCGGCGGTGGTGGTGGCGTCCCCGATTCAATTGAAACACTCAGTACTAGCTATGGAAGGGCAGTCGAACACTACGATCAGCTCACGGGCTTCCTGAAGCGAATCGAATACTACGACGGCGCGCAGAATTATATGACGAGGAACTACGACCCGCTCACGGGTGCGCTCTCCTCGGAGTACGGCTATTTCTACGATCAGACAGGAACAAAAGTTGCAAATGCCTACATCGAGGTAGGCAACAGGATCGACGTCTATGCTGGGATATACAATCCCTACAATTTATTCGACAGCGTCAACGACGCCGTGCAAATCACAAATAACCCGGATGGAACTTCGACCTGGACATTGTGGCAGCAAAACTTGCCACAGAACCGGCCACTGGGAACGGTGAAGTATTTCAAGGGCACTTCGGTCGATCGCCTACGGAATCCAGCAATATCCGTGAATGGCCATCTGTCGTACTCGAAGATCTACGACGCGAGTATGGGGTTCTATGTCGAGAAATCAGCGTCGAGCGATAGCTTTAACACACCACTCTATAACGTCATTGAGCGTACTGACACTGGCATTGTGCTGGCTAGGGGCACGGACTTTGCGGCAAGAAGCGGATCGGACTTTACGTTTTATGACCCTGCGCATCAGCTTGCTCCCTTCATCAGCAACATCGAACAATTTGTCTCGACATACGCAATCACCAGCATCTCCTATAGCTCTACAGGCCCCGACGGGAGTGGAGTTATCAGTTTCTCGGGCGCAACTTCCTCGCTTTATCAAAGCTCGATATTCAACGGGTTCCTGGACGGATTTAATTTCGCTTTCAGCCCCCTTCACAAAATGCTGCCCGAAACCGTCCCTATTCCTGCCAATACGCAATACTCCTACCCGACAGCCCCCGATACAGGGTCCGAAACCGGCTCTGCTAATTCTCCGACGACGCCGGCGGGCGGATTTTCGTTTACGCCGCCTAGCTACACGCTCCCCACTCAGATTATCGACACGCAGGTTGGCTATGTCAGCGGAACGGGCGGCGATATCTTCATCTATGATGCCAGCTACGGGGCGGTCGAGATTGACGAGAATGATCCGTCGCCAACCCCGCAGAACATTCTAAAGCTTGGTTCGATGATACTGCCGTCGAACATAAGAGTGACGGCCGACAGCTCGGGGAGCCTCTACATCACCGACGGAACGACGGGCGATGTCATCAAGCTCGCGGGGATGCTCAGCGACAGCTCCCGCGGCGTTCAATCGGTCCAGTTCACGAGCAACAACACGACCTGGACAAGAACACAGCTGATCCAAGCTGCAGCGACCGGTACGACCGCCGCAGACAAGTTGTACGGAACCTCGGGTGCAGAGGCCTTCGACGGCAAGGGAGGCAATGACTACGTCTCGGGCAATGGGGGCGGCGATACGATCATTTACGAACGCGGCTATGGGCACTTGGAAATCGACCAGCGGGATATCTTGGCCTCGCCAAGCAACGTCTTGCGGTTGAACGGAATCAACAGCACCGAAGTTATCTTGGTTTCGGACGGGACCAATCTCTACATCACCGATGGACGCGTCGGCGATCGTATCAAGATCGACAACATGGTCAGCGATGGGATGTTCGGTGTTCAAAAGATCGAGTTCGCCGATGCGACATGGCATTGGTCGGATATCCAGTCGCGAATGAAAGCAGCGATTGTCGGATCGTCAGGAAGTGACGTGCTGAACGGTGGGTTAGGAGCCGACATCGTCCTTTATCGTGGCAATGCTTCGGATTACCTCATCAGCACGAACGCCGCGGGCGTCACCACCGTCACGGATACGGTTGCGGGGCGGGATGGGACCGATACGCTGACCGGGATCGAATATCTGCAATTCGCCGATCTCACGGATGCGCCGCCCGTTGCGCACGACGATGTCGGTTGGACAGATACAGGCCGCATAGTGACGGCTACTCCCGATCAGGTGCTTGGCAACGATAGCGATGCCGATGCGGGCGATATGCTAACGATTGTCAACGTATCGGCGCTATCGGCCAGAGGGGCCGCGGTCAGCTTTCAGAATGGACTTCTGAGTTACGATCCTACGGTCCTGCGCGGGACCATCCCCGCCGGCGAGACCGTGACTGACACCTTTACCTATACGATGAGGGATGCGGCCGGCGCGACCTCGACCGCGACCGTGACGATGACGGTTTCCGAAGCAAACCATGCCCCCGTCGCGCATGACGATGTCGGTTTCGCTTGGTCAAATGCAGTCGCCCATGCACCGGCTGACACTTTCGCGCTGGCGAACGATACCGACGAAGATGCGGGCGATACAAAGACGATTGTCAGTGTCTCGGCCTTGTCGGCGAAAGGCGCAGCTGTCAGCTTCCATGACGGTGAGCTGTACTATGATCCGCGCACTGCTTTCGCTGGCTTGCTGGTCGGCCAGCACGCGACCGATACCTTCACCTACACGATGAGCGATTCGGCTGGAGCAAGGTCGACGGCGACCGTCACGATGTACATAGATGGGGCGGGCCATGCACCCGTCGCTAACGACGATATCGGTCCCACGATAAGCGAAGAAAACACGGCCACGTTGCTTGCAGTGGATCTGCTCGCCAACGACGCGGACGCCGACGCCGGTGACACCAGGACATTGGTCTCGGTCGCCGCGATCTCCGCCAAGGGCGCCGCTGTCAGCATCAAGAACGGCAATGTGGTGTATGACCCGCGGGGAGCGGCGGTCCTGCAAGGGCTCGCGGCAAATGACATCACAACGGATACTTTCACCTATACCATGCGCGATGCGGGCGGCTCTTTCTCGACGGCGACCGTGACGATGACGATCACCGGTTCCAATGACGGAGCAACGCCCGACGGCGTATTCCGGATCGGCTCGGATTTCGTGGCCAATACCCAGACCGCCGGATCCCAGACGGCTCCCAAGGTTACGGGATTGCGCAATGGCGGCTTCGTCGTCACCTGGGTCGACGACAGCCAGACCGGTGGCGATGCAAGCGGCAGCAGCGTCAAGGCGCAGGTGTTTAGGGACAATGGAGACAAGGTCGGTTCGGAGTTTTTGGTCAACACGCAGACAACGAATGGCCAACTTGCCCCCGCGGTCGTAGCCCTTGCTGGCGGCGGTTTCGTCATGACGTGGGAAGACAATAGCAGCACGTTGGGAGACAGCGATGGCAGCAGCATCAAGGCTCAATTGTTCGATGCTGCTGGCGGCAAGATTGGTTCGGAATTCCTCGTCAACAGCCTGATCTCCCATAACCAGAAGGCGCCGGAAGTCGCAGCTCTGCCGAACGGCGGTTTCGTGATCAGTTGGCAGGATTTCAGCGCGGGCACCAATAACGGGACCAACTACAACATCAAGGTGCAGGTGTTCGCGGCAAACGGCGACATGGTGGGATCGGAACTCGCGGTTGCTGCGCAGTCTGCAAATTCTCGGTATTCGTCCGGCATCGTCGGGCTCGCCAACGGCGACTTCGTTGTCAGCTGGGAAGATTTGTCTCCCGGCGACGGCAGCAGCTCTGGCATCAGGGCGCGCATCTTCCACCGGGATGGAACGGAGGTGACGGGCGAGTTCCTCGTCAATACCGAGGTGACGGGAGGTCAAAATATTCCAGCTGTCGCTCTGGCTGACGGCGGCTTTGTGGTCGCGTGGAATGGGGGCGACAGCAGTTTCAACGGCATCAAGGGCCAGATATTCGATGCAAGCGGCAACAAGATGGGAAGTGAGTTCCTCGTCAATACCCAGACGCTGAGCAATCAGATCAATCCTTCGATCAGCGCGCTGCCAGGTGGTGGTTTCATCGTCTCGTGGGTCGACACCAGCGGCACGCTTGGCGACAGCGACGGAACAAGCGTGAAAGCGCAGGTATTCGATGCGAGCGGTGCCAAGGTAGGCTCCGAATTCCTGGTGAATACCCAAGCGCTGGGCGACCAGCTTGCGCCGAAGGTGGTTGGCCTCGCGGATGGAAAATTCGTGATCGCCTGGCAGCGCGACGACGGGGTCATCTGGGGCGTCGACGAAGGTGGACAGCCGATCAACAGCGACGTCAACATACGCGCGCAGGTCTTCGGTCTGTCACTTCCCAGAACGATCAACGGAACGTCCGGAGACGACGTGTTGGTCGGCGGCATCGGCCCGGATACGCTTGTTGGCCATGGTGGCAACGACACCTATCGCTTCGACGCGATCCAGAAATCGGAAATCGTTGTCAATGGCTCGGAGGCGAGCACAGGGCCTTCGGGAACGCTGCAGTTCACGGCCAGCAATCCTGACCAGCTTTGGTTTGAACGGGAGAGCAACGACCTGACAATCGACGTGCTCGGCACCGAGCGGAAGGTGATCGTTCAGAACTGGTATGGAGCCCCCGGTGCGCAACTTGGCTCGATTCAGGCGAACAACCTCCTGCTCTCGAACAACCAGGTCGACGCCTTGGTCCAGGCGATGGCGGCGTTTGAAAACAGCTATGCCAGCGCTCACGGCGGAGCGGACTTCGATCCGGCGACCGCTGCTTCGACCATTGCCGACACCAGCGTGCTGGCGGCGGTGAATAACAACTGGCACCAGGCGGCTTAAGAGATGTTCAAGTTCGGCAAGAAATGCTTCGGCAAGGATAGGCGCCAATGACAATCTCAGATGCAGACCACTACGAGATATCGTCAGCGCCTCGGGACAGCAGCAACGCTTACTCCGACAACAAGTTTGCGACCGGCGGCTTTCCTCCGGATGAGAACGCTGCCTCGGCAGGATCGCGCGATAGCGATCTCTGGATGTCATATGGCACAAAATGGGGAAATCCAGGCCATTGGCCGGTTGAGCTGTCTCTCACCTCCGACCAGGGCGGGTCTGGAAATCTTCCGGACTCCGCCGGCTTGCCGGGCAACCGTGCATTCGAGCCCGGGGTAGGTACCGCGCTGGGAAGGGATTCCGACGGCCCCCAACACATCCAAAGAGCGCAGGGAGCCAGTGCACGCGTAATCGAGATCGACAGCCAGATTTCGCGGCTGATCGACGCAATGGCGGCCCATTCGGTGGACCGCTTCGGCTTCGATACAACGGGCTGGACTTGCGTCATGCCACCGCCCGACACGACCCGGCAGGGTGCTCTGGCGGTGGATTGTCGCAGTTAATTTAGCCGGATGGAGCAAGTCGCCCGTCTTCGATTGGCATTGCTCCGGTAGGCTATGAATTTCTGCAGGATTCTTCGCGGTTGTGGGTACGTGCGAGTGTCAAGATGGCGACTATGTACACGTTGGTTGTTGACCCAGCGGACAGGCCAGCAACGCATTTAAGAGGGGTTCGCGGTTGCAAACTGGACATGTTCGCGCGCACAAATTCCCATTTCTGGCCGTAGCTCAAATGGTGGGTTCTGGTCGAGGAGGGTCGAAAATTCCTTATCTTTCAAAGAGGGTTGACTGACTCCCTCTCCGCCACCCGCCTTCGCTGACGCTTCGGCGCGGCAAGTCCTCGAGGGGCGGGTGCCGCGCCAAAGCTGCGCAGCAGCGACGGCGGGCTGTTCAAGCTCGCTCCGCCCCTTAGACAACGGTTGCAAAGCCCCATATGCTCGCCTCCGTCCTGGGAGGTTGTCATGAAGCGTTGCGTCGTCGTCCTGGCCGCGTTGCTGGCTGTGCTCGCCGCCGTCCGTTCCGCCGAAGCGCGCGGGCCTTATGGCACGATCAGCGTGGGCAACTGGAAGGGCGGCGCTTTCACCAACGACCGGACCGGCGAGTTCTCGCATTGCGGCGCGACCGCGATGTACCAGAACGGCATCTATTTCGTCGTCATGATCGACGGCAAGCCAAGCTGGAGCCTGGGGTTCGCGCATGACGGCTGGACGTTGGCGGGTGGCAAGGCCTTTCCGATCCAGCTGACATTCGACGGCCAGGCTCCCTTCAACGTGCACGGCATCGCCATAACCGACAAGCTGCTGCGGGTGCCGATGCCGGACAACTCCAGCTTGATCACGCAGTTCCGCAAGGCGAGGTCCATGTCGGCCTACGCACAGGGCCAGTTGCTGCAATTCAACCTCGACCAGACCGCGCAGCTGCTGCCCTCGCTCGCGAACTGCGTCGTCAAGGTGAAGCAGTACGGTCTCGCCAACGCCGGCGACTTTTCCGTCACCGCGCCCCCCAAGCCTGCCGCCCGGGCGGCTGCGGCGGAGCCGGCGAACGCGCCGGAGGCGAAGCCGGGCAAGCTCACCAGCCAAACCGGAACCGGCTTCGTGGTCAGCGCCAACGGCCATGTCGTCACCAATCACCATGTGATCGACGGATGCGTCGGCGACATCCAGGGCAATCTGACCGGTGCTGCGCCGGTCAAGCTGCGCGTCGTTTCCGGCGACGAAACCAACGATCTCGCGCTGCTGCAGGCGCCGAGCCCGTTCAAGGATGTGGCCGTTATCAAGGAAAAGCCGGTCCATTCCGGCGCCAGCATCGTTGCGATCGGCTTTCCCTTCCACGGCCTGCTCAGCTCGGATTTCACGGTGACGACGGGGATCGTGAGCTCGCTGAGCGGTGTGCTGAACGATACCCGCTTCCTGCAGATCAGCGCGGCGGTCCAGCCCGGCAACAGCGGAGGCCCGCTGCTGTCCTCTACGGGTGAAGTGGTCGGCGTCGTCGCGGCGAAGCTGAACGCACTGAAATTCGTGAAGGCGACGGGCAATATTCCCGAGAACATCAACTTTGCCATCAAGACGGGTGCGCTGCGCGACTTTCTGGACAACAGCGTGGTGCCGTATCAGACGGCGGAAATGAAGACGGAGTTGAAGACGACGGATATCGCCAGCAACGCCAGGGGATTCACCCTGCTGATCTCCTGCAAGGCGAAGCAGAGCGAGAGCGCCAGGAAGTAGGCGCCTTTTCGCAGATCGATGCGGGCGTCAATGTCCATCGGCGAACTCTTCATCCTCGGCTTCTACGGAAAGGCCATTCCTGGCTGGCTCGAGGAGTTCGCGGCGCGGTTCGGGCTCGGCGGCGTCATCCTGTTCGACTATTCGGTTCGCACCCGGCAATACGACAACAACATCGAATCGTCGGAGCAGGTCCGCGCGCTCTGCGCGGAGATCACCCGGCTGCCGTCCTCGCCGCTGGTGTTCATCGACCAGGAAGGCGGGCTGGTGCGGCGGCTGAAGGACACGCGAGGCTTTGCGCCGCTGCCGAGCGCTAAGGACTTCAATCTCCTTGCGCAGGAGGAGAAGCGCAGCATCCTCGCCGCCAGCCTGCATGAGCTGCGTGCGCTCGGCATCGGCTACAATTTCGCGCCGGTCATCGACGTCGACTACAATCCGGACAATCCCAATATCGGCCGCATCAAGCGATCGTTCTCCGCCGATATCGGCGAGGTCGAGGCCAATGCGCTTCTGATGAGCGAGGTCGCGCGCGAGGCGGGCGTCGGCCTGTGCCTCAAGCATTATCCGGGTATCGGCGGAGCGGACGTCGATTCGCATCGGGACTTCATGGACATTTCGGACACGCTGCGACCCGAGCAGGAAGCCCTGTTCCATTCGCTCGCCCCGAAAATGTTCGGCGACGCCGTGCTCGTCAGCCATGCCCTCGTCAGGCAATGGGACCGCGACAATCCCGCGACATTGTCGCTTGCCACGATCGGCCGGCTGCGCGCCCGCCTGCCGCACACGCTGCTGGTCACCGACGACATGCAGATGCAGGGCGTGCAGAAGGCGCTCGGCACTGCTGCTGCCAGTCTTCAGGCGCTGCGGGCCGGGATCGACATGCTCTGCGTCGGCAACAATCTGCTCGATCAGGAAGCGGAGATGGCCGGTATCGCCGAAGCCGTCGAGCGGGCCGTTCGGGAGGGGGCGCTAGGTGCCTGCGCGATCGGGCAGTCCATCGCGCGGGTGCAGAACAGGAAGGCGCTGCTCGTCCGGGCGAACTCGTAGCAGGGGCAAATGCGGCCGATGGATCTTTGCCGCAAACGTAAACGCGGCCACCGTGAAACTACCGACCACTTAAGTGGCATTTGCGGCATGGCGCAACTTGTCGAGGTGAAAGCGCGGTCATTTCGGCGCAAACCCGTCTGCGAGGACAGGACTTCCTCGCAGCTGCAACAATTCTCCGTAATCCTACGGCCGTAGAAATTAACCATAATTGAGGCAAGAGCCATTAGATTCGGCTCCATGTCGCATCATGAGCATCGGGCAAGCGATTCGCGCCCAGCCAAATGGGCCGAAGCCAGCGCGCCACCCGACAGCCCGGCCGTGGTTCCGCTCTCGGCCGCCCGGGTCCGGGCCACGGAAGAAGCCGCAACCGCCATCGCGCGCGAGCTCAACGGACCGCTGACGGCACTGATGCTGTACATGAACGAGCTCAAGCAGCAGAGCCATCAGTTCGCACAAACTGCTGGCAACCGCGTCTACCTGCAACAGGTCGTCGACAATGCCCTGCAGCAGACCGAGCGTGTCTATGCCATGGTGAAGCGGCTTTCCGACGGGCACGCCGCGCCTGCCGAGCCGGCGGAGCATGTTGCCGGAGACGGCCCGGTCAGCCGGCCGCGCGAGCGCGCGGCGCACGTGATGCTGACGCCGAATCCGGAACAGAAGCCGCTGACCCGGCGCGAGCGCGAGGTGCTTGCCCTGATCAGCGAGGGCTGCTCCAACAAGCAGGGCGCGCTGCGCATGAGCATCAGCCCGCGCACCTTCGAAAGCCACCGCGCCGAAGCGATGCGCAAGCTGGGTGCGAGGAACACCGCGGGTCTCGTGCGCAAGGCGCTGATGCTGCAGTCGGGCTGACTGCGCGCAGTCGGTATGCTGCGGGATTACCTTCCTGACGGATGACCGACAGTCGCGCGCTGAACGGTCGCGGGCGCATCGACAGCGATACCAGGGAAAGCCCGGCGGCCCTCAGTAGCGGTCTTCGGCGAAGGCGCGAAGGCGGGGCGCAGGGTGCAGCGTTTCGGCCTTGGGCGGGCTCGGGATCAGGGTGACGACCCAGACCGAGGGATGACGCGCCTTGTTCTCAAGGATGGACCGCACCATTCCGGTCACCGTCGACCCGTTCGACCTGACTGTCGCCGTGCGGCCGTTGAATTGCGCGATACGGAAACGCCGGACTTCCTTCTGGTCGGCCGTTTCGAACGTGAACATTCGAGCTCTCCTGTGCTCGAGCCACTATCGAACGCTATCGTTAGTCGTGTGTGAAAATCGGCGGCCGTAAAAGTACGGGCGCGCCATGGCTCACGCGCCGAACACCGCTTCCATCTTGGTCTTCAGCGTGGCGGCGTTGAATGGCTTGACGATGTAGTTGCTGACGCCGGCCTTCTTCGCGGCGATCACGTTTTCCGTCTTGGATTCCGCCGTGATCATGATAAAAGGGGTTTGCGATAGCTCCGGATTGGCGCGGACTTCCCGCAGCAGGTCGTAGCCGGTCATCGGCTCCATGTTCCAGTCCGAGATCACCAGCCCGTATTTCTTGCCCTGCATCTTGACCAGCGCGCTCGAGCCGTCGCTCGCATCATCGACGTTCTCGAAGCCGATCTGCTTCAGCAGGTTGCGGATGATGCGGATCATGGTCGCGTAATCGTCGACCACCAGGATCGGCATCGCCAGGTCAAAGCTCATGTCTTTCCCTCCGCACCGGTCGCGAACTGCCGAATACGGAACGGACCCGCTCCCGGCATTCGAGGGAGCCCATCGACGCTCCCCCGTTTCCGGACAACGACTAGCAGCGGCCATTGAACAGCGCGTTAATGGCGCGACCTGCGGATCGCGCCGTTTGAAGCGGGCCCGTGGTTATACCTGCGACCCATTGCCGGCGTCGGCAGTCAGGCGAAGACGCGGGGCCGGATCAGCCGTTCGTATTGCGCCTTGACCTGCGCGTAGCATTCGCATGAGGTCTTGCCGAGGCCCTCGAGGTTGGTGATTTCGATGTGTCCCCGGCTGTAATGGATGTAATTGGCCTGTTGCAGGGTCGATGCCACCAGGGAGACGCTGTTGCGCCGCGCGCCGATCATTTGGGCCATCGCCTCCTGGGTCAGGATCAGCTTGTTGCTGCCGGACAGGTCGCGCATTTGCAGCAAGCATCGTGCGAGCCGCGACTCCACCGTGTGCGCCGCGTTGCATCCGGCGGTCTGTTGCACCTGTGCGTAGACGGCGAGCGCGTGCCGCACCAGTTCGCTTCGCATGGTGGCGCTCTGGTCCGCCGCAGCGCGGAGCCGCTCGATCTCTATGGTAGACGCGACGCCCGGTACCAGCACGACTGCACCGTTTAGCGCCGTCGGGTCGCCCAACGCCGAGAACGATCCGAAAATGGAGTCGCGGCCGACCATCGCGATGTGCACGTGCTCGCCCCTGGCGAGCCTGACGACCAGCGATATCACGCCGCGATGCGGAAGATAGGCGCGCTTGAGCACTTCATCGACGTCGACCAGCACGAGTTCAGGGGTGAGGTCGACGGTCTTGAGATGCGGACGGACGAGTTCGAAATCGTCTTCGGACAGCGACGCCAGGAATCCATTGGGTGGACGCGGAACCGGAGTCACGGGGTGCCTCCCTGAAGGGGGCATGGCGGGCGGTCGGCTGGCTGCCCCCAAGTCCAATATGTACGATATCCGGCGTATGGGATAAACTGCTAAAATAGCGCATCGTCTGAACGAGCAGACGACGCCGGGTTGCGATGCGAGCGCGGTGGCGAGCGCCATCCCGCAAAGAGGGTTTTGCGCGCGTGTGGCGCAAGTTAGTCCTCGCCCGCGCCGGATTTTCTGCGGATGGCGCTTGAGCTCGGGACGACTTGTTGTCTGCGCAAGCCGTTCACGCCGGTGACGGTTATCATTGAGTGTCTAGAAGCCAATCCACAGAGCAATCCACAGAGAATGGCTATGGCTTCCGCTGCGGGGCCAAATGGCATTTGTCGCTTGCCAATAAGCTTGGCCTTTATCCCTTCGTTAAGCAAGTTCCCCTACTGTTTACCCGCAGTATCACGGGGCTCACCCCGTTGCGTACAATGTGAGCCTACGCGTTGAGACCTTGTTAAAGTCTCGTGGGTATCGATGCGAAGGTCAAAGAATTGGCTTTCAACCCAGAAGGATGAAGATATGTCTGGAATCGTACTTTCCGCGTCGGTTCGCCAGAACCTGCTCTCGCTGCAGTCGACCGCTGATCTGCTTGCGACGACGCAGAACCGCCTTGCCACTGGCAAGAAGGTCAACACGGCCCTCGATAACCCCACCAACTTCTTCACCGCGCAGTCGCTCGATTCCCGCGCCGGTGACATCAACAATCTGCTGGACGGTATCAGCAACGGCGTGCAGGTGCTGCAGGCCGCCAACACCGGTATCACCTCGCTGCAGAAGCTGGTCGACACCGCCAAGTCGATCGCCAACCAGGCGCTGCAGAGCGCGGTCGGTTACTCCACCAAGTCGAACGTCTCCGCGACGATCACCGGCGCCACCTCGAGCGACCTGCGCGGCACCACGACCTACACCAGCGCGACCGCGTCTTCCAACGTGCTGTTCTCCGGCGCGGCCGGCGGCACCACCGCGGCAACCGCGGCCACCACGCTCGGCGGCACCATCGGCGTCGTGACTGGTTCCGTCGTCCAGGACAACCAGGGCGTTCCCGCCGCGATCACCGCGACCACGCTGATCTACGGCGACGGCGCGGCCCTCGCCACCGCCGGCCTTACCACTGGCGCCAACACGAAGTTCACCGACGGTTCCGTCGTCACCGTCAATGGCAAGACCATCACCTTCAAGTCCGGCGCGGTCCCGACCGCCGCCAACGCCCCGACCGGCTACGGCGTCAGCGGCAACATCGCCACCGACGGCTCTGGCAACTCGATCATCTATCTCGGTGCCAGCGCCACCAATTCGACCGCGACGGTCGGTGACATCCTGACCGCGGTTGACCTCGCCAGCGGCGTCAGGAACGCTGTCGTTTCCGCCGGTGCGGCCACCATCACCACCAACGCCGCCCAGACCGTGTCTTCCATTGCGGCGGGCGCGATCTCGCTGCGCACCTCGACCGGTGCCGACCTCTCGGTCGTCGGCAAGGCTGATACGCTCAAGGCGCTCGGCCTCACCACCGCCACCGGCTCCGGCAACGCCACCGTCTCCGCGAACCGCACCACCAGCACGACCAGCCTCGGCACGCTGATCCAGGACGGCTCTACGCTGACGGTGAACGGCAAGACGATCACCTTCAAGAACGCGGGGACACCGGCGGCGGCCAACGTTGCGACGGGTTCCGGCGTCAGCGGCAACATCGTCACCGACGGCAGCGGCAACTCGACCGTTTACCTGCAGCAGGGCACCATCGCCGACATCCTGAACGCGATCGACCTCGCCACCGGCGTGCAGACGGCGACCAATGCCGCCGGTACCGCCACCCTGGCCACCGCTTCGGGCCAGACCAAGTCCTCGATCGTGGCCGGCGCGCTGCAGCTCTCGACCGGCACCACCGCCGATCTGTCGATCATCGGCACCGGCAATGCGCTCTCGGTGCTTGGCCTCACCGGCAACACCGGCACGGGCACCTCGTTCACCGCGGGCCGCACCGCGGCGGCTGGCAGCCTCTCCGGCAAGACCTTGACCTTCAGCTCCTTCAACGGCGGCACCGCGGTCAATGTCACCTTCGGCGACGGCTCCAACGGCACGGTCAAGACCCTCGACCAGCTCAACGCCGCGCTGCTGGCCAACAACCTCGGCGCGACGGTCGACTCGACCGGCAAGCTGACGATCTCCACCACCAACGACTATGCTTCGTCGACCCTCGGTTCGGCGACCGCTGGCGGTGCGATCGGCGGCACGCTGACCAGCGCGATCACGTTCACGACGGCCTCGGCCCCGGTCGTCGACATCTCGGCGCAGGCCGTCCGCTCCAACCTGGTGAGCCAGTTCAACGGCATCCTGTCGCAGATCACCACCACCGCGCAAGACGCCTCGTTCAACGGCGTCAACCTGCTCGGCGGCGATCAGCTCAAGCTGACGTTCAACGAAACCGGCAAGTCGACGCTGAGCATCACTGGCGTGTCGTTCAACGCGGCCGGTCTTGGTCTGGCGGACCTCGTCAGCGGCACCGACTTCATCGACAACTCCGCGACCAACAAGGTGATCTCCAGCCTGAGCTCCGCTTCGACCCAGCTGCGCTCCCAGGCGTCCGCCCTCGGTTCGAACCTGTCGATCGTGCAGATCCGTCAGGACTTCTCCAAGAACCTGATCAACGTGCTGCAGACCGGCTCGTCCAACCTGACGCTGGCCGACACCAACGAGGAAGCGGCGAACAGCCAGGCGCTGTCGACCCGCCAGTCGATCGCGGTGTCCGCGCTGGCGCTCGCCAACCAGTCGCAGCAGAGCGTGCTGCAGCTGCTCCGCTAAGCGGCGTAGCCACGATGTCAAACAGACGGCGGGGGAAACCCCGCCGTTTTTTTTGGCATTGCGTGGCGGCCAGACGCCGATCCTGCCTGCAACCGCAGTGCGTCGTGCGGCACTTTACAAAAATCGTTTTCTAAAGTTGCCGGACGCGGCGGCCTCGCCTGCAGTTGCATTGATTCAAAATCCGTATTTGCACGGAGCGTGAAATTAACGCGGTCGTGAAATGAGATAGCTAACGATTGCTGGAGAGTTCCGTCAAACTGGAAGGCGACGCTGATGGACGATCTCATGCGCGAGTTTTTGACCGAGACGAGCGAGAGCCTGGACACGGTCGACAATCAGCTGGTTCGGTTCGAGCAGGAGCCGAACAACGCCAGGATCCTGGACAACATTTTCCGGCTGGTTCACACCATCAA
>NZ_JBQTHN010000025.1:0-6609 GCF_052389815.1 Bradyrhizobium sp. | reverse complement strand
GTCGGCAGCGAGCACGCCAAGCACCTGAACGAGCACCTCGCCCATGGCGGAATCCTGCTCTGGGTCAGGACCCGCAACATGGAGCACGAGAGGAAGGCGCTCGACATCCTGAGACGCCATTCGGCGCACGATGTCCACTCGCACGAGCTGCCGCCTGCTCCCGAGGTCGCCCCGCGCCAGCCGATCCCGCTGTTCCGCGATCGGCTGGTCTAGCCGGATGCCTCCCGATCACGCTCCGCGGGGCAAGCCGCCTCGTCTTGCTATTCGATGACGATGCGGGGCGCCGGGCGGCGGCTGCCGAGATCCTTTTCGAGCTCCTCCCAGGCCCTGGCGGCGATGTCGCGGTAGATCCTGGCGTGCTCGGAGCCCGGCATGCTGACCACGACCGGCTGGCCCGCGTCCGACTTCGAGCGGATCTCCATGTGCAGCGGCACCTCGCCGAGGAAGGGGACGCCAAGCTTCTCCGCCTCATGGCGCGCGCCGCCGTGGGAGAAGATGTCCGAACGTGCTCCGCATTTCGGGCACACGAAGTAGCTCATGTTCTCGACGATGCCGAGCACGGGCACGTTGACTTTCTTGAACATGGCAAGGCCCCGCCGCGCGTCGATCAGCGACAGGTCCTGCGGGGTCGAGATGATGATGGCGCCCTTCAGCGGCACGTTCTGCGCCAGCGTGAGTTGCGCATCGCCGGTTCCCGGCGGCATGTCGACGACCAGCACGTCGAGCGTGCCCCAGGCGACGTCGCGCAGCATCTGCGTGATGGCCGACATCACCATCGGCCCGCGCCAGATCATCGCGGTTTCTTCCTCGACGAGGAATCCGATCGACATCACCGCAAGCCCGAAACGCATGATCGGGATCATCTTCCTGTCGGCATTGAGCTGCGGCTTGTCGTGGATGCCGGTCAGCCGCGGCACCGAGGGACCGTAAATGTCGGCGTCCAGGAGGCCCACGCGCAGGCCCTGGTCGCGAAGACCGAGCGCGAGGTTGAGCGCGGTGGTCGACTTGCCGACGCCGCCCTTGCCGGAGGCGACCGCGATGATGGCGGCGATGCCGGGGATCTCCGCCTGCTTCGACATCGGGCTTTGTCCGCCCTGGGGCGGGCGATGCGACGCGGCCGGCTGCACGCCGCCATGCGAATGTGAATGACTCGGGGCATGCCGTTGCGGCTGCGGCACCGGCGGCGGCGTGGCCGAGCCGGGCTTGCGCTCGGCGGTCAGCGCGATCATGGCGACCGTGACGCCGGGGATGGCGCGCACCGCGGCTTCAGCCTGCGCCCGCACGCTCTCCCAGGCCCGCGCCTCGGCGGCATCGACATTGACGGAGAAGAACACCTTGCCGTCGGTGACTGTGATCGCCGAGAGCACATTGGCGTTGGGCAAGGCGACGCCGCGCGGCGACATCACCTTGGAGAGGGCATCGATAACCTGCTGCTGTGTCACGCTCAAAGGCGCATCTCCTAAACCAGTTCCGGAAGCGCCTATAGAGCGGTTGCGCGGGAAATGCTACCTCGCGCCCATATCTTCCCGCCGCTCGACCGGCGCTGCGGAGCCCACTTCCCTGGCGGCCTCGTAGTTCAGCTCGATCATGACGCCGTTGGGGTCGTCGACGAAGATCTGCCAGAGGTCGCCGCCCGGCACCTGCCGGGAGTCGAACGCCATGCCCTTCGCCTGCAGGCGCTGCTTCATGCCGTCAAAGCCGGTCGAGGCGAAGGCAACGTGATGGACAACGCCGGAATCCGGCTTCTGTGCCTCGTCGGTCCTGGAAATGTCGACGAGGTGCACGACAGCCTTGCCTTCGCTGTACATCCACGCCCCGGGGAACGCGAAGTTGGGACGCGGGCCCTTTTCGAGACCCAGGATATCCTCATAGAAGCGGACCGTATCGGCGAGTTTCCGGGTCCGGATATTGAAATGATCGAGCACACCGACGCTCACGCCCATGCGAAACACTCCCTTTTTTCGAAGCCGTTTTTGAGATGCGGTTTTGGTCGGCAATCATAGCATGAAACCAGCCATTTCGCCCAAACGAAGCCGTTGCCCTCCCCTGCGCAGGGGTTATGGTGCGGCCTCCCTCCAAGAACCGCCGCGGCCGGTTTCCCAAGGCCGGCGGCCAAACTCCCAAGGTATCAACGATGGCGAAAGTCGCTTTTCTCGGTCTCGGCGTGATGGGTTTTCCGATGGCGGGACACCTCGTCAAAAAAGGCGGCCATGAGGTGACCGTCTACAACCGAACGGCCGCCAAGTCGAAGCAATGGGCGGAAAAGTTCGGCGGCAAGACCGCCGCAACGCCGAAGGCTGCCGCCGAGGGCCAGGACTTCGTGATGTGCTGCGTCGGCAATGACAACGACTTGCGCGCAGTGACTGTTGGCGCCGACGGTGCCTTTGCCGGCATGGAGAAGGGCGCGGTTTTCGTCGATCACACCACGGCATCAGCTGAAGTGGCGCGCGAGCTCGACGCTGCAGCTGCCAAGGGCGGCTTCAAATTCGTCGATGCCCCCGTCTCCGGCGGCCAGGCCGGCGCCGAGAATGGCGTGCTCACGGTGATGTGCGGCGGCAACGAGGATGCCTATGCCGCGGCCGAGCCGGTCATCAACTCGGCCTATGCGCGGATGTGCAAGCGCCTCGGCCCTGCCGGCGCCTGCCAGCTCACCAAGATGGTCAACCAGATCTGCATCGCCGGCCTCGTCGAGGGCCTTGCCGAAGGCATCCATTTTGCCAAGAAGTCCGGCCTCGACGTCGCCGCCGTGATCGACACCATCTCCAAGGGCGCGGCGCAGTCCTGGCAGATGGAGAACCGCTACAAGGCGATGACCGAGGGCAAGTTCGATTTCGGCTTTGCGGTGGAATGGATGCGCAAGGACCTGTCGATCTGCATCGCCGAAGCCCGCCGCAACGGCGCCAACCTGCCGGTCACCGCGCTGGTCGACCAGTTCTATGCCGAGGTCGAGAAGATGGGCGGCAAACGCTGGGACACCTGCAGCCTGATGGCGCGTCTGGAGCGGTGACGAGCGGCGATGCCAAAGAGTTAATTTAACCCCGCGTTAACGGGAATTTTTAGCTTCTTAAGGCATCGCTTAATGATTTGGGCCCACAGATAGACGATGCAAAAGTCCGCGCGGTTCGCGGGCGCAATTGTGTTGTCTGGATGAGTAAACCCGCTGAAAAGCCTGAAGTTGTCCAGCTTCCGGCCGATCCTGCCCCCGCAGCGCCCGTCAATGCGCGGCGCGTGGCGGCACAGCGGGTCCGCGAGGCGCGCGACCGGTTAACGTCGACCAGCGGCACCCGCCCCGCCTTCGATACGGAACTGCTGCGCCAGTACGCACAAACACGGATGTCGGCGTCGTTCGTCGTCATGCTGCTGGTGGTGGCGACCGGCGTGCTGTTCGGCTTCTGGATGCAGCCGGTGTCGGCGGCGGCCTGGACCTGCGGCATGCTGTGCATCCATGCCGCGATCATCCGCAGCTGCGCGAAGTTCCTCGCCGCGCCGCCGTCGCTGCCTTCGACGCGCAAATGGCGCACGCGCTTCGTGCTGCTCGATTTGCTCTACGGCCTGACCTGGACCGCGATCCTGATCCGCCCCGCGGGCCTCGACGTCGCCTCCAACACGCTGATGATGTTCCTGATGCTGCTGGTGATCGCGGTGTCCAGCATGCTGGCGGCGAGCCTGCCGATTGCGGCGCTGGCCGCGACCGCGCCGGTGACGGCGGCGATCGCGCTCAACTTCATCCTCTCGGGTACGCTCGACAACTACGTGCTGGCGGTGCTGGCGCTCGCCGCAGAAGGCTATTTCGCCCTGCTCGCCCACCGCCTGCACTCGACGACGCTGGCGACCTTGGAAGCGCGCGCGGAAAAGGACGCGCTGATCGGCGAGCTCGAACAGGCCAAGGCGATCTCGGACGAGGCGCGCCACCGCGCCGAATCCGCCAACGTCGCCAAGTCGCGCTTCCTCGCCCAGATGAGCCACGAGCTGCGCACGCCGCTCAACGCCATCCTCGGCTTTTCCGAGGTGATGAAGAGCGAAATCTTCGGTGTGCACAGCGTGCCCGTCTACAAGGAATACTCCGCCGACATTCACAATTCCGGCGTTCACCTGCTCAACCTGATCAACGAGATCCTCGACCTGTCGCGCATCGAGGCCGGCCGCTACGAGCTCAACGAGGAAGCGGTGTCGCTGGTCAACATCGTCGCCGACTGCCATCACCTGTTGAAGCTGCGCGCCTCCAGCCGCGGCATCACCATCCACGAGGTGTTCGAGCGCGCCATGCCGAAGATCTGGGGCGACGAGCGCGCCATCCGCCAGATCGTGCTCAACCTGCTGTCCAACTCGATCAAGTTCACCCCGCGCGGCGGCGAAATCTGGCTGAAGGCCGGCTGGACCGCGTCGGGCGGACAATATCTCAGCGTCAAGGACACCGGCTCCGGCATCCCCGAGGACGAGATCCCGATCGTGCTGGCCTCGTTCGGCCAGGGCTCCAATTCCATCAAGTCGGCGGAGCAAGGCGCGGGCCTTGGCCTGCCGATCGCAAAAAGCCTGATCGACATGCACGGCGGCACCTTTACGCTGAAATCGAAGGTGCGCATCGGCACCGAGGTGATCATCACCTTCCCGCCGGAGCGCGTGATGTCGGCGCTCGGCCCGATGACCGATGAAGCCCCGCCGCTACAGCCGGAGAACGCCGATGTCACCGACGAGAAACGCCGCCCGCGTCACAAGCCGATCATGAGCGCGGGAACAGGGTTGTAGCCGCCCCGCTTGCGCTGGCGTCGAAGTTTCCTCCACTATGCAACGATGAGCCTGGAAACGCCGTGTACCTCAGTCTGCCAGATCGATCCCAGAACGAACCTCTGCTTCGGTTGCGGCCGCACGCTGCCGGAGATCGCGCGCTGGTCGGCCATGGACGGCGCCGAGCGGGCCGCCGTCATGGCGCAACTGCCGGCGCGCATGGCGGAAGCCGGCCTGACGCCGATGCAGCCGCGCCAGCGAACGCAATCGCGTTAAGCCCTGCGGGAGCGGCCGCATGATCCGCATCCTGCTGATCGGCCTTTTCCTGGCCGGCACCGCCGGCGCGGTGGTGGCCTATGGCGATCCCGACCGGCTGTCGCGCGCGGGCGACAGCATCTCGCACATGCTGCGGCAGAAGAGCCTGTCGGCGCCGCCTCCGGTGCAGATCCCGCGTGGCCAGGGCGGCGAGTTCTCGCTGAAGGCCAGGATCAACGGCGTCACCGCGCCGATGGTGATCGACACCGGCGCGACCTCGGTCGTGCTGACCTGGGAAACAGCGAAGGCGATCGGCGTGCCGGTCGAGATGCTGGAATACAATGTCGACCTGGAAACCGCCGGCGGTCACGCCAAGGCGGCGCGGCTGACGCTGGACCGTCTCTCAGTCGGCAAGCTCACCGAGAAATCGGTGCCGGCGCTGGTGGTGCCGCGCGGACACATGAAGACCAACCTGCTCGGCATGAGCTTTCTCGACCGGCTGGAGAGCTGGGGCGTGCGCTCCGACAGGCTGATGCTGCACGGCTATCCCGAAGTCTCACGCCGCAAGTGAGGTGCTCTGGCGCTCGCGGACCAGCGCGACCGCCTCGCGCAGCACGTCGATCCCTGCGCCCGGTCTCACGCCATGCTCGGCGAGATGCCGGCGGAAGGCACGGGCTCCCGGCACCGCATGGAACGCGCCGACGAAGTGCCGCGTGATGGCGTGCAGCCGCGTGCCCGAGCCGAGCTCGCGCACGATATAGGGCTCCATCGCCTCGAACACGTCCTTCATCGAGGCGTACGGCGCCGTCTCGCCGAACAGCTCCGCGTCGACGGCGAGCAGCCGCCACGGCTCCTGATAGGCCGCGCGTCCCAGCATCACGCCGTCGACATGGGCGAGATGCTCCCTCGCCTCCTCGATGCCGACGATGCCGCCATTGATGATGACGGGCACGTCGGGCAGCGCCGTCTTCAGCCGATAGACGCGGCCGTAATCGAGCGGCGGGACGTCGCGGTTCTCTTTCGGCGACAGCCCGTTCAACCAGGCCTTTCGCGCGTGCACGACCAGCGCGTCGGCGCCGGCCGCGACCACGGCGCTCGCGAGCGTGTCCAGCGACGATTCCGGATCCTGGTCGTCGATGCCGATGCGGCACTTCACCGTGACGGGAAAGTTGACCGCCCGCTTCATCGCGGCGACGCAATCGGCGACCAGCGAAGGCTCGGCCATCAGGCAGGCGCCGAAGCGGCCGTCCTTCACCCGGTCCGACGGACAGCCGACATTGAGATTGATCTCGTCATAGCCAAAGCCCTCGCCGATGCGCGCGGCCTCGGCGAGATCCGCCGGAGACGAGCCGCCGAGCTGCAGCGCCACCGGATGCTCGCTGGCGTCAAAGGCAAGCAACCGGGCGCGGTCGCCATGCAGGATGGCGCCCGTGGTCAGCATCTCCGTATAAAGCCGCGCCCGGCGCGACATCAGGCGATGGAAGACGCGGCAATGCCGGTCAGTCCAGTCCATCATCGGGGCGACGGAGAATTTCCATTCCATCTCAGTTGCTTAACTGCAATGCCGGTTCGATGCAACGTGGTGTTTGCAACCCTGCCCGTCCGCGAAGCATGTCCGACCGAACCAAA
>NZ_JBQTHN010000024.1:0-4797 GCF_052389815.1 Bradyrhizobium sp. | reverse complement strand
GAAGGGCTTTGCGGCGCTCTCTGCCGCCGCCGACCAGATGGTGGCGCAGGCCAATGCGAGCCCGATCCTGCAGAAGGTCTATATCGAGGGCCTGCCGCCGGCGCCGCAGGTCAACCTGATGATCGACCGCGAAAAGGCCGGCGCGTTCGGCGTCACCTTCGAGGACATCAACCAGACCATCTCGACCAATCTCGGCTCGAACTACATCAACGACTTTCCGAACCGCGGGCGGATGCAGCGCGTGATCGTGCAGGCCGATCGCGGCAGCCGCATGAATGCCGACGACATCCTCAATTACAGCGTCAAGAACAGCCGCGGCCAGCTGGTGCCGTTCTCGGCGTTCGCCACCGTGCAGTGGCAGAAAGGCCCGACCCAGATCGCCGGCTTCAACTACTATCCCGCGGTGCGTATCTCCGGCGAGGCAAAACCCGGCTTCACCTCGGGCGATGCCATCGCCGAGATGGAGCGGCTGGCGAACAAGCTGCCGCGCGGCTTTGGCTACGAATGGACCGGGCAGTCGCTGCAGGAAAAGCTGTCTGGCTCGCAGGCGCCGTTCCTGCTGGGCCTCTCGGTGTTCGTGGTGTTCCTGCTGCTTGCGGCGCTCTACGAAAGCTGGACCATCCCGCTGGCCGTGCTGCTGACGATACCGCTCGGCATCTGCGGCGCGGTCATTGCCGCCACCATGCGCGGCCTGTCGAACGACGTCTATTTCACCGTCGGCCTGATCACCATCATCGGCCTGGCGGCAAAAGACGCTATCCTCATCATCGAATTCGCCAAGGATTTGCGCGCGCAGGGCAAGCCGCTGGTGGAAGCCACGATCTAAGCCTGTAGCTTTCGATTCCGTACGATCCTGATGACAGGCCTCGCCTTCGTCTGCGGCGTGCTGCCGATGGCGATTGCCACCGGCGCCGGCGGCGCCAGCCAGCAGGCGCTCGGCACCAGCGTCATGGGCGGCATGATCGCGGTGGTGATCCTGGCGCT
This sequence comes from Bradyrhizobium sp., assembly GCF_052389815.1. Classification (GTDB taxonomy): domain Bacteria; phylum Pseudomonadota; class Alphaproteobacteria; order Rhizobiales; family Xanthobacteraceae; genus Bradyrhizobium. The sequence continues at coordinate 3,813 of NZ_JBQTHN010000024.1, read as the reverse complement.
GCTGATGGTGCCGGTGTTCTTCGTCAGCGTGCAGCGCGTGCTGGCCGGGGATCGGGAAAGGGCGGAGCCGAAGGCCGAGGCTGCAGGTGATGCGCACGCGGTACACCGGCCGGCGGAGTAGCGGCGCGTCCGGTTACGCGAGCGTGCTCAACACGTTCGCCCTCGCCAGCGTCGTGCGCAGCGCCTCGTCCGACACATGCGTATAGATCTCGGTCGTCGAGATGCTGGAATGCCCGAGCAGCCGCTGCACGAAGCGGATGTCGACACCTGTTTCGATCAGCAGGGTTGCAGCCGTATGACGCAGCATGTGCGGCGTCAGCTTGCGGCGTAGCCCAGCCCGCTCCGCGAGGGTGCGCAAGCGGCTTCGGATGGAGTGCGGTCGGAGCGGACGTCCCGTGCGGTTCTGGAACAGCGCGACGTTGTCGCCGCGCTGTCCGGCCAGCATTGTGAGCTCCTGCGACAGCGTTGCGTCGGAGACATAAGCGATCCGGTCGCGGGCTCCCTTGCCCCTGACTCGCAGGGCGGCGCCCTGCGACAGCACATCGTCTCTTTGCAGCGAGCAAAGCTCGCCCACACGCAAGCCGGTCGAAACCATCAGCCGAATAGCGATGGCGATGGCGAGATCTGCCGGCTTTGCCGGGGCGCCGGAGATTGACGAGGTCGACAAGAGCGATGAGGCTTCGACCTTGGACAGCGATTTCGGCAACTGCTTCCGCCGCGCGAGTCTCAGCCGCCAGCCGTCGAACGGGTTCGGCGTCCCCGACTGCTCGCAGGCGTGGTGAAAGAACGCCCTGAGACAGGCCAGCCGCCGCCGGATCGTCGCCGTCGACAACTTCCGCTCCGCCATGTCCTCCATGTAGGATTTCAGGCTTCCCGTCGAGATTTCCCTGAGCTCGACCCGCGCCCATTTCGAAAAGTCGGCGAGATCGAAACGATAGGCCGCGCAGGTGTGCGGAGACAACCGTCGCTCGACAACACAAAATTGAATGAATGCATCGATCACAACCGAGAACTGCATTGCCACTCTCCGGGACGCGGGGAGTGAATATTGAAGTGCTTTCATTTCGAAAAAGACAATCTTTGCCGAAGACCCGCACATAACTCGGAATTATTGGTACAAAAATGGAGCTAAAGCCGATTGACCGGACCGATCGAGCTGTTGGCCGGTTGAACGCTGCCTTAAGCATCTATCGGGAAACCATCCTCGCCGAAGCGCAGAATCCCGAGCGACAAATCTTGTATTGGATCGATCACAGCAAGGACGCCCTTACTGATGAGTTCCGCTGTTTCGCCATTCAACACGACAAGGCCGTTGTTGGATATCTTCAGTTTAGTTATTTCAGGGAGGAGCATGTCTTCTTCTTTGAGTATTTTTGTATCCGAGATCAAAAACGAGCCGGCCTGACCCCGAGTGCAGCTGTTGAAAGAATCAAGGAGTTTCTTTCCCAAAATTATTCGGCCGACTTCACCATTGTATTCGAGGTAGCCCAGAAGCGAGTTTCGGGAGATCAGTGGGAGTCCGACAAGAAGCTCATTTCATATTTCAAACGTCTCGGTTTCCGGACCGTAGATTTTCACTACAGGTATCCTGTGCTCCAATCTTACGACGGTGGGCTGAGTTATCCGGCCGACCTAATGATTTCTCTGCCCGCAAAACGAACCGAACTTCAATCATCAGAACTTCGAACAATATTGCGATGCATCTATTTTAAGCACTATTTGCGGTGGGATCGGCCATTCCTGGACCCCGAGAGTTTTCGCAAGCGTGAGAGCTTGATCGAGAAGCTGTACTCCGCTGAAGTGTCGCGCATCGGGGGTGACGATACGTTTGGAACTGATGGCGACGACAAGCGCTCTCTTGTTGCGCGATATTCAACACACGCTCCGCGGATTGGCGCGCTTTTGGAGAAGATATTCGGACCCAAGATGCCTAGAATACTGGGCGTCATGTTAGTTCTACTGGGTGCTCAATGGTTGCTTGGCGGCAGCTTATTGTTGATTCCATTCGTCCTAGCGGTGGCGGCGATCTATTGCTTGGGTGAGGATACCGACAGTTCTCGGAAACTCTTCTCAGTTGTTATCGCTCGCCTGTCCGTTTCACGGCAACGAACGTGATAAGATCCGCCCAGTTAGCGGGAAGAGGAATCCAATCGAGCTTCTCCTGGGCGAAAAGGGCTTGGCTGCAGGTGGCGCCAAGCCGGCGCGCTATTGCTGACCAAGTGTGAACACCTAACGTGGCCTTCGTCTCCAATCCAAACGATTGAAGCAGACTCGATATGTACCTCGGATCGTAGCGCCACGTCTTTTCCGGACTGCCATTGTAATCATCGACAACCAAGTCGGCGGCTCGGGCGAACGTGCTACTGAACCAATGAGTAGCGCTCCGGCTACTTCCAAAATCGCAAATTAGAGTCCCACTCGGTGCTAAGACGCGTGAGAACTCCGAGAAGGCGGCTGCAGGATCGCAGTACGCAAGCACTTCGCCCACGCACAGGACGCAGCTAAAGTAGGCATCGGAAAAGGGTAGTCTTTCGACACTCGCGCAAACTGCATTTTTGCGCCCCTTTATGGGCGTCGAGAATAAGTCGACTGATATTTCGCTCGATTGGCCCGTCGTGTTTCCGTAAACGCCAGCGCCGGCGTTTAGCAGACGGCTGGCTGATGGCCCCAGCAGCGACAACTGCTTGGTCAGAAATTCAGAGGTTCGTCTGCCCGAATAAGAGTGCCAGTCGTCCTCCTCAATTGTCGCGACGTCATAACGACTTCTAAGGTCGTCTCGCTTGAACCCTGGAGGCACGGTAAACAACAATAATTCCGAGTTATGCATCAAAAAACGCGTACAACATGCAACCGTTAATTTAAATTTCTCTAGTTTGCAACGAAATTTGAGCGTTGCGCCGCGTCGGGCTTACCGCAGATGCACCTTCGAGGATTCTCAATCGCCTCCGTCACAGCGCGCCACCGCACTCGCCGGCAAGCTCCTCGCCTCCTTCTCGGCTCCGATGAACAGCGGCAGACCTTCGCCGCAGGCACCGCCGGTCTTCAGCCGCTCGCCCGGCTCGAACCGCAGCGACAGCGCGTTCTGTCCGATCCTGCGCAAGACGGTGACGCTGCCGCCGTCGCAGTCGATGTAGCAGGACAGGGCCGGCAGGATGCGGTCGATGAACGTGTCGTTCCATTCGCAGATGGCTGACGTGGAGAGGCGCTCGGCGCCAGCGAGGTGGGCGTCGAGCCGGAGGCTGTAGCGCCAGTCATAGCGCCGGCCGGAGCGGTCGTCGCGGAAGGGGCGTTCGCCGGGCGAGAGCGAGATCTTCAGCCGCATCGCGCTCACCTCGCCAACACTGCGCCGGTCGCCGCGCGGCGAGGACAGGTCGATCGGGCGAGGAGGGCTGTAGTCGGCCGCAAAGCAGGTGGCGTCGCCGCGCTCGGGCAGCAGCGCTTCGATGCGCCAGAGGTAGATCGCCAGCACCAGCGCGGAAAAAACCGCTGCAGCTGCAATGGCGGCCTTGCGCATCGTCGGCCGCTCACAGCGGCTTCAATATTTTCACCAGCTCGGCGTGCACGAACTCGTTGCCGCAGACGACATGGCCCGATGTCAGCGCGTCGTCGTTGCCTTCGATGCCGGAGACGATGCCGCCGGACTCGCGCACCATGATCTGGCCGGCCGCGATGTCCCATGGGCTCAAGTTGCGCTCCCAATAGCCGTCGAGACGGCCGGCGGCGACGAAGGCGAGGTCGAGCGAGGCGGCGCCGAAACGGCGCAGGCCCGCGACCTCGTTCTGCAGCGCGGCCATCTCGCGGCGCGACTGCTCG